>NZ_VMHE01000098.1 GCF_007559425.1 Allobacillus salarius | reverse complement strand
TGTCTAATGCACTGGATATATCGTTTGATAGTTCCTGAAGCTGTTCTTTCGCACATTCGGTCTTGTACTGCATAGCCGATAAGTGTTTGCGGTCAGAAGAAACGCCACGTTCCATGCCCAGTGTTTCAGATGCTATGGTTTGGAGTTCTGCCATGTCATCACGCGATAAACGCACACTTTTCCCATTCGGCTGCGTCCAATCGAAAACTACATGGGCATGAAGGTTAGGTGTCCATTGCTTTGCGTTCATGTATCCTTCGTCCTTGTGTATATGGATTTGAAATGCTTCGATACCGAAACGTTCTTTGCAGACCGTGGCAAACTGCTGGAGTTCCTGCATGGTGGTTTCTTGTTTGATTACTATTACTCCCTCTCGTATGGGTGCGGCTTTAGCCTGCATCTTCTGCCCAACCGTATCGAGATATCTTTGTTTCGCACTTTCCAGCCGATGGGAGATGCTATCTCCAACCCAGCTTTCATTCAAATGACTAAGTTCGGGACGAACATAGTCCAACTCTTT
>NZ_VMHE01000097.1 GCF_007559425.1 Allobacillus salarius | reverse complement strand
CTGAATACGGCTTATCACATGAAGCTGATACAGATACAGAGGATACAATGGACGGTTCTTATAACACTGGTGGTTCTGTTGAGTCAACAATGTCTGGTACTGCTAAAATGTTTTATGGTGACGATTTTGCAGATGAAATTGAAGATGCAGTTGTAGATCGCGTATTGTATGAAGCTTGGGAAGTTGAAAGTAGAATACCAGGCAAAAATGGAGATGCTACTAAATTTAAAGCGAAATATTTCCAAGGTTTCCACAATAAATTTGAATTAAAAGCAGAAGCTAACGGTATTGATGAATATGAATATGAATATGGAGTGAATGGTCGTTTCCAACGTGGATTTGCAACATTGCCTGAGGCTGTAACAAAGAAACTTAAGGCGACTGGATACAGATTCCATGACACTACAAAAGCAGATGCGTTAACTAGCGAAGATTTAACCGCAATTCCACAACCTAAAGTAGATTCATCATCGGTTACACCAGGAGAGGTATAAAAATAGGGCTTAACGCCCTTTTTATTTTTGT
>NZ_VMHE01000096.1 GCF_007559425.1 Allobacillus salarius | reverse complement strand
TGTTGGTAAACATGTGTATATCACTGTTCAAACGGTCTTTATAAGCTTCGGTACCTTGTACATCGTATTGCTTATAAATATAACCACCGTCAACTGAACCTTCTGTTTCTCTACCTTCGCTATCAGCATAAACAGTCGGTTCTAAAAACAACACGTTAGCTTCCTTTTGTTTTCTAACTTCTACGGGATCTAAATTTAAATTACCTTTAATAAGTAACATAGCGTCATTTAAATCACTCATATAGTTAGCAGTATCTGATTCAGCATTATCATACAAATCAATTAAAGTGATTACTTTCTCATAATCCCCTTTTCTTCTTTCGTTGTTGCTAAATTCTGTAATAGGCATACGTTCGAAAGAGTGTGATTCAAAACCGTTTTCACGTGGTGTGAGCTTCAATCCATTTGTTCTACTGGTAAGATATCTATAAACACCGTGAGAAGTAAATAAATCAACTGTAAACACTTCATCTTCGTCAGTCTTGTCTATTGGTTTAGTTCTTAAATATCTAACGCCTGCGATACTAT
>NZ_VMHE01000095.1:246-541 GCF_007559425.1 Allobacillus salarius | reverse complement strand
ATGAAGTTTAAGAGTGTATATTCTATGCGGTTCTACGAACTTTTAAGCGGTCAGAAAACAAAACTAATCTATCCACTTGAACAGCTCAAAGAAATGTTTAAAGTACAAGATAAATACGCAAAGACAAACGATTTTGTCCGGAAAGTAATTGAACCTGCAAAAAATGAGCTGGACGAACTAAGTCCTTATACATTCGAATGGTCCGCAAACAAGGAGGGGAAAAAAATTGTAAGTTTCAACTTCTATCCAATATTCAAGCCAGAGCATCGTGATGCAGAGCTATACAAAAAAGAGC
>NZ_VMHE01000095.1:0-236 GCF_007559425.1 Allobacillus salarius | reverse complement strand
GCTTTCATGGGATTTAGGTAGGCAAGTGATAAGTTACTTAAAAACATCTTTGGAGTTCTCCGATAAAGAAATCAAAAACAACCGGGATTTATTTGTAACAGCACAAATGGAACTTCCAGACATCATGACAGAACTCGCCATACTTAGAGGAAAATCAAGGACAAAAACAAATCCAAAAGGGTGGATTATAAACGCCCTTAAAGGGAAAATCAAGGATAAGTGACAAGATTACCCCG
>NZ_VMHE01000094.1 GCF_007559425.1 Allobacillus salarius | reverse complement strand
GTATTTAGCCTTGGGAGATGGTCCTCCCGGATTCCGACGGAATTCCTCGTGTTCCGCCGTACTCAGGATCCATTCCGGAGGAAGGTTGATTTCGGTTACAGGGCTTTTACCCTCTGTGGCTGACCTTTCCAGATCAATTCACCTACCAACCTTCTTGGTAACTCCATATGGAATGTCCTACAACCCCAAGACGCATGCGTCTTGGTTTGGGCTAATTCCGTTTCGCTCGCCGCTACTCAGGAAATCGCGTTTGCTTTCTCTTCCTTCGGGTACTGAGATGTTTCAGTTCCCCGAGTTGTCTTCCGTTACCTATGTATTCAGTAACGGATACCACCCCATTACGGGTAGTGGGTTTCCCCATTCGGAAATCCCCGGGTCAAAGCTTACTTACAGCTCTCCGAGGCATATCGGTGTTAGTCCCGTCCTTCATCGACTCCTAGTGCCAAGGCATCCACCGTGCGCCCTTATTCACTTAACTTACTTTGCGTGAAAAGACGCCTAAATCTTTTCGTTTCGATGCTTGCTTCTTATCTAGTTTTCAAGGTACATG
>NZ_VMHE01000093.1 GCF_007559425.1 Allobacillus salarius | reverse complement strand
GGGCCAATGATTGGGGTGAAGTCGTAACAAGGTAGCCGTATCGGAAGGTGCGGCTGGATCACCTCCTTTCTAAGGATATGTAAGAGTGGAGCCGACTTACTGGAGCCGCTTAAATATTCAGGAATCGTAGCGAGCATATTTATATGTCGATAAGAGATTCTGAGTATGGATAGTTAGGTCAGTAGGACGGAAACAGATTCCACAAGCGACGTCAGTGCTATTTTGTTTAGTTTTGAAGGATTGAAATGCCTTCGGATGGGCCTGTAGCTCAGTTGGTAAGAGCGCACGCCTGATAAGCGTGAGGTCGGTGGTTCAAGTCCACTCAGGCCCACCATCTAAGGGGCCTTAGCTCAGCTGGGAGAGCGCCTGCTTTGCACGCAGGAGGTCAGCGGTTCGATCCCGCTAGGCTCCACCATATAACAGCTTTATTCTCTAGATTTCTGCCACATGTGGTGGAAATTTATCTATCTAAGCTGATAAACATGTACCTTGAAAACTAGATAAGAAGCAAGCATCGAAACGAAAAGATTTAGGCGTCTTTTCACGCAAAGTAAGTTA
>NZ_VMHE01000092.1 GCF_007559425.1 Allobacillus salarius | reverse complement strand
CTAGGGTTAACTTTAGAGGATTATGTCAATGCTCAGATATTGGCTTGTAGTGAATTGGATGTACCAGTATATGATGCTTATCACACAGATTATTTCAAACCATATAATCCAGCATTTAGAAAATCTAGCATGCCTGATGGATTACATCCTAATGAAAGAGGTCATGAAGTTATTATGTATGAGCTTATTAAAAATTATTATCAGTTTTATGGATAGTAAAGGAGGAAAACATGAGTAATAAACTAATTACAGATTTAAGTAGAGTCTTTGACTACAGATATGTAGATGAAAATGAGTATAACTTTAAACTTATTTCAGACATGCTGTCGGATTTTAATTTCTCTCTTGAATACCACAGAAATAAAGAGGGATTCGCACATGATGGAGAACAAATAAAGTATGAACATTTAAATGTTACAAGTAGCGTCTCTGACTTTTTAACATATTTAAACGGTCGATTTAGCAACATGGTACTAGGTCATAACGGCGACGGTATCAACGAAGTAAAAGACGCGCGCGTTGATAATACAGGTTATGGTCATAAGACATTGCAAGATCGTTTGTATCATGATTATTCAACACTAGATGCTTTCACTAAAAA
>NZ_VMHE01000091.1 GCF_007559425.1 Allobacillus salarius | reverse complement strand
CGCTTCGAGCAGACATGATAAGATACATTGATGAGTTTGGACAAACCACAACTAGAATGCAGTGAAAAAAATGCTTTATTTGTGAAATTTGTGATGCTATTGCTTTATTTGTAACCATTATAAGCTGCAATAAACAAGTTAACAACAACAATTGCATTCATTTTATGTTTCAGGTTCAGGGGGAGATGTGGGAGGTTTTTTTAAGCAAGTAAAACCTCTACAAATGTGGTAAAATCGAATTTTAACAAAATATTAACGCTTACAATTTCCTGATGCGGTATTTTCTCCTTACGCATCTGTGCGGTATTTCACACCGCATACGCGGATCTGCGCAGCACCATGGCCTGAAATAACCTCTGAAAGAGGAACTTGGTTAGGTACCTTCTGAGGCGGAAAGAACCAGCTGTGGAATGTGTGTCAGTTAGGGTGTGGAAAGTCCCCAGGCTCCCCAGCAGGCAGAAGTATGCAAAGCATGCATCTCAATTAGTCAGCAACCAGGTGTGGAAAGTCCCCAGGCTCCCCAGCAGGCAGAAGTATGCAAAGCATGCATCTCAATTAGTCAGCAACCATAGTCCCGCCCCTAACTCCGCCCATCCCGCCCCTAACTCCGCCCAGTTCCGCCCATTCTCCGCCCCATGGCTGACTAATT
>NZ_VMHE01000090.1:262-661 GCF_007559425.1 Allobacillus salarius | reverse complement strand
CCGAGCTCATCGTTTGTGCGTTTCTAATCATTATTCCTTTAGGTTTTTCGAGTCGTCGATTACCTTCTACTATAAAGTGATAAATATATTCTGGATAATTAACCTCTTGGCTAGAAATAGTGTACTTTATAGTTGTTACATCTTTCCAAATTGGAACTTTTTTATTATTTTTTTCGTTATCATCACTATCATCTTCTGGTTTAGGTGCCGGCGTAGATTTCTCCGGATGATATGGTGGTCTAACAAAATATTTAACTCCTCCACCTGGTCCATCATGATAAGAGTGTTTGATTTTATACGGCGGACTTCCTGTTGCATTATTTGTATACCAGTTTTGATCCACACCATACCAATAGTCTTTTGTGCATGGCCCTACTACAATGTTCACATGACCTGCCC
>NZ_VMHE01000090.1:0-252 GCF_007559425.1 Allobacillus salarius | reverse complement strand
CCAGTCCAAACACCCCAGTCGCCTGGTTGTGGTACAAAGTCTTTTGTATTTCTAATTATCTTGAAATCTCTACCTCTATAATTAGATTTCTGAGCCATAGCATCAGCATTTCCCCATGTTCTAAATCCCCAATATTTATCGAGTAAATAATTAGGTAAATCCCAGCATTGTGCTCCCATTCCAGAACCAGGTACATCAATAGCTATTTTGTTTTTAGCGATATATAACGCCCATTCAACCACTTCACTAGCT
>NZ_VMHE01000009.1 GCF_007559425.1 Allobacillus salarius | reverse complement strand
TCAGACCGAAAGCGAGGAGGGGAAATAACCCTCCACCGGATCACCCTACTTTTTTACACAAACTTATTGACGGTACCTTATAGAGGAAAAAATGTATTTTTAATACTCTAAAAAAAGTTAATTTTAACTAATATTCAAATCTAATACTTGTTCCTATACAATAGAATAAGGAATGATAAAGGATGGATGTTATGAGCACACCTACAAAGAATCGGATTATCGCAGTTGATGCCATTCGAGGTTTTTCTTTATTTGGTATTTTAATCGTAAATATACTTTCATTTCATTCGCCTCACTTCATGTATGGGGGAAAGCAATCATTTTATGAAACGATGGCAACGAATGGAGAAATAGTTGATAGCAATCTTATACTGACAGTGATTGACCTCTTTTTCCAAGCGAGCTTTTATCCATTATTCTCGCTCTTATTCGGTATCGGTTTATGGATCATGTATGAAAAAAGAGATTCCTTGGAAGCGAATCGAATATTAATAAAGAGAATGTTTATTTTAATGGGGATTGGACTTTTGCATGGAATCTTTATTTGGTATGGGGACATTCTGTTTTCGTATAGTATTGTTGGATTGATTGCCATTCGCTTTCTGCAAGTTTCAATTAAAAAGTTATTGATTTGGGCAATAAGTTTATTAGCTGTTCCTACTATATTGTTCACATTGGCTGCTTATTCAGTTCGAGAGCAAATGTTAGTCGTTTATGAGCGTGAAATCAATAAAGCTACCGAAGCTTACCGAGGTACATATAGTGAAATTTTTCAACAAAATTTATCGGATTGGCTATTGATGGTTGATCCGATTCAACTACTGCTTACAGTCATGACTATTTTACCGATGTTTTTATTCGGAATCATAATCGGGCGTACCCGATTGTTCGAAGACGTGAATAAGTATAAGCAAATGATCTGGCGAATAATTGGAATTTCATTTGTTATTGCTGTCGTTTTTAAAGCTGGACCATACTTGTTTGAAAATAAGACTTGGTTGAATTTTATGCAAGATTCTATTGGAGGAAGCGCTGCAGCAATTTTCTATTTCTATGCACTACTCATGCTTCTTTCTTCGTTGCAGAAGACTTCTATTCTTGTGAAGTTGTTTTCATCTGTAGGCAGGCTATCGCTATCGAATTATTTGCTCCAAAGTATTATTGGGTTTTGGCTATTCTACGGAGTCGGTATGAATCTGTACGGCACACAGTCATTAAGTAGTTTATTGTTGATCGTAGTAGTCATTTACTTGTTCCAATTGGTAGTTAGCTATTTTTACTTAAAAAGATTTCGAATAGGCCCATTTGAATGGATCTATCGTTCGTTGACATATGGCAAGATGATGGGATTCAAAAAGTAATAGAAGGGGGGCAGCAAGATGAAAAATCAATGGTTAGAAAAAGAATCGAAACGGTGGGTGGATGAAGAAATAATCGACACGCAACAACGAAAAGCTATTCTGAGCCTTTATCCAGCTAAGAACAATACATCGATTTTCTTCACATTCGCTTTTATTTTATTTAGTTTAGCTGTATTGACCTTTCTGGCGTCCAATTGGACAGATATTTATCCATTAATCCGAACAACGCTATTACTAGGTTTTCTGATCGTCTTCTATTATTTGGGAACGAGATGGATTGAGGATGGCAAGCGATTAATTGGTGAAGTCAGTTACTTAATCGCTTTACTGTTATTTGGCTTATCGATTTTCTTAATTGGTGAGATGTATCATTATCACTTTAATAGTATTTTTGCCTTCCTGGTTTGGAGTTTCGTTGCTTTGCTGCTCTATTGGAGTTATGCAAGTCGGTGGATTTGGGCAGCGGGTGTTCTAATCATTGTTGTCGGCCAAATGGTTAATTTATTTGGCCTTCGTGAATTTAGTTGGATCCTTTTTGTCTTATTTGTATTAGCGTATGGTCTCATTTTATATGCCCGAAATATACGGTGGATGGCTATTGTGTATAGCATCGCTTTCTTCATCCAAATTCTCGGCTTATCAGCTGAGAAATTATCACTTGTTTGGGTAACGTTTTTCTTAATTTCATTGTACTTTATCGGAAAACTTAGCCAATCGACAGTCGTCGGAAGGGTACTTCATTCTTTGGCGCCTGTTTATATGTTTTTGTTTGTCGTTTTTCACGTGTTATTGATCAGTGCAGATCTTCATTTTTATGAAGAAATCAATGTCGTTTATTTTGTCATTCATATATTTTTGATGAGCTTAATCATCTTATATTTATATATGAAAAAAGAAATATTCTCAATCGTCCAGCTAGTCATTTTTATACCGACCTTTGTTATTCCTGAGGTGAGTGATTATGTGGCGTCAATCGCGTTGTTCATTTTCTCTGTGTCTCATTTGATGGAAGGGTTCAAATTTAAAAATCAACGTCATATGAACTTTGGAACTGCTACCTTTTTAATCAGTACATTCGTTGTATATACAAAGGTCGCATGGGGCTATTTAAGCCAATCATTATTCTTCTTAGTTGCAGGAGTTATTTTACTTGCGATCGGTTACTTGCTGAATCGACAACAAAAAATGTATATCGAAGAAGGGGGAGAGGGCAATGATTCGTAAAAAGCTGTTGATGATTCTTGTTGGCTTTCAGGTCCTCTTTTTGATCGGTATGGTGTTGTCTGGGTATGTGATCGAGCGAGTAGGCGATACAATCACCTTGCAAACGAAAGCAGAGCCTTATGATTATATCGTTTTTGAAGATGAAATTACCTTGAACTTTACAGCAGAAGAAATTCGTCCAGAGAATTGGTTCATGTCAGGTGAGCCAGAATCGAATCAAATTATCTATGTATTGTTGACACCGAGTGAGCAAGGTTATTACCAAGTGAAAGCTGCAAGCGATAAAAAAATGGATGCAGATAAAAATGAAGTTATTATAAAAGCACGATATTCATACAAAGATCATGAACAGAATCATATTGTTCGATTTGGCATTGATCATTATCGAACAGATACATCAAAATTTGCGATTAACAGTTCATACCCGAGGTTTAATGTTGAAGTCGCACTTTCTCCATGGGGACAAAGTAAAGTGGTCGATATCGAAGTCATCGATTAAAAAAATCAGTTAGGAACATAATGTTCACTAACTGATTTTTTTCGTTATAGTACTTCTTTAATCTTGTCAATTGCCCAATCCAAGTCTTCTTTTTCGATGATCAATGGAGGGGCGAACCGGATGACATTATCATGTGTTTCTTTACAGAGTAATCCTTTTTCCTTCAAAGCTTCGCAGTAAGGTCTTGCAGATTCGGTCAGTTCAACACCAATAAAGAGTCCACGTCCGCGAATTTCTTTGATTTTCGGATTGTCGATTTCACGAAGTTTTTCCAGCATGTAATTTCCAAGCTCTAAGGAGCGTTCAGCTAACTTTTCTTCCTCCAATACTTCTAATGAAGCAATGGATACTGCTGAAGCTAATGGGTTTCCACCGAAAGTCGATCCGTGTGATCCCGGATTAAAAACACCTAAGATATCTTTATTGGCAACGATACATGAGATCGGGAAAACTCCACCGCCGAGTGCTTTTCCTAAAATCAATACATCTGGCTCGACATTCTCCCAGTCACAAGCAAACATCTTACCGCTTCTTGCAAGTCCTGCTTGGATCTCATCTGCCATATAAAGAACATTGTTTTCTTTACAGACGTCATAAGCTTCTTTTAAATAACCTTCTTCAGGAATATTAATTCCGGCTTCTCCTTGAATCGGTTCAAATAAGAACGCAGCTGTATTTTCTGTAATTGCATTTTTCAGTGCGTCGATATCTCCGTAAGGAATTACTTTAATTCCTGGTAACAACGGTCCATAGCCGCGCTGGTATTCTTCTTCGGATGATAAAGAAATAGCTAACATTGTACGACCGTGGAAGTTCCCCTCACAAACGATGATTTCCGCTTGGTTATCAGCAACTCCTTTCACGTTGTAAGCCCAACGTCTTGCTGCTTTGACAGCTGTTTCAACGGCTTCTGCTCCTGTGTTCATCGGTAAAGCCATATCTTTGTTCGTCAACTTACAGATTTTTTCATACCATGGACCTAACTGATCGTTATGAAACGCACGGGAAGTGAGTGTGATTCGGTCCGCTTGATCTTTCAACGCTTGAATAATCTTTGGGTGCCGATGACCTTGGTTAACAGCAGAATAGGCACTAAGCATGTCCAAGTATCGATTACCTTCAGGGTCTTCTACCCAAATACCTTCTCCTTTTGAGATAACAATTGGTAGAGGGTTATAGTTACGTGCACCATATTGATCCGTTTGTTCAATAATTTGTTCTGTTTTTGTACCCATTAAATCTCCTCCGTTACCGGTATTCTGTTCCAACTTTCATTATAACGTGAATAGTTATCTCTGTGAACTATTCCCTGGAAACCCTTACAACCATTTTGCGTTAAGTGATTTTATTCTTATGTACAGTTTTTTCTATGAAACAGGAAATATTCTGCTGATTAGTATATCTGTATAAAATGTTTAAAAGTTGTCAATCAAATGATCACATGGAATAATGAGAGATGATAGGATAGTTTAGAGAGGAGGACGATAGAAAATGACCCATTTACACATTACTACATGGGCTGTCGGAATTATTTTATTTTTTGTTGTACTAGCACTAACGGGTAAAGAAGGTAAAGAAAAAGCCGCTAAGATTACCCATATGGTACTTCGACTATTCTATGTTCTTATTTTGCTGACAGGTTTAGAATTGTTTTTCCGATTTTATATCGGTGCACCATGGTCAGAGACTACGGAAGCTTTGGTTAAGTCGGCCGGTGGTGTTTGGATTATCGCAGCAATGGAAATGATCTTGATCCGTGGCAAAAAAGGGAAACCCACTTTCGGTGGCTGGCTTCAGTTTGCCATTGCATTGATTTTGACAATTGCTTTAGGATTTGGACGTTTACCGATGGGGATTTTGCCATAATGTGATTGAAAAGCCTCTTATATGAGGCTTTTCTCATGGTTGAAAGTAACAAAGCTATGAATGGAACTTCTACGAAATTTACATAAAAAGTGGTGAGGAAAATGGTTAAACGATTAATTTATGGGGCGTTCATTTCATTTATGATATTCACAGGACTGCAGGTAGCTCCACTATCCGCAGAAGAGGACTCATCCCATTTTTACTATTATATATTAGTCGATCGCTTTGAAAATGGAACAACTGAAAATGATACAGACAAAATTGATCGGGACTCGACAGCTGGCTTTTATGGCGGTGATTATCAAGGGATTCAAAAAAATATCGATCATTTGAAAACGATCGGTGTTACAGAAGTGATTCTTTCGCCAATCGTTGAGTCAGAGGATTATTTAGGTCAACAAGTTAAGTCATTTGAGCAACTTCAAGAAACATATGGAAGTGAAGAGGAACTAAAGCAACTCGTCGACCAGTTACATGAAGCTGGTATTGATGTGTTGGTCCATGTTCCATTACAACAAGTGAGTACTACTTCGGATTTGGTAGGCCGGGATTGGATTCAAGCAGATGGTGAGATTGACTTCAATAATGAGTCTGCAGTGGAGTATATTTCAGATCGACTAAATGATTGGATAGAGCAATTTCAGTTCGATGGTTATTACATTGAAAATGCAGATCAGTTGCCTACAGAATCACTTGAATCGTTAACGAATCAAGTGGAAGGATTTTGGCTAGGTGGCATTTCAGATGAAGCTGCTTTGGAAAATGGAATAGACATCTTTGACATCTTTGATCAGGTCGTTCGATTTGGGAATTATGAGGAAACATTCTCGCGCTTTACGGGTTATGACGCAGATTTCACTTCATTGTTGAATCAACCGTTATTCCAGTCGAATGATGTTGCTCACTACATTGACTTTAAGCACACTGACCGTTTCACACGAGCATTGGAGCCGACAGGGAATCATCCGGTGACACGGTGGAAATTAGCATTGACCTATTTATTCACTGTGCCGAATGATCCGATAGTATTCCAAGGTACTGAAATACCGATGGATGGATCGATTGATGACCTCTCTACACATAAAATGATCAATTTCCTTGCCGGTGATGATCAAGTATCACGTCACGTTGAGAAACTATCAAGTATGCGAGAGGAATACGAATCGTTACGTTCTGGAGAGATGAAAATTCTCCACGATGAAGATGGTTTTCTCGCTTTTGAACGTATTTTAGACGATGAAAAAGTTTATGTGTTAATTAACACGACAGAAACTTCTCAGCATATCAATTTAACGGATATTGAATCAGGGAAAGAACTGCAAGGTTTGTTAATTAATGATCTCGTACGAGAAGGGGACGATGGAGAGTACCGGATTGCAACAGACAGAGAATCCGCGAACATCTTTGTCGTTAAAGATAATAGTGGGATCTATTGGCCAATAACACTTGTATTTGTCGGTGTTATGGGAGTCTTTATTTTCTTCGCGATCACAATGTATCGTAAACAGCGACATAAAAATATTTAACATAGACAACACGGGTATTCGCTAAACATTAGCGGATTTCCGTGTTTTTATATAGTTACTTCTTATAGGGCAAAAGGGGTGTTCATGATGATGCACGGCTATGATATGGGGAGTTTTTTTGGTTGGGGATTTCTTCAATTAATTCTCATCATTCTATTAATTACTTTTCTTTTTTGGGTTTTTAATAAAAGTAATGAATCGAAGATGAATTCATCAGAAGATCAATCGATCAAAATACTGAATGAACGATTGGCTAGAGGTGAAATTACTGTAGAAGAGTATGATCGTTTAAAAAGGAAAATTAACAGTTGAATAGAGTAACAAGTTGTAAATCAGGTTTCCATACTTGATCAGCGCTCTCGACAATGGAAGCGCGAAAAAATGGTCGTCTTCCATACTCGATAAGCGCTCTCAACACCGAAACGCGAGAAAAAGGTGGCCTTCCGTACTCGATAAGCGCCCTCAACAACGGAAGGATGAGAAATCGTAAGCCTTTCGTATTCGAGAGGCGCTCTCCTCCTATACGAATTTTCAGCTTTAATTCTTGCTCCCTCGGATGTACAGCACCCTTTATAGCACTTTTCGTTAACTTTCTTCGGCACTTCAGTGGTATTGATTTCGCTCACCTAACTATTTAAAGTATGTTTAATTAAAAAAATTGTTTCAATATACCTATATAGGGTATAATACAAGTAAAATATACTATAGGGGGGTAAAAAGTGAGCGAATCTCATAACAATAGCAATCATAAATCACATAAAGAAAATAATCATCCAAGTCACCATGAATCTCACGAACAAAAGGGTTATGACTCACACGGGGACCATGAAGGTTATGACTCACATGGAGGTCACGGAGGTCATGGCTCACATGGAGGTCATGAAGGTCATGATCATGGAGATATGATTATAGAATTTCGCAACAAGTTTTTCATTATACTTGTAGTGACGATTCCAATCATGCTTTTATCTCCGATGATCCAAAGTTTCATGGGAGTCGATTGGCGTTTTTCAGGTGACCTTTACATTGTAGCTGTATTATCAACTTTCGTTTATTTCTACGGTGGTTGGCCATTTCTTAAGGGTGCTGTCGATGAACTAAAAGCAAAAGAACCCGGCATGATGACTTTGATTGGGACAGCGATATCGATTGCATTCTTTTACAGTATTGCAGTCGTATTCGGTTTTAATGGCGAACAAATTTTTTGGGAATTGGCGACGTTGGTTCTCATTATGCTTCTTGGACATTGGATCGAAATGCGATCAATTAACAATGCATCAAAAGCATTGGAGTCGCTGGCTTCGCTCATGCCGAACACTGCAAATCGAATCAAAGAAGATAGTGATGAAATCGAAGAAGTAAAAATTGATGAAATTCAAGCAGGAGACTTATTACTCGTCAAACCGGGTGAGAAAATGCCATTAGATGGGACGATTGTAAAAGGCACTTCTCAAGTAGATGAGTCGATGCTGACAGGTGAATCGGTCCCTACAGAAAAAACGGTTGATGATGAAGTAATCGGTGGTTCAATTAATAGAGAAGGTTCTCTTACAATCAAAGTAGAAAAATTAATGGATGAATCTTATTTGAACCAGGTCATCGAAATGGTCAAAGAATCGCAAGAAACAAAATCGAAGACGCAAGATATAACAAATCGAGCGGCCAAGTGGTTATTCTATATTGCCTTAGCTGCTGGAATCATCACATTTATCATTTGGGTCAGTATCGGTGCCGATATAAATACAGCAATTCAGAGAACGGTGACAGTGATGGTCATCACCTGTCCACACGCTTTAGGGTTGGCAGCACCACTCGTTGTCGCGGTCTCTACGACTTTATCAGCTAAACATGGTTTGTTAATCAGAAACAGACCACAATTTGAACAAGCACGAAACATTGATGCCGTTATTTTTGATAAAACAGGTACGTTAACGGAAGGAAAGTTCGGCGTCACGGATATTCAATCCTATAGCGATATGAAGGAAGAAGAGGTACTAAGTTATGCGGCAACAATTGAAAATGATTCCGAACACCCAATTGCGTCAGGTATTATTAATGAAGCATCAGAACGAAATTTATCACTTCATGAGTTGACTGATTTCAACTCGATCACAGGTGTCGGAATTGAAGGGACGATTAACGATAAAAATGTGAAAGTCGTCAGCCCAGGATATATTACAAAACAAGGCTTCAATTTCGATGATGAAAACTTTAATAAATGGTCTGAACAAGGAAAAACAGTAATATTTCTAATCGTCGATGATGAATTAAAAGGTGCTATAGCACTAGCGGATCAAGTGAAAGAAAGTTCTAAAGAAACGATCGCAGCGTTACACAAAAGGAATATTAAAGCGATTATGTTGACAGGCGATCATCAAAAGGTAGCCAATTATGTTGCAAAAGAAATTGGCATCGATGAGGTATACGCTGAAGTATTGCCAGACCAAAAAGCTGAGAAAGTTGAAGAAATTCAGCAACGTGGTTTAGTTGTCGCCATGACGGGTGATGGCATTAATGATGCACCTGCACTGACAAAGGCGGATGTCGGTATAGCAGTGGGTGCAGGCACTGATATTGCGATGGATAGTGCTGACATCGTTCTCGTCGACAGTAATCCGAAAGATATTCTAGCGATATTCAGCCTATCTAAACGGACATTTAATAAATTGGTTCAAAACTTGATATGGGCAACTGGGTATAACATTTTTGCTATTCCATTGGCAGCAGGTGTTCTAGCCCCATGGGGAATTATTCTAAGTCCAGCTGTCGGTGCCATATTGATGAGTTTGAGTACAATCATCGTAGCCATCAACGCACAGTTATTGCATCGGTTTGAGATGGAGTGATGAGAAAAGCGTTTTGGGTGCAATAAATGGTTATAAAAAAACTGAAATTCGATTTCTCTAGTCGAATTTCAGTTTTTATTTGTGATTTAATATTTATTGTCTATAAGATTTATAAAATAATTTCTAATTTCGAGTCTCATTCAAGAAAAACAATGCAATGGTTCCTGGACCTGAATGCGCACCAATTACGGCCCCGACGTCTGTAATAATAATATCTATCGGGTTTACTTCTTGACGTAGTAAATCAGCTAGTTTTTCTGCTGTTTCCAAATCGTCTCCGTGTGTAATGGCCAGTGTTTGATTTTCAAAGTCTTGTCCACGTTCTTTGGCCAATTCGATCATGCGGTTTAACACTCGCTTAGAACCACGGATTTTTTCAAGCGGGACGAGCTTCCCGTCTTCTACATGAAGTAGAGGCTTGATGTTGAGTAGTCCGCCGACGAAAGCTTGAGTTTTACTGACACGGCCGCCACGCTGTAAGTATTCCAACTTATCAACAGTAAAAATATGCTCCATATGCTTAACATAAAAATTGGCTAAGTCGAGTAAGTCTTGAACAGTTGCCCCATCTTTAGCTGCCATCGCTACATGATAAGCGATCAAGCCGTATCCCATTGAAGCAGCGCGAGTATCGATTAAGTAAACCTCATTACCTGGGAACTCTTCATCCAACTGTTGCTTGGCGATGACTGCACTTTGATATGTACCTGATAACTCTGAAGAGAATCCAATATAAATGACTGGTTTATTTTGTTCACTATGTTTCTTGAAAACTTCATAAAAAGCTTCTGGTGAACCTTGAGAAGTCTTCGGTGTTGCTCCTTCACGCATGGCATCGTAAACTGTTTTAGGGTCGATTGTAATATTGTCGAGATACTCTTCACCATTTAGATGAACAGCTAACGGCACCATTTCTAACGACAATTCTTCGTAATATTTTTTCGGTAAGTCTGCCGCTGAGTCAATGACAACTTGAACGTTCATAGGTTTCCTCCTAGAAATTTCATTCTATTGCTATTATACTTTAGTTTAATGGTCTATTGAAAAAACGTCAATGTCATAATGAAAGGGAGGTCCCGCATGTTTTTCTTTGAAGCAAAGCGATTTGTCATCGTTATACTAGGTGCATTACTAAACGCAATGGCTCTAAATTTTTTCTTAATTCAAGCTCACGTATATGCAAGCGGCTTTACAGGGATTGCCCAGTTATCAGCTAGCTTCGCGCAAGATTTTATGGGTGTCAATATTAGTACAGGTATTTTACTAGCTTTATTAAATATCCCCGTCATTCTTTTAGGGTGGTTTAAAGTTGGCAAAGGATTTACAATCTACAGCATTATCTCTGTTGCTTTTACTACAATTTTCTTGGAAACAATCCCATTTGTTACGTTTTCAGAAGAAATATTACTGAATGCGGTATTTGGTGGTTTGTTATCTGGTATTGGTGTTGGAATCAGCCTCAAGTGGGGGGCTTCTACAGGTGGAATGGATATTATTGCGATGGTCTTATCCCGTATCAAAGATCGCCCAATTGGTATTTATTTCCTGGTTATGAATGCAATGATTATCTTTTTCGCTGGTTGGTTATATGATCCAGAAAAAGCGTTATTTACTTTAGTGACACTATATGTAACGACACGAGTAATCGATGCACTTCATACGCGTCATAATAAGTTGACGGCTATGATTGTCTCAACAAAAGGGGATATGCTTACTAAAGCGATTCACTCTCGAATGGTACGAGGAATTACTCGTATCCCAGCAAAAGGTGCTTTTACTGGTGAAGACCGTGAAATGTTATTTATGGTTATCACGCGGTATGAATTATATGATCTTGAACAAATAGTAAAAGATACAGACCCTAATGCTTTTGTGAATATCGTTCAAACGACAGGTGTGTTCGGATTTTTCCGTAAAGATGAGGATTAACTGTAACTATTTATTGATTGTTTCCGACTAATCCTGTAAACGAAACCAATGAGGTGTTGTAGTGAGAAGAATCGGGCTGCTAATACTGTTATCGTTATTATTGGCTTCATGCGGTGCTTCTGACGAAAGTGGGAATGAACCAAATGTTAACGATCAAGGAGACTTTGAAGTGAAATCATTATCCTTCGATGTAGATGTTAAAGCGAAAGATAATGTCGCTGTTTTTGAAATAAATCTTAGCAATGATTCTGAAAAACCTGTTCAGCTAACATTTTCTTCTGGACAGCAATATGAGATTGTAATTAATGAATCAAGTGGTGAAAAGGTGTATAAGTTTTCAGAAGGTCGAATGTTTACACAAGCAATTATAGAAGAAGAGATTGCTGCTGGTGATGAACTTTCTTTTGAACAAGAGTGGGACTATACATCAGATGGAAAACGAGTTGAATCAGGAGAGTATGAGGCGACAGTGAAGATTACAGCACAAACCGTAAATGGAGAGAAGGTTGAACCAGATGCTTTTGTGCAAAAAGTCTCTGTTTCCGTACCTGAGTCATCGGACGAGAATAGGTCAGAAAAGGAAAAAGAATCTAAGGAAGATAATCAAGAGAAGGATTCATCTGAATCAGCAGAACCGAATCGAATTGAGCATGACAACATTCGAAACATCGTCGTACAAGGTGAACAAGGAAATTATACTATTAAAGGTGAAACGAATCTTGATTCTGAGATTGCGTACTCTGTAGAGGACGGTCATTATATTTTAGTAGAAGAGCAAAGGGTTGAGCTACAAGGTGATGAAAAGTGGCAGCCATTTGAGATTTCTACAGAAATAAAGAAGGAAAACCTACCTCATGCCGGTGTGCTAACACTCGTTTTTTCATGGGAGCAAGCAGGGGAGAAGAAGTATCATTCAATTTTGTTAGAAGGCTTTAATAACTAATGAAAAAGCTGGCAACGGAGTAATCCATTGCCAGCTCACTTATGTTTTGAATTGTTAATTTAAGCTTAAGTTCGGTTGATTGATGAATTAACCGACTAACTTAAACGACTTAATAACCGTAATTTTCAATAACGCGTTCTACTTCTGGTACCAGTTCGTCCCATTCAGCGTCGATGCGCTTGTTGATCGTAATGAAATTTTGATAACCAAACACATTATCAACACCTGAAAGATGCATCAAATCATTCATGATATCATATTCACTTGTCTCACCTGGCATTACTGAGATACTATCGTCACCTTCAAAAATCATTTTGTCGACGGTAAATTTCATTGCATTTGGATTTGGTGTGGATTCAACGATTACAGCCATTATAACTACCTCCTAATAATCTCTGTATACATATTAGCACGAATCTGTCTTTGACAAAAGTTTTATATTTATATAGGAGGCAGGCTCTTTTCTTTTGATAAAGCCTCTTTAAATAACTATACAACGTAGTAAGGGGGAAATAAAATGAAGCAGTGGATTGTATCTATTTCAGTAGGAAGCTTTTCTGCTATTCTCATGGGCCTTTACTTCTACTTAATCGAACAGTTTACAGGAAAACAATTATATACATTATTGATGAATATAGATTTTTTGGTCACGTTTGAGAGAGATACTATATGGATTGCAGCATTTGAATTTTTTCTTCATACACTTGTCGCGATCGTGCTCGTACGTATTTATTTATGGATAATTAATCTAAAAGGCATCACTTCGAAAGATAAGCGGATGGAGTGGGCGACAATACTAGCATTTACAGCCTTTTTGACATATTTTCCATTAACCACAATTGCCAAAACAGAAACACCTGCGATAATCGACTTAGCTGCCATTTTTGATTGGTTCCTTGGCCATGTCATTTTCTTTTTTGTCCTTTACTATGGTGTGGAAAAGTTATTGATGAAAAATGAGCGTACTATTCGAAGATAGGGCATCATTTTCGTCCGCTAACTTTGATTAGAGAGCTTCAATTCGGGGATAGAGCAACATTTTAGCTCGCTACCTTTGATTAGAAGACTTCTAATAGCACAAAAAAGCACCGACCGTAGTCAGTGCTTACTCATTTGTTTAATCTCTTATCCTAAACGGTCAACATGTAAATATTGATCGTATTGTTCCAGTAGTTTCTGTGTAATTGGACCTGGTTGCCCGTCATTTACTTTCTTATTGTCGATTTCAACAATAGGAGTTACCTCAGAAGTCGTTGAAGTTAGAAAGACCTCATCGGCTTCCAACACTTCTTTGACAGAATAAACTCGTTCAACGAATTCGATTCCTAATTTTTCTGCTAAAAACTGAATATATTTTCTCGTAATACCGTGCAAGATTAAATTGTTTTTAGGATGAGTGATTAGTTTTCCGTCTTTAACGATAAAGATGTTCGTGGAAGAACCTTCTGTCACGTGATCTTCATCGCGACACAAGATGGCTTCATATGCTCCTGAATCTTTCGCTTTTTGTTTCGCTAAAATATTTCCCATCAAATTTAAACTTTTAATATCACAACGTAACCAACGAATATCTTGTTCTAGAATGGCTTTCACACCATTTTTCTGTTGATCGATTGGTTTTTTCAATGGTAGTGGATAAGCAAAAATCGTAGCTGTTGCTTCAGCGGGGAATAGGTGATTCCGAGGTGCCACACCGCGACTGATTTGAATATACAGTCCACCGTCTTCAACTGAATTTTTCTCAGCTAATTCGATTAGTTTTTCTTTCATTTGATGTTCTTTAAGGTCGACATCAATTTGGGCTTCATTCAAGCTATACTGAAGTCTTGTTAGATGATCTTCCAATAAAAAGAAACTTCCATTGTAAATTCGAATGACTTCATAAACTCCATCTCCGAATTGAAAGCCTCTGTCTTCCATGTCAATGACAGCTTCGTTTCGTTCAATGAACGTATCGTTTTTTAATATAATCATGTTGTCACTCCTTCGTATAATACCATATTCCATTTTACACTAATCGTAAATTAGATGAACAGAAAAACCACAAACCTTCCATTATTCATTATTTCACAAAAGATAAAAATAAAGCTATAAATTGCTCAATATTTAAATAAAAAAAACACTGATTAACCCATTAAAGGTCCAATCAGTGTTTTTACTAAGCTATACAATTCGTTTTCGAATATAAGAACTTGTGTAGTCGATAATGGTAACGACAACGATGATGACGAGTAAGATCATACCCATATCGCTCCAGTTACGAGATGACTGAGCGAAGAATATCATTGTACCGATACCACCTGCGCCAACATAACCTAAAATGGTTGATGCCCGGACATCGACTTCAAACCGGTAAATCGCATAGGATAAAAATTCAGGTATAATCTGAGGGAAAATACCGTGAAACATAATCTGAAGACCATTCGCTCCATTTGCCTTCATAGCTTCCACAACGTTCATATCAATTGATTCCAATACTTCGGAATATAGTTTACCTAACATACCTGTTGAACCAATTGCGATGGCTAAAATACCAGCAAATGGTGTTGGACCAACGACGACAACGAATAAAATCGCTAAAATAATTTCAGGGAAAGCACGTACAGCACTTAAAATCCATTTACCGATTGTCGTTATAATTCTACTGTTCGTAATATTATGGGCTGCAAGGAACCCTAAAGGAATCGCAAGGATTGCAGCGGCCAATGAACCGACATACGCAATGAAAATCGTTTCAATCATCATTTCGATTACTTCACCAGCCATATCCCAATTTGGGCTGAAAAGTCGAGGGACGACACGGCTGAAGTTAGCAGAGGCTCGTTCGATGACTCTTCCAAAATCGATATTAATGGAAGCGAACGTCCATATATACATAGCCACTACTGCTAGTGCAATGGCGATTCTTTTAATCCGTTTAGAAGTTGGTATTTGTTTTTTTTGTGGTTGTTCAAGTGCCATTATATAATCGCCTCCCTAATTTTACCGCTGATATATTCAATCACGACAACAACGGCAAAGATAATTAGGATAATCATCATGACAGCATCATAGTTATAGAAGCTGAATTGCTGCATGAGAAGGTTTCCAATACCTCCAGCACCAACTAAACCAATAACAACAGATGCCCGGATGTTAATCTCAAATACGTATAGTGAAAATGAAGTGAACTGCGGCAATACTTGCGGGACCACCGCGAAAGCGATTGCTTGAACAGAACTCGCACCTGAGGCACGCATCGCTTCAAAGGAATCCATATCGATTGATTCAACCGTTTCACTAATTAACTTCGCTAAAATTCCTAAAGAGAAAACAAAAAGTGCAACAATACCACCAAATACCCCAATTCCGAAAAGACCTACGAAAATAACAGCTAATACAACATCAGGAATGGTACGTAATATATTTAAAATAAAACGAGTAATATTATAGACAAATAGATTAGTCGCCAAATTTCGCGCAGCTAGCAAACTAACTGGAATAACGACGATTGTTGCGAATGTTGATGCGATAATTGCCATATGAATCGTTTCGATTAACCGGTCCATAGCTAAGTTGACGATTCCAGGATCTGGTGGAAATAATTTAACAAAAATTTGGTTCATGTTTGATAGACCACTGATTAAAGCTTGCAAATCAACACCGGTTTGCATTGAACTAAAGAACAAAAGCCCGATGATCAGGAAAAAGATTAATGTAATCTTTCCTTTCACACGCCAAGGAGAAAGCATCGGTGCATAGCGATCTTCCTGAATGGACGGTTTATTCATTTGCTTCACCATCTTCTTCAACGCTACCTCGTAAATCATCCTCACGAATGGAGCGGCCGTAAATTTCTTCAAATGTTTCTTCACTTACTTCAGACACTGGGCCATCAAAAACGACTTCCCCAGCTCTCATACCGATAATCCGGTCAGCATATTCCATAGCCATATCGATGAAGTGAAGGTTAACAATGGTTGTAATACCATCTTCTTGATTAATTTTTTTCAAATACTTCATCACTTGGTGCGATGTGGGTGGATCGAGTGATGCGACTGGCTCGTCGGCAAGTATGTAATCAGGTTTTTGTGTCAATACACGAGCGATGCTTACACGTTGTTGCTGTCCACCACTAAGCTGATCGGCACGGTTATAAAGTTTTTCCTCAATGTTTACACGCTTTAGATTTTGATATGCAAGCGCTTTATCTTCCTTGCTGAAAAGGTTGAAAATGGAACGGAATGTTCCAGTATGACCTAATCGTCCAGCAAGAACATTTTTAAAAACACTGGAACGTTTTACTAGATTATAATTTTGGAAGATCATACCGACTTTTGTACGTAGGCTTCGTAATTTACTACCTTTGTAACCAAGTATGTCCTCATCATCGATTAGCAACTCACCATCTGTCGGTGTAACCAATCGGTTAATACTCCGAATGAACGTTGACTTTCCAGCTCCAGAAAGGCCGACGATAACAACAAATTCTCCGTCATTGATCGTGACATTGACGTCTTTTAAACCTTGTGTTCCATTGGGGTAAACCAAGGATAAATCTTTAAATTGGATCATTGTATTTTCACCTCGAGATTTTTATGTATCTTTCCTGAATTCATCTATAGATATAGGGAAAGAGGGAGGATTCATCCTCCCTCTAATAAACTACCATAGTTATTCCATTTAATGAATAACTTTTTTTAATCTAATGACACGGAATCGCCAAAACGCTCATAAGTCTCAGCAACAACTTCGTATTCAGAGTGTTCAGCTGTATCAATAGCGTCCCAAGTGTATACGTCGTTCATAATTCCAATCATTTTCTCGTCATCATTAAATGACATGAAAGCATCTTTGATTTCTTGAACAAGCTCTTCATCTAGTTCAGGGATAACCGAGATTGTGTCGTTAGGGATTTCTTCTGTGTATTCTAATACTCGTAGTTTTTCTTTGATATCTGGATATTCTTCTTCTAGATTTTCACGAACATCGTCAAATGTCGTTGCAACATCAGCGTCACCTTCATATACAGCGATTGCAGCTGTATCGTGACCGCCAACTTGGACAGTATCACCAAAGAATTCTGTAGTTAAAGCATCTGGAGATTCGATGTCGAATTTCTGCATTAACTGGTTAGCTGGGAATAAGAAACCGGAAGTAGAAGTAGCATCCGCATATGCCCATCTTTTTCCTTCAAGGTCTTCTAATGACTCGATGTCGGAATCAGCTTGTACAAGGTATTGAGCTTTGTACGTAGAAGAACCGTGGCGAATGGATTTCAAGATAACCTCAATATCATACTCTTGGTTAGCAATTACATAACCGAACGCTGGGATGAATCCAATATGTACTTGTTCAGCACCCATTGCCTCAACCAAGCCGTTATAGTTCGTCATCGTACGAGCCTCAACTTCGATTCCAAGAATTTCTCCCAATTCATCAGCAAGTGGTTCAACAGTTGTAGCAATTGTCTCTGCATCCTGGGATGGAACAAAGCCCATGACGAGTTTATCTGGTTTAGAGCTTCCTTCTCCGCCCTCTCCAGAGCCTTCATCATCAGAACCGCATGCAACTAGTAGGCCAGCAAGAAGAATGGCAGCCAACAACATAAGAATTTTTTTCAAAACTAATTTCCCCCTTATTGGTAGTTAATAGCCGAACAACTTCATTATAAGTAATCTCTGTGATTAGTACAACATAATTTTTAAGAAAATGAGCAAATTTTACATACTTTTTACAAAAAAGAGCGACACAATAGGGGGGCGTTGTGTCACTCAAAAATTTTTAAAAATTACAGATGCTTATTTAATTGGTTTTCAAGCTCACGAACTTGTTCTTCTTCTTCCGGTGTACTCTGTTCATAAGCAGCTTGGATACTGTGCTGCACGAGTTCAAGCTCTTTTTGACGATCTTCTTGACTTGCATGTGTTTGCTGATTAGTTAAATTTTGTACCGCTTGACGTGCTTGCTCAATCCATTTATTAGCCAAATAAAAAACCTCCTCGTGTGTGTTGGTCTTTTTCAGACTGTTTTCTTTCTTTGTCTGTAAACAAATGATCGGCCGACGATGACTTGGATGAACCTTTTTGTTGTAATGGTGGCTGTTCATCGGTAGTTTTCTGTTTTTCTCGGTCCATTCAAAGCCCTCCTCATAAGAAATAGACAAGAAAAAACCTGAACACTTTACGAGTGCTCAGGTATAGATTGTGCAATTTTATTTAAAATATAAATCGGGATTTAATTTTTGGAGAATTGCTTTTTGTTTAATCGTAAATAATCCTCAAGGAAATGACTAATGCCATCTTCTTCATTCGTTAATGTAATTTCTTTTGCCAATGTTTTTAACTCATCGATTCCATTCCCCATTGCGACACCGACTCCAGCGTACTCAATCATTTCCAAGTCATTGTCTTCATCGCCAAAAGCGATAATTCGTTCTTGTGGAATGCCATAATACTTGGAGATCATTTGTAGACCGATTGCTTTATGTAGACCAGAGCGGATAACTTCAACAACGCTAAATGGATCCATCCATTTACGGTGATCGATGAGTGAGGCATGATTTTCATTCAATGCTTCTTGAATTTTTGGTGCTGCCTCTTCATCTGGATAAATTAGAATAGAAGATGGGTCCGTTTTTAAGTTTTCTTTTAAATCGCCAAATATGGCTGCATCTTCAAGTCCTGTTGTGAAAAAGTTCGTCATTAAGCTTTCGTCGTTCTTTTCAATATATACTTGATCAATAATTTCAGCCATAACATTTTTTGAACCAAAATGATTCGCAATATCGAAAATATCATATGCTGTATCTTTAGGCATTGGAGAATGTTTGACACCCCAACTTTTATCTCTAGGATGATGTACGTATGCACCGTTCATATTAACCATAGGTGTCGTTAAGTCCATTTGTGAGTAATATTGCTTACTAACTCGATGTGGTCTTCCTGTAGCAATGACAACGATGTGTCCCGCTTCTTTTGCAGCTTGAATCGTTTTTAAATTTTTTTCAGATATGTTTTTTTGATCGTTCAGTAGTGTTCCGTCCAAATCAAGTGCAATAATATGTTTTTCCATAGTTTTTTCACCTCAGCTGAATAATCGCTAACTCGTTCTAGTTCATACAGTATAGCATATTTAGTGTTGGAAAGCATTTTCGCTCTGTGTGTATTGGTTGAACATCAGATTATTGTTAGATATTATTGTAGAAAAACATTCACCGAAAGGGAGAGCGACCTTGATTACGATTACACATGAAAAAATCGAACAAATACCAAGTCTTCTTGTCTCAAACGAAGATCAACAGCAGAAACCTGTTGTTGTTTATTTTCACGGATTTACAAGTTCAAAAGAACAAAACCTCTCACAAGCTTATTATTTAGCTGAAAAAGGGTTTCTCGTTATATTACCAGACAGCTTCCATCATGGCGAAAGAGCGACAGAAACGGACTTGATGAAAATTCAACAGGATTTCTGGAAAATCGTTTCGGCAAACGTTTCTGAGCTACATACCATTTATGCTTGGGTTGAACAAAAAGGCTTAATGAAAGATAATCAATTTGGACTCGCGGGTACGAGCATGGGAGGAATTTCTACGGCAGCCGCGTTAACTCAATATAACTGGATTCAATATGCAGGAATCATGATGGGATCAGCTAAAGCTCAAGAGATGGCCAATTATTTAATCGAAGGGATTACTTCACAAGGTGTAGAGCTTCCTTTTACAAAGAAAGAAATTGAAGAGCAAATTAGTTCGTTGCGTGAAATCGATCTTTCGCAGCAGTTAGATCGGTTGAACGGGCGCCCGTTGTTCGTCTGGCACGGAGAAGATGACCAAGTGGTACCATTCAGTCATTCAACGTCTTTTGTAGACCAACTACTCGAACAACAACCTGAGTATCCAGTTCAGTACGTAACGGAGAAAGGAAGAGATCATAAAGTTAGCCGTGAAGCAATGATTCAATTGAGTAATTGGTTTGCAGAGCAAGTGAAATAGTTTTATTTCTTTAAATAAATATTAAATCTGTTTATAATGGAAGTAAGGAAATAGGAGGAGGTTGTAACATGGATGAAGCCTTGAAAGATAATTTATGGGGCGCACTTGAAACCGTGATCGACCCGGAATTAGGCATTGATATTGTAAACTTAGGCCTCGTTTACGATATCGATTTAGATGATGAAGGTACGGCAATCGTCACAATGACATTGACTGCAATGGGATGCCCACTTGCTGGACATATCGAACAGGACGTTAAGCGTGCAATGTCAGACATGCCTGAGGTAAAAGATACAGAAGTTAATATTGTATGGAATCCACCTTGGACAAAAGATAATATGTCCCGTTATGCAAAAATCGCACTTGGAATTCCTGATTGATCAATAACCCCTTTTCAAAATGGTTCGTCATTTTGAGAAGGGGTTTTGTTTTGTAGGTTCTAAAATATTTGTTGGGGTAAATACACAACTTGACGTAGGATTCGATGATGGCAGTTGGTGTCAGAGAATCCGCTTAATCGTGGTGCTTCAGGGTAAATTTGAAGATCTTCAGTGTTAATTTGCGAAGCTTCAGTGTTAATCTGCCAGGCTTCAGCGTTAATTTACAAAGCTTCAGCGTTAATTTGCAATGCTTCAGGGTTAATTTCAAATTTTCAGGGTTAATTCGTTATTCTTCAATGTATATCCGAAAACTTCAATATACGCACATCGTCATGAACATCCGTTTCTTGTACTCCTCTTACATGTTTGTATCTTAATTTCTAACATTTGACTTTAAACCGTTTTTGACCAAAGTCCGATTGACTTTAAACACACTTTCAATGATCACCGAAATTTTGAGAGGATATAAAAAGATCGAGAAGAACACGAGGCTCTTCCCGACACGTTAAAAAATCATTATAATAGGAAAAATACTAAAACACCGGCGATTAAGCAGTAGTATGCGAAGTATTTTAGGTTACCGGATTTCATAATATTGATGAAAAGTAACAAAGCAAAGTAAGAAGACACAATGGCCGCTAACAAAGCTATGATATAAAGTATGAACTGACTGGAGATTTCCGGATTGCCAACTATATCGTCCACGGCAAAAATAGTCGTTCCAACGCTTACCGGTATATACATCAAGAATGAAAATCGTAATGCGCTATCTCGCTTCAAACCAACGAGCATTGCAGCAACGACTGTTGCACCTGAACGGCTAATACCAGGTGCTAGTGCCAATGACTGCGCAAGTCCGATGATAATGGCATCCTTCAGTGTTATTTCGGTGTCGTCTTTGTAACCTTTCAGATTACGGATAATCCATAGGGCGATACCTGTAAATATAAGCATTAATCCTACATATTTCACTTCGGCAAATGATTCCCCGAATAGGTCATCAAAGAAAACACCTAATAACCCAGCTGGAATCGTAGCGACTACCAATAGTAGTAAATATGTGAAATCACTTTTGTATTCTTCATTCTTTTTAAACACATAGTCAGAAGCATGGTTGACGAGTAAATAGATGTCTTTTCTATATATAACCAAAACTGCCAACAATGAGCCGAAATTGATAAATGCTTCGAAAGTAAGTCCAGGTAAATCAACGTCCATAAATTCTTGGACAATTTTTAAATGGCCGCTCGATGAAATCGGAATCGGTTCTGTAAATCCTTGAAATAAACCTAGAAATAAAAACTGTAATAATTCCCACAACTCTGTCATGTTGAATCCTCCTCTTACGGGCACATATCCCCTCTAAGTTGAATATAGTAACGATGAAAGGAGAGGATTATGTGTCGCAACAACAATCAAAACCAATGTATGCATTATGTCACAAGCATATGAAGCAATACGTATTAATTGAAACGGTGCATGGTGAAAAGATCGACGGTGTGATCATGGACTTAGATGATGACCACGTTTATTTGATTATACCGAAGTATAATACGTTTGAAACGAGACAATGGGGGTATTACGGTCCCGGATATGGTTATCCACCGTATGGTTATCGACCTGGTGGGTTGGGACGGCTCATATTGCCTCTTACTGCAATCGCTGCCCTAAGCTTAATACCTTGGTAGCAATAAAGAAAACTCGTCGTTTGACGAGTCTTGAGCAAAACTTCACTGACGATTGGCCAATGATACTAAAAAAGGTTGACTCATTGACTAATTCCTACACAAGAGTCAACCTTCTTACCGTTAATTGGTGGCATCGTCATTACTTAATATGCCATCTCCGACAATGACTGCTGTTAATGTGAATACGGCTGTCAATACAAATGTACCTGTTAGGTCGAATGAAGCACCACTCATACTAGCAAGTACATAGACAATCATCGCGCTAAGTAAGAAACTCCATACGATTGTTCCAATATATCTCATTAATCTTCACCTCTATTGTTCAAACATAAACTTGTTTCCATGATTTAGTGTATCAAATGATGCGATAAAAATAAATATATTTCTTTGGAAGTTCATGAATCGTTCAAGTCTTTACTATATAAGGAGTGAAATCGGTGAATGTCATTGTTTATCCGATAGAGAAATGGTTTTGTTATTATGTGATCGACGAGCTATTAAAAGAAGGTTATGAGGTGTTTGCTTTTTCTGAAGGTAAGAACAAGGATTGCCCTGACCAAATGAACGACCGAATTGAACAAATACAATTAGCCTTTGGTAGAAACGCTCATTTTCATTTAGAAGAAAATATTGAAGCTATCTCCCAAACGAAATACGGAATCTTTATTGATAGCATAATGGAAGCAGATGTATCGAGAGGCATTTATCTATCGAATCGAATAAATCCAGTGGATGATAAGCGGATAAAAATTATCTCAATCGAAAACATTGAAATCGATGATGATGCGTTTATTCAGGCGATAGACCAACGAAATGTCAGCTCAAAAGAAGCTAAAATAGAGCGGCTTTTGAATGACGGGAACGGTGACAATATCGATAATGATATGAAAATAAAAGTCTCAGCCCAAAAGTTGGCGCATTGGATCATCGTTCACGGAATGAAAGATATGATTCCTCAACAAACCTATTTCCATGGAAAAGATCATAGCAAATCGATTTACTTTTTGTCATAAATAATCCATGGATGTTTTATCAAAATAGGAAAAAAGTCTAAATGTTCGTTCTAGAATGTTGCGAAATTCCCGCAAACATAGCACAATGAAAGAAAATAGCTAACCGGAGTGCCTATAAAGTGAGAGAGAAAATCTTATTACTGTTGATTGGACTATTTGCAATTTTTTTGGGTGGTTGTAACTTAATTACTGAAGATGGCGATTTAGAGAACGTAGGCTTAATTCTTGAAGGGACGATTCATGATGAGACATGGGGACATAGTGCTTATTTAGGTCTGTTGGAAATTAAAGATACGTTCAACGTCAGTGTGATGTTTGAAGAGAATGTGACAGAAGCGAGACAGCTTGAGAAGATTGTCAGTGATTTTGATCGGCAAGGTGTCAATTTAATCTTTGGACAGGGTAAAGGATTTGGTCAATATTTCGATCGCATTAACAAATTCTACCCTCATATTCAGTTTGTTTATTTTGACGGTACAGCTTATGACAGCAATATTACTTCTATTCAATTCGATCATTACGATTCATATTATTATGCAGGAATGCTTGCAGGGGAGATGACAAAAAGAAACCAAATCGGCATATTATCCCCGTATGCTGAAACGACTGCGTTAGAAGGATTCTTTGAAGGTGCTCGCACCGTTAATCCTCAGATTCGAATCCACTATAAATCGATTGGTAGTGGGTATGACCAACAGCAAGCGATGAAGCAATACCAAGAGATGGTGGAAAAGGGGATAGACGTTGTATTCCCAGCTGGCGAGGGGTTCAATACGCCGATTATCCACCAAGCAAAAAAGGATGGAATTTCAGCCATCGGATATATTAATGATCAATATGAATTAGCGAAAAATCATGTGCTTACAAGTACGGTTATTGAAATGGAAAATGTTTATCGGGAGGTTGCTCAGTTGTTAAATGATGGAGACTTGACATCTGGAATCATCCGACTCGGTTTTGAAAATCAATACGTTCATTTAGGAACATACGGTGAACATGTACCACCTTCTGTACGGGATTGGTTGGATCAAAAAATGGAATCGTATTTGGAGACAGGTGAAAAATAACTATAATATAGGTACATTATTAATCATTTATTTTGTTTTTATAAATTTAAGCCTTTCCGAAGGCTTTTTTTTCTGTTAAAATTAATACCAGGTCATAGAATAAGATAGTAAGAGGAATATAAAGTGAGGAGATGACTCCAAAATGAACGCAGGAATTCTAGGAATGGGACATTTTGTTCCCGAGCGTATTTTAACGAATAAAGAGTTAGAAGAAATGGTTGATACATCGGATGAGTGGATTCGAACACGAACAGGAATCGAGGAGCGAAGAATCGCACCTGACGATATGAACACATCAGACATGGCTTATGAAGCGGCGAAAAATGCTATGGAAGAAGCGGAAGTAAAGGCAGATGAAATCGATCTGATTTTAGTGGCTACCGTTACGAGTGATATGGGGTTCCCATCGGTTGCAACGCAAATTCAAGCCCGCCTAGGTGCTTTTAAAGCAGCAGCTATGGATGTAAGTGCGGCTTGTGCTGGTTTCATGTATGGTATGGTCACCGGAAAACAGTTTATTGAAGCCGGAACATATAAAAACGTTTTGATTGTTGGTGTTGAAAAATTATCAAAAATTATGAACTGGGAAGACCGAAACACGTGTGTGCTGTTTGGTGACGGTGCAGGAGCTGCTGTAATGGGCCCTGTTTCTGAGGACCGCGGTGTTTTATCTTTTGAGCTAGGTGCCGACGGCCGAGGAATTCCACATTTACATCAAACGGAAGAAGACGTCATTTATATGAATGGCCGTGAAGTGTTTAAGTTTGCTGTGCGTCAAATGGGAGAATCAGCGTTGAATGTCGTAGAAAAAATAGGACTTACTAAGAATGATGTAGATTATTTAATACCACATCAGGCGAATATTCGAATTATGGAAGCGGCAAGAGAAAAGTTAGATATCCCAGTTGAAAAAATGTCCAAAAATATTCAAAAGTATGGAAACACATCTGCTGCATCCATCCCAATAGCTTTGTCCGAAGATGTAAAGTCAGGTAACATTAAAGATGGAGATTTAGTCGTATTAGTCGGTTTCGGCGGCGGATTGACATGGGGAGCAGTCGCATTTAGATGGGGTAAATAAAATTAATCAATGATTAAAATTAAATGATAGGAAATAGAAGGGAGTATTACAGAATGACGAAAAATCGCGTAGTGGTTACAGGTCTAGGTGTTGTTTCGCCTGTCGGAAATGACGTTTCTACGATGTGGAATCGATTGATTTCCGGCCATGTTGGAATTGGTGAAGTAACTCGAGTGAATGCTGATCACTTTCCAACAAAAATTGCAGCAGAGGTAAAAGACTTTGATCCGAATAATTATATGGAGAAAAAAGACGCACGGAAAATGGACTTATTCACTCAGTTTGCAGTCGCTGCTGCAAAAATGGCGTTAGATGATGCAGAACTTACAATTGATGAGTCCAATGCAGAGCGGACAGGTGTATGGATTGGATCTGGAATTGGCGGAATGTCGACATATGAATCGCAATATGAAAAATTTCTCGATAAAGGCCATCGCAGGGTGAGTCCGTTCTTTATTCCGATGATGATTCCAGACATGGCTGCCGGTCAGGTTTCCATTCAGTTCGGTGCAAAAGGGATTAACTCCTGCACAGTTACAGCGTGTGCTTCTGGAACGAATTCCATTGGAGATGCATTTAAAGTGATTCAACGCGGTGATGCTGATGCCATGATTACCGGAGGAACCGAAGCTCCAATGACAAATATGTCCTTCGCAGGATTTACACAGGCAGGCGCTTTGTCAAAAAATGAAGATCCACTGAAAGCAAGCCGTCCATTTGATAAAAACCGAGATGGGTTCGTTATGGGTGAAGGAGCAGGCATATTAATTCTTGAATCTTTAGAACATGCTCAAAAACGTGGAGCGAAAATATATGCTGAAATCTGTGGTTATGGTTCAACAGGAGATGCATATCACGTGACAGCTCCGGCGCCAGAAGGAGAAGGAGCAGCGCGCGCCATGCAACAAGCTGTTGATGATGCGGGTGTCGCTGTTGACTCCGTTGATTACATTAACGCACATGGAACAAGTACAGAGTATAATGATCAATATGAAACGAACGCAGTAAAAACTGTTTTCGGTGAACACGCTTATCAACTAGCAATGAGTTCAACCAAGTCAATGACAGGACACTTACTCGGTGCAGCAGGTGGCCTAGAGGCAATCGTATCGGTGTTATCGATCAAAAATAATATTATGCCTCCGACAATGAATTATGAAACACCTGATGAATTGTGTGACTTGGACTATGTACCAAATGAAGCCAGAGAAAAAGAAGTGAATGTAGCGATGTCCAACTCCTTAGGTTTTGGCGGACACAACGCTTCATTATTATTTAAAAAATATAATTAAATTCAACATTTATTCAATGAGGACGCTCGATAAACTTCGAGGGTCTTTTTGTTTTGTTTATTTGCATGCCGGTAGCATTAAGTGGAGGGCATATTTTTTGAATTCAGAGCCAAATAATACAGTTTAAGACTCTAAAAACGTATATGGTTCGATCAATTCATGAATTAGGCACATATTAATATCTCGAAGGTACATAACTAGTAGATTTGGGTGCATATAATACACCTCTACTTTGTAATTTAATCTACGTTCCTTTAGATTTGGCTACTATTTTCATGAATCGATGTTAAAACATGAAACGGATTGCTTTTCATAATTCATTGTTTGTCGTCCTCTTCAATTATATAGATTCGGTATGTATGAAAAAACGAACGCATACAATGAATAAAGGGACAAGCATGGAGGTAATCCAATGTGGCAATTAATCGTATTCATGATTGGTTTTGGTTTTACTTGTGTAGGTGGCGTGTCAATTATTGGTTACTTAAATTTTCTTCCTGTCGGTATGAACCTGACTGATTTTTTTCTTTTTATTTATAAAAGGCCAGAAAGCTATTTACTGCCGCTTGGACTTTTAATGCTCACATTTGCCATGTATAAAAATCCATTTCAATCATAAAATCTAGAATAAAAATAGTTCACTTGGCCATAATGAGCGTAAGAAGAAGAACATAAAAAAGTGAGGGGTTTATATGTTATACGTTCATGATATTTGGGTGAATTGGTTTGAAGGCGAAGAAAATGGGTACAACGTTTGCCATTTTCACGAATGGAGAAAAAGTGATTCCATCGAACTTCTTGATCAGATCCCTGTAATCTACGTTGAACCAGATCTATTTAATTACATAGAGAATGACTTGCAAGATATACCTCGTGATTTATTGGATCTTGTTTTTGAGCGTGCCTATTTGAAAAAACAACACCAACGTATTCCTCTCGATCATGCATTTATCATGACTGAAGGTGTTCATACAATGGTGGTTGATACATTGGGATATGAAATTCCAATCCGTAAGAGTCGAATGATACCACGTCAAGAACGACTGGTTCTAGAGTTAATCAAAAGCAGAAAACCTCAAGAGTTTATCTTCAATAATAAGAAACAAGATAAACAATATCATATTCTTTCCTTGCAACCACAGTACATGCTAGGTTTGACTAGAAAGGAAAGGCAATTGAAACACTTACTTATGCTAATGCTTGACCAACTGAATCAAAGTAAACGAATTGATGAGCTACGTTATTGGCTCACTGAATGGACACCAGCACAATATGAAGTGATTCAAGAAATGGATTTTGAACAAGGGTTTCAACAATTAGTCAATGAAGTGAAACAAGGGTGGAGTGCTCGACACGATGAAATTTGTGAAAAAATGGCGAAAGGTCAGCCCTTCTTCGAGAAGTTATGGGAAATGGAACAAAAGAAACAAAACGCAATCAAAAGCATCTGAAGCCCGTCAATTAGGGAAAAACACATCTGAATATCTCATTAAGATTACATTCGACAAAATTCGGTAATATTTTGTCGAATTTCTGTTATGTTTGTCATATACACTTAATTCCTGCGTAACCACAAGGTGGGTTCTCCTGTGATAACATAGGTTTTGTCAAAATGATTAGAGGGAGGACACATCTTTTATGAGAAAAACATTTCTTTCGCTAGCTGGCGGACTAATCATATCTGGAGCAGTATTCAGTAGTTCAGTTTCAGCAGAGGAAACTTACCAGGTGAAACAAGGTGATTATCTGAACCAAATAGCAGATAAATTTGATACAACTGTTTCCGACATTATGGAGATAAACAATCTTGAGGATACATTAATTATTACGGGTGAAACATTAAAGATTGATGCCACACGTACAATCGAGGTTGTTAAAGGGGAAACATTATCTAAAATTGCCAACGATTTTGATGTAGAGGTAGAAGATATTAAAGAATGGAACGATCTTGATTCAGATTTAATTCTTATCGGTCAAGAACTAGAGATTGACATTCCATTCGAAAAGTTCAATGAAAAACTAGAAGCTAGAGAAGGTGGACAAGCAGTTCAATCTAGTAACAATAAAGCTGCAGCTTCCGAATCTAGTAACCAAGAGAAGCAGTCTAGTAACAACAAACAAGAACAAACAACTGAAAAACAAGATAAAGTAAAAGCAACAAAAACAACAAATCAAAATACTTCATCAAATCAATCATCAAATCAGAGCCAACAATCTAGTCAGAAAGAGGGTAGAACCCTTACGGTAGAAGCAACGGCTTATACGGCTAATTGTGCTGGCTGTTCAGGAGTCACAGCAACAGGTATTGACTTGAACAACAATCCAAATATGAAAGTCATTGCTGTTGACCCGAATGTTATTCCACTAGGAAGCCGCGTACATGTTGAAGGATATGGTGAAGCAATCGCTGGTGACACGGGCGGTGCCATAAACGGTAATATCATCGATCTTCACGTTCCAACAAAAGCAGAAGCTTACCAGTGGGGTAGAAAAACAGTAGAAGTTACTATTCTTGACTAAATGTACTATTCATATTCCCACTTTGGGAACCTAAAAAACAACCGTGATAAAAATCACGGTTGTTTTTTTATGTTTTAGTAGAAGAAATTATCTTTTGAGGTGAACTCGGCCGATTCCCATCGCTTTTTTAGCTTTCTTTACGGTTTTGTTGGCAACTTTTTCTGCTTTTTCAGCCCCGCGGTCTAATATCTCATCTAACTCTTCTGATTCGTACAATTCATGATATCTCTCTTGGATTGGTTTTAAGGCACTTACAACCGTTTCAGCTAAGTCTGTTTTAAATTCGCCGTAACCTTTGCCTTGATAGGTAGTGACTAGTTCACTCACGGATTGATCTGAAAAAGCGGCATATATATCGAGTAGATTTGAGATGCCAGGTTTGTTTTCCTTATCGTATTCCACGATTCCTTCTGAATCAGTAACAGCGCTCTTAATTTTTTTCTCAACACGTTTTAAGTCATCCAACATATAGATCGAAGCTTTTTGATTTTCATCCGATTTGCTCATTTTCTTCGTTGGATCTTGCAATGACATAATTCGTGCGCCGACTTCTTGAACACGTATATCTGGAATAGTAAAAATGTCATTATAGCGCTTGTTAAAACGCTCAGCCAGGTTTCTCGTTAGTTCTAAATGCTGTTTTTGATCATCACCAACTGGCACAATGTCAGTATTGTAGAGCAAGATATCCGCTGCCATTAATGGTGGATAAGTCAACAAACCAGCTGGAACGGATTCTTTACCGCTTGCTTTGTCCTTAAATTGAGTCATCCGTTCCAATTCACCAATCGAAGCAATTGTCTGGAGCATCCAAGAAAGCTCTACGTGGGCACTTACTTCAGATTGGATAAATAAGGTAGACTTTTCAGGGTCAATACCACAGGCAAGATAAAGTGCAGCCAATGAACGGGTTTGATCACGTAGTTTCAAACGGTCTTGAGGTACGGTAATCGCATGATAATCTACAATACAAAAGTAGCTATCATAGTCGTATTGAAGCTCAGGAAATTGTTTCATCGCTCCGATGTAGTTACCGATAGTTAATTGACCGGACGGTTGAATTCCTGAAAATAAAGTTTTCTGCATGCACAATCATCCTTTCAAATGTTCTATGTAAGAATTTTTTAAGTTCAAAGTGTTCGGAGAAGCGTATTGTTTCTAATTATATAGATGAATGGATTGGTTCACTCCGTTGATTTTATCATATATTAAAAATAATTTCCTCACTATTGGGGTGTTGATAATGCTTTAGAGTGGAGTTGTGATAAGATGTGGCTGTAAAAGATATGGAGAAAGCAAATTATGTTTTTCGTTACCGTCTAATCAAGGATAGAGCATAAAATTTGGTCGCTACCGTCGAATAGATTGCTTCGAATGGAGGATAGATCAAAAAAATTGATCACTACCGTTGAAAAGAAGGCCCCAAATCAACGGTTGAGCAAAAAAATTAATTGCTATCGTTGAAAAGAAGACCAACTAACGTTACATTTCGTACTTGTTCGCACAGCTCTTTATCAAAGCAAAATGAAAAAAAGCACCGACCGGAGTCAGTGCCTTTTCCCAGCGATAAGAAAAAATGCAATACGGGTTCAAAGTTTATCCAAAACCCACATTTTTCATCAAACTTTTAATGACAATTAACGTAAGTCAAAATCATCATCTGGTCTTTCCTCTTCCAGTGCTGAGAAATCATCTTCTTCACTAAATTCTGTTCCATATTGTAAGGTTCCTGATTGAGTGGAAGAAGCAGAATCACTTTCTGAATCAAATAACATTGATATAGCATAAAGACCACTTAGACCGACGAGTGCATATACAATTCTAGATAAAAGCGAATCTTGTCCACCAAAAAGTGATGCTACTAAGTCAAACTGGAAGAAGCCGATTAGCCCCCAATTGATTGCTCCGATAATGACGAGTAATAACGCAATTCGTTTCGCAGTATCCATATTTTCACCTCCCGATTAGTGATGATTTCGTATTCGATTCGAGTAAAGCTTAAGTTCAATTACTTCATAATGGTGTATCGTATCCTGCTTTTGAAATGACATCTGTTAATGGATCAATTGGTGCATAAAGAATGTTCATACATAGCTTGTGCAGTTGAAAATGATTCATGCAAAATCATAAAAATGATTGAATGGATTATAATAAGAACGCAACAGAACATTTTGTGGCGATTTTTGATACTTCTTTCAGAACTACGAATGCGAAAAGTGGTCTAAGAAAAGGTAAAGAAAACCCGTACAAATGATTTGTAAATGCTTCATCATCTGTACAGGTAAATTGAACATGTTTCTTATTTAAATTCGATCATAAAATCGTTGCTGAGCAATCGCAGAAATAAAGTCTTTGTTGAAATTAGGATTGTTGGCTGCGAAAACGACACCTGATAAGTTGTTGTTTTCGAAAGCTTGAATATAAGGAAGTCCCGTCGTCGCAACACCAATCGGCTTGTAATGCTTATAAGCATTGTGCACGAATTCAGCTATATCATTCATGAATTTTGCTTGCTGTTTGGACTCTCCACCGACGACATAAATGGAGTCGTATAAATAAGGACTCGTCGTTAAAAATGTTTTATTTGCTTTCAATTGCTTACCGTTTTTACTTGTCACTGCACCGAGTCGTTCACTTATAACATCGATAAACACATTATTTTTCTCTAAGAATTGCAGTACATCGGTCACTTCATTTTCATCAAAACCGTTCCCGATCAATACGCCGACTTTTTGAGTCGCTGCATAATAAGGCACATTGGCAAGACTTAACGAAGGATAACTTGTCGAGACCGGAACGTTGGTGCCTTCTGGTTGTTCAACACCGATATTATCCGCAACGACACAGGCAAGCTCTCGATCAACGTTGACTAATAAATTGACGTTTTGCTGGCGAACGGATTCACTTTCTACCTTACCTAATTGGAAGCTAAAAGCTTGAATCGTATGCTTCTTTTCTACAGGGGTTAAACTATTCCAAAGGATGCGAGGCTGGGTAAAGAAATCATTGAATGATTCACTTCGTCCACGAACAACACGGCCATCCACTTTCTGAGGATAATGTTCATAACCACCAGCTTCAGGCGGTGTTGTATATGGTGTATTGTTTGCTAGTGAATTCTCGTGATAATTGACTTCGTCTACATCGATTCGATAGCGCATCGGTCCTCGACGTTGGTTATTATGAAAAGGACAGACAGGCTTATTGATTGGCAACTCTTGAAAATTCGGTCCGATTCGGTGAGCTTGCGCTGCTTGATATGCGATTAGTCTTCCTTGTAAAATCGGGTCATTCGAAAAATCGATTCCCGGGATAACATTTCCTGGGTTAAAAGCAACCTGTTCAGATTCCGTATGATAATTATCAATGTTTTTGTTAAGTGTCAATTTACCGACTAACTGGACAGGAACTAGTTCCTCCGGCCAAAATTTTGCCGGGTCAAGGATATCAAAGTCGTATTTAAATTCATCTTCCATCGGAATTAGTTGAACACCTAATTCATATTCAGGATAAAGCCCTTTATCGATCGCATCACGTAAATCACGGCGGTGAAAATCGGGGTCGATTCCACCTAATTTTATTGCTTCATCTTGAAGTAAGGCATGTGTCCCGAGAACCGGCTTCCATACAAATCGAACAAATGTCGCAACATTTTCATCATTGACGAACAAATACGTATTGATCGACCAAGATTCCATCATTCGATAACTCCTGACAATCCCTCGATCTGTCATAATCCATTGCACCATATGAAGTGCTTCAGGGTTATTCGCTACATAGTCCCAAAAATGATCATGAGCTCCTGTTGCAGTTGGAATATCATCATCTGATTTAGCTTGATAGGCATGGATAACATCAGGAAATTTCATCGGGTCCTGATTAATTAATACAGGCATCGCAATCGTCGTTAAATCATAATTTCCTTCTTCTGTATAAAATTTCACACCCTTACAACGTAAATCTCTCGCCGTATCATAAGAACCTCTTGGCCCCTGAACCGTAGAAAAGCGGACGGTTAGTGGAGTTTTTTTACCTGGTTCCCGCAAAAAGCATGCTTTCGTCACATGTTTCATGGATTGGTAACATTCAAACTCGCCGTGTGCGCTATAACCTCTTGCATGCACGACTCTCTCAGGCTCTTCCTCTTGCACAAAATGCGTCATTTTTTCAAAATAATGAACATCTTCATGTAAAGAAGGTCCACGTTCTCCAGCCTTGAGTGTCTCTGAGTCGTTGGATATTTTCCTTCCCTGGTTCGTTGTCATCGGCTTGCCGGTATTTTGAATTCGATATTGGTCAAGCTGTTCTTGCTTTGGATTCTTGCCTCGCTCATTTTGTTCTTTTGATAAATCCTCACTCATGTAATTTCACCCCATCGTTGGTTTTCTTCCCACTTATATCTCTATGTAACGATTATGTAATTAGAACGATTACGCTAACGACGAATAGATCGATTCAGAAAGATTAACAACAATTAATATGAGTGCGAAGTGGGTAAACAGTCCAAGACGGAAATTAAATTATTGCTGCGAATGAATGAATTTGATTAATTTCATCATCGTTTATTTTTAAAAAATTTAATAAAAATAAATGTTGACCACGGGAAACACTTTTGGTATATTTCACATATGGTAAATTGACGAAGTAATTTCGAATTTAAAATAGAAAGAAGTGAGATCAACGTATGCTTGATTGGTATATGGATTTAAGTTTATTTAATCAGACATTGATTGCAGGACTATTTACATGGCTAACTACAGCACTAGGTGCTGCCTCTGTTCTTGTAGCTAAGAAGGTTAATTTGAAGATTATGGACGGTATGCTCGGATTGGCAGGGGGAGTCATGATTGCAGCGAGTTTTTGGTCATTATTATCTCCAGCGATCAGCAGAGCAGAAGAAAGCGGCCAACCCGGTTGGCTACCTGCTGCGATAGGATTCCTTGTTGGTGCCATTTTCTTATGGGCCATGGGAAAACTAATACCACATATGCACGCATACGCAAGACGGAATCAACCCGAAGGATTACAACCTGAAAAAAGAAAACGCAGTACATTGTTAATTCTCGCTGTCACACTTCACAACATACCTGAAGGGCTTGCAATCGGTGTAGCATTTGGTGCGGTTGCTTCTGCTGTCGATTCTACATCAGCTCTTGTAGGTGCAGGTACACTTGCATTAGGAATCGGTCTTCAAAATATCCCGGAAGGTGCTGCGATTTCATTGCCCCTTCGCCGTGAAGGAATCTCGCGTTTTAGAAGCTTTATGTACGGTCAGTTTTCCGGAATGGTCGAACCGCTATCTGCAATTGCCGGCTTTTTGGCAGTGACATGGATGGCACCAACCCTTCCATATGCACTAAGTTTTGCAGCAGGGGCCATGATTTTCGTTGTTGTGGAAGAAGTCATTCCTGGTTCACATGAAAATGGGAATAAAGATATGGCGACCATGTGCTTAATGATTGGTTTTGTCATCATGATGATTTTAGATGTTGCTTTAGGATAAAAAGTAAACGTAATCAACTGAGGGCGGAAGAGATTCCGCTCTTTTACTATGATTAAAATTTTAAAAAAGTTTTAATCGTTATATTAACCGGGAAGATAGTGCATACAATTGATAAAAACGTTTGCTGCTAAAGTTTTTGTATGCCATGAGTCTATGAGATTGTTATATGAAACTTCATAACAAAAATAATTGTAGAAAATTGTAGAAATAAGTCCCATTTACAGTAAAAACATAATATAATAGACTTGGTGTAGGAGAAAAAGATGGGGGATAGGATAATGAAAAACAACAAGATTTTCTTACAGATTCTTATTATGATGTCATTTACATTATTAGTTGGAATGACAATCCATGCAGAGGAAGAAACAGATGAAAAAGACGGTAACGTTGCTGAATTACATACGCAATTTACAACAGAATTAACAGAAAAAGTGCTTCCTGATCCTGTCCCTCGTTTCGTTTACCAGAGCAACTTTAATTTTGAGTATCCAGATGCAGTTCGGGGTGTTTACGTTACAGGCCATTCGGCAGGTGGTGAACGTTTTAATTACTTGAAGGATCTTCTTGCTTCCACTCCGTTAAACGCAATGGTCATTGACATTAAAGATGACCATGGAAATATTACGTATAAAGTGGAAGATGAAGATAAGTTATATAGTCAGTTTTCTCAAAACTACGTTAAAGATCCTCAAGCGATGTTAAAAGAACTAGAAGAGGAAGAAATTTATCCAATTGCGAGAATAGTTGTTTTCAAAGATACGAAACTAGCAGAAGCAAAACCGGAATGGTCCTTTAAAGAAAATGGTTCTATATGGAAAAATGGGCGAGGAGAAGCATTCGTCAATCCATTTATAAAAGATGTATGGGAATACAATCTTGAAATTGCGAAAGAAGCGGCTAAGATGGGCTTTCAAGAAATCCAATTTGACTATGTTCGCTTTCCGGAAGGATTTGAAAAACGAGATGAATCACTTGACTATAGTCGAGGAGATTTTGATGAAGCAGATCTGGATAATGTCAAAGAACGTGTGAATGCAGTGTCCAGCTTTGTAGAGTACGCAAATAAAGAATTGGATGCTTACGATGTAGATGTATCTGTAGATATTTTTGGATATGCAGCAACAATTGAAGAAGCTCCAGGCATTGGACAAAACTTCTTAAAGATCGCTGATAATGTAGATGTTATTTCTTCAATGATTTATCCAAGCCATTGGACATCTTACTTTGGCATTGAAAAACCGGATACCGAACCGTATAATCTTGTTAACGAATACAGTAAAGTGGAGAATGAACTGTTAAGTCAACTTGAAGACGGCCCAGTTTCTAGACCATGGATTCAAGATTTCACAGCGAGTTGGTTGTATCCAGCCGGCCAAACGTTCACTTATGGAAAAAAAGAAGTTGAAGCTCAAATCCGTGCTTTATATGATAACGGAATTTATGAGTATTTGATTTGGAACCCAGGTAATCGGTATACAGAAGGGGTCAATTTTGATCCAAAATAATGATTTAGATGAAGTGCTGTAGGAAATGAATTCTTTCTACAGCACTTTTTTTGACGTCTATCGTTATTAATTTCAATAAATTAATCTATCCGAAAGCCATTAAGTGGATCTATAAGAATAAAAGAGTTTAGCATAGGCTGATCATACTAAATCCGATCTCAAGCGGAATATTCAAGCTTTATACCGTTTAACTTTCAAGTCGTCTTCCTATAAACTAAATAAATGTAAGTGAAAAAATTCGGAAATTTAGTCAACAAAGGAGCGGAATTATGACTTGGTATGAAAAACTAAATGAATACTTTCCAATTGAAGAAATGAAATCCAAAGAACACTTTGAAATTTTATTAGATGAGAAAGGGAATATTTATCATAAAGATGAAAGTGAAGACCATGTTTTGATGTACGCAGAATATGAACAATTCATTTTTGTTGATTATGTATATGTATCATCAAAAGCACGAGGAAAAGGAATAGGTAAACAATTAATTGGTCAGTTAAAAACGAAAGGTAAGCCGATTATTCTTGAAGTGGAGCCAGTTGATTACGAAGATACAGACACGGCTAAACGGTTAAGATTTTATGAGCGCGAAAATTTCCAACATGCTAAGACAATCGGTTATGAGAAAAAATCCATAGCAACAAATGAAGTAAATCCGTTAGAAATTCTATTTTGGTCACCAATTGATGAAGATGAAGAATTAATTTATGAGAAAATGAAAAAAACATATGTGGATATCCACACATATAAGGATAAAGAGATTTATGGAGAGAGCTATCAACCGGTTGATCAAGTTTTTAAGCGCAGAAAAAGAGAAACGGATATTTTCGAAGATGCGAATGAATTGCAATCCACGTAAGGGTTACAGCTGCCTAATAGAAAAGGCAGCTATTTTTATTTAATAAAAATCCAGTTTTTAGGTTTATAATGTTTATAACAGGGTAATACTTAATTAAAGGAATCAATAGCAAATATGAAGTTTTCATTACAAATGTCAAATCCATCTATTCATATTAGAATGATTGTAGTATACTTAAACCATACCCAAGTAAATTAAAGTTATTTTAATCTAATAGCGATTTTAAATATTTTAACTCGTGTTGAAAGCCCTTTAAGGAGAGTGAATGGCATGGTAACATTATTTACTTCACCAAGCTGCACATCTTGTAGAAAGGCAAGAGCGTGGCTAGAAGAACACGAAATACCTTATACTGAACGTAATATCTTCTCTGAAAATCTAAGCGAAGATGAAATTAAACAAATTCTTCGTATGACTGAAGATGGAACAGATGAGATTATCTCTACACGTTCAAAAGTATTCCAAACTTTAGACGTTGGATTAGATCAATTACCATTGAAGAAATTGATTAAATTAATCCAAGATAACCCAGGACTGTTAAGAAGACCAATCATCTTGGATGATAAGCGACTTCAAGTTGGTTATAATGAAGATGAAATTCGTCGCTTCTTACCAAGAAAAGTTCGTTCATTCCAATTAAAAGAAGCACAGCGAATGGTAAATTAATAATAGTACGTCAACGGCCATTGTGTAAAATACACAGTGGCTGTTTTTTTAATTGGTAAAAACGGGTAAGCTCTATCCGAGTCAAATAATCAGGCTTTTACTGGAATGTTTTTAGACCGACCATATAAGCAGATAAGAACAATCAATAAAATGGGCAATCCAACTTGGATATATGGTAATGACTCAATATATACTTCAAGTTTTTGTTCATTTAAGATTAGTTCTCCACTAGTATAAGCTAATAACGATGCACCAAAATAAATGATGAGCGGATATTTTTTCATAGCATATAGAATTACTCTGCTACCGAAAACGATGATTGGAACAGAGACAGCCAGTCCAAATAAAATTAAACGAAAATCTTGATTGGAAGCTGCTGAAATGGCCAATACGTTATCAAATCCCATGACAACATCAGCTATAACAATGGTTTTTACTGCGCCTAACAATGTCCCAGAAGCTTGAATCTCTTGGTCATCTTCACCTTCTTTTAGCAAAGAAAAGGCAATATATAACAGGAACAATCCACCAATTAACTGTAAGTAAGGAATCGTAAGTAAATAAATGGCGACACATGCGAGTAAAAAACGAATGAAGACCGCAAGTACTGTTCCGAGAGCAATCGCTTTATTTTGTAAATGTTCGGGAAGGTTACGGCTAGCCATCGCTATGACAACAGCATTATCTCCACCAAGAATTAAATCCAATCCGATAATAATTAAGACAGCCTTGAAAATATCCCAGTTTAAATTCGTGAATAACTCAGTGAAAAATATGTCCATAATAAACCTCCATTTTATATCGTGACAAGATGTTCACAGTTGGTAATAAATACATTTGTTTCGAGAGCAGTTTAGTTGTTCAAAGAAATGAAATCCTTTATAATTGATTTTTAAAACTAGATAGAATAAAGAAAAATAATAAAGAAGTTGAAGGAATTGCTTAAGCGATTATAGAAATAAGGATGGTAGACGAGAAGCATCGCTCGTCCATTTCAAGGGCGAATATGGAATATCTGAATTGTCCATACCAAATCGATGTAGTTACCATACAATATGAACAAGAATATTGATTTATGTTATGATTGAATGATTTTGATTACGGGTAATACACTACTAAGAAGAAACATAATCCTTCCTCAAAATAAATCGAAGGGAGAGGACGACAAATGGAAATAGAACGTATCAACGAAAATACGTTAAAATTTTATATATCATACAGAGATATTGAAGATCGAGGCTTTAAACGTGAGGATATATGGTATAACCGCGATAAAGGCGAACAACTCTTCTGGGAAATGATGGATGAAGTCAACGATCGAGAGACATTCAATATTGATGGACCGTTATGGATTCAAGTGCAAGCTATGGATAAAGGATTGGAAATCGTCGTTACAAAAGCGGAAATATCTCAAGATGGTTCCAAGCTTGAATTTCCAGATGGCGAAGAAACACCAATGGATACAAGTATGAATGAAAAAATTGAATCGTTGATTGAAAATAGTGTACCTCATAAACAAAGAAAAAAAGAGACGTACACGAAAGGTTCAACACGACAAAAATCAGCTCCAGAAGAAGATGAGGATTTAAACATGACTGTGAAATTCGACGACTTGGAAGATGCGATCTCGTTAAGTCATTCCATGCGTGACACACGGTTTATAGAAGATCAATTCTTTGCGAAAGAAAATCAATATTACTTGTATGTTAACTTTCCGATTGGATTCTTGAGTGAAAATGAGCAAGAAAATTATATTAGCCGCATCTTGGAATACGGTGAAGAGACGAGCGAAACAATTCACCTTCTCGATGAATATGGAACGAGCATTTTTAAAGAAGATGCATTGAAACAATTAAGAGAAACGTTTTAATAACTGACAATAACTTTTGTCAGTTATTTTTTTTGCTTATACAAATTCATTATCCTCGAGTAAGTATGTTACATCATACAGCAGCATGTTATCGATCATTTCAAGTTAAAGATTAGAGAGTCTATACTACCAAATGTGGGACCGCCACTTTCATTCGGGTGTATAGAGTCGGTCTATACGCCCGAACGCCGAATCCTTGGATCCATAAAGGTGTATAGAGCCAATCTATACGCCCGAACGCCGAATCCTTGGATCCATAAAGGTGTATAGAGCCAGTCTATACGCCCAAACGACGATTCCACGGATTCATTTAGGTGTATAGGCATGGTCTATTCGACGGTACGACGAATCATCACATCCACTCGGGTGTATAGAAGACCTCTTTTTCAAATACTGCACCGAATCACCCAATCAATTTGCTTAACGGCCGAATAAAATCTGAAAAATGGGTAATTTTTAATTATCTCTCTGAACTATGCAAATACAAACAGACTATTGACTGAAACTTCAAATTGGTCATGGTATAATAAGATATCGTGCTGTTGAACTAAAATTAACCATTAGGTATGGTTACAATAGCCTTCGATTATAGGAGTTAACATAAAAAGGGGCTTTTTGATGCTTAAATGGGTGCAAGTGTCATTATTTTTAGGATTATTGATTATAACCGGTTGGATTTCTTACAGCTTTTTAGAAGGCCAATTGATTGGTACTGTTTCGATCTTTATTATCGTATCCGCAATATTAATTGTTTTTACGATTTTTATTGAAAACAGAAATCCAGCTCAGACATTAAATTGGATACTGATTTTTGCTGTGTTTCCAGTGATTGGCTTCTTCTTTTATTTGTTATTCGGACGAAATTATAAAAAGAAAAAGCGTTTCGAAAAGAAAAAAGAAGCAGATGAAAAAGCATTCAATATGTATGAAGTTAGTCGTGTATTTAATAATAAAGAAATTGATCAGATGGGCGATCATCAAAAGATGTTTTTCCGTCTGGCACAAGAGCTCGGGAATTCTCCAATTTCGTTTAATACAGATACGCGCGTACTTACCAATGGGGCAGAAAAATTTCCAGAGTTGATTGAAGCTTTAAAAAAAGCAGAACATCATATCCATCTGGAATATTATATTGTGCGTAATGACCAAATTGGAAAGCAAATTCAAGAAGTATTGATTGAGAAGGCAAAGCAAGGTGTAGAGGTACGCTTTTTATATGACGCTGTAGGTTGCTGGGCATTGCCGAATTTGTACATTGATCAAATGAAGGAAGCGGGAATCCATGTTCAAGCATTTGCGCCCGTTCGCTTTCCGTTAATTGGAAGCAGAATTAACTATCGAAATCACCGTAAAATTGTCATTGTTGATGGAAAGATTGGCTTTATGGGTGGTTTGAATATTGGTGATGAATACTTAGGAAAAGTGAAAATGTACGGTAAATGGCGAGATACACACTTATATGTTCGTGGTGAATCTGTACGAAGCTTGCAATTGATCTTCTTAAGAGATTGGCAATATGAAACAGATGAACAATTATTGGAGCATAAGTATCTACAAACTGAGGTTTTAGATCATAAACAGATACAAGGTGGCGTCCAGATGATTGCCGGCGGCCCTGATAATAAATGGGAAACAATTAAAAAGCTTTATTTTGCGATGATTATTTCTGCAAAGAAAAAAATCTGGATTGCATCGCCGTACTTCATTCCTGACGATGATGTATTGACAGCGATGAAAGTCGCTAGTCTAAGTGGGCTGGATGTTCGCCTAATTGTACCTAGCAAGCCGGATAAACGTGTCGTTTTTCACGCATCCCGTTCTTATTTTGCTGAGTTACTTGAAGCAGGAATTCGAGTCTTTGAATATGAGAAAGGCTTCATGCACAGTAAGGTTATGTTAGTTGATGACGAATTAGCGAGCATTGGTACGTCCAATATGGATATGAGAAGCTTCCATTTAAACTTTGAGGTTAATGCGTTTCTCTTTAAAACAGATAGTACGATTGAGCTCAAAGAAGACTTTGAAAGAGACTTTCTCGACTCAAACGAGTTAGTTTCTGAAACATTTAATAAACGCTCTATTTTTATCCGTGTGATGGAATCGTTTTTCCGCTTATTATCTCCATTATTATAAATGAGAGGAGGGCGACGCTTGCTGGTTGCTAAAAATAAGCTCGGTAAATTGATTACCGCTTATAAAAAGAATGAGCAAGAAATCAGTCAGCTTCGTCATGAATCTTTTACGTGTCCCGAATGCAATGAAAAAGTTATTTTGAAGGCCGGTAGGATTAAAGTCCCTCACTTCGCACATGAACAACAAAGTAGTTGTTCAGTGCGACAAGGGGAATCAGCAGAACATTTGAACGGAAAGATCGATATCGAACAATGGTGCCAGTACCGAGGATATCCTTCCGCTTTAGAATACGCTTTACCCGAAGTCGGACAGCGCATTGATGTCGTAGCAAGAATCGGTAAAACAACTGTTGCATTTGAATATCAGTGCGCTCCTATTTCATTAGAAGAATACGAATCAAGAACGAACGGGATCCGTAAAGCAGGATTTATGCCGGTCTGGATTTTCGGTGTACAATATTTAAACGCTCTCTATAATCACTCCTTTCGACTCTCGCCTCTTATGAAAGCTGCAATTATGAAAGAACCTCCGTTTAAACAACCAATCCTTTTGTTCTATTCAACCCCTCAGAAAAGACTGACCATTTTATCACAATTTTTTTCTTCAAAATTTAAGTGCTTTGTCCAAAGAAGCCATTTATCCCTTCAAAAAGTGGGAATTGAAACATTTCAAAACATGCCAATGAATGTTCCTTTAAGTAGCTTCAAAACATATTGGTTGAAAGAAAAACAAAGACTACGCACAATGCAACGAAAGCATATTTCAGAGCTCGACAAGAGATTCATGCTGATGCTCTATCAACAGTATCTTCATCCGCAGTATCTTCCAGCCTGTGTACACTTACCAGTACAGTCAAGTTACCGTCTGCTTGTACCAAATTATATATGGCAAACACAATTTCTGCTTAGCTGCTGGAGACAGAAAAACATTGGAGAATATATATCTTGGACAGAAGCTCTTAAATCTTGCAATGAATTATTTACAAATACAATTACCACACAGCACTCCACTCATTCGATTCACCCCCTATATGAATACCTTACATTATTATCCTCATTCGGTTATCTAAAAAAGTCACCACAAGGATGGGTTGTTCTCAAACACCCTCGATTTCCTAAAACTTTAGATGAAGCTTTGGTTTTTGATAAAAATATCTTAACGTATTTTGGGGAAACAATAATGAAGAAGAGAAGTTTCTTTTTACAATCCATGGAAACTGCTATAAAATAAAGAATTGTAAGAATCATTAAACAAGGAGGTTACATAGATGGCCGAAGAAAGCACAGGACTGAAAACAAGAGAAGAAGTACCCACTGACTTGACGTGGGATTTAGAAGCCATTTTTTCGAATGACGAAGAGTGGGAGAAAGAGTTTGAAGCATTAAAAGAAGAGTATAAAAAAGTGGAGCAATTTAAAGGCACATTAGCTGATTCGCCTGAGAATTTACTTAAACTATTCCAATTTGAAGATGACTTTGATGGTCGTTTGGAAAAATTATATGTCTATGCACATATGCGTTCAGATCAAGATACAACAAACAGTAAGTACCAAGATCAAAACGCAAGAGCCGCAAGCCTTGCGACGGAAGCGATGAGTGCCTTTAGTTTCGTGACTCCAGAAATTCTCGGAATGTCAGATGAACAAATCGAATCTTTTTTACAGCAAAATGAAGAACTAAAAAAATACGAAAAAACATTACGAGACATAATGAAATCTCGCCCTCATGTTCTTAGTGAAAAAGAAGAGGTACTACTTGCAAAATCACAAGAAGTTTCAACTACTGCAGGGAAAGCATTCAGTATGTTAGATAACGCAGATTTGGAATTGCCAAAAATTAAGAACGAAGATGGGGAAGAGGTTCAACTATCCAATGGCCGTTATCGAGATTTTCTTGATTCAAAAGATCGAGAAGTCCGTAAAAATGCATTTCTAGGCATGCATAACACATATAAAAGTTTTAAAAATACGTTCGCTGCAACATTAAGCGGCCAAGTAAAAGGTGCAAACTTTTATGCGGATGCACGAAATTATGATTCAGCACGTGAAGCTTCATTAGACCGAAATAATATTCCAGAAAAAGTATATGACCAGTTAGTTGATGCTGTAAATGATCGACTGCCATCACTTCATCGCTTCATGGATTTGAAGAAAAAAATGCTCGGTGTAGATGAACTGCATATGTACGATATTTATACACCGTTAGTAGACGAAAAAATTGAAGTAACGATTGATGAAGCAAAACAGCATGTATTGGAAGGTCTTAAGCCACTTGGTGAAGAGTACAATTCCATCCTACAAAAAGCTTATGATGAACGCTGGATCGATTGGTTAGAAACGAAAGGGAAACGAAGTGGGGCTTATTCATCTGGGAGCTATTTGACTCGACCATACATTTTAATGAATTGGAATGACAATATTGATAACTTGTTTACACTAGCACATGAATTAGGACATTCACTTCACAGTTACTACACACATCAAAACCAAAGTAAAAGATACGGCTCTTATTCAATCTTTGTTGCTGAGGTTGCTTCTACTGCAAACGAAGCTCTATTGAATGATTATTTGTTAAAGACGTTGGAAGATAAGAATAAGAAGTTATACTTGCTTAACAATTTCTTAGAAGGGTTTAGAGCAACATTTTTCCGTCAAACAATGTTCGCTGAATTTGAACACGAAATTCATAAACGCGATCAAAATGGTGAAGCATTGACAGCTGATAAATTAACGTCTATTTATTATGATTTGAATAAAAAATACTTCGGCAATAACGTTCATGTTGATGAAGAAATCGGATACGAGTGGGCAAGAATCCCGCATTTTTACATGAACTACTATGTTTATCAATATGCAACAGGCTATGCTGCAGCAACGACGTTGGCTGATAAAATTCTAACAGAGGGAGACGTTGCAGTCGAACGCTTTAAGGATTACTTAAAGGCAGGTCGTAGCGAAGATCCAATTGACGTGCTCAAAAAGGCTGGCGTCGACATGACGACGAAGGATCCAATTTATAAAGCTTTAGATGTATTTGATGCGAAACTAGATGAATTTGAAAAACTTCTAGCTGAATAAAACGAAAAACCATTCTATATACGGCACTGTATGTAGAATGGTTTTTCATTTAAATAAGATTAATGAGCAACCTCACGTTGAATTGAATTGTTCAATCGTATTTTCAGGTATTTTACCGCAAGATAAGCTTAAGAATTTTTACCTTCGTCGAATAGTATTTTTTTGTGTAATGGTGAAAATAAATATAAAAATAACCGTGAACAATAATGGGAACGTAATGAGGCGTGGTAATAATTCCATCATCCCAAGAAGATTCAATAAAAAAGCCCCGAGTAATAATAATAGCCAGCCTAAGACGATGAACATCGCGATCAACTCCTGTCTATTATTATATTACGGGGCGGTTAGATAAAGTATGAGTACTAGAATCATTAAATTATGTCGTTTGTTTATACATCCAAAAACTTCCGTACTTTGCATCGATTCTTTCAATTTGATTATTAAATGATAGCTTCAACAGTTCTCGTTCTGTTTTCTTCATCGACCAATCGAAGACAAAAGCGACTTCTTTTGTTGCTACAAATTGGTGTTCTGCTAAGAATTCCATGAGACTTGGTTTAATACTAGGCGAAATATGCTTTCCCATTACCTCCATCAAGGCGCGTTCATACAGTTCATAATCATATGCACTTGTGATTTTCAACCCATCATATTCATCTTCGCGATTGAATAAAACAATTGAAGGTGTTTGGTCAACTTCCATTTCACGCGTCAAGTTTAAATCTCCCAATAAAGCACGTTTGGCTGCTTCAGAATGTAAATCTTTATGAAATTCTTCGACATCCAAATTGACTCGTTCAGCAATGGTTACTAGATTATCAATATCAGAGATGTTTTTCTTTGTTAGGAATAGATACTCACGAAGCTTTCGTAAATATCTTGTGCCAGCACGTTGTCCTTGTAACTCAGCAGCTTTAATAGCAAGAGAGACAGGCCAAGGTGACGTTTCAGGATTGACTAGCCAATAATCTGGGTCGCAACACATACCAGTCATTTTAGCTGTCGTATCCCAGTTATTGATCTTCTCTCGGATATAAGCTGGAGTCGGATTGTATAAAGAGGATAGTGAACCGGTAATAATCGGCCTTAATTTAAAATAATGCCCATATTCACTGACCAGCTTTTTAATATACGGCTCAAAGGACCAACATTCTGGGCACATCGGATCTATGAATAAGTACATTTCTAGTGGTTTATTTAGATAATGGTCAATTTGGGAATCTTTTTTCGATGCTAGTTCGATAATAACTTGTGATGACTTCTCTTCCACATCGATTTCCCCTTTCCCCCTAATTCTATTCGGGCGTATTCATCATATGATTTGCGGTCATACGTAAACGCTCAAACATCGCACTACGATATGGCTCTTCTATTTCTGCTTCTTCTAATGCGGCTTCCATACACGCTAACCAAGCATCACGTCTTGTAGGCGTAATGGGAAAAGGCATATGTCTCGCACGCATCATCGGATGACCTCGTTCTTGTATATATAAATTTGGTCCACCAAAAAACTGAGTGAGAAATAACTTTTGTTTTCGTGCTGTTTCTGTCAAGTCTTCTGGAAAGATCGGAATTAAATCAGGGTGCTTACCGACTCGTTCGTAGAAAGCATCTACCAACTTACTGATTGTCTCGGAACCTCCGATGTCATCATATATATTCGCTCGTTGAACAGTCATGAATAAGTTCCTCTCTTTCTGATACTTCATTATTGTAGCAACGCTCTTCCTATCTATCAAATATTATGGTCTTTTGGGGTTACTTGAAATTTCTTCAATTTAATGTGAATCGGATTGTTTTGCAGAAAAAAATCGTTTAATTTTGCTTTCAATCGGACGTCGTTCTATTTGATAAGTCGTTAAGATTTCTTCCAGTTTGCTTTGTGCTTTCTGCATACTCGGAGCTTCAATCTCTAACTCGTAATCTTCTTGCTTGTGATATATACTATGATCCAATACGAGCAAGCAATCATCTTTTTCTACTTCTTGTCGATACGTTGTCAGCTGACCAAAGTACCGAATGGACTCTTCTGAAATATTCAACTGTTCGATTTGTCTACGAATATTCGGCCCAAGGGACACTTGACCATTCATCCACGAAGAAGCAACTTGATCGTCTAGCTGGTCGTGAGTTTCCAATAAGCCTTCCGTCTGTGGCTCTTTCAATGTGGAGACATAGCTTCCATTTTTAAATCGAATACGAAGTGCTGAACCGGTATTCTTTAATTGAAAATCATTTGTTTCGAAATAGTGATTCGTTTGCTCTTTAACTTTTGCATCTTTAAATAACGTGTTCTTAAGATATGTATACTCTTTTTCATTCAGCTCGTTTTTTAATTCAATTTCGATTTCTTGCATAGAGCCACCTCCAAGCTTCAAAACTTATTCTTATTATCCGATATTATGAACTACATAGCAAAGATTCTGACCATAATTAATTTATGATACAATGGAATGTGGAAAATCAGTAAGTTGGAGAAAGTAGGAATGCAGCTATGAATTGGGATATTTTCTTAGCGCCATATACACAAACCGTTGACGAGCTGAAGATCAAATTAAAAGGGATGCGAAAGCAATTCGACTATGAATCCCGTCATTCACCGATTGAATTTGTAACAGGAAGGGTAAAACCTATAACGAGTATTATTGAAAAAGCAAAGCGACGTGGGATCGCCCTATCCAATATGGAAGAGGAAGTTCAAGATATCGCAGGGCTTCGGGTTGTGTGTCCTTTTGTTGAAGATATTTACGAAATCGTTGAACTAATCCGTGCAAGAAAAGATTTCGAAATTATTGAAGAAAAAGATTATATCGAAAAAAATAAAGAAAGTGGCTATCGTTCTTATCATATTGTTATTCTTTACCCAGTAGAAACGATCTACGGCGTAAAGAAACTGTTAGCCGAAATTCAAATTAGAACCCTAGCCATGAACTTTTGGGCGATTAATGAACATTCACTTAACTATAAATATGCTGGGCAACTGCCAGAAGAAGTACAAACAAGATTGCGTAACGCAGCAGAGGCAGCTTTCCGCCTGGATGAAGAAATGTCGAAAATCAGACAGGAAATTCAAGACGCTCAAAAAATATTCAGAAGGAAAAATGATTAATGAGTTCTCATTCGAAGAGAAAAGGAGAATTTGTATGAAATTTTATGTGCAGTGTAGAGGAGATAGTGTTTCGAAGGAGATCAAATCGAAATTTAAAAGCTACTTATCTGAATTCGATATGGATTATGATGAAGAAGAACCGGACTTAGTCATTTCAGTAGGCGGTGACGGAACTCTACTTGAAGCATTTCATCGTTATAATCATCGATTGAAAGAAACGGCCTTTATCGGTGTCCATACGGGCCATTTAGGATTTTATGCCGATTGGATTCCAAGTGAATTGGAAAAGTTGATTATTGAAATAGCGAGAACACCATTCCAAGTCATTGAGTATCCCTTATTGGAGCTAATCATCCGTCCAAAAGATTATGAGCATGAACATCGTTACCTTGCACTAAATGAAACATCTGTGAAAACAGCGGAGGGTTCAGTCGTTCTTGATGTAGAAATCAAAGGTGAACACTTTGAAACGTTTCGTGGAGATGGCTTATGTATTTCCACACCATCAGGTTCGACGGCTTATAACAAAGCATTGGGAGGCGCAATTATCCATCCATCGCTAGAAGCATATCAGATCACTGAGATGGCATCGATTAACAACCGTGTATTCCGTACAGTCGGCTCACCGCTAATACTACCGAAACATCATACGACTGTATTACGTCCAAAAAACAATCGAACATTTTTGATTACGATTGATCACTTGACAATGAGCTTCAATCAGGTGCACTCAATCCAATGCCGTGTTGCGGAAGAACGAGTACGATTTGCTCGATTCAGACCGTTTCCGTTTTGGAAACGAGTACATGATTCATTTATTTCCAGTGCTAGAACAGAGAACGATTGATCGTTCGTGTAAGGGTGATGCAAAAATGAATTGGAAGATTACTGATGAATATACTCAATTTACCGTACGTGATTATTTACTTCATGTACGGTTTTTTTCGAATCGATTATTAAAAGATGTAAAAGAACGCGGTGAGATTCGATTGAACGAGGAAAATGTGACTGTGCGAACGAAACTTAGTGCAGGCGATCGATTGGAAGTACAATTTCCAGATGAAATTCGTTCCGAAACGATTGCTCCAATGCCATTAGAAATAGAGAAAGTGTATGAAGATTCAGCGATACTCGTCGTCAATAAGGAAAGTGGGGTGGCCGTTTTACCAAATCCTAATGATGTCAATACTCCGACCTTAGCAAACGGTGTTATGTATGACTACGAGCAGAGAGGTATTGACAACACATTCCATATTGTTACCCGGTTAGACCGAAATACGTCCGGATTAATCGTTATCGCAAAAGACCGGTATACCCATCACTTATTACAACAAAGACAAATCAATCGAAATTACGTAGCGATTGTGGAAGGTTATATGAAAGAAGAAGAGGGAGTCATTGATCTGCCGATTGGTCGAAAACCAAACTCTATTATCGAACGAATGGTCTCAGAAACAGGAAAACGAGCAATTACCCATTTTCGTTTACTCGAAAAAAAGAATAATTGCTCGTTTATAAAGATTCAATTGGAAACAGGTCGGACACATCAAATCCGAGTCCACTTTTCATATATGGGTCATCCGCTTGTTGGGGATGATCTATACGGAGGTTCAACACAGCTGTTAAATCGACAAGCGTTACATTGCCAGTCGTTAAGTTTCATACACCCATACAGCGAAGACCGAATTCACTTTTATAGCCAATTGCCAACTGATTTGAAATCCATTTAAACTTCTTTCTCTTCATAGGGAACATCATTTCTTTTTAATAACACTTTCATCGTTCCGACATCTCCGGCATGTTTTTGAGAAAGAATAAATTTCTTCTCATCATCAGGAAGTTGAAAAGCAACTTCTGTTTCATTGGTTGTTTCGTCATATGTGAAGTTGGCATTTTCAATTTCAGACCATGAAAAAACCTCTTTAGCTAGTGGTTTTTTCACGGTAATTTCGTCGCCAGCGAACATATTGTACAAATTAAAACTGACATAACTCAAGCTAAGTCCAATGAGTAGCATTAGAATCCCAGCTGCTTTTATCATTTTTCGTTCAAAAATCATTAAAATACAAAACAGGACAAATGCCAGTGTACCAAAACCGAGTAACAAATTCGCGATTACCGGTACCTCAATTAAAAAAACATTCGTTTGATTATGCTCATACAAAAAGTATAAGATCATGTTCGGTCCAATCAGTGCAACTAAAACTCCAGTAATTCCGATAATAATAGCTCCGATTACCCATAGAACTTTCCGTTGTACTTCCTCATCCATCTAAATTCCCTCCGCTAACCGATACTTATTCCTCCATCATAAAAAGTTATCTCTAGTTTTTTCTCTATTCATATAATGATTGATTTATTGATCAGATTCAAACATAAATTCTCTTTTTCGAGAATGAATGTTTAGAACGAGACCGATTGCTGCCATATAAACGAGCAAGGAGGTTCCTCCATAACTCAAGAATGGTAAAGGGATTCCTGTTAAAGGCAACAGTTGAATCGACATTCCGATATTTTGGAAGATTTGATAGGAAAACAGCCCTACCATACCTACACATAAGTACGTCCCGAACGGATCCTTACTTTCTAAAGCTATCTTAATGATTCGGTAAATCATTAGGAAATAAAGGACGATGACGATACTAGCACCGATAAAACCAAACTGCTCAGCCACTGCCGTAAAAATCATATCCGTATGTCTTTCAGGAATATAAACTTCAAAGCCCATAATGCCTTTACCGAATAATTGGCCTGAACCGATAGCTAACATCGACTTAATCGCTTGCATGGCTGATCCATCACTGTATAAATGAGGATTTTGCCAAGCTTGAATTCGATAAGCTACGTGGTCAAACGGGCTATTCATTAAGACTTCAATAAATTTGTCTGTGTTAGATAAATATAGAATGACCACTACAGCTATCGTACCAAAAACAGTGCCAAATATCGTAAGTAACGTTCTCCAGCGTATACCCGAAATTAACGTCAGAAAGCCAGTAATGGAGACAATTACTAAAGCAGAGCCAAGGTCAGGCTGTAAAGCAATCAATACAAAAGGAGGCAAAGACATAGCTAATAACTTTGCGAGTAAAACCAAGTCATACGTTAAATTTTTCTGCGTCCACTTTTCGTTATGTGATGTAATCATGTGCGCTAAACCGACGACGAAAAAAACTTTCATAAATTCGGATGGCTGAATGGTTTGACCCGCAATTTCATACCACCGTGTAGCTCCGTTTAATGTTGTACTCCATGGTAGAAAAAACAATCCTGCCAACAAAAACACACCGAATCCATATACAATCCATGCAATTTTTCGATACCAGTCGAAATCTAATATCATAATGGCAACAACACCAATGCTGCCGATTAAAAACCAAATAATTTGCCGGATAGAAAATTTAATTCCCGATATGTCCCCAGGCAAGAAATCTTGTAACGTATATAATGTAAAGCAACTGATAGCAATCAGTGCTACAATGATTGTAATTAAAAAAGAATCTAAAGGATATCTTTCTTTAGAGTAATTTTCCATGTGTATTCCCCTTATTAAGGTTTGTTTCATTTTTAATCATACGTCAATTCTCGACAATTTAAAACAGTTGAGTCATTTGTCGAATAAATTAACTCATTATACAATAATACTACGGATTTGCTTCCTTGAGGAGGTTTTTTTATGGAAAATAACAACACAGAAAATATGGAATTCTTACGAAAAGAAAATTATCGAGACGTAATGAAGGCATTGGAAGATGATCAAATAGAATTATTCCGAGAAGCGTATTTGAGTCTTCACCCTTATGACCAGGCAACGATTTTTGAAGAAGTGTCGAGTGAAGAACGTTTCCAGATCTATACGTATCTTTCGCCAGAAGAAATGTCTGAACTTAGTACACATATGAATTTTGAATTCTTCAGTGAACGTTTGCTTGAAATGAATCCAGAATATGCTGCTCGGATCCTTGATGATCTGCCGACGGATGATGCTGTAGATATACTGAACCTTCTGGATAAAAACCAAGCGACGAGCTTGTTAATGTTGATGGACAAAGAAGAAGCTGACGAAATTCGCAGCTTACTGCATTATGAAGAAAAAACTGCCGGTAGTATTATGACTACGGAATATGTCGTCATTAACCAAAATATGACGATTCGAGAAGCAATGGTGCATCTTCGTTCAGCGGCACCTGATGCGGAAACGATTTATTATGTATTTGTTGTCGACGATGAACAGAAATTAGTCGGCGTTATATCACTAAGAGACTTAATCATCTCCGAACAAGACGATAAAGTCAGTGATGTCATGAGTGACCGAGTTGTCTCTTCTTATGTTGGCGATCACCAAGAAGATATTGCGCAGTTAATGAGAGATTATGACTTCTTGGCATTGCCTGTTGTTGACTTGCAACAACATTTGCTCGGTATCATTACCGTCGACGATATTTTAGATGTTATGGATATCGAAGCCAGTGATGACTACTCCAAATTGGCAGCTGTTACGGATATGGAGCCAGGAGACCAAACGGCTTTTAATGCGGCAAAAAAGCGTTTGCCATGGCTCATTATTTTACTGTTTCTCGGACTTATTACAGCAAGTCTCATTGGACGATTTGAAGAAACGCTTGACCAAGTTGCAGTGTTGGCAATATTCATTCCGCTAATTGCTGGAATGGCTGGGAATAGCGGAACACAAGCACTAGCTGTTACTGTAAGAGGTTTAGCGACAGGTGAAATATCTAAAGAGGGCTTTTTTAAGCGGCTTCGTCGAGAAACTGTAACTGGTTTAATTACAGGTGTGACAAGCGGTATACTCATGTTTTTTATTATTCTTGTTTGGATGGACCATCTATATCTCGGTATTATCGTCGGCGTTTCAATTGCTGCTTCACTTTTGGTTGCAACGATTGCCGGTTCATTGATGCCATTATTAATGCACAAATTTCATATAGACCCCGCAGTCGCCAGTGGCCCATTCATCACAACGATTAACGATATTATCTCAGTGTTGATTTATTTCGGCTTGGCTACTTCCTTTATGTATTTGTTGATTTAAACATGGAATAAATCCCTATTTCAAAATAAATGATAAAAAAGATTGTTAAATGATGCGCTTTCTTATAAAATAGGACTAGGTACTAATAACAAATACTAACTTATTACAAATAGGAGGCCAATGAAATGAAATTCTCATTAGAAGGTCGTACATACGTCGTGATGGGTGTTGCTAATAAACGAAGCATCGCTTGGGGGATCTCTAAATCTTTACATGACGCAGGAGCCCGCTTGATCTTCACGTATGCTAGTGACCGTTTTGAAAAACCAGTAAGAGAATTAGCTGGAACGTTGGATCGAGACGACTCACTTTTTTATGAGTGTGATGTTACAGACGATGAGGCTATAAAGAAAACATTTGCTGAAATTAAAGAAGATGTAGGTGTTATTCACGGATTGGCTCACTGTATTGCTTTTGCCAATCGGGAAGACTTAAAAGGGGAATTCATTGATACTTCAAGAGATGGCTTCTTACTATCTCAAAATATTAGCGCGTATTCCTTGGTAGCAGTGTCGAGAGAGGCTAAAGAGCTGATGACAGAAGGTGGAAGCATCTTGACAATGACATACCTTGGCGGAGAGCGCGTTGTTGAAAATTATAACGTAATGGGCGTCTCCAAAGCGAGCTTAGATATGACAATGCGTTACCTTGCAAACGATCTTGGTAAAGAAGGAATCCGCGTAAATGCGATTTCTGCTGGTCCAATTCGTACATTATCTGCAAAAGGTGTCGGAGATTTCAACTCGATTTTGAAGACAATTGAAGAAAGAGCACCACTACGTAAACCTGTTACGCAAGAAGAAGTTGGAGATACGGCTTATTTCTTAATGAGTGATCTTTCACGCGGTATTACAGGCGAAACTTTACACGTCGATTCAGGTTATAATATTTTAGGATTAACAGAATAAAATCATTAGACCTCAAAGCCTCAATCGGTTTTGAGGTTTTAATTTTTATTTTATGAATATCTTTTCTAAAACACCCGGTACAAACGCACAAGAATGCATCCGTTGCATATGATGGAGAAGAACTGACAAAGGAGTGATCCATACGTGCAACGTGTAAAACCACCATTATTATTTATCGAAGAAAAAAGCTCTCATTCAACAGAGATTGAAGCACAATCGTTCTATTACTCAAAAAAATCAAGTAAAAATAACGCAAGAGAAGAAGAAGGTTCAACAGAGGATTCACCGCAACAAAAAGCATCGAATGAGCACAATGAAGATCATGCTAATAAAACTTCGTTTGAATCATTCGATTTAAGTGAGAAATTCAAGCATTTAAGCCGCTTGTTATTAACAATTCCTCAAATGAATTGTGAAATTATTACTGAAGAAACAAGTTTTAAAGGAACAATTCAAGATATCAATGAGAATGCGATCATTTTAAAGCCACAGCAATCACCAGCTTTCAAAATATCCAGGAAGATTATCAAAGATATTCGTTTGGCGGGGTTATAGATGATGTGCTGGCAAGGCCATATGGCTGAGCCAGTTTTTTGATGGTTATAGATGTACATGCATAAGATAGCTGCCTTGAGTTATATCAAGGCAGCTTCTTCAACTGAATTAGCTACAAGCGTTTACTGCTGGCAGACAAGTGACATGACAGAAGCAATCTAAATCAACTGTAATACAAATTCCAGTGGTTTTAAGATTAGCAGTCTTTTGACGTGTTGGATCAGTAAAGTTTTGTTGAGATTCTTGTGGATCTCTCAGTAGTTCTAGAACTGCACAGCAATCACTATCTACACTTTTGACGCGGAAATAGTAGCTTGCAACAACCGTTCTGCTCGAGTTGTTATACACTCCGAATCCTTTAAAAGGATCACAGTCACAATATAGTAGTACAGGGACCGTATCGAGATTATTCGGTGCAGCTGAATCACCTAACAAATCTTGAATCGATTGCTCACAGCCAATCTGACACTCATGATCAACTGTATCTCGTTGTGCCTCCACGATTTGACGAAGTATATCGCAAACACAATTTCCCGTTCGATCTTTCTTATCACAGCGACAACTCATATAATATCCCCTTTCTAGTCAAATGACCTTTTATACGCTACTACATTATGCGAATTACCTAGTGGAGTGTGGGCGGATGTCGTATTTCTAGAAAATCAATGCAATCCTTCTTTTGTAAGGAAAAGGGCGTTTGACTATTCCCAACTGACAGAGGATGAATATAGTAGTAATGTACATTTTCATAAAAGGAGATGAATAACTTGTCTGAAGATAAAAAAGAAATTCACGTAAAAGACTTGGTTATCAAAGCAGATCGTGTATCATTCGAACCGCCAGAAAGAAAAGATCCATTTTTTGGTTCGGGAAGACCAGATTTATGGAGACCAACAGATCATAACAAAGAAGAAATTGAAGCGGAACATGAAAATGAAGCATCTGATGAACAAGATGACGGAGATTTTGACAGCGAAGAAAGAAGACCACCATTTTTTTGGATTTAACTTTTTTCATGAAAGGTTCATAAGCAGATAAGTTTCCGTACGATGATCGATTCGTCATATTCATCGTACGGTTTTTTTATTTGTAGGAACTAGATGAAATAGAGTAGTCAAATGGTTGTAAAGTAAAAGTCGTAAGAACGTCATAAAGAATAGGCATATATTTTGTGATAAAGGGAATAGGTTAGTAGATAGAGGAGGTCGTTGTCAATGGGCTATATTGCTCCGGTCAAAATGGAACAAACAAACCAATATCAATTAAGAACAGTCCAAAATGTAGTTCATCCAATCACATGGGAACGGATTTACCATGTGAAGCTACATGAACAATTAGCGAAGCATCAAAATTTAGATGAATTTTACCGAAGAAAAGAACAACTGAAGAAACGACTTGATCATGAAGGAACAAACAAACCACAACAGAATACCGTCTTTGTAACTGAACAAGCGAAAGTAGGGAAGAGGAAAGATATTTCTTTTCCCGATATTACAGGGAAAGGAAAGTTTATTAGCGACTCTGTTTAATAAAAGGTTTTGCTTTTTTAGAATGGGGTAATAGGACTACACAAAAATAACATCCAGACAAATTATTGACTGGATGCTTACTATAGATCAAGGGAAGGCCTTACTCAGATGATAGGATAAACAGGCCTTTCCCTTTTTCCCATTCTGCATATACAATGTCTTTCAATTGATAACCTTGTCGTTCCGCTTCCATTATAACACGATTTTCATCCCATTCAATTTCATCTAAGTTTTCTTCAACAATTTCTCCATCGGCGACAATGGTAATCGGTAAATAAACATCTTGCTCTGGAATATTTAATGCTTGTTGATCTGGTTGTTGGTAATTATGTTTTTTAAGTACGTTAATTGTACCGCTTGGCTCAAAGATGGCATACTCAACTTCTCTCAATGAAAATACATCTTTATCACGCAGCAGTTGTAACATTTGGCTAAGGTCCAGTTTGTTTCTCTTTAATTCGTCATACTGGATAATTCCTCGGCGAACGAGTATCGAGGGCATTCCCTCTAATATTTTTCTGCTTTTTCGAACTTTTAAAGTAAAAAAATCAATGGCATAGACGAGAGCTCCCCAAAGAGCAACCGCAAATAAAATTTCTTGAATACCAACATCTTGATCATAAACAGCATTACCGACAAGCTCACCCAGTACCATTACAGAGATGAAATCGAAAACGGTAATCTGATTCATTTGTGTTTTACCGAGAATCTTTGTCAATATAAAAAGTGCTATAAATCCAATGATGGCTTCCAATGCAATGGATCCAAATCCCATTTTGGTCCCCTCCATGTCATTAAATCCTCTCAATAGTATGCGTTTGAAAGGATTTGTTCATACACCGAAGCGTCAATTTGGTTATTAAGAAGGGTTATCGACAATCAAATCTCCTTCCTGCCAAATAAATTGGAATTTTTTCTAATAAAGAAAGCCGGATAAACGTAAGTTTATCCGGCTTTCTTTATATTATATTACGTAGATACTTATACCTAAATAGATAAATCCTTAACCATTGTGAAGTGGGGAATACCAGCATCGAGAAACTCACCTGATATCGTTTGGTAACCTAATTTTTTATAGAATTCTTCTGCATACTTTTGTGCATTCAGTTTAGCTTTGAAGTATCCGTGTTTTTTGATCGTTTCTTCCATTTCTTCAATGATTTTATTTCCATAATGATTTCCACGTTCATCTTTGACTACACAAATTCGTTCAAGTTTTCCATATTCATCGACAAATCTTAAACGGCTTGCGAGCACAGGGCGTTGGTCAATATAACCGACAAAGTGGATGGCGTGCTCATCATGTTCATCCATCTCTTCATCCATGGAAACACCTTGTTCGTCAACAAATACTTCTTGGCGGATCTGATAGGCATCGTTTCTCTCTCGTTCGGTACTTACTTCCTTAATTTTGATCATCATTCACCCAACTTATATGTCTCATAAACGGTCCAAGAACCGTCATCGAGCTGATAAAGAAGTTGGAAACGATCAATTGTATCTTTTAAATCAAAAGAAGAAATCTTTAGCGTGCCATACACATCAGAGTGTTCGTCTTCAGATAAATCTTGACTGATCGTTATATGTGGAACAAACTTAAACGCTTGTTCACCTGGAAAGCCTTCAGCATTCATTTGTTCATTCAACTTACTCAATGTATCATTCGGTTCTATTTTTAAATAAATCGTATGAGTAATCGGGCTGAACGAACTAACTTTCTTTATTTCGATGTCAAATGGTTCTGTCTCTTTCGCGATTTTCGAAAGGTCTTTAGACAATCTGTCAATCGTTTGCTGATCGGCGGTGAAACTTTCTTTCAATGTAATGTGAGGAGGTATCTTGGAGTATGATGGATCATACCTCATCCGATAAGAATTGGCAATGTCTTGAATTTTTTTTGATGGAAATGCAGCGATTCCGTAAGTTAATTGACTCATTCAATCATCCCTCCTAAAAAATATAGTCGTCTCAATTTTTGTTTAACTTCTATTATAACAGATACGAGACTGAAAAACTTTTCATGTGCTGATTATTTTCCAAAAATAGTCTGAAGGGCCTGTGGCAAATCTTTCTGCCATTGCTTCCATGTGTGTTTACCTTCATTTTCTTTGTAATAATAATCTGCGACTTTGCTCTTTAAAAGCTCATGCAGCTTTCGATTAGGTTCTAAAAAATCATCTTTGCTACCCTTTGTCGTAGGTACTTCGGTCTCATCTTTTCCAATCGTATGGTAGATGGTCATATTTGCAATTTCTTCAGAAGCTTCAACGGCTTTTAAAACTTGTTCATCAACATATGGAGACTGCATAATAATTTTTCCGAATGCATTTGGATATTTTAACGCAGTCATTAAAGAAACGGTTCCACCGAGTGAATCTCCCATGAGTACGCGACAAGAGCCGACATTGTAACCAGGCAGTTCCTCATCTAAAAGCGGAACAACCTCTGACCGTAAAAATTTAATGTAATCGGCATTCTTCTCGCCGTCTGGATGATACTTATCCCAACGGTCGTAGCGGTCTTGATAATGGATTCCAACAAAAATGGTGTTTTCGATTTTATCGTCACCGTGTAATCGATCGCTTACAGTAGCTGCTCGACCAAGTTGATAATAATCATTTCCATCTTGCATGATACAAAGATGGTATTTATACAATGAGCTAAAATTTTCAGGTTCATAAATTTTGATGGTTATTGTTTCATTCAGGAAATCACTTTCAATTTCTCTGTCAATCATTTTTCCGGCTCTTCCCACAAATCAAACCTCCGTTTACTGAATATAAATTTATTTTAGCATACTTAGAAGAAATATCCATGGAATTAGATGGACGCGAAAGAGTTTTACCCTAACTAAGACTATACCCGAACTATGTTAAAATAGTCTTAAAAATAATGAAAATAATGAAGTTTATTAGTTTCTGCGAATGGTTAAACAGGGTAATTACGAAAAGTAAGAGCGTTTAATTATTGAGATTGAAAGTGAGTTGAAATAAATGAATCCAATCCAATTTATGCCATTAGGTGACCAAGCGATTATTGTCTCTTTCGGAAATGAACTGAGTAAGCAAACGAATCAAAGGGTGCAACATTTCCGTCACTTACTACTTCGCCAACAGTGGTCGTTTATCGTGGATGTAGTGGCTACGTTCACGAATGTAACGGTTTTCTATGATGCAACTAAGCAATCATATCCAGGCGTAAAAAGTGAATTGAATCTTTTGTTGGAAGATGAGGGGTATAGGGAAGTGAAGAAGAGCGTTCGAAACATTTATTTACCTGTGCTTTATAATGGAATGGATTTAGGACGAGTAACTGAAAAAACGGGTTTGAGTAAAATGGAAATCATTCAATACCATACGAATCAGGCTTATCCCATTTATATGGTTGGTTTCTTGCCTGGGTTTCCTTATGTCGGTGGATTCACAGAAAAATTTTCAATTCCTCGGCTGGAAAAACCACGAAATCAAGTGCCAAAAGGAAGTGTAGGGATTATCAATTCACAATCTGGCATATACCCTGTTTCATCGCCCGGTGGATGGAATATTATTGGAACAACACCAGTGGAGCTCATCCGATTAGATAAAAAATACCCATTCTACTATCAGGCGGGTGACTATATTACTTTTTATCCGGTCGATGAAGACGAATACAAGTCCATCCGACAAAATAAATTATTTGAACCAAAAATTGAGGTGATTCAAGATGGCGATTGATTTTAATGCGGATCTTGGAGAAGGTTACGGTGCATTTTCTGTCGGGAATGATGAAGAATTATTGAGTATTATCAGTTCATGTAATATTGCATGTGGATTTCATGCGGGTGATTATAAAACCATTCCGCAAACGGTTAAGAGAGCGATGGAAAAAGGTGTACAGATTGGTGCTCATCCTAGTTTTTACGATTTACATGGATTTGGAAGAAGAAACATACCTCATACACCAGAAGATATTTATGAGTTGATGATTTATCAGTTAGGTGCATTGCAGGCATTCGTTCGATTACACGGCGGCCGCCTGAACCACGTGAAGCCACATGGAGCTCTATATAATGTGGGGTGCAAAGATTCATCTGTAGCACAGGCGATTGCCCAAGCGGTCAAAGATTTTGATCAACGGCTCGTTTTGTTTGGCTTAGCTAACAGTGAGCTTATCAGAGCAGGCCAACAAGTAGGTTTGGTAACCGCACAGGAAGCTTTCGCGGATCGCACCTATCAAAATGACGGAACACTGACACCGAGAATTGAAAATAATGCCGTTTTACATGATACAGACAGTGTTGTTGAACAAGCATTACGTATTGCAAAAGAAGGAAAAGTAACGTCCGTCGACGGTATGGACATTGAACTCCATGCAGACACGCTTTGTTTCCACGGTGATACACCAGAAGCTGTCGAGCATGCGAAAGCTTGTAAACATGCTTTTGAAAAAGAAGGAATCCACATTATGACAACCTTTGGAATGTGAGGAAGAAATCTATGTTGAAAGTAATCAATCCAGGAATTTTGATGACTGTTCAAGATCAAGGTCGGAAAAAGCATCGTTCATTCGGAGTACCAATATCGGGTGTTATGGATCATTACGCCGCAAATTGTGCTAACTATTTATTGGGTAATTCAGAAAAGGAAGCGGTTATTGAAATAACAATGGGTGGCGTTACACTCGATGTCGTGGAAGATACGGATATAAGCGTCACTGGCGGAGATTTAAATGGCTATATAAATGAAAAACATCTTCCAATGTGGAAAAAACTAACGGTACATTCAGGCGATCGATTGACGTTTAAAGGTCCAAAATCAGGCATGCGCACGTATATTGCTCTTCCTGGTGGTATTGAATCACCGAGCTATTTAGGAAGTCAATCCGTCTATGAGAAAGCAGGTTTCGGGAAAGCCTTTCAAAAAGGTGATAACATTAAAGGCAGACAGTCAACTGCAGCTCATGCCAAATCAATCCAACCAATGGAGATTCCGACGTATACGAAGGAAGTAACGGTACGTGTCGTTCCGAGTCATTATGAAAGTAGCTTCAAAGATTCGTCCATTCAATACTTTTATGAGAAGGGCTTTACAATTAAAGCAGCTGACCGGATGGGGTGCCAATTACAGGGTCATCGTTTAGAGCGGAAAGAAAACATAGATATTTTGTCGGAAGCGACGACCTATGGAACGATTCAAGTGCCAGCGGAAGGAAGTCCTATAATACTGCTTGCTGATGCTCAAACAACAGGAGGGTATCCAACAATCGGAACCGTCTTAACGGAAGATTTGTGGCGAATAGCACAATTGCCACCAGGAGGAAAACTATTTTTCGAACGCTATCCATTAAAAGAAGATCTAATAGAGAGGAGTTCGTCATATGAAAGCATTGATTCATGAAAAAATCGCAGGTGTAGAAGGAGTTCGCTGGTCAGATACAGAGAAACCAGAACCGAAAGCTGGAGAAGTGTTAATTAAGTTGGAAACTGCAGGAATGAATCGTAGAGATTTAGCTGTTATTACTAAGCGCCACAAAGAAAATGATCCACCTTTAATCCCAGGATCGGATGGTGCTGGGGTTATCGAAGTGATCGGAAGTGATGCAGAACGATTCGAAATTGGACAAGAAGTAATTATCAATCCAAGCTTGGGATGGGAGCAGAATAGCGACGTGCCACCTGAAGGATTCAATATCGTGGGTTTTCCTGATGATGGAACATTTGCTGAATACATTGTTTTGCCAGAGTCACAAGTAGAGAAAAAACCGACTCAATTATCATGGGATGAAGCGGGTGTTTTAGGACTTGCTGCATTGACAGCCTATCGAGCTTTGTTCACAAGAGGGAACTTACAAAAAGATGAAACAGTCATGCTTCCTGGAATCGGTAGTGGTGTCCTCACGTTCGCACTAAAATATGCGAAAGCGGCGGGAGCACGTGTGATTGTTACGTCACGGAGTGAAGAGAAACTAGAGGAAGCCAAGAAGCTTGGGGCTGACCGTGGAATTTTGACTGGTTCGGATTGGAATGAAGAGTTGAAAGATGAATCCGTTGACTTATTAATTGAATCCATCGGTGCAGCCACTTTTGAAAAATCCCTCGGAATCATTAGACGTGGTGGAACGATTGTCACATTTGGTGCCACAACGGATGATGAGGTGACGATCGATATCCGGAAGTTTTTCTATGGACAATACAACTTATTAGGATCAACGATGGGAAGTAGAGAAGAGTTCCGTGAAATGCTTCAATTTATCGAACAGCACGGGATTAAACCGGAAATCGATCGAATGTTTGAAGCGGAGAACTATGTGGATGCATTCAATTATTTAGAACAAAGTAAGAACTTTGGAAAGATTGGCTTTCGAATAAGTAAATAAACTAACGTAAAATCAGCACAAACCGAGTAGTCTTATGGACTCGATTTGTGCTGATTTTTTCTCTCTTATGATAAGATGAACATATAATTAAAGGCGAAAAAAGTAGGTGAATAGTATGTCTGACAATGCATCCATTTTAATTGTAGAAGATGAAGATAAAATCGCACGTGTGCTTGAATTAGAGTTGTCATTTGAAGGCTATACAGTCGATAAAGCTTCATCAGGATATGAAGCGATTGAAAAATTTCGAACAGAAAAATGGGATGTCGTGTTACTCGATATCATGCTTCCTGAAATGAGTGGAATTGAAATCCTACGTCGAATTCGAAAAGAAAATGAGCAAGTTGCCGTCATATTGTTGACTGCAAAAGACTCTATTGAAGATAAAGTGACAGGTCTCGATTTAGGTGCCAATGATTATATGACCAAACCATTTCAAATCGAAGAACTTTTAGCTAGAATTCGAGCAGCTCTTCGTTTGAAGCAGAAGCCTAACAATGAAATAGATGATCAATGGTTGGTTTTTTCCGATCTGAAGCTGAATGAAAGTACGAGAGAAGTTTACCGTGGTGACCGATTGATCGAACTGACACCAAGAGAATTTGATTTGCTTGTTTATTTCATGAATAATCCCCGCCATGTTTTAACTAGAGAACAGATTTTAGAAACCGTATGGGGATTCGACTACTATGGCGAAACGAACGTCGTTGATGTTTATGTTAGATACGTAAGAAAAAAGGTTGACGGAGAACAAGATAACAAATTAATCAATACCGTTCGAGGCGTCGGCTATGTCATGAAGGATGCTTATGAATCTAAAAAATAGAATCTTTTTATATACTGCTGTTGTGTTTGTTGTGATTACTATTCTGCTTTCCATTACAATTTATTTTACTTTTTCCCACATTACATATGACCGGGAAATCGATCAAATGGAAGATGAAGTTACAAATATTTTGACAGGAATCGCTCAAGCAGACGAAAGTTTTCCGGTAAACGATTTACTCGGTGTTTATGTTCCGTCAAACGGCATGTTACGAATCTTAGACGAGCAAGGCAATCAATTAAGTGAAATTACGTCAGGTGATTATTTGTCATTACGGAAGGTAACAATCCCATTCAATTCCGTTCGAATGAGTGGAAGAACAGAAGATTCGAATACAGTGATCGGTTATGTCCAAGTACCGACGATCTGGCAGAATGGTGAAGTTGTTTATGTGCAGCTTTTTGAAAATTTAAGTGCTGTACAAGATAACCTGCGGACACTCCGATTTGTTTTGGTTCTGGTCGTTTTAGTCGCGATTATTCCGGTAATGGTTTCTGGTAGAGTGCTCGCTGATTTTATTAGTCGTCCAATACAATCACTCATTCGTACCATGCAAGATATTCAGACGAGTTCATCATTTAAGCATATCGAATACCAACAAAAACCGGGTGATGAACTATATACGATGACGCGTACATTTAATGAAATGATTGATCTTTTGAAAGACAACTATGAAAAACAAGAAGCATTCGTTTCCAATGCGTCCCACGAACTACGAACGCCAATCACTGTCATCGAAAGTTATGCCAATCTGGTTAAGCGACGCGGACTAGAGAAACCTGAGTTGGTTATGGAATCCATTGAAGCTATTCATTCAGAAGCCGTTCGAATGCGGGATTTGACGGAGCAATTACTCATGCTGGCTCGAAGACAAAAGGACTGGCAATTGCATGTTGAATCTTTTTCATTATCAGAAACTGTGAAACGAGCTTCACAAAACATCGAATATTCTTATGGCAGAACAGTAAAGTTAACCATAGATGAAGATATTCCTCCAATTCGCTCAGACCAGCAAAAAATTAAACAATTATTGTATATCTTTATCGATAATGCCCGTAAATACAGCGAAGAATCGATTGAAATTGATATTAAAATGCGAGCGACAAACTATGTCATCAACATTAAGGATTACGGAATAGGTATTCCAGAAGAATCAATCGGTAAAATATTCGATCGCTTTTATCGTGTGGATGAGGCGCGAAGCCGTGATGAAGGGGGCAGTGGTCTCGGTCTTGCTTTAGCTAGTGATTTAGCAGAAGCGCTTGATATAAAAATAGATGTCCAAAGTCAGGTTGGAGAAGGAACAACGGTCACTTTAACGATTCCTTCATCCGTTTCTCATTAAATTTTAATCTCTATGTTTTATACTTTGGTTAAAATGGACAACTCAAGGAGGTTAATGCCTTTTGAATAAAGAAAGAATCTTTTGGATGGCTGGAGGATCGATACTGACGATTACTCTTTTTCTGATTGCGCAGCAATTCTTTTTCGGTGAATCCTCTGCTGAAGAACTCTCTGTTAGTGAAGTGAAGGAAAGGATTGAAGAACGATTCCAAGCTCAAGTCCTATCGATTGAAGAGAAAGATGAACAATTTGAAGTGAAAATCGAAGAAAGCAATGGTAAATATTTAATTTCCGTTGATTCTGTAGAAGGGCAAGTACTCAATATTCAACCGCTTTCTGATGAAACTTCAGAAGAGTCATCAACGTCTGATGAAGATTTCATTATCGAAGAAAGCGAAGATCCACCGTCAGATGAAAATCATTCAGAGAACGAAAGTGAAAATACGCAAGAAAATAAAGAAAATCAGCTAACCCTATCAGAAGCTGAAACAAAAGTGAAGCAATCATACAAAGGTGAAATCATCTCATCCGAGTTCGTTGATGAAGAGCAACCGTACATTAAATTAACGATTGATAACTCTCATGAAACGATTCAAATTCATGTGGATGCAAACTCAGGTGAATTAAGCGAACAAAAACGGGTGAGTAAAGAACAGTCTAAACAAGAAAATCCAGCTGAAGATGAAAGTCGTCAATACACATTGATTACAAAGAAAGAAGCAGGTCAAATTGCTTTGGATAAAATAGCTGGAGAACTAGAAGATATTGAGCTGAAAGAAGTCGATGGAACCGCCTACTACCATGTTGAAGTAGAAAAGAAAGTAGACGACGATGAAGAAGATTATGTGATTCGAATCAATGCGATTACAGGGAAAGTTATTTCAGTTTCTAAAGATGATTAATTTATTTGCTGATAAAATACGTTTACGTAATTAGTGAATGCTTGGAAACTATTGTATAAAATGCTTCTATGATTTCTTTGAAAATCATATAGTTCACTACTTTATTTGTCTCACATTTTAATCCACAACTCAAGACTAAATTACAAAAAATTAAACTTTATGGTAAAATTAAGATAATTAAGATTCGCCAATTTTTTTCAATTTATAAACTAGACATTTTAGTTAAATGGAGATAAATAAAGGGGGATCTGATGAGTAAAGAAAAAATTAACCAAACGATTAAAGTTATTTATGGAATCGTAGTTACTATTTTGTTTTTGTTTGCAGCAGATCTCATTCTGGGTAATGAAGGAACCAATGATCGTGTTGGTCTTTTATTAATAATAGTTGCTCTTTTCATAAGCTTTGTGTATGAATTCTACAAGTCTTTAATAGAAGAAAATAAGAAGTCGGCAATTATAGATTTTTTATTTGTGATATTGGGCACTGTAGTCATAATTAATATAATCATCTAATCAAATCGAGACCTTTGTAAAACACAAAACTGCCGAGGTGATTTGCCCGTAAATAGAAAGAGCGAAGCAACGTTAGCCTTCGTTCTTTTTTTGTGGATTTTTACTCTTTTCTAATCATTTTCTCATAATTCTATCCGTTGTTTCTCATATTGAACGTTTACAGTAAGAGTATACCAAGAAACAAAAGGAGGAAGTTAAATGAAGAAGAAAATATTATTAGGTACAGTAGCCGTCATTGTAACTGCTGGAGGAGCTTTTGGGGTATCTGCAATGAGTGATCAAACCCTTGATAAAAGTTATGGAAAAGACGGTATCGAAACAGAGGTGGACACTGATATGGAAATAGATACAAATAAATTAGTCGGTGCCCATGAACTAGAAGATATCGTACTTAGCAAAGTTCAAGGAAACATTGAAGAAATTGAACTGGAAGATGAAAATGGCAAGCTTTTATTCAAAGTAGAAATAGAGAGCAAAGAAAATAGAGACGCTGAAGTATATGTAGATGCGTATACCGGAGAAGTCATCGAAGTTGAATATGACGATCGTGACGACGAACAAGATACAGAGAAAGAGGATAATAACGAGTCTGATCAAAACGAAAACGAGAAAAACTCAGCTAATCATAAACAAGTAAAGTCATCTGAACAAACATCAACAAATGAAATCATTAGCCGTGAGAAAGCAATCGACATTGCAAAAGAAGTTCATAACGGAACGGTACAAGAGGCTGAACTAGATGAAGATGATGGACAACAAATTTTTGAAATTGAGTTTGAAGATGACGAACAAGAAGCAGAAGTCGAAATTGATGCTAAGACAGGAAAAGTATTAAGTGTTGAATATGATGATTAAATGATATGAAAAGCCAGGCATTCGCCTGGCTTTTTTTAAAAACATATAAGTGGATTATGCTATATTAATAAAAGGAAGTTCAATAATAGGCGGTGTACATAGTGAACGATAAGGTAGTAAAAATTGTGAAAGATACTCTATGGATGGATAACAAAAATTTAAATAACATTACACTGAATAATTTAGAGAATAAAATGAACGAAGTAGGCTTTGATGATGATTTCATAAAAGAGATTATTCAGGTCTTTAAACAAAAGATCGTTGAACAGGGTGAAAGGGAATTTCAACAGGAGCTTGTAAATCTTCATTTTAAATGTCCTGGAGAATTTCAGAGTGAAGAAAAGGCTGTACAAACCTATGACAAATACCATTCATGGTTAGAAAGTGAAGTAAAAAACTTAGAAAATGAAACAAAGTTATCTTGGGAAAAACAAACAGAAGATATTGAGGAACTAAATGAAAAAGCTAGAAAAACACAATTAGTTATCAGGCACAGATTATCTGAAATTGTTTTAGAACTAATTTAGCAACATTAAATTACAATACATAAAAAAAGCCTCTAAAAGAGGCCTTTTTTTATGTTCTTTATTTAGCTGTAAAACAAATTGATAATAGGTTGAAATAAATATTTCTTTTCAAATTTCGCATAATCAAACAACTCTAATCGCCTATTTTAAACGATCTTTCCACCCATTTTTCGACAAATATACGATTCTATAAACAGATACTCAAGCAGATTTCATGTATTTTCATAATCTATTAATGAAGGAGGGATGATATGACTAAATGGATTCAAGACGCTGGCCATGGTGGAAGTGATACTGGAGCCTTCCATGATGGTGTAGCGGAAAAAGAATGGTCACTTGAGGCAGCTCTATATGTCAATCAGAGACTGAATGAATTAGGTGTTTCGAGTACTGTGACCAGAAAATCAGATCGAAATCTTTCAAGGGATGAACGCACCGCTGCCGTATCAAAATATGAAAAAGCAATATCACATCACTTTAATGCTGGCGGTGGTTCCGGTGCGGAATTGATTCACAGCATTTATGCGGATGGGTCTTTCGAAAAAAATCTACGGCAGAAATTTGAAGAAGCAGGGTATCCTTTTAGACGAATTTTCACCAAAACGTATCCAGGTAATCGTAAGCGAGACTATTATTATATGAACCGCGAAACAGGTAGTGCCAGAGTAACAATTGTAGAATATGGCTTCTTAGATGGACCAAACCTGCATAGATTAAAAGACAAGAACTATCGCGAAGGTCTTTACGAATGCGTCGTTCAAGCGATCTGTGCAGAAGAAGGCGTTCCTTATAGACAAGCATCCCAGGAACCGACGGATAAAGGAACGACATTATATCGTGTTGTCACAGGTTCCTTTCATAAAAGGGAGAATGCTGAGAAAAGAATCGAACAGCTCAAGAAGGCAGGGTACGAAGCGTTCATCGATATCCTTCGCAAGTAAAGGGGGAATAACATTGGCTATGTTGGATTTTATTATGGAAGAAGCTTATATTTTGATTCCCGTATTGATCATCATCGGTCGGATTTTAAAAATATCAACGAATCTACCAACACGCTTTATCCCAATCACATTGCTTGGTCTGAGTTTCCTGTTAACCGGTGTGATGCTAGGTCTCTCGTTTGAATCAACCATCCAATCGATCTTGATTGCTGGTGCTGCTGTGTTTAGTCATCAGCTGTTTAAACAAATGAGAAATCGATAATAGGCGGCTGGCTCCCTTCATGGGTTGCCAGCCATTTTTTTACGTTTTTTTGAGATGCTCATTTAAATCCTTTTCGACTTTTGAAAAGTAACTCCGCAAAACAAACCAAAATACTGTGTAAATAAATACAAAACCAACTAAACCCATCACGATTGGAATGATTCCAACAGGTACCCAACCAAGAAGGAGTGCAAGAGGAAGCCAAACGGTCACGGACAAGAAAAAATGAATGATTGTCTGTTTTAATGGGCTCCATTTTTCATTGTCAAAAATCAACGACGCTGAGCCAAAGTAAATCCCCATAATTAAAGAACCGAACATTCCTTTCCATATGTCCAAAATAGTTGATTCAGTTTCTGTAATTAAGAGTACTGTAATGAAAATAAACGTGATTAACGCTGCGAACGCCATGCCGCCAAGACTTCTTTTGAATGCTTCAGCCATCATTTCGAACCACCTCCTAGTATAAGCTTTTCTTTTACATTCATGACGTATTTCCGTGAAACATACTCCTTGTTACCCGAACGGAAAAAGACACAAAGGTTTCCGTTAAAACTTAACTCGAATGAATCTATTTGTTGCAGGTTTCCAATGACTGACTTTGAGAAGCGGGTAAAGTGATAAGTCTCCAACAATTCTTCCACCTCATAAAGCTTCATGTTAATCTCTATGGATCTTTTGTTCACGGCAGCAAATACTTTTCGTTCCTGTGCATAGATGAAGTCGATTTCATTTGGATGGAGTAAGATTGATTTGTCATTTTCCGTACCAATCAATTTACCGGTTGTTTGTTCTTTTAATTTTTCAACTAAGAGTTCCAATTCTTTAGACCACTCCTTCGCATGAATCGTGATGGTCGTTTCATGATGGTTTTCATCCAGATCAATTTTTACTTTCAACAATGTTCCTCCTCCCGGTAATTAAAGTATAGTCGATTGAATATTTATGTAGTTGATCACTTGCATAACCCGTTGTAATGATGCGATAAGTTACCTTAATATGTTCATGACATGCTGCTCGACAATCATTATTTCGATAACCGTTGATTAAAGTCCTCTTCTGAGACAAGGTCATATCGCTTAATAGCGATCATATGTACCCTGCTCGTGTGTTTGCCTAATTAGGCTGATATGTTCCCATGAGAAAAATATAAAGGCATGAATTTCAAAAATAGGAACCTGCTGAACAGAAATATGAGACCCATTCAAACATATATGAGCCAAATCTAAAAAATCACCACCGGAAATTTCTCAACCGGTGATGATTGCATTAGACTTTTTCATATCCATAAGTGATTAGATCTTCTTCAAATGTCTCGTTCACGACATAAAAGGTATCTTCATGTTTCACGACGATTTGTTCCTCTGTACAAAACTGTCTTGCTTGCGCTAAGTCCTGAAAAGGTGCGGCTTCAATATCGAGGTCATTAATTTGGATGTAAGGCATTGTTTATCACTCCTCATAAACAACAAATACCCTTCCCAGTGAAAAGTATTCCTCACTGTTGACCATATTGAAAAGGGCATCCTTTTTTACGCAGCCGCTCAGCTACGTTAAAAACCGTGTAATCATTCGGATCTAAATCTTCATTCACTTCCTCCCAAAATAATGGAGTGGCTACCGTTGCATTTCCTTGTCCACGAGGGGAGTAAGGAGCGATGATTGTTTTTCCTTCAGCATGTTGTAAGAAATCAATATAAACGCGTTCGCCTCTATTTTTTTTCATTCGTTCAATCGTAAATAAATCGGGATATTTTTGTACAAGTACTTTAGCTACTGTTTCCATGAACTCTCTCGTTTCGTCATACGTCCATGCTCCGTCCGTTGGAATATGGATTTGTAATCCTTTTCGTCCAGAAGTCTTAGCGATGGAGACCAACTCTTTATAATCGCATAATTCTTTGATCAGTTGGGCGGCTTTTACGGCAACTGGGAACTTGCTTTGATTTGGTGGGTCGATGTCAAATACCATTTCCCTCGGATTTTTTTCATCTAACCGATTGAAAGGGACATGAAACTCCAATGCCGCATGATTGCCTAACCAGATCAGACTCTTTAAATCATTGCAGACAAGATGTTCATTTCCTTGGAAATATCCAGGCGCGTATTCTGGGACATGTTTTTGGTAAAACGACTCTTCATAAATTCCGTCTGGAAAGCGAATGACCGTTAATTTTTTATTGTACAAATGGGGGAGCATCAATGGTGCAACTTTTCGTAAATGGATCAATAAATCCACTTTCCTTGCTTTGGAAAACAGTTGTTTATCCAAATTTGAGTAGTCAATGTCTTCCGGAAGTTGGGCGAGTTGTTCTTGAACGCGGTCCCACGTACACTCTTTTGGAACTAAATCAAATCGAAACTGATTAAATAACGGTTCGCGAATTTCTCCATTGCGTGCATTCAAACAGTTTACTTCAATGCAAACGCCTTCAGGGATTTGCCAAGTGGATTGGTTCAGTTTTTGTCCATTTTCTCGGATGAATTGATTCAACGTCTGTCGGTCGTCGTCTGGAAAACCGTTTTTTACCTTACCGAGTGGAACAAGTTCTTGCTTGTCATAAACGCTAAGGTCGTAATAATCGTTCGCTTGATTCCATCCCGTAACGATGCCTTGAACCTGCCGCCAGTTTTTGATTTTTAACCATTGTTTTGAGCGTGTATTTTCTTGATAGGTTGAATCAACTTTCTTGGCTAAAATGCCTTCAGCTTGATGCAAAAATACATCTTCTTCGATGCTGGTTAAATCTTTGTATTGGGTTACCAGATTTAACCTTTTGGTCGGGTTCTTTTTGAATAGCTTCTCTAGCTGATTGCGCCTGTCTTGGTACGTTTTTTTCTTTAATGATTTTCCGGTATGTTTCAGTAAATCAAACACATAAAGCTTGGCAGGCCGTTCCGCCGCTTTTTTTGCTATGGCCTCCGTTGATTTCATTCGACCTCGCGTTTGCAACTCAGAAAAATTGGTACGCAAATTCGTGACGGGAATCACTAATTCGCAATCGAGCAATAAAGGAAGGTCATTTTCGAAGGCGTCTTGGTTTTCTTCACAGGCTTTGATGATTTCAGGAAATTGATCATTTAATTCTTTTCCATTTCTGGACCATAAGGTAACTCTACTTGCTTTCCATTCCAAACCACAGCGAAAACCGTCGTATTTCACTTCATAGCGCCACTGGTCGCCAATTGGCGCATCCTCGCTGTATGTGGTTAGCATTGGTTTCCACATGACCATCACCATCCTTATGTACACAAGCCTCGTAGTTATTGATACCACAGAAATGAACTCTTTACACCATTATCCAATGAATAAATTCGTATGAATTCGGGAATATAAAGAGGACCAATACTTTGATTTCGACTAGGAGGGAAGCCCCTTATGCATACGATGTGGAAAGGATCCATTAGCTTTGGCCTTGTGAATATACCCGTAAAGTTGCATTCTGCGACAGAAAATAAAGATATCAAATTACGCCAACTTCATAAAGAATGTAAGACTCCGATCCGTTATAAAAAAACATGCCCAGAATGTGGACGCGATGATGTTGAAAACGATGAAATTGTTAAAGGGTTTGAATATGCCAAAGGGAAGTACGTCATTTTGACCGATGAAGAATTAGAAGAGTTAAAAGAGGAAAATGATGATAAATCGGTTGAGATTTTGGACTTTGTTCAATTGGAAGAAATTGACCCGATTTATTTTGATCGAAGCTATTATCTTTCTCCGAACTCAGGAGGAGCAAAAGCGTATTCGTTATTAAGAAAAGCTTTGGAAGACACAGGGAAAATAGGAGTGGCTAAAATCACGATTCGTTCAAAAGAACACCTTGCTGTCGTTCGTGTTTACGAAAATACATTAATCATGGAAACGATTCATTATCCGGATGAAGTGAGAAATGTCGGAGAAGTACCGAATGTACCTGAGCAAGAGGATGTCGGTAAAAAAGAACTCGATACGGCAAAATTGCTTATCGACCAACTAACAGCGGAATTCGATCCAACACAATATAAAGATGAGTACCGTGAAAATTTAGAGGACTTAATCGAACAGAAAAAAGACGGGGAAGAAGTCACCATTCCAAAAGAACCGAAAAAGCAGGATAATGTCACTGATCTGATGGATGCTTTAGAAAAATCCTTGCAAAAAAACAAGAAAAAATCGACCGGAATAAAGAAAAAGTCGACACAAAAGAAATCGACGGCAAAGAAATCATCCGAAAAAAGCACATCCAAGAAAAAATCCTCCGAGAAAAAAGAGAAGAAGACGGGTTAGTTAAATATAATGAAGAAAATGTCCGTGAGTGGTCACTCACGGGCATTTTTCTTTGTGGGAAGGCTTGAAAAGGGGCGCATATATTTTCGATTTGGGCTCATAAAATACGATGAAGGGAGCATAAACAAGAGACAAGGTAGCATAAGTCGCGATCGGGGGAGCATATCTCAGGTATTCGGCTCATATATCCGAAATTAGGGCGCATATACAAATGGAATGAAAAAGTATCGACTGTTTCTTCATTGAAAAGTTAGCAGGGTACATATATTTTAGCTTTGAGCTCATAAAATTCGATGAAGGGAGCACAAACAATAAAGAAGGTAGCATAAGTTGCGATCGGGGGAGCATATCTCAGGTATTCGGCTCATATATCCGAAATTAGGTCTCATATACAAATGGAATGAAAAAGTATCGACTGTTTCTTCATTGAAAAGTTAGCAGGGTACATATATTTTCGACTCGGTCCCATAAAATACGATGAAGGGAGCATAAACAAGAGAGAAGGTAGCATAAGTCGCGGTCGAGGGAGCATATCCCAGGTATTTGGCTCATATATCCGAAATTAGGTCGCATATACAAATGGAATAAGAAAAAGTACCGGTAAATGAACATAAGTAGTTCCGATACTGTGGAGAAAATGCGAAAAAACATTCTGATTATCACACTAAAAATTACTATAATTAACATCAAAATAACAGTATAAATATCAACCAAAAACGCTTGAACATTTTAATGTCCAAGCGTTTGCTCTTTTATACTGTCTTGTATTACTAATTCACACTTTAATTTAAGTACATCATTTCACATTTTATTCCACAAACGCGCCCTGTTGGTGAAATCCCATTATTCCTTTTCGCTATTTTCAAACGAACGATTTTTATAAAAATTGACGATAACCACGACAAACGAAATTATTGTCATTAAACCAAATGAATTTATAAAGGCATCTAAAAAATCCTTATTCTCAATAGTCATTCTTACAACAAATAATCCAAGAGAACTAATAAATAATACTATAATTATTTTACTTAAGGAAACATTGAACAAACTCAATGCCAGCAGAACTATTACTAAAATTATGCCGATTATATTTATTACACTCATCCTGTTCCCCTTTCTCAACAAAATGGCCCGTTTGTTGAAATATCAGTTAATCATAGCTCTTGCACTAAATTACCAGTTAGTTTAAGTACAATTTATCATAATTTCTATTTTTAATATTAACATAAAATTTCCATTTACCTTTAAAACAATTCGTTCACTTAGGTTGCCAGCTATCTTTTGAACACTAAAACTGCCTTTTGTTCATTCTAAGTTTACACACCAAATAACACTCCAATTAGAACCCTAATTAGCATACTAAAGATTCAATTGACAACAGCTATTGTCAGTTAGCTATTTAGTATGCTATTTTCAATGCGATTTCATATGATAATTTAACATAAGCATTGATATAACAGCATTTTAAAGAGACCGAATCGCTATGCGATTTGGTCTCCCATATGGTATGTTATTTAAACTTTTCTCCACCGAAACGGAACTACTTATAAATGAACACCGGTACTTTTCTTATGCATTATTCTCCTTCATTCAATAACTTTTCTCTTAAGTCATCGAGCATAATGTTGGCTGCAATGACGCCACCAGCCGTATTCCAGATTGTATCACTGACTTCGTAGGCTTTTCCTTCTTGAACTGCTTCAAGGTTTTGCCATAATGGATCTTCTGTCCACTCACTTTGGACTTGCTGACCATCTTCAGCTTTTTGGTAGGTGAAGTAAAAGATGACGTCACCATCCATTTCATTGATTCGTTCTTTTGTAACACCTTTTGCTGCAAATTCATCTTTCTTTTGGGATTCTGGACGATCTAATCCAATCTCCTCCAAGATAATTCCTGAGAATGAATCTTTATAATAAATACGCACATCTTGTGGCATGAAGCGTACCATTGATACTTTTGTATCTAGTTTACCTGCGTCTTCCAAATCTGCAGAAAGTTCTTCAACCTTGCTTTGGTAATCATCAAGTACTTGTTGGCCTTCGTCTTGCATCCCGACAGCTTCGGCAATCAATTCAAAGTTTACTTTCCAATCGCCTCGCAATGTTTCTTCCATGACCGTTGGTGCAATAGCGTTAAGGGCTTCATAATGTTCTTCTTGACGCATTTTGTTTGCTAAGATCAAGTCAGGCTCAAGAGCAGCAATTGCTTCTAAATTAATGTCGCTTTCCGTACCGACGACTTCAACACCTTGCATATCGTCGCTAATATGTTCATACCAAGGATCGCCAACCCACGATTGGACGGCGCCAGTTGGTGTGATGCCTAAAGAGAGTAAAGCTTCTGTTCCGTGATTTGTCAATACGACGATTTTCTCCGGATTTTCTTCGATGGTTGCTGTGCCCATCGCATGCTCTACTTCATAAGTATTGCTTGATTCGCTTTCAGTCTGGTTGTCACCGTTCTCATTGCTACCACTTTCTTCTGACGAATCATCTCCGCCACAAGCAGCTAAGAATAATACGAGTAAACCAGTAATTAAATAAAATATGCTTTTTTTCATTTTCTGTTCCTCCATTCACCTTGGTGAGAATGATTATCATTTACAATAACAATCGTAATCATTTATAATAAGAGTGTCAACAAAATTATTAAATTTTATTTATCTTTTTTTGTAAAAGCTAATTGATAAGCGTTTTCTGTTTTGACACGCTAGGCACGTTCATCTAGACTGGTGAAAGCTAGTGCTTTTTGCCCGTACTTACGGAGTTTCAGTGTGGAAAGGTAACTTCATTATGATAGAAAAAAATAAAGGGAAATGGATTGGACTAGGAATTGGTTCAATTATTGTACTATTTTTTATGTGGGGAAGTGTCATCTGGGGTTTGACAAAGATTGATACGCAAATGGTCATCGATTCTTTTCTTCGTTTTGATGGATCGAATGAGCATATTATCATTCAAGATACCCGAATCCCGCGTTCGCTCATTGCTGCAGCAGTCGGAGCAAGCTTAGCGATGGCTGGAGCCATTATGCAGGGGATCACGAATAACCCATTAGCTTCACCAAGTATCTTTGGTGTGAATGCTGGGGCCAGCTTCTTCGTTGTCCTTGGAATTACCGCTTTCGGAATGACATCACTCATGTCATTTACATGGTTGGCCTTTTTAGGAGCAACATTAGCGGTCATCATTGTTTATTCATTGGGCACATTAGGAAAAGATGGCTTGACACCGATTAAAATGACATTGGCTGGTGCAGCCATTGCGGCATTATTTTCATCTTTGACACAAGGGATGCTTACATTAAATGAGCAATCATTAGATCAGGCGTTATTTTGGCTTGCAGGTTCTGTGCAAGGAAGGGATTTGAACATATTAACTGCAGTTTTTCCATATATACTAACTGGCTTGGTTGCATCCTTACTGATTGGTAAGCAAATTAATGTCCTTGCGATGGGTGAAGATTTGGCTAAGGGTTTAGGACAAAAAACATGGTTAATCAAAGTGTTGGCCGCATTGACAATTGTTCTGTTAGCAGGGGGAGCTGTTGCAGTTGCAGGACCAATCGGTTTTATTGGAATCGTCATTCCACATGTCGCAAGATGGATGGTTGGCATTGATTATCGATGGGTTATTCCCTATAGTGGTATGTTAGGTGCAGTACTATTATTGATCGCCGATATTGGAGCACGGTATATCATTATGCCAGCAGAAGTTCCGGTAGGTGTCATGACTGCAGTCATCGGGGTTCCCTTCTTTATTTACATTGCAAGAAGGGGGATTAACGAATGAAGAGATATGTGCCTTTTCGAATTGGAAATATTTCATTTTTAATGAATTATCGGTCCATCGCTTATGTGGTTGGTTTGGTTCTTTTAACAATCGTATTGATTATTTTAAGCTTAGGCATTGGACAGTTAAACGTTTCACCAATAGAAGTAGTTAGAGCTCTATTTGACTCTAGTACAGATATGAATAACCTCGTCGTGCAATCGTTTCGTATGCCTCGTGTGTTAATGGCCTTATTTGCAGGGGCTGGATTAGCCGTATCAGGAGCGATATTACAAGGAATGATCCGTAATCCATTGGCCTCTCCGGATATTATCGGAATTACGGGAGGAGCGGCGTTCGCGACAGTCGGATTTTTAGCCTTTTTCAGTGACCGAAGCAATACACTGACGGTCAGTATTCAATGGTTACCGCTTGCTTCATTTATAGGAGCCATTGTTACGGGTTTTCTCGTTTATTTCCTTGCTTGGAAAAACGGCGGAATCAAACCGATGCGGTTAGTTTTGATTGGTATAGGTGTTTCAGCAGCAGTACAAGCCTTTACAACGATGATTATGATTTTAGGACCGATCTTTACAGCTTCACGAGCAAATATATGGATTACCGGAAGTGTCAATGGAGCTAATTGGAGTGAAGTTTGGACAATTATCCCGTGGTTCTTTCTTTTGATGGCTATTTTATTTGTTTATGTAAGGCGATTAAACGTTCAGGAGTTAGGTGAGGATCTTGCAGCGAATGCAGGTAGTTTAATTCAACGGGATCGTTTCATGTTGATTACGCTTAGTACCTCGTTAGCAGGTATTGCAGTCGCATTTGCAGGAGGCATCGGGTTTGTTGGCCTGATGGCACCGCATATCGCTAGACGGTTAGTAGGTTCTTCCTTTGGCTCATTAATACCAGTATCTGCTTTAGTCGGTGGATGTATTGTCATCACAGCGGACTTGATTGCACGGACAGCTTTTGCACCACTTGAAGTTCCGGTAGGTGTGCTTACATCTGCTATAGGTGCTCCGTATTTTATTTATTTGTTATATAAGAGTAGAAATCAATAAAGGTTCAGAATGATTGACCTGAAAGGAGTATTTGGAATGGATGCCATTCGTACGAACGCATTGACACTAGGCTATGGAGAAGAGGACATCATTGAAGAGCTTGATTTGGTGATTCCAAAAGGGAAAATTACTGTATTCATCGGAGGAAATGGCTCAGGAAAATCGACATTGCTTCGTTCGCTGGCACGCTTGCTGAAGCCGAAAGAAGGCTCGGTTGTCTTAGATGGAGCTGACATCGCTCGGACGCCAACGAAGAAAATTGCCCAGAAGCTATCAATTTTACCTCAATCACCTGTCGCTCCGGAAGGTTTGACTGTTCTTGAACTTGTTAAACAGGGGAGATATCCGTATCAGAGTTGGTTGAACCAATGGTCTGAGAAAGATGAAAAAGCGGTGCAACGGGCAATGGAAGTGACCGGAGTAAAAGATTTATCCGAAAGAAAAGTAGATTCACTTTCCGGCGGTCAACGTCAACGGGCTTGGATTGCAATGAACTTGGCGCAAGATACAGATATTATTTTACTCGATGAACCGACGACTTATTTAGATTTGACTCACCAAATCGATATTTTGGATTTATTAAGTGATTTGAATGAAGAAGAAAACCGGACAATTGTCATGGTATTGCATGATATTAATCTCGCTTGTCGTTATGCGGACCATATTGTAGCGATCAGTAATAAAACGATTTATCATCAAGGCGACCCAGACACGATTGTCACACCAGAGTTAGTGGCGAATGTTTTTGGTCTTCGCTGTCAAATCATGAATGACCCACATAGTGGAACACCAATGTGTATCCCATTCAGTAGGGGAAGACGGAAAAAGGATGCTAGCCATGCCAGAAAAATGGACGCTTGAAAGTCGAGAGCTATTTGAAAACCAATTTCGGGTTCTATTTGATTTGAAGGAAACTGATTCTGCGGTTTCATTTCAACAGTTGCTTGATGAAGAGTTTTTATCATCCTATTTGCCGGACTTGAAAGAACAGTTTCAAACGAATCAGCTATTGGCTTTAGGCTCACAGTTTATTAAGCGGCTTGGATTCATTTTAACTGTTCCGGCTTTATTCTTATTGGCGACTTCTCAAAAGAAACTTAATGTACAATTGAAATATCTATATTTAGTTTCGAGAATTAAAGAAGACCTATGGATGCCACATTTGTATCAAAAAAGTTGGGATGCACCAACTGTTGAGCATAAGGCAGATCGTGAATCTTATTTGAATCAAGTAATTCAAGAAATCGCTAAGATTATTTCAGCTGTCCATCGAGTAGCAAAAGTACCCAGACCGTTATTATGGGAAAATGTCGCAGTTTATATTTACTGGTTATATGAGACACGGTTACAAGATGAAAATCTTACGTTGCTCGAGCAAAAAGAAGCATGGAATGATTTTGCTTACTTGTTACAGCTTGATCCACAATGCTTTGATGAACGGTTTAATCCACTGCATCGTTTTTATACAAATAAAATTGATGTAAAAGGTAATGATCAGCCGATTCGTGTTAGACGAACATGTTGTTTTTATTATGAAACAAACACTAAGCAAAAATATTGCCAAGGGTGTCCAAAGACAGACGTTAATAAGGCTGCCTGTATGGTGACGAAAAGACAAGTTTTGCCTATAGAAGCGATTAAACAATGATATAGAGGGAGTCACGCCACAGTAAATATACTGTGGTATTTTTTTGGTGTTTTTAAGCAATTATATACTTTCGTTGAGAATGATTATCATTTCAGCTATAATGAATAGTAGATGCAGTTGTAAAGAATGTTTGAGTGCTTTGAATAGGTTAATTCGAAAAGGATGATTGATATGGAAATGACGCTAACTAGAAATGAAAAAGATCAGCTACAACAAACATTCCGAATACTATTTCAAAACAACTTAACTGATCAACCTATGGCAATTCAATCATTATTAGATGAAAACATTTTATATGATTATTTAAAGCAAACGGATGAAATATTACAAACAGATCAGTTATTGGTTGTAGGGTCGCAACTTATAAAGCGTTTAACAAACACTTTGCTCGTTCCCGCACTATATACGCTTGCCGTTTTTAATAAAAAGATGGATCTAAGTACCGGCAATCGATTTATCATTTCAGCGATGAAAAAACAAAAATGGATGCCGTATATGTATAGCGAATCAGATGAAGTAACAACAGTGACTAATCGAGCAGACCGTAACGCATATTTGGAAGAAAGCATTCGTGAAATATCCTATTATGTTCAAGCGATCAATAAAGTCGCAAAAGTGCCAACTCCTTTATTATGGGAAAATGCAGCTGTTTATATTTATAAATTGTATGAATCGAAATTGCAAAGTGACGAATTGAATTTATATGAACAAAAGGAAGCATGGAATGACTTTGCTTATCTACTCCAGTTGAAGGGCGATATTTTCCAGACAAGCTTTAATCCATTACAACGGTTTTATACAAATAAAATTGAGGTGGAAGGCAAAGAAGAACCTGTCCGAGTTCGTCGGACATGCTGTTTTAATTATGAAACAAATAGCGGTAAGTATTGTAAAGGTTGTCCGAAATCGGATGTGAATAAAGAAGCGTGCATGCGAACGAAACGTCATGTCATGGCAGTAGAGATGGTTCACTAACCAAATTCGTTTAATCCTCCTATCTGACGGGAAAAGGCTTTATAGATAGGAGGTATTTTTTATGGCTTTAAAATGTGTATTTTTAAACACTTCACTTAAAAAAAGTGGTGAACAATCCAATACGGAAGCTTTGTTTGATGAAGCGAAAAGAGTATATGAAAAAGAAGGCGTAGAGGTAGAAGTGTTACGTTTGGCCGATTACAATGTTCCTGTTGGAATTTCAGATGATTTAGGTGAGGGCGATGAATGGCCTGGAATCCTTCAAAAAATCCTCAATGCAGATATATTTATCCTTGGCTCACCGGTCTGGTTAGGCGAAAAAAGTAGCTTGGCCAAAAAGGCTTTAGAGCGACTGAACGGAAGCAGTGGGCAAACGAATGACAAAGGACAAGAAATATTTTATAACCGTGTAGCAGGGGCAGTCGTTACAGGTAATGAGGACGGCGCTAAGCATGCCTCACACGACATCATTTATGGATTGAGCCATCTAGGATTTACAATCCCACCAAACGCCGATGCCTATTGGGTAGGCGAAGCAGGACCAGGTCCGTCCTATATAAAAGCAGGTACAGACAGCGATTTTACTCAAAATGCAATTACTACAATGGCATATAACACGATCCATTTCGCTCGCATGTTGAATGCAAAACCGATTCCAGCAGAAGGAAATGTGACAAAATAAAATGTAACTATAAAAGCCCTGGACGAAGGAGTTATTCTTCGTTCAGGGCTTTTTGTTGGTGTCGGCATTGGAAGTGTGGCGATGAGAGGGAGAGGGAGTTTGATTGCTGGACACCTGATTTTGCAATGTAGCCGCCCGCCGAGAGCGTGGAGCCGCCCGACAAAGAGCTCCAGCCGCCCGCCGAGAGCGTGGAGCCACCCGACAAAGAGCTCCAGCCGCCCGATTAACGCGGCGAGCCACCCGACGAAGCGATGCAGCCGCCCGATCAGATAACCGAGAGCGATTAAAGAAGTACTATTCAAGTAAAAAATGCTTCATTTCATCGACAATCTCATTCGGACGTTCATCTGTGATCAGATGCCCAGTTTGATTGTATGTTTTTAAGGTTGCATTTGCTAAATCTTCCGCCAGTCGCTTTCCTGTGCGGAGGGGAGTGATTTTATCATTCTTCCCCCAAAGCAACAATGTAGGATGATTAATTAAATTAAGCTGTTCGGTAGATAAATCGCCTTCTCGCTGCCTAATGATACGCACTAATGAACGATAGAAATCTTTTTTTAAAAAAGGCTTTTCATATACGTCAATCATTTCTTGGTTAATCAGCGAGTGATCATATAAAACATTCTGCAAAGTTTTTTCAGCACCTATTCGTTTAAAATAACGCATTAAAAATGATGGGAAGAAAGGAAGATAAGAAGCCGTCACATATTTTTGTGCAGGTTTCATTAAGTAACCAGAGCTATTTAACAACACAAGCTTGTTTACACGGTCAGGAAAATTTTTCGCCGTGTACAATGCAACCTGTCCACCCATTGAATGTCCTGCGATAAAAACTTTATCCATTTGAAAGTAATCCATTAAATCATTGACTAACTGTGAATAGCCTTCAAAGGAGTAATTAAAAGAAGTCGATTTTTCACTCCTGCCGAACCCTGGTAAATCGAACGCTACTATTGAAAAATCTTCAGCTAGTAACGGTATCACTCGGTTAAATGTATATGTAGAGGCAAGAAAACCATGAATTAAGAATAGCGGTGGTCGGTCATTTATCGCGTATTCACAATAGATTTTTGTTTTATTGATTTCAATTGTTTCTTTGGTTAGTTGATCATCTACCATTTGTAATCCTCCAATCCCCATACAAACGAGGTTCCCCAAATGGATCAAAACTATGCAACAAAAAACCGCTCAAGCATTATAATTCACTTGAACGGCATTTAATTAATCTATTACGACTTCGACTTCAAAGTCTGCATTTACAAAAAGTCCGATGATTTCCATTTCATAATCTAAGTTTCTAAATGTTTGTACATTCGTTTTGATCTTATCTTTTTTAGTAGAATCTTCAAGTGAATAGCCTGCACAGTCATGGTGACCAACAATGGCGAGAACTTTAGAGCCATGATTATGATAAGAAATATCTACTTTATCCATAATTCTTTTTCTGTCTTCACCAGATCCATAAAGAAGTGTTTTGTTCGGACCTGCTTCTGTAATCATATCAACATAGGTAGCATTGTATTTTTCTTTCATCCATTGAATGACCGGCTCTTGTACACGACCATCCATACAATTAATTGCTGTTACGAATTGATTTGACATCATAATCACTCCCAAAGACTCTCTTTTCACAATAATTATAGTTTAATCGAAGGGAGTGTGAAATGAAAGTGATATCTAAAAAAATGAAACAATTGAATCAATTCACTCTTTAGCATTCATTTGTTTGATTAAGTATATTGCTCTTCTCAAATAGATAATGACTAGTATAGATATACCAATCAAAAATAATAGCGCTGAAACAATCCAAAATTTAGTTAAATATTGAGGTGCTGCTACGGCAATAGCTGCCAATAATAGGCCGCCAATTGTTAGAAAAGTAAGTATTCTGGCGATCATCATAAAACCTCCAAAAAAAGATTGACAAGTTCAGTATAAAACATTATATTAGTAATTGTCGATAATAACTTTATATCTCAAACGACTCCGTAGCTCAGCTGGGAGAGCGCCACCTTGACAGGGTGGAGGTCGTTGGTTCGAGCCCAATCGGAGTCATAGGGTGCCAAACCCAATGAATCGCAATGTATAGAATTGAATTCATAATTGCGGTAGATAACAAACCTTCTTGGACATAGTCTAAGGAGGTTTTTTATATTAATGAAAAGTAATGAAACCGGCTCAATCTATCATTCAGTTAATATTACTTTAAAATCTTGAAATCCAACCGATATAACCCATAGTAGGAACGTATGATGGACGTATTATTGTCAAATAATTGTCCAAATAACTGTTTAGTAAACTTAGAATGCTCCGATATAATTATAGGACTAAGGTAACAACTCCGATCGAATTATTCTAGCAATGAAGATCGGAATTTATTTATACATAGCTTTTAATCAACCAATTCATTAATCGGGGGGAGAGTACATGAAAAAGAAATACCGGTTTGGACTTCGTAAAAAATTAATGTTTTTTACAACTGCTTTAGCAATTATTACATATTCAATGAGCGCTTTGTTCCTTTACGTAGTCTATGATTACGTTACTCAATATTGGGCAGTTTCCACGGAAATATTTACAACGTTAACCTTATTGGCTGGGGTTATTTGGTCAGGAATCCTGGCTTTCTTTGCTGCTCGATTCATTACAAAGCCACTTGAAAAATTGGAACATGCAGCCTCAGAAGCTGCCGATGGACAACTAAACCAAGAAATTGATATTCATTCGTCAGATGATGAGATTAGAGCATTGGGGCAGGCCTTTGATCAGATGCTGACAAATCTAAGAGATACCGTCACTAATATTGATACACATTTTGACCATACGAATGATACGGTTATTAAGATGAAATCTATTTCACAAGAACTGGCGACTTATTCTAATACGATTCGTTCAGCTACTGATGAAATTGCCAGTGGATCTGAAAGTTCAGCAGAAGCAATCCAACAAACAGTGGAATCGGTTGAGCGGATTACTAATCTTGCAGAAAATGTTCAAGAGAAAGCTTCTACATCAAGAAACAAGTCTCGTTCGATGTTAAATACGCTGCAAAATGGTAAATTGGTCGTTAATCAATTAGTTGACGGCATTCAGCAATTAACGGAGAATCAAGAACTGTCTTTAACGGATGTCAATCGACTAAAAGATAATACGAAGCAAGTAGAAACAATCATTACGATGGTTGGCGATATTGCTGAACAAACGAACTTACTTGCACTGAATGCGTCGATTGAAGCGGCGAGAGCAGGGGAACACGGTAAAGGTTTTGCCGTTGTTGCTGAAGAAATCCGTAAGCTCGCAGATCAAAGTGCTGAAGCTGTTAAAAACATCTCAAAATTAATTGCAGCGATTCAAAAAGATGTTAGTAATGTCGTTGTCCGAATCAATGAAAATGTAGAGACAGCAAGAGTTGAGTCTGAAAATGGTGTTAAAACAAATCGAGCGATTGAAGAAGTTGCCGATTCTGTCGAAGAAGTCGCTACAGAGATTGACGCCATTTCTGAATTAGTTAATGAACAGTTGGAGGCCATCCAATCAACGGCAGCACAATCACAAGAGGTTGCTGCAGTCGCAGAGGAAACATCAGCTGGAACGGAAGAGGTCAATGCCTCGATTCAAGAGCAAGCCAGCACTATTGAAAATGTGAATCATTTTGCAAATGAATTGGAGAACCAAGCTCAGAGCTTAAATAAACAAATTCAACGATTTCGGTTAAAATAGGTATGCTAAAAGTAAATTAATAACCTAGATGCTAATATTCATCAAAAAAATGACCACCAAATCTGTATGATTGGTGGTCATTTTTTACTATTATTTTCCGATAAACTGTTGTGTCCAGTGATTGCCTTGTTCTACATAACCAACGCCGATATGCGTGAAGTTGCCATTTAAAATGTTGGCACGGTGACCTTCACTGTTCATCCAAGCATTGACGACTTGCTGTGGCGTACGCTGTCCTTTAGCGATATTTTCACCAGCTGTACGATAGTCAACACCAAATTGTTTCATCATGTCAAATGGTGAACCGTACGTTGGGCTATTGTGTGAAAAATAATTATTTGTCGCCATATCACGAGACTTTTCACGAGCTACTTTGCTCAATTCTGTATCGATTTTCAATGGTTGCAAACCGTGTTTACTTCTTTCTTCGTTCGTCAATTGAACGACTTGTTGTTCGAACTGATTCAATTCATTAGTTGTTTGTTCAGGTTGCTCTTGTTTTTGCTCCGTAACTTCTTCTTTAGCAGGTGTTTCTTCGACTTGTTGCTCTTTCTCAACCTCTTTCTCAGGTGCTTTCTCTTGCTCTTTTTCTGGAGCTTTTTCAGCTTCTTTCTCTTGCTCTTTTTCTACTTCTTTTTTAGGTTTCTCAGGAGCAGGCTGTTTTTCTGGCTTTGGCTCATTAGCTTTATTGTCAGATGGCTTTTGTTCTTTTTGATCCTGTTTGTTGTTCCATTCAGCTTTATTAAAGAATTTTTTCAACCAATCATTACTTGAGAAGTAGTCTCCCCCGTTGAAAGAATAGAAGACTTTATATGAGAAATTCTGTTGTACTTGTGTCTGATCGGACGCCGCTGCTGATGCAGAAGATGCAAACACTCCTCCAAACAGAATAGTTAAAGCAATCGCTAGAATACTAATTTTTTTCTTCATGTGTGCTTTACACTCCTTTGGGTTGTTTTTTGTTGCAACATCATCATAGCATGCGTTTTTCTGTCATATTTGTGGCACAAATTTCCTGTTTAATAGACAATTCTATGGAAAAATGCATAACCTTTATGTAGCAAGGAGTTGACAAATTGGTGAGATTTTCTTGATTGGTTAATAGAAGTACAACAGGAAACATTTACATAGATTTATATATTGACAGATTTTAAATAGCTTCTTTTGTTACAAAAACAGCCTAAATGTAATGAAAATGTTACTTGATTTCATCGTTGAATTTAAGGAGAAGGGCATCTCATTCAAAGTGGATTAGAAAGGGTGTTGTAGATTTCAGACATAAACAGCCATGTAATTAAACAACAAAAAAGCACCGACCGGAGTCAGTGCTACAATTAAATATATTTTATTCTTTCATCCTTGGAAATACTAAGATCATTTTTGTGATCAAGAAAAAGTAAATGAGAAGAGGCAGTGAATTAATCCAGACCGCCTCAATTTGAAAAATACGAAATATGAGGTAAATGATCATTGGAATTGTTAAGGCGAACGCAGTCATTTTCCACAATTGTTGATAGGCTAGTTTTCTATGTAAAAAGTTTCGTATGATGACGGCGATTCCGGACAAAACCGATAAACCAATGACGACGAATAGAAAAATCGTTGCTGGGTAAAGGATGATCAGCTGAATAAAATACAACTCTCTTGGCATTCCAAAATAGTCCACTTCCTTATATGATGTGAACGCATGGAAAATATCAGGGAGTACTAAAATAAAAGTGAAAATCAACGCATAAACCATTGTATCTCGCATACTAACTCGGTTTAAACGAAATAGTGCTGCTTTATTGGGTAATTGAATACTATTTTTAACATTTGTTAAGAAATTCACGGCTGTTCCTCCGGCAATCTTTAGCTGCGTTTAAAAAATTCTTCTGCTGCTTTCAAGTATTTTTCTTCATCAGGCATCATATCAAAATCTTCCACAATTGCACTAACCGGGCATACAGAGAGACATGCACCACAATTAATACAGATTTCAGGATCGATATAATATTGATCTGGACCTTTTTCAATGCAATCGACAGGACAAACCTCGACACATTCACCCGCCATTTCATCTTGGCAAGGGGCGGTAATTACAAAAGCCATTATCTATTCCTCCAATGTTGACTACTCAAAAATGTTCTTCATTCATTATAATGAAGATTGCTCAATTACAAAAGCTTTCCGTTTCAAATCATTGACGATTAATCTCATTTGGGAAGGGAATTAAGTAAATAAAGAGCTACGGAAAAGGGGTATGTTAATGAATATCTATACAGTCGGTCACTCTGTTCATAGCCAAGAATATTTTCTGAAAATGCTTTCTCACGCGGATATCGATTTTGTCGCAGACGTTAGAGCCTTCCCGGGTAGTCGGAAGTTTCCTCATTTTAAGAAAGAACGAATGGAACAGTGGCTACCAGAATCTACAATTGCTTATCAACATTTTCCTCTTCTCGGTGGGAGACGAACGAAATCAAGAGCTTTTCAGGAAGAATTGAATAATGGATGGAACAATCAATCCTTTCACAACTATGCGGATTATACATTAACTGAAGATTTCTTAGAAGGGATTAATGAACTTCAACGTGCAGCAAAGAAACAAAACGTTGTTTATTTCTGTTCAGAAAGACATCCATCACGTTGTCACCGCTTACTGATTAGTAACTGGCTTCAAGTGAATGGGTGGAAGGTGTTTCATATCATCGACAATTCCAAAAGTGAAATCGAACTTGTTGAGCATGAATTAGGTCGATGGGGAGCGATGCCAATTATCGAAGAAGACGGTTCTGTAGTTTATCCAGAGCTCGATTCATAAATAATGCCCACCTTCTCTGTGAAGGTGGGCATTATCATCTACTATTTATTTTTCTTCTTTTATTGCGCTCTGTACTTCATCAACAATATCTTTCGTTTGAGGATTTCTAGCTAAGTCACCTGTTGTGACAACGCCTTGTAAGTTATCATTTTCAACGATGAATAAGCGTTTTACTTGATGACTCTCCATTTGCTGAACACCTTCATGAACATCTGTGTCAGGTGAAGCACTAATGACCTTGCTAGTCATGATTTCTCTAACTTCCGTGTTTTCAGGATTTTTTCCTTCAGCCAATCCGCGAATGACGATGTCACGGTCGGTTACAACGCCTTTAAGTTTATTACCTTCCAATACAGGAAGATCACCGATATCATTATTTTTCATTTCTTTTGCTGTCTCCGTAAGACTATCTGTTGCATCTGCAGCAATTACAGTATCTGTCATTACTTCTTTAAGCATTGGCATGTTGAAAACCTCCTTAGATGAAATTTTTGTGCCTCTATTCTTACGGGCCTGTCCACCCGCACTAATACTATTTCCTGAAATAAACATGTTAAAACTAGGTCATTTGTACATTGTATGACGATTATTGTTCACTAAAATATTCATAAACCCTTCAAATAATTGCTTAATAGAACGAAGGTAAATATGTTAGATTGAATATAGAACTACCCATCATTAAGATTAATGGAGGAAAAGGAAATGAACATAAAACGTTTAATCGTATTGAGTTTATTGGTTCTTTTATTAGCTGCTTGTTCAAGTAATGATAAAGAAGCGGAGAAAAAACACACTGATCATTCGAATGAATCAGATGAACTAACTGCATTGGAAGTAGAGGTTGATATTCCTGAGCGAGTTGAAGTAGGGGAAACAGTTGAATTGAAAGCAATAGTTACTTATGGCGAAGAGGATGTAACAGATGCAGAAGAAATGAACTTTGAATATTGGAAAAAAGGAGACAAAGATAATAGCGAGACCGTCGAAACGACGAATAATGGAGACGGAAGCTATACGGTTGAGGTAACGTTTGAAGAAGAAGGCGTGTATGAGATGTTTGCGCATACGACTGCAAAGGGCCAACATAATATGCCACAAGCATCAATTACTGTTGGGGATGCCGAAGAGTAAGAACAGATGTAATTTTAAGCAATCTTCACAACAAATGAAGATTGCTTTTTTAGTTTGCCCGGCATGGGTGAATTCTAACGGGTGAAAGTCCCGAGTGTGACCTGGTAGCGGTAAGCACATAG
>NZ_VMHE01000088.1 GCF_007559425.1 Allobacillus salarius | reverse complement strand
AATAAAATCTACCAAACTAGGTTTGAATGATTTAGTCCGTATAGTACAAGTTAAAACGATTAGGGGTATAAACAATGTAATTGTTAAGCAAGATGTAACGCTTGGTGAGTTTAATCGAGAACAACGATATATGAAAAAAGTTAATACTGCAGCTAACTATGTTTCTGGATTAAATGATGTTAACCTTTCTAATCCTAGTAAAGCGGCAGAAAACTTGAAGTCTAAAGTAGCGTCAATAGCTAAATCAACACTCGATTTGATGAGTAGAACTGATTTGATTGAAGATAAACAACAGAAGGTAAGCTCTAAAACTGTGACTACATCTGACGGCACTATCGTTCATGATTTTATAGATAAATCAAACATTAAAGATGTAAAAACAATTGGAACGATTGGCGATTCTGTAGCTAGAGGATCACATGCGAAAACTAATTTCACAGAAATGTTAGGCAAGAAGTTAAAAGCTAAAACGACCAACCTTGCAAGAGGTGGCGCAACAATGGCAACAGTTCCAATAGGTAAAGAAGCGGTAGAAAACAGCATTTATAGACAAGCAGAGCAAATAAGAGGAGACCTAATCATATTACAAGGTACAGATGATGACTGGTTACATGGTTATTGGGCAGGCGTACCGATAGGCACTGATAAAACCGACACTAAAACGTTTTACGGCGCCTTTTGTTCTGCAATTGAAGTTATCAGGAAAAATAATCCAG
>NZ_VMHE01000087.1 GCF_007559425.1 Allobacillus salarius | reverse complement strand
AGTAAAATCATATCATGCTGCTTTAGCTGTTTTGTTTCTGATTTTTTCTATCATCAGTATGGCATTTGCCGTATGTATTCCAAAGAAAATCCACAGTATTTCCGTCTTCCTGTTTCTGGCCTTTATCCTTGAGAGCGAGTAATGTTGCTTTTGAGTGCCGAAGCTTCCTTCAAGCCGTGTTGCCCTTTCTTTTGAGAGTTCGCTTCTAAGCACCTTCCTCAAAGGCTCATCTTTGGCCGCCCTTCCCTTGCGCACAAAGGATGTGGATATCCCATATTTTGTACAGAACTTTCTGTTGGCATTATTGGCATATATGGAATCGGCAGCCACACATCTTACCCTTACATTCATAAGCTTCTGCTGCATACGGATACAGTCCTTCAAGCGTATACCCTCATTGAATGCCTTGAACGAGAGGTGTTCGATGAACGATATGCCGTCTATCTGTATATTATTGACCTTTGCACCGAACTCGACGGACTTGGTTTCCTTGCCTCTGACGATGGGACGTACATAATGACGGTCAATGCTGACGATGCGGTCACTGACTTTCCGCCCTTCAAACATTTCCTTTTCTTGTACAAGCACCTTTCTGATGATGGAAAGACGCTTATGATAATCCTGGGTATATCGGAGTAAAGCACCGTACTCGCTATGGATCCCATCCCTTTGACTGAGGAGCTTTTCAAGAAGCTTGATCATACGGCGCTTAAGCATTCTTGCCCTTGAAGCTC
>NZ_VMHE01000086.1:414-767 GCF_007559425.1 Allobacillus salarius | reverse complement strand
TACTGCATTAGAAAAAGCTTCAACGTTCGATTTGGTTTGTTCAGCAGTGTCAGTTACAACCAAATTGACAACCTCATCTGATGAATCAACTTCCGCTTCACTCAACATTTTTCGTGCTTCTGAACGCATTTCGTTTAATTGTTTTTCTGAACGTAATTGTTCCAGCTCTTTTTCCATTTGTTCGCGTTCATATTCAGCGATTTGATCTTTGTTCATTTTTGCTAATCGTTTAGCTTCATCAACAGCTTCTTGTTTCTCTTTTTCTTTCTGCTTCATACGACGACTTAATTCTTCTTTAAGACGCTTGTTATATTCTTCTTGTAGTCTTTTTTCGATTTCTTCTTCTGAATTAG
>NZ_VMHE01000086.1:0-396 GCF_007559425.1 Allobacillus salarius | reverse complement strand
TTTGCCTTCATCATCGTTGTTATCTTTTGATTTTCCATTATCTCCATCTGATTCTTCAGCAAAAAACTGTAATTTGAGTTTTAACTTCTCTTGGATATCCATAGTTTTTACACCTCATTTATTTACTCTTGATTAGTTTTAAGCCATACATGGTTCGGGCTGTTACACTTGCATCTTTTATTGTCATAAGCATGGTTTGGACATAAAAAATAGCCAACACAATTAAGTGCTAGCTATTAAAAGAGAGGTTCATTATATTTCGATTTTTCTTTATCGGCTAATACTGCCGACCTTACGCTGTCTAAGTTTGCATCAATAATAACTGTTTCGTTTCGCTTTTGTAACTCTTTACGTATACCTTTTAACTCTCTTGCTATGTCTCTAAGGTATTTGTCA
>NZ_VMHE01000085.1:565-793 GCF_007559425.1 Allobacillus salarius | reverse complement strand
AAACTCAAGAATTTTACCTCTTCGTATACTACAAAGATAATTAGTTACTGCCATTTCTGTTTTTGATGTATTAGACGGTACAAACTCCCCGCCTATATTTGTATCTGTTGGAATCCACGGTGTCATTATTTCACTTCTTAAATCTTCAAGTTGTTTATGATAATTAGGATAATCACACAACTCATCTTCTAACTTTCGAACTGTTGATAATTTTAATCCGTATTTCTT
>NZ_VMHE01000085.1:0-555 GCF_007559425.1 Allobacillus salarius | reverse complement strand
CATGAATACCCTCCGTACAAATATGTTTAATCTTCAAAGTGTCTCAATCTACTTCTTAATATCTCTATCTCTCGCTCTTTAACTTTCACATCACCTTTTAACTGTTCAGCTTGCAACATCACGCCAAACAATAAGATGACTAGTAATATAATTGCTATGACTAACCACATCATCTACTCTGACACCTCCGCCCTCATCAAATCAGACTGATCGCTCAACTTTGCGAAGTAAATCGGCGCCTCTACATCATCATTAGCCGTCATCATAATATATACTTGCTCAGTTACATACTTACCTAACTCATACATCGCTAGTAAGAATAATAGTCTCAAAATTTCTTTAACCACCACTAAACACCCCATGTTAATTTATCGATAATTTGTATAGCTTGTTTTAATGCGTCTCTTTTTTCTTCGATATCTCTATTATCGCCATCTTCATCAGCTGACATTAACTCACTGTCATATTCATATAATAGTTCTGATATTTCATTACTAGCTACTACTAATAAGTTTTCATCTACATCAATCGTTACCGTTTTCTTTGGCATCTCCA
>NZ_VMHE01000084.1 GCF_007559425.1 Allobacillus salarius | reverse complement strand
CCGAAGCTTATAAAGACCGTTTGAACAGTGATATACACATGTTTACCAACACGCCTAACATGAAAGATGATAACTTTAGTGGCACTCAATCGGGCGAGGCAATGAAATACAAATTATTTGGATTGGAACAACGTACTAAAACTAAAGAAGGATTGTTTACTAAAGGGTTAAGACGTCGTGCTAAGTTGTTAGAGACAATACTTAAAAATACACGGTCGATTGACGCTAACAAAGATTTCAATACTGTTAGATACGTATACAACAGAAACTTACCTAAATCATTGATTGAAGAATTAAAAGCTTATATTGATTCTGGCGGGAAGATTAGCCAAACAACTTTAATGTCTCTATTCTCGTTCTTCCAAGACCCTGAATTAGAAGTTAAGAAAATCGAAGAAGATGAGAAAGAATCTATTAAAAAAGCTCAAAAAGGTATTTATAAAGACCCTAGAGACATCAATGATGACGAACAAGATGATGATACAAAAGATACTGTTGATAAAAAGGAATGATTGTAATTGCCTAACAAAAACACTCAAGAATATTGGGAAGAACGCGGACGCAAAGCAATCGAGAATGAGTTGAAGCGTGATAAAACTAAAGCTGAAGAAATAGAACGTATATTGAATATGATGATTAAGCGCATTGAAAAAGAAATCAATGCGTTTATTGTTAAGTACGGAGATTTTGCAGGCGTTACATTACAAGAAGCACAAAAGATTATTGATGAGTTCGATGTAAAAGCGTTTCAAGAAGAAGCAAAAAGATTGGTCGAAAACAAGGACT
>NZ_VMHE01000083.1 GCF_007559425.1 Allobacillus salarius | reverse complement strand
GTATGTTTACGTCCTGTTGAATCTTTGAATGTTGTGACTAAGTATTGTGTCACTTCCCCAAAACCTCCTTGACTCGATCTAAGATGTCTTTACACGTATCCTTTTCCTGCGTCTGCTGTTCCATCTTGTCTTTCATGATTCCTTTTCATTTTCTTTTTGTATGCGTCAATGAGTTGGTCGATAGAATATAAGTTGTAAGCTATGTCTATCACTATAACAATTGCTTGTTGGTCGGGATAAAATTCTTTGAATATTATCTGTGGTGTACTAACAACTGCGTCTTGAGCAAATTCTTTATCTTTAAAATTAAACATTTTGTGAAATTCTGTATCTTTAAAACTTGATTCAATCGCTTCTTTTATCTCTTCTGATGACACTCCTACTTGATTCGCAATACTCAATCCAAACGCCAACATGTCAGCTAATTCATCAAGTTGTACGTCTAACGGCTTACCTGGTTTCTTCTTCCAGTTCTTAAACGTTTCCAATGTATTAAACCATTCAAAGAATTCAACTACATATGCTATTTTGCTATCTCGTAAGTTCAGCGTTGGTATTCTATCGTCGAACTCCTTTTGTATTTGTAATAACTCTTGTAACTGATCAATTGTTAATGTGTTAGTCATTTTCCTGTGCCTCCTCATATTTATAGACAACTTGACCCGTCATAATCCCTACTGCTTCATCAAGTTCAATACCTTCTTTAACTGAATGTTGAATAGCATTTGTCATTCCCTCAAGTATTTCATCAAACGCTTGCGCTTTCTTATATACGTCCTCAATCTCTTTTAGTAATCCCTCTGTG
>NZ_VMHE01000082.1:407-836 GCF_007559425.1 Allobacillus salarius | reverse complement strand
TGTTCGATAGTAATTTAAGTGCTAAAGCTAAAGGGATATTATTGTATTTCCTAAGTCGTCCTGACAATTGGCAAATATACACGTCAGAAGTAGTTAAACATATGAATGATGGACAAAAATCAATCAATAGTGGCGTTCAAGAACTTATGGATAATAAATATGTTCACAGAATACAAAAAAGAGCTGAAAACGGTGTGTTTAAAGGTTTTGAATACTTAGTTTACGAAAAACCAACCGAAATGCCATTTTCGGAAAACGGATTATCGGCAAACGGGTTTTCGGAAAACGGAAAAACGGAAAACCGAAAAGGGCGTACTACTAATAATAATAGTACTAATAATGATTTAACTAATAATAACAATACTAATAATGATGGAAGTATATTGTCGGGCAACCCGACTGTGTATTCCATTCCCTATAAAGAAATTA
>NZ_VMHE01000082.1:0-397 GCF_007559425.1 Allobacillus salarius | reverse complement strand
AGCAGGAAAGCATTTTAAACATAATACAGCTAAAACAAAAGATTTTATTAAAGCAAGATGGAATCAAGATTTTAGGTTGGAGGATTTTAAAAAGGTGATTGATATCAAAACAGCTGAATGGTTAAACACGGATAGCGATAAATACCTTAGACCAGAAACACTTTTTGGCAGTAAATTTGAGGGGTACCTCAATCAAAAAATACAACCAACTGGCACGGATCAATTGGAACGCATGAAGTACGACGAAAGTTATTGGGATTAGGGGGATATTATGAAACCACTATTCAGCGAAAAGATAAACGAAAGCTTGAAAAAATATCAACCTACTCATGTCGAAAAAGGATTGAAATGTGAGAGATGTGGAAGTGAATACGACTTATATAAGTTTGCTCCTACT
>NZ_VMHE01000081.1 GCF_007559425.1 Allobacillus salarius | reverse complement strand
AGAAATAGCTTATATAAAAGAATCAGTTGAAAATTATAGTAGTGAATTTGATATTTATGACGATGAACAAGAACTTAAATTAAAAATTTATGAACAAATTATGTTAAAAATCAAATCTGAATACAAGGATACCTATTTATTCCGTCTTATTAATTGATTTGGTATATTCTCTTAATATTTTTTCGTTTTCATCAACAATGTCTTTTAGTGTGTTTAAAAGAAAGTCACAATCACCTTTGGCTACTGCACCAGCTTGTGAATGGTTGATTATGTTTCTCATACTATACGCAATTTCTACCCGTTTTTTGGTTCTATAATTTACTTTACCTTCTTTAGTTAATTCTCCTAATAATTTTGTGTACATAGTTGAATCGGTGTCTTTATGTTTGATTTTATTAACTTTTTTTAATTTGATTAAAAACGTTTCTATAGCAACAGCAAAGGTTGCTGCAGCTGGCAAATACAATTCCCTTTTATAAGCTTGTAATCCTTGTTCTATTTGATAAGAAAAAGTTATATCATCAACAATCTCTTTCATACTATTTAAATCTAAGTGGTTGAACGGTTGTATTTCATCATGTGCTTTGTTTATCAATCTTTCTTTCGACTTCGATATCAATGTATTGTAATGATCGTTAGCTAATCTTTTGCCATAATTAAAAAATAAATCTAAATTGTTTTGTAATATTACGGTCCCGATATATTTTCCGTAGTAAATAGATGTGTAATAAATGTAATTATTAAAATCTAATAATCCGGATTGTTCTTCTACATACTTTTTAGAATCATATATGTATGAAGTAAAGTGTTTAGACAAATATTTGATATCAATATTACGAAAATTATATATTTCTTTTAATTTACTGTCATTTGAGAT
>NZ_VMHE01000080.1 GCF_007559425.1 Allobacillus salarius | reverse complement strand
AATCTAGTTATCGAGATAATAAGTTTCTTGATGAAATGACACGACAAAACTTAGAGTTGTTAGCAAATCGTAATCCAGCATATTACAAAATTTATGCGTTAGGTGAATTTGCTACACTAGACAAATTGGTTTTCCCTAAGTATGAAAAACGTTTAATAAATAAAGATGAGTTAAGACATTTACCTTCTTATTTTGGATTGGACTTTGGCTACGTTAATGATCCTAGTGCTTTTATACATTCTAAAATAGATGTAAAGAAAAAGAAGTTATACATCATTGAAGAGTATGTTAAACAAGGTATGCTGAATGATGAAATAGCTAATGTCATAAAGCAACTTGGTTATGCTAAAGAAGAAATTACAGCAGATAGTGCAGAACAAAAAAGTATAGCTGAATTAAGGAATCTAGGGCTTAAAAGGATTTTACCAACCAAAAAAGGGAAGGGCTCGGTTGTACAAGGGTTACAATTCTTAATGCAATTTGAAATCATTGTTGATGAACGTTGTTTCAAGACTATTGAAGAGTTTGACAACTACACATGGCAAAAGGACAAAGATACAGGTGAATATACCAATGAACCAGTAGATACATACAATCATTGTATCGATTCGTTGCGTTATTCAGTGGAACGATTCTACAGACCGGTTAGAAAACGCACAAATGTCAGTTCGAAAGTTGACACAATAAAATCTCTAGGATTATAGGAGGGAACAAATGTTAAAAGTAAACGAATTTGAAACAGATACAGATCTACGGGGAAACATAAATTACTTATTTAATGATGAAGCCAATGTTGTTTACACATATGACGGGACGGAATCCGATTTATTACAAAACGTTAATGAAGTAAGTAAATGCATTGAACATCACATGGATTACCAACGACCTAGATTGAAAGTGT
>NZ_VMHE01000008.1 GCF_007559425.1 Allobacillus salarius | reverse complement strand
AGACTTCTAACCGTAGGAACTACGGAGATAGCCTAATCAATAACTGGCGGTTACGCTGGTGTTCTTAGGAATCCCCCCACTTCAAACAACCGTAGTTTGTTAAGTGGTGGGTAGTTCAAAATGAATGCCTGATCTAAAGAAAGATCCAATTAAAGAAAAAACCATTCGTCCATAATCGACAAAAACCATACGTAAATGATTACAAAAATATAGGAAACAAAAAATGTGATGTTTGTCACAAAGTTGTTTTATTTTAGACCCAAAATTGATTGACTTATATTAGGGGTTATTGTATTCTAACTTAGTGTGGAATGATAAGGCTTTCAACCGAAAATCTTATCGAAAAACACACGGATTTTAGATGACGAATGTACATATGGTCGTGAGAAAAACCACGAAAAAAACAACGCAATTCACCCTGTTTTTTTCGACTAAAACCATGTGTGAATCTCCTTTTAAGAGAGTTTTTAAACATCTGCATAATAAAGACAAGCTGGACTGGCAGGTATGTCTATGAATGGAAAACCGTTTCGCGGGATTGCCATTACAACAACGATTCTAAGTTATTTGTCGGGTTCGACAATCGTCGGCATTTTTTCTGGACGCTGGCTCGACAATTATTTTGGTACGAGCCCATGGTTTCTATTGCTCGGATTGTTGGTCGGTTTAGCCGCAGGTGTCTATGGGATGATCTACCTCGTCAATCAATTAATGGGGGACAATCATCGTGAATAACTACTCATTCATGATCAATAGGCAACGAAAATGGATGCTGTATTTACTAGCCATCTCCGTGATCGGTTGGGGATTTACAGATTACCAAGTCATTTTTCAAAGCTTGATCATCGGAATTGCCGCCGGATTTTTCAATCTGTTTCTACTTCAAAAGAAGATTGATATCATGGGAGAAAAGGCAGCAAGCAATCAGACGGCAAAATCATTTGGAACACTTTCCAGATTTGCTGCAGCCGCATTGGTTGTCGTCATCATTCTACGATTTCCGGAGCATTTCCACATTATTGCAGCCGTTGTGGGTTTAATGACACCATATTTTGTCATTATGATAGATTTTATATTCAGTAGTAAAAAGACTACCAGTACGAAAAGGGGTGAATGATTTTGGATCACGGTGCACCTATATATGAGGATCTCTTTGGGATCAGTTGGCTCGATTTCAATCTGTCCAACGTCATGATGATCATCGTTACTTCCGCAATTGTATTTATTATCGCAGTAATCGGAAGTAGAAAACTCCAACGTAAACCTAGTGGGTTTCAAAACTTTATGGAATGGATTGTCGATTTCGTACGCGGGATGGTCAGCAGTACGATGGACTGGAGAACAGGGAAGCAATTCCTGCCACTCGGGCTTACATTGTTATTTTACATCTTTATAGGTAACTTACTCGGTATTATGTTTATGGTCGTGTATGACGGGGATCTTTGGTGGAAATCACCTACAGCTGACCCGAGTATTACATTGACTCTTGCCGTTATGGTAGTAGCGTTAACCCATTACTATGGCGTCAAAATCAAAGGTGGAAAAGGATATGTCAAAGATTTTTTCACGCCCGTTCCACTATTGTTTCCGCTAAAAATTATCGAAGAGTTTGCGAACACGCTAACACTCGGTATGCGTCTTTACGGAAACATTTTTGCAGGGGAAGTTCTATTGACCTTACTAATCGGTCTGATGGCTTCCGGTACACTTGGATTTGTTGGTGGAATTGTACCAACATTAGCTTGGCAAGGATTTAAACTATTCATTGCTGCCATCCAAGCATTTATCTTCGTTATGTTAACAATGGTGTATATGTCGCACAAAGTGAGCGATGACCATTAATTCATAAAAAATACTAATTTTTAATATCCAAGAGGAGGAGTTTTCAATGACAGGAGCAGTAGCAGCTGCAATTGCAGTAGGTTTAGCGGCACTAGGTGCTGGTATCGGTAACGGTTTGATCGTATCTCGTACAGTAGAGGGTATTTCTCGTCAGCCAGAATTGCGTGGTGCCCTACAAACAACAATGTTTATCGGGGTTGCGTTGGTTGAGGCGGTTCCAATTATCGCCGTTGTTATTGCCTTCATGGTAATGTAGTCGAATGAATACATCAAAATAATGGCGGAGTCTACTAAAAGCTTCGCCATTCATTTGTACGCGAAAGATTAAAGAGAGCATGTGAAAATGAGATGTTTCTTCAAACGTTGATTTCCATGTGAAGCCTTATAGAAGAATAGGCGAAAGGAGTGAAAGCCGTGCTAGACCAAGCATTAATCATTGGTGCTTCCAATGGGTTACTTTTTGGAGACATGATTATCCAGTTGCTTACGTTCATCATTCTATTGGCGTTAATTACCAAGTTCGCTTGGAAACCGTTGATGAATGTCATGCAAGAACGTGAACAACATATTGCGAGTGAAATAGATCAAGCAGAACAAAGCAACCAAGAAGCAAAACGGCTCATGAATGAAGCGAATGACGAGTTGAAAAATACCCGTCAAAACGCGCAACAAATCATTGATGACGCTAACGAAACTGCAAAAAATCAGCAAGCAGAATTAATCAAAGCCGCAAAAGAAGAGGCCGCACGTATCAAAGAAAACGCGCGTCTTGAAATCGAACAAGAGCGTGACAAAGCCATCCAAGCGCTACAAACACAAGTGGGTAGCTTATCTGTTCAGATTGCCAGCAAGGTAATTGAAAAAGAACTTTCTGAAACGGAACAAGAGAAATTGATCAACGATTACTTGGATAAAGTAGGCGAAGACAATGAGTAATTCAATTGTAGCCAAAAGATATGCGGTAGCTCTTTACGAATTAGGAAAAGAAAAAGCTTCTCTTGATTCGTTTGAAAATGAACTCAATGTACTTGCTGAAGTATATGAAAATGAACCTGCTTTCAGCACATATATGAATAATCCACGAGTTTCAACTGAGGATAAAAAGAATTTCGTTCGGAATACGTTTGAAGATTTAACGAAAGATCTGGTAAACACACTCTTACTATTAGTAGACAAAGGTCGTGTCGAGATCATTCCGGATATGGTCCATTCATTTGTTGAAATGAAAAACGAAGCAAGTGGAGTTGCAGAAGCAGATGTTTATTCCGTTCGCGAGCTTTCTCCAGAAGAGCTAGCTCAAGTTGAGAAGGTTTTTGCGAGACGATTGAATTTAAACACACTTCGAATGAACAATATCGTCGACACTTCATTGCTAGGGGGCATCCGTGTCCAAATCGGCAATAAGATTTATGACGGAACACTTGCGACACAGTTGAAACGTTTAGAGCAGAACCTTACGTCTGCAAACAAGTAAAGATAGGGGTGAAATGGATGAGCATCAAAGCTGAAGAAATCAGTGCGCTGATTAAACAGCAAATTGAAAATTATGATTCTGAGATCGAAGTAAACGATGTCGGTACCGTAATCGAAGTTGGTGACGGAATCGCTCGTGTACATGGTCTAGATGATGTAATGGCTGGAGAGCTCGTTGAATTCTCTAACGGCGTAATGGGAATGACCCAAAACCTTGAAGAGAACAACGTCGGTATCGTTATTCTTGGGCCATTTACTGAAATCCGCGAAGGTGATGAAGTTCGCCGTACCGGACGTATTATGCAAGTTCCAGTTGGAGAAGAATTATTAGGTCGTGTTGTGAATCCATTAGGTCAAGCAATCGATGGTTTAGGTACAATTGAAACATCCAAATCCCGCCCGATTGAAAGTCCGGCGCCAGGAGTTATGGATCGTAAATCAGTTGACGAACCACTACAAACTGGAATTAAAGTAATCGACTCCATGGTTCCAATTGGACGTGGACAGCGAGAGTTGATCATTGGTGACCGTCAAACAGGTAAAACGGCAATCGCGATTGACACAATCATTAACCAAAAAGAAGAAGACGTTATTTGTATCTATGTTGCGATTGGACAAAAAGAATCCACAGTAAGTGGTGTTGTTGAAACCCTTCGTCAACATGGTGCATTAGATTATACAATCGTCGTTAACGCTGGTGCATCTGACCCAGCACCACTTCTTTACCTAGCACCATATGCGGGTGTATCCATGGGTGAAGAATTTATGTACAACGGAAAACACGTATTGGTTGTCTATGATGACTTATCCAAACAGGCTTCTGCCTACCGTGAACTTTCCTTGCTACTACGTCGCCCACCAGGCCGTGAAGCATTCCCTGGAGACGTATTCTACTTGCACTCTCGCTTACTAGAGCGTGCAGCTAAATTAAGTGATGCAAAAGGTGGCGGCTCATTGACAGCTCTACCATTCGTTGAGACACAAGCCGGTGATATCGGTGCGTATATCCCAACGAACGTTATTTCCATCACAGACGGACAAATCTTCTTGCAGTCTGACCTATTCCACTCCGGTGTACGTCCTGCGATCAACCCAGGTCTATCCGTATCCCGTGTTGGTGGTTCAGCACAGATTAAAGCAATGAAGAAAGTTGCTGGTACGCTACGTCTAGATTTAGCGTCCTTCCGTGAGTTGGAATCCTTCGCACAATTCGGTTCTGACCTTGATAAAGCAACGCAAGCGAAACTGAACCGTGGTGAACGTACGGTTGAAGTCTTGAAACAAGGATTACATCAACCACAAGGTGTCGAATACCAAGTTGCAATTATTTACGCATTGGTTAATGGCTACCTGGATGATATTCCAGTGGAAGATGTACAGCGTTTCGAGGAAGGCCTACATGCTTACTTGAAACAGCATGCGCCTGAACTACTTCAATCGATCCGTGAAACGGAACAACTTCCGGACAAAGAAGAATTCAACAAAGCGATTGAAGGCTTCAAAAACACGTTCAGCGTAAGTGAACAAAAATAATTCAATGATTCATATAAACAATCTGTTTGACCGTGTCGGAAATTGACTCGTATGAATCTATTTCTGACACACCTTTTTAAAATACGAAGAAGTCTCTTAAAAAAGGTGGTGAGACGTTGTGGCATCTCTTCGTGATATAAAAAACAGAATCAATTCGACTTCCAGTACGAAAAAAATCACGAGTGCAATGGAAATGGTTTCCGCATCCAAAATGAACAAAGCTGAGCAAAATGCGAGGTCGTTCGTCCCTTACATGGAGAAAATCCAAGAGGTCGTAGCGAGTATCGCTGCCGGCAACGTGGATGTCGATCATCCAATGCTCCAATCTCGTCCGATCAAGAAGACTGGATATGTCGTCATCACATCTGACCGTGGCCTGGCAGGTCCTTATAACAGTAACGTTTTAAGAAACCTGTACCAAACAGTTCAGCAGCGTCATCGTTCGAAAGACGAATATGTGGTGATCCCGCTAGGTAAAGTGGGCACTGATTTCTGTAAACGAATGGAACTGCCGATCGCTAAAAGCATCGTCGGTTTGGATGACCAACCAGAGTTTGCGGAAATTAAAGAGATTACAAGCTATGCTGTAAATCTCTTTGAAGATGAAGAAGTAGATGAGCTGTACTTACACTATAACCACTATGTGAGTGCAATTACTCAAGAAGTGACTGAAACAAAACTTCTACCATTGACGAACATCAATGAAGAAGGAAAACAGCTCAGCACATATGAATATGAACCAGATCAAGAAGCAATCTTAAATACAATTTTACCTCAGTACGCCGAAAGCTTAATTTACGGTGCATTACTCGATGGTAAAGCAAGTGAACACGCGTCTCGTATGACCGCGATGCGCAGTGCGACGGACAACGCAGAAGAGTTAATCGACGAATTGACCCTTTCCTATAACCGTGCACGTCAAGCAGCAATCACCCAAGAGATCACCGAGATCGTCAGTGGTGCTTCTGCATTAGAATAATCGCGAACTACAAGATTCGTATGAACTGAAAAGATGTTTTCTGATTCGATTCAGTTAGGAGGGAAAAGGATGAGCAAAGGACACATCACACAGGTCATGGGACCAGTTGTTGACGTGAAGTTTGATAGTGGAGATTTACCTCAAATCTATAACGCTTTACGTGTAGCTGGAACAGACCTACGTGACGATTTAGTACTCGAAGTAGCACTTCACCTAGGTGACGACACAGTACGTACCGTAGCAATGTCTTCAACTGACGGACTCGTTCGTGGTTTAGAAGTAGAAGACACAAAAGCACCAATTTCCGTTCCAGTTGGTGAAGCAACGCTAGGACGAGTGTTTAATGTTCTTGGTGAAAATATTGATTTAGATGAAAAAATCGCTGATGACGTTAGACGTGACCCAATTCACCGTGATTCACCAGCTTTCGATACACTAGCTACAGAAACACAAATTCTGGAGACAGGTATCAAAGTTGTAGACTTGCTTGCCCCTTACGTTAAAGGTGGTAAGATCGGACTTTTCGGAGGTGCGGGTGTAGGTAAAACCGTACTAATCCAGGAGCTTATCAACAACATCGCACAAGAACACGGTGGTATTTCCGTATTCGCTGGTGTTGGTGAACGTACACGTGAAGGTAACGACCTTTACTACGAAATGAGCGACTCCGGAGTTATTAGTAAAACAGCAATGGTATTCGGTCAGATGAACGAACCACCTGGTGCACGTATGCGTGTTGCCTTGACAGGTTTGACAATGGCAGAATACTTCCGTGATGAAGAAGGACAAGACGTTCTACTCTTTATCGACAACATTTTCCGTTTTACACAAGGTGGTCTAGAGGTATCCGCCCTACTAGGTCGTATGCCATCTGCCGTTGGTTACCAGCCGACACTTGCAACGGAAATGGGTCAGCTACAGGAACGTATTACATCAACAAACAAAGGATCGATTACATCGATCCAAGCTGTATATGTACCTGCGGATGACTACACAGACCCAGCTCCAGCAACAACATTCGCTCACTTGGACGCAACAACAAACCTTGAGCGTAAATTGACAGAGCAAGGGATTTACCCTGCGGTAGACCCACTTTCATCTACATCTCGTGCACTTGACCCGAACATCGTCGGTGAAGAGCACTATGATGTAGCACGTAGAGTGCAGCAAACGCTACAGCGTTACCGTGAGCTTCAAGACATCATCGCAATCCTTGGTATGGATGAATTATCAGATGATGATAAACAGACAGTAGCACGTGCGCGTCGGATCCAGTTCTTCCTATCTCAGAACTTCCACGTAGCAGAACAGTTTACAGGACAAAAAGGTTCCTATGTACCTGTTGAAGAAACAATTAAAGGATTCCAAGAAATTCTTTCCGGTAAATACGATCACTTGCCAGAGGATGCCTTCCGTTTGGTTGGCCGAATCGAAGAAGTCGTTAAGAAAGCCGAAGAAATGGAACAATAATGGGACGTTAAGCGAAAGAGGCAACTGTCGTAATTGACCTCTTCGCTTACCACTGCCCAAGGAGGGGTAAGATTGAAAACACTAAATGTGAGTGTTGTCACTCCTGACGGCCCTGTACTAGATGGCACCTATGAAATGGTCAGCTGTCGAGCGGAAGGTGGAGAACTCGGGATCTTACCAGGCCACATTCCACTCGTTGCACCATTGACCATCAGTGCAGTACGACTAAAAAGCGAGAACAATACGGAGTACGTCGCTGTTAACGGAGGGTTCGTCGAAGTACGTCCTGACCAAGTGACAATCCTTGCGCAATCTGCAGAAAAACCGAGCGACATTGACGTCGACCGTGCTCAGCAAGCAAAGGAACGCGCAGAACAACGTCTAAACTCCAAGCGAGAAGACGACGTTGACTTTAAGCGTGCACAAATCGCCCTTCAACGTGCGATCAACCGTATTGATATTGCAAATCATCAATAATAAAAAGAGGCTGATCCCAAACTAAGAGGTTGGCCTCTTTTTTGTATTTATTGATTGTTTATCAACAGTCAGCTACGCCCTATCAACAGTCAGAGCGCATTTATCGACAGCCGAGAGAGCTTTATCAACAGTTAGCGTGCGTTTATCGACAGTTGGGAGAGCCTTATCAACAGTCAGCGTCGGTTTATCGACAGTTGGGAGAGCCTTATCAACAGTCAGAGCGAGTTTATCGACAGTTGGGAGAGCTTTATCAACAGTCAGTGTGGGTTTATCGACAGTTAGGAGAGCTTTATCAACAGTCAGCGTGCGCTTATCGACAGTCGGGAGAGCCTTATCAACAGTCAGCGCGCGTTTATCGACAGTAAGGTGAGCCTTATCAACAGTTAGAACGTCTTTATCAACAGTCAGCCGCACCCTATCAACAGTTAGAAAGCCTTTGTCAGCAATCAGCACACAAACAACAATTAAACAGAATACACCATGATGTGACGAATGAACGCTATAATATTACAACAAGATGAACAGAATAATACATAACTTATTACCCACAACAAACTACATAATCATTGATTTCATGGTCCACAACTAATTTCACTAAATAATTAACTTTAGGTTTGGTGTCGATATTTCCCGGGAAATGTAACATTAGCTCAAACAATAGACTTATTTTAAGCAAAGTTAATTCGGTGGGGAATAGCAGGCACATGCTTACTAAGAGGTGTCCGAGATGTTTGTACAACCAACAGTTGATGCATTAACGGGAATGATCTCCCACATTATTTTTATTATTTTAGCTTGGAAAGCTTTAGAATCAGTCAATATTCAAAGTATTTTTAAGAAGAATCGAGAAGTTGAAAGTAAATTGTTGTTTATTTTACTTTCAATTGTGATAGGTACTACAGTAAGTAATTTTTTTCTTGATTTTATTCGTTGGTCAGGTCAGTTGAGTTATTTGATCTAAAAAAGATGTCGAAGTTTAAAAGGTTTATTCTTAGTGTTTCGTGCCCACCCTTTAAGTAAGAGGGGTGGAAATAATGAGAACTTTATTTATTGGACTTTATTTAATTTCTTTTATTTTTTCGAATCACACAATCTATCAAACTACGAATCTAGATAACTTTTTGAATGACATAGAAACGTTCGATCAATATTTTAGAGAAAATGAGTTAGTGATCGATTCATTTAATTTCACCATTCGAACAGAGATAAGTGAATCACAAGTTGAGCGTTTAGAAAATATGTTAATACAAAAAGATTTTTCAAAGGACTCCCATAAAAGTGAACTTGTAAACGAAGAGTTTGATGTATCTCGTTTTGACCAACGGAAAGAAGTCCAAGTCACTTACGTTCTGACAGGGGATATCTGGAATGAACAAGTGAAAGATGAAATCAAGCAAAAATTGAATGATGAAACCTTTAAAGAATTCTTTAAAAATGGGCTTTATTACTCTTGTTATCAGTCTAAATACAGTGATAGAATGAATAGTAATTTGTTTTTTGATAGAATACGAGAAGATTTTGACATTCAAGAACAAAATATGCTTGATGAGTCAGGATTTAAAGTATTAGGTGGTAAGACCGACCTAATAAAAACGAGTCTAAATGAAAGTCAGCATTCTATTAATATTCAATTAGCGATCAGAGATGAGGTAGATGGGGCAACATTGACAATCGGCACACCTATCCTTGTAATTGAATATTAAATAACATACGGAATATCGACACGGAGGGAAATGTTGTGGATAAAATTATTGTGACGGGAGGCAATCGACTTGAAGGGACTGTGCAAGTCGAGGGTGCCAAAAACTCAGTTTTACCTGTGATTGCAGCAAGCATCATGGCAAGTGAAGGGAAAAGTACGCTTGACCAAGTGCCAACGCTAGCTGATGTAGATACGATTAGTGAAGTTTTAAGATATATGAATGTGAATGTGTTAAGAGAAGATGGTAAACTTCATATCGATGCTTCAAACACATTAAAGACGGAAACACCATTTGAATATGTACGTAAAATGAGAGCTTCTGTACTCGTATTGGGACCTTTATTGGCCAGGTATGGTCACGCGAAGGTCGCGATGCCAGGAGGCTGTGCAATTGGCTCAAGACCAATCGATCAACACTTAAAAGGTTTTGAAGCGATGGGCGCAGAAATTCATGTAGGCAATGGCTACGTGGAAGCATTCGCACCAGGAAAGTTGCAAGGCGCAAGAATTTACTTGGATTTTCCAAGTGTTGGAGCGACGGAAAATATTATTATGGCAGCTGCTTTGGCAGAAGGTACATCTGTCATTGAAAATTGTGCGAGAGAACCAGAGATTGTTGATTTAGCGAACTATATTAATCAAATGGGTGGTAAAGTAATCGGTGCAGGAACAGAAACGATTCGAATCGAAGGTGTTCCTACATTACACGGTGTAGAGCATACGATTATTCCTGACCGAATCGAAGCAGGAACATTTATGATTGCTGCTGCACTAACAGGCGGAGACGTCGTTGTTAACGGCGCGATTCCAGGACATTTACGCTCATTGATTGCAAAAATGAAAGAAATGGGCATTCGCATCGAAGAGTATGATGATGCTGTTCGTGTTACCGCTCGTGAAAAATTGAAGCCTGTCGATATTAAAACATTACCGTATCCTGGCTTCCCGACTGATTTACAATCTCAGTTCATGACACTAACAATGAAAGCAGAAGGTACTAGTGTCATCACTGAAACAGTTTTCGAAAATCGCTTTATGCATGTTGAAGAGTTCAGACGGATGAACGCTACGGCGAAAATTGAAGGACGTAGTGCCATTGTTAATGGCCCAGTCGAACTGCAAGGAGCAGAAGTCGCAGCAACTGATCTACGTGCTGCTGCTGCACTCATCATTGCAGGACTAGTTGCAGAAGGGCGCACAGAAGTCACTGAGCTGAAACATTTAGACCGTGGCTATGTTAACTTTGAAGAAAAACTAAGATCGCTCGGCGCGACAATTGAACGTGTTACTGATGAAGTAGAAGAGCCGACAACTACGACAGATAAGTTGGCAAAATCTAGCTAATTAGCCGAACTCATCATGAATATTCATATAAGCTGAAAGCCTGTCTCATAAAGGAGATGGGCTTTTTCGCGTTGTACAATCTATTAATTTCAGCGGGATTTAAATTTCTTCTATAAAATTTCTATATTCATGTTCTATCAAGAGTACCTTTTACATAAAACTAGTAATAGTCAAGAGATAATCAAAGGAGGAGTTCCAAAAGTGAAAAAGGTACCAATCATCCTAGTTGCCACGTTACTTTCAGTCATCCTAATTTTGCCTACTATTCTTGTAATACCGTTTGCGGAGGCATCGACGAAAGTAAATGAACAAGAAGAAAGTGAGCCAGTCACCCAAGAAGAGACACCGAGTGAAGAACCGATCGTTTCTGTTTTTCGCCAAGAAAGTGAGCTCGTTGAAGAAGTGCCGCTTGAAGAATATGTTGCGCTCGTCGTTGCTTCAGAAATGCCGATGAGCTTTGAAAAGGAAGCTATTAAAGCACAAGCACTTGCTGCAAGAACATATATCGTGAAGAAGATGCTGACAGGAAGTGAAGAAGCTTATGACGTTACCGATACGGTGAATGACCAAGTATTTAAAAGTGAAGAAGAACTCCGAGAAGACTGGGGTGTCGATTTCTCTGAAAAATTCATGAAGCTCCAGCAAGCTGTCAATGAAACAAAAGGCCAGATCATTACTTATGAAGGAACGCCGATTACGGCACAATTCTTCTCAACAAGTAATGGATATACGGAAAATGCAGAAGACTATTGGCAAAATGAAATTCCTTATTTAAAAAGTGTGTCGAGTCCTTGGGATGAAGCTTCACCTGAGTTTAGTGAACAAGAAGTTATTGCGATGAACAAAGTTGCAGCACAGTTAGATATTAATGTTACAAATAATTTAACTGTATCGAATGTGAAACGAACTCAGAGTGGGCGAATCGCAGAGCTTACGATCAATGGGAAAAGTTTCAGTGGACGTGAAGTTCGCGAAGCATTAGGACTACGTTCCAATGACTTTACGATTGAGAAAAAGAACGACTATATAATTTTCAAGACACAAGGGTACGGTCACGGCGTTGGTATGAGTCAATACGGAGCGAATGGTATGGCTAGAGAAGGGAAGACATATCAAGACATCGTCAAACATTACTATCAAGGAATCGACATTCAAACGCTAGAAGAAGTTATGTAAAAACGAATCAGTTTAATGCCACTCACCTCGGCAATCAGAAAAATTTTGGAAATGGATGTATATAATTCATCGGAACGGTTCAGAATGGTTGCTGAGGTGATGAAAATGAGTGATAAGGAAAGAAAATTCCTTCGTCAATCAAAATGGAAAAGGTTGACTCGTCAACGTTGGTTTTATCCAACACTCTACATTGGATTAGTCGCAGTCGTGTTAGCAGGGGTTATGATTTATCAGTTTAACGCAGCAGACGACACAGCTGAAGAAAATGCGAATGATTACAGCTGGAACGTCGAACAGAATGATCTTATCGAAAATAGCGAAGAAAATGCTGCAGAAGTAGTTGCGGAACAAGAGGATTTAGTCATGCCAGTCATGCTCGGTGACAAGACCGAAATTTTGACACAGTATTACGATGCTGATGCTGCAGAAGAAGATCAGTTGGATGCACTTATCTTTTACAATAATCAATATTACCAAAGTAAAGGTGTCGATATTACATCATCAGATGGTGAACCATTTGAAGTTATTGCTTCACTCACAGGTAAAGTTACGAGTGTAAAAGATGATGAACTTCTCGGCAAAGTAGTTGAAATGGAACACGACGGTGAACGAGCGACAATGTATGGAAGTCTTTCTGAAGTGTATGTCAGTGAAGGTGACGAGTTAACGCAAGGTGACCCAATAGGTCTTTCCGGTGCGAATGTTTACACCGACGAAGAGATTTCTAAGGTCCATTTCCGATTAATGGAAGAAGGCCAGCCTGTCAATCCAGGATTTAAGTAGGAATAAGGTCAGGAATGAATCCCCCAAAACTGGGGGATTTTTTCATTCATCTATCAATTCACGGTTTTTATTGAAAGATCGTTTCAAGGAGAACCAGCTGAATAAAAAGAAGAAGAGTGTAGCCAACAACCCAATCATAATTAGGTCGACAATAATGTAGTCCCCTCGCTGTACCAAAAAGTTTAACCCCGTGAAAATAACGCCGAACGATAAAGACTTCATAACAATATTTTTCCGTTCCTTTTTATAATCCGATTGCGTTGCTACCTCTGTATACTCCATGCCCGAGATGATATACCTGAAAGTTACATAGAAAACAAAAATGCCAATCGAAATTATTGGAACGAGACTTGATTCAAATGGTCCAATAATCAAAGATAGAAATTGAGCAAGGACGAGTAATACGCCACCTTCAGCAATAAATAGTAGAAGTTTTTGTCGTTTGTATTCGTCTGTCGGCAAAAATATTGATAACCATGTTTTCATTTAGCTAACCTCCCAAAACAATTCATCCAACGTTTGACCAAGCTCTTTTGCAATGGCAATACATAACTGAAGACTCGGATTATAATCTCCTTTTTCGATTAACCCGATTGTTTGCCTTGTTGCTCCAACGCGTTTAGCTAACTGAGCTTGAGTTAGATCTTTTTTTATTCTTCCTAATTTTACTCGATTTTTCATAGAATCCCCTTCACCTTAATGCAAAATATAAATTACACTATGCAATTTATATATTACATAAAATTGATAAGGAATGCAAAAATAGTTGCAAGAAATTCATAGGAGTAGGAAAATGAAGGGTAAAAGTGAAAGGGGATAGGAAAATGAATATCGCTCGGATTGTTTTGGCTGTCATTGTCGTGCTAATGGCGGGATATAGTATAATCATGCGGGAATTTTGGTTATTGCCTTATACATTGATTGCTGTTGGAGTTCTTCAAGTGGTCAATGGAATGGTTGAAATGAAATTAGGCAGAAAAGGCTTTGGGGTTATTTCTTTTGCGACCGCTGGTTTTGTAATTGTCGTGGCAATTGTCATTTTAATTTTAGCTTAACGAAATCAATCAATCCTCGCTCATTAGTCGGTCTTTCTTTGCTTGGTTGATTGCAGCAAAGAGACCGATGCTTCCTGAAAAAAACGTCGGAATCAAGCTATACCAAAGAAAATTCCAGTTATCCGTCGTATAAGAGATAATGCTGAAAAGAATAGGAAAAAAAACTAACACAAAGATAGCTGTCCGCAAACCCCATTTTGTACTACGTTTCATAAAGCTCACCTCCGTTTTTAATTTATCATAGGTTAACTAACTGAATATTTCCACACTTTTTTACCAATAGAGAAAGTATGCTCATAATCGGCCTCCTGAGTGAATAAACTGTATCAACACATCAAAGAGTTGACAACTTCAGGAGGCGAGACGTTTGCACGATCACATCAAAGAAAGAACATTAAAGATTGCGGCGCATTTATTAGACTCCAGGCAAACTGTAAGAAGAATCGCAAAAGAATTTGGTGTTTCAAAAAGCACTGTCCATAAAGATTTGACCGAAAGACTACCGAAAATTAATCCGGCATTGTACAAGGAAGTAAAAAGCGTACTTGAATATCATAAATCGATTCGACATTTGCGTGGTGGGGAAGCGACGAAACGAAAGTACACAGAAAAAGACGAAATGGAAACTGTATAAGTTCAATATTTACACAGCCGGTTTCGACCGGTTTTTATTTTTACATATAAAGTGATTTATGCTCCCCTATACCAATGATTTGACCCCAAAGCACACTCATATGTTCCCCAATTTTAAATATATGGTTCCAAATGAAAAATATATACGCCGAATTTCAGAATATATGCTGCCTAAACAGGATTATATGGACATTTCTTTATGTAAAAAGCCTTGCACTTTACGTTAACGTAAATGATACACTATAATCATACGAATATTCTGACAAAGGTGGTGGTTAGTTGGTCAAAACGTATTCGATTGCTGAAGTAGCTGATCGGTTTGGCGTGTCTCATCGTACGATTCGTTATTACGAGGAAGTGGGATTAATTCATCCGGAACGGACAGCGACTGGGCAACGAATATTCACCAGGAAGGAATTAACGCAGCTGCAACTGATTTTTCGCGGGAAAAAGTACGGCTTCAAACTGGACGAAATCAAGGAAATGGTTCTGTTATTTGAAGAGGATCCGACGGGGAGGGAGCAACTGAAGCGAACGATTGAATATGGCGAAGAAAAGATAGCTGAAGTCACCAAGCGGATGAATGAACTCGCACAGCTCAAAAAAGAGATGGAAATGTTTTTGGACACGTTTCGAAATGAATTAACCAAATTGGAGGAGGAAGTAAAATGAATTTATCAACATTATTAAAGGTGCATGCCAATAAGCAGCCAGATCATGAAGCGTTGGTCAGTCCAAATGAACGAGTCAGTTATCAAGAATGGGATGAACGGGTGAATCGCATTGCCAATGGATTAAGGAATTTAGGCTTTCAAGAAGGAGATAAGTTGATCATTCATTTGCCAAATGTGCCTGAGTTTCTATACCTCTATATGGCGGCAATTCGTCTGAAAGGACTGGCCATCCCAATCAATGCAAAGCTAACCCAGCCGGAAATCCAATACATTATTGATCATAGCGAAGCTCAATTTTTCGCAACCCATGAATTGTTGTTTGAAGCATCAAAAGGTCTGACAGAAGAAAATAAGCTAACGTTTATTAAAACCGGTGAAGCGGATGGTGTTTGGCATTCCATCGATCAGTTATTGAGCGAAGAGGCGACTGCGGTTGACTGTGATGCAACTGAGGACGATGAAGTTTCTATTTTATATACTTCGGGGACGACAGGTAAACCAAAAGGTGTTGTATTTACACATCGTAGTATTTTAACCGTATCAACGATGATCAGTATTGAAATGACGATGAGTGAACATAGTCGCGTACTACACATGATGCCACTTAGTCATTCAGCACCATTGCATTTGTTTATGGGAGCAGCATTATATACCGGAGCAACGCACGTTTTGGCACCGACATTTACACCGGACTTATTACTTCAAATGGTTTCCCACGAAAAAGTGACGCATTTCTTCGGCGCACCAGTCGCATACCTCCTATCTGCCAAGCAACCAAATATTGATGAATTTGATTTATCATCAATGGAATATTGGGTATACGGTGGCGCACCACTTGGACAAAATGAAGTGAAATTCGTGAAAGAGAAATTCAAAACCGATAGTCTCTGGTGCGTATACGGACTGACGGAAGCAGGACCAAGTGGAACATTGTTGAAAGCAGAGGAACATGCAGAGAAAGCGGGTAGTATCGGGCGCCGTGCTGCCTTGAATACGGAAATCCGGCTCGTTGATGAACAAGGTCAAGATGTAGAACAAGGGGAGCCAGGTGAAATTGTTTTGCGTGGTGAAGGAAATATGAAAGGCTACTATAAAGCACCTGAAAAAACAGCCGAAACATTAAAAGATGGCTGGCTTTATACAGGAGATATCGCCGTGCAAGATGAAGACGGCTACTATTGGGTCATTGACCGGAAAAAAGACGTCATTATTTCAGGTGGAGTCAATATTTATCCGACTGAAGTCGAACAGGCATTGGTCCAACATGCAAGCATTGAAGACGTAGCAATCGTTGGCATTCCACATGCCGAATGGGGAGAAACGGCGAAAGCATTCGTCGTGCTGAATGAACCTGTCAGTGATTTAGAAAGTAGTTGTAAAGCGTTTCTTGAAGGACGGGTGGCAGATTATAAAATTCCAAAGCTTTATGCAGAAGTGGAAGCGCTCCCACGAAATGCAACTGGTAAGTTACTACGAAATCAATTGCGTGATTCTGCTGAAGAAATGACATCCAAATAATCGATTGAACGAGGAGGATGAAAAATGAAAGAGAAAAATTTTTACACATCAGATCCATTATTGCAAAAGCTATTGAAACGGTCGTTGCCAGAGAAGTTCTTTGAATATGCCGATGAAAAGTTAACCGCATTCGGTGAAAGAGTTGCCGGTGCGATTGATGACCGTGCTGTTCATACGGACCGAGAAGGACAGCCACAGTTAATCAAATACGACAAAATGGGTAATGAAATCAATGAAGTTTGGGTGAATGAAGGCTACCGGGAAACTGTGAAAGAGACGTATGAAACCGGCATTGTCGGCTATGTCCATAAAGAGATTCCTGAGCTTGGTCACCAAGGGAATTATGTGTACTCATATGCTCAAGGCTATTTGCTTTCCCAAGCGGAACCGGGATTCTATTGTCCCGTGACATTGACAATGGCGACAAGCTATCTAATCGATCACTATGCCGCTGAAGCGTTACGAAAAAAATATTTACCGCACGTCATCGCAACAGGTGACACGGAGCTATATGAAGGCGCGACGTTTTTAACGGAACGTCAAGGTGGCTCGGACGTTGGTGCCAATGAAGTACGTGCAGAAGCGGCTGGCTCGGATATGTACGGGGAAATTTACCAAATCACCGGTGAAAAATATTTTGCCAGTAATACGGGAATGGCTGGTGTTGCAATGGTTTTAGCGAGAATCCCAGGCGCGCCAGAAGGAACAAAAGGATTAAGTTTATTTTTAGTCCCATGGGAAGAAAATCGTGTGGAAAACCGTGCGAAAGTCAGACGACTAAAAGATAAACTTGGCGTGCGAGCAGTACCTTCAGCGGAAGTAGAATTTGAGCAAGCGAAAGGATATCTCGTTGGCAATCCGAAAAAAGGATTCAAATACATGATGGAAGCATTAAATCTCTCACGCGTATGCAATGCGATTGCTTCACTAGGCATTATGCGCCGCGGTTATGTGGAAGCAAGAGACTACGCCGAAGAGCGCCGTGCCTTTGGTGGAAAGCTGACGGATTACCCAATGGTCCGCGAAACGTTAACAAACCTCGCGTCGAAATTAGAAGTGGAAATGACAGCAACTTTTGAGTTGATTGAACGCTTTGATCAAGTGATGGCAAAAGGAGCAAACCCTTCAGAAGAAGAACAAGCCATGCTTCGGTTGTTGATCGCCTTATTGAAAAAAGAAACAGCCGAACAAGCGATTCACTTTTCCCATGAATCCATTGAAATGCACGGCGGGAATGGCTATATCGAAGACTTCGTCACCCCACGTTTATTGAGAGATGCGCAAGTACTGACGGTGTGGGAAGGAACAGCGAATATTTTAGGCTTAGAAGTCGTTCGATTAATGCGCAAATACAACATTCATCAAACGTTTGTTCAAGAAATGAATGAGCGACTTGCTAATTTGAATCCGGTGGCTGTTTCATTAAAAACACCAGTTGAGCAGGCCATCCAAAAGTTAACCGGAATGCTTGAGAAACTCGTTCAACTCGATGAACAGACGCAATTAATGCACCCGAAAAAAGTCGCCGTTCAAATGACAAAGATCTTTGAAGGAGTCGTCGCACTAGAAATGATTGAGGAAGAAGACCCTCGTTCAAAAGCGGTCACAGAAGTATTTTTACAACAAACTTTTGGTGAAGAAACGGATTTATCAGATTTGGCATTGCAGCATTATGAAGCGGTTGTGAACCATGTTGTGGAAGAAGCGGAAGTTGTGAAGTAATTTTATTGGACCAGGCTGTATCCAGCTTGGTCTTTTTCTTTGGTTGAAAGCAAGTAAGTAAAGTCACGTTCTGTATTAAAATCAAGTTGATAAGAAGCTCCTTTATTTTTCCCGACCATCGATAATTTGATTAACAAATTTCGAGCGACCTTCCTTGAATCAATTTGAAAAAACCATCTTGCCTCTCGGTTCGTAATTTGGTCATTGAATAAGAGATAGAAATCTTTTAATGCATCAATATGTGCAAATGTTGATGAATGTCCGCAAGAGTCACATTTCCAATAACCGTGGTAACGCTTCATAGGTGTGAAATCACATATAGGACAGATGATACCTGGTTGAATGGCTTTTCGCGTAAGTTGATATTTCTGGAAGGGATTGGCCTGTAATGGTTTATTTTCTTGTATCATTTTTTGGCCAATGACACGGAGTTTTTGGGTAGGTAAAAGGTTCTTCGGATATTTCTGATGAAGTTGGTTGTACGTATCCGCAAGTTTATTGGCATGAATGATTCGCGGGTCAACATGTTGCTCATCTGAACGTGTCAAATGAACGTGATTATTTACAAATACCACGAGCGACTCAACCGGAACACCAGAAACGCCAAAATTAATCAGCCAATTTTGTAGAAGGAAGGCTTGGTTTTCAGCTTGGATGATGGGATCTTGGAACGACTGAACGTGGCCGTTGTTTTCCCTGGTCATCAACCCGAAACCATGGTCAAAATTCACTTTTCCTGAGAGATTTTTAACTTCAATTAGAAGAAAGAAGTTGGGATGTAAAATTAACGTATCGATCTGAAAAGTTTGCTTATGATGCAGGCGGAGGCTATGTAACATATAATTTTCCGGTTGATTAAAACGATGTAAATAATAATCGAGCGCCAACTCCCCGCGATAACCGGCATTATACAATGCCCAGTCGTTGAAGATTTTCTGATATTTTGGGTGAGTTGACGGAAGCCTTCTTTTAATAGACGCGAGTTTCAATAAGGCAAGCGGTACTTCATGGTTCTTTATTAACATGACTATCTTACTCCTTTCTTCATATTAAAATCGAACTTAAAGGAGAAGTCAAAATAGGATAAAGTGATTATCCGACAAGCTAAATAACATTATTTCAGGTTTACCGTTTTTGAATTGGTTATTAAGATGTGGAAATTCAATCTTGAATGAATTTCTCCAATAAATATTTGGTTGGATATGCGACCTTTTTCTAGTAATATGCTCCCTGACATAACTGAAATGCTCCGTTCAGAACATTTTATGTGCCGAAAGCAAAAAAATATGATCCCAAATCCAAAATATATGCACTAAAACTGAAAATATATGAGCCAACCACACCCTCCAAACTAGGAAGCAATAAGGCGGATCGACTTCACAGAATATGCGCCCTATTTGTAGAAATATGATCCCCGAGATGAAGTAAATGGTCCATCTTGAGCATTTTATGTGCCGGAAGCAAAAAAATATGGTCCCAAATCGAAAAAATATGCACTCAAACTGAAAATATATGAGCCACCCCCCCTCCAAGATAAGGGATCAATAAAGCGGATCGACTTCACAGAATATGCGCCCTATTTGTATAAATATGATCCCCGAGATGAAGGAAATGGTCCGTCTTGAGCATTTTATGTGCCGAAAGCAAAAAAATATGGTCCCAAATCCAAAATATATGCACCCAAACTGAAAATATATGAGCCAACCACACCCTCCATGATAAGGGATCAACAGGTATACATCGATGAGGCTGGAAACTCCGACAACCGCGCCCAAAAAGAGTGTGACACCTTGCAAGAAAAGTGATAAAATATGATGATAGAATAAATTCAAATTTTGTGCATGTGTCAGGAGGATTAATCGTTCATGTTCGCTAGAGATATTGGGATCGACTTGGGGACGGCGAATGTGCTCATTCACGTTAAAGGTAAAGGGATTGTATTGAATGAGCCAGCTGTTGTTGCAATGGACCGGAATACGGGAAAAGTATTAGAAGTTGGACAGGCGGCACGTCAGATGGTTGGACGTACACCTGGAAATATTGAAGCAATTCGTCCGTTGAAAGATGGTGTAATTGCTGATTTTGATGTAACGGAAGCGATGTTACGTTATTTTATTGAAAAAATTAATGTGCGCGGCATGTTCTCGAAGCCACGGATTCTTGTTTGTTGTCCGACAAATATTACGAAAGTCGAACAAAAAGCAATCAAAGAAGCGGCTGAAAAGAGCGGCGGAAAACGCATTTATATAGAAGAAGAGCCAAAAGTTGCGGCGGTCGGTGCAGGAATGGATATTTTCCAGCCGAGCGGTAATATGATTATTGATGTTGGTGGAGGAACGACGGATGTTGCTGTATTGTCCATGGGCGATATCGTTACTTCGGAGTCCATCAAAATGGCTGGGGATAAATTCGATCAGGAAATTCTTCAATACATAAAACGCAAATATAAATTGTTAATTGGTGAGCGCACATCTGAAGACATTAAAATCAACGTTGCGACGGTTTTCCCAGAAGGACGCAATGAATCTATGGATATTCGTGGTCGTGATTTAATTTCAGGTTTACCAAGAACGATTACCGTTAATTCAACAGAAATTGAAGAAGCATTACGTGAGCCAGTCAGCATGATTACACAAGCGGCGAAATCCGTCCTTGAAAAAACACCACCTGAGCTATCCGCAGATATTATTGATCGTGGCGTGATTATCACAGGCGGGGGCGCATTGTTACACGGCCTTGATCAGCTAATGGCTGAAGAATTGAAAGTACCTGTATTCATTTCAGAAGATCCAATGAGTGCAGTTGCGAAAGGTACAGGCATTATGCTTGGCAATATTGATAAACTACCGAAAAGAAAAATTGGTTAATAAAAATTCATAACTGTATGAGGGGGAACGAATATGTTAAGAGGATTGCATACGGCAGGTTCAGGAATGGTCGCGCAGCAACGATATCAAGATTCGTTGTCAAATAACATGTCCAATGCGTTAACACCAGGCTACAAACAAGACCGGGGAACATTCCGAGCGTTTCCGGAAATGCTCATTCAAAACATCCAATCACAGTCGCTTCCGACAAAGCGAAACGTGAATATACCAAATAACCATATTGTAGGCTCCCTTCATACAGGTACATATATGCAGGATGACGTTCCATTATTTACTCAAGGCGATGTTGAAGAGACAGGCATTTCAACGGACTTAGCCTTGATCAATCAGACGACACCAGATGAAACTGGATTTTTGTTTTTCACGGTTACGAATGAACAAGGAGAACAACGGTTGACACGAAACGGAAATTTCACGGTTGATGCAGAAGGTTACTTAACGACATCAGACGGGTATTACGTAATGGATACGAATAATGAACGGATACAAACCGGAACAGAAAACTTCGAAGTGACGGCAAATGGCCAAGTCATTTCACCAGTAGCCAACACAGACATTCAAATTGCATACCAAGAAAACGCGAATGCTTTAACGAAAGAAGGCAACAATCTTTGGGCGCTTGAAGAAGGCACAGCGATTGGTGATGCACGAACAACAGAAGGCGTGAATTTTTCGATTAGCCAAGGGTCGCTTGAACGCTCAAACGTTGACCCACAGCAAATGATGACGGAAATGATGCGCTCTTACCGGATGTTCGAAATGAATCAACAAGTCGTTCGGATGTTTGATCAAAGCTTGGATTTAGCGGCAAATCAAGTCGGCCGTTTACGTTAAGGTGAATAGGGGGAAAAGACCGTGAGAAATATGTACAATGCTGCGACGATGATGAATCAACTACAGCACCGGATGGATCAATCCGCCAACAATTTGTCGAACATGAATACGCATGGCTATAAAGCACGACAAAGTAATTTTTCATCATTGATGTTCCAGCAAATCGACAATATGCTTAGGTTTGATGCCGATTCATCGCGATTGACTCCAGAAGGAATACGGGTAGGTTCAGGCGCTAAACTGGCTCACACGAATATTTTGATGGACCAAGGAACAATCCAAGCGACAGACCGTCCACTCGATGTGGCGATTGAACATGCCAATCAATTCTTTGTCGTCAACGCGCCAAATACCAATGGGGAAACCGAACAACAGTATACACGCGCTGGGAATTTTTATTTACAACCAGTTAACGATAATGAGCAAGTGATGCTGACCGATTCAAACGGGAATCCTGTCCAAGGGAACGACGGACCGATTATTATTGATCATACGTTTGACAACATCGAAATTACAGCAGATGGTCGTTTGGAAACGACAACTGGGGATCAACGCGAAACCGTTGCGAACATTCAACTCGTTCAAATTGACTTACCGCGTACGTTGGAAAATGTCGGTGGCGGAAATTACCGCCTGGATGCTGAAGGATTGGGTGTTCCGGCAGAAGAAATCGTTACAGCCATCCCAGCAGAAGCAGTAACTTTACATACACGCTCGTTGGAAGCATCCAACGTCAACTTCGCACAAGAAATGACGCGAATGATTGAATCACAGCGCGCCTATTCATTGAACAGTCAATCAATAACGCTTGGCGACCAAATGATGGGACTTATAAATAGTATGCGTTCATAATAACGGAAGATCGCAAGAGGAATTGAGGGGAAGCACATGTCTTCAGATGAAAAATACGAAAATCTAGAGAACAATAACGATCAATTGAATACGCCGGATCAAGAACCCCGTGCCGACTCCAATTCAACTGAAAAAAGTAATGCAGAAAAAATGGAAAGAACGGAACAGCATCCGATGAATGGTAATCTTGAAGCAAAAACGGACACCGAGTTGCCACCAAAACCTGAAGGCCAAGGTGAACTCGAAGCGAAGAAAGATGATGGATATGAACATGTCAGTGAAAGTGCCGTTAACTTAGACCATGCAGGCGAATTGCAACCAACGGATATACCTCCAAGCCTCGGTGGTGAAGCGGAAATTAATTTTCCGTGGGATGACGATGAGGATACAGCACAAGAAGATTCACCAGCACTTACGCAAGATGCGAAACTTCCAGAAGAAGCAGAAGAAGATGCCGAGCTTCCTGCAAATATACCAGAAGCTGATTTACCGGTTGAATCTGACGAAACAGCCGTGCAGACACCAGAAGAGGTAGCGAAACAGCAGACGGAAGTAAAATATCTTGCCGAACTTCCTTACGTCAAAATTTTTCATCCACAAAACGCAGATGAAGAAACGAAAATCTTCACATTAGGTGAGCTGGAAAAAACACAAGAAGCAAGTGAAGATTCAACACTTGTTGCAGGTGAAGCAGTTAAAGAAGAGAAGCCGAAAGAACCACAAAATCGGAAAGAAGCACGAAAAGCGAAGCGGGAAGAACGAAAAAAGAACCCTCGTGGACCGATTCGTTATTTACCGGTCTGGTTACGTCTAATCATCGTCATTGCCCTTTGTTTCGCTGGTTTAATCATTGGCCTTGTGGTTGGCTACGGATTAATCGGCGATGGCGAAAACCCACAAGACGTTTTAAAGATCGAGTTTTGGCAAAGCATTTACGATTATATTCAAGGAAAGTAATCAATGAGGAGGAGTCTTCATGTTGGATATTGAGCAAATTAAAGAAATCATTCCCCACCGTTACCCTTTCTTGCTTGTCGACCAAATAGAAAGTGTCGAAGAAGGTAAAGGCGCAGTCGGTTACAAAAACGTCACAGCGAACGAGCCATTTTTCCAAGGTCATTTCCCGAATTATATGGTTATGCCTGGCGTGTTGATCGTTGAAGCACTCGCACAAGTCGGTGCAGTCGCCATTTTAAAAATGGAAGAAAACCAAGGTAAACTTGGCATGTTCACCGGAATCGATAAATGCCGATTCAAACGCCAAGTAAAACCAGGAGACCGATTGAAACTGGAAGTCGAGATGGTTAAGCTAAAAGGACCAATCGGAAAAGGAAAAGCAAAAGCAACCGTTGACGGCGAGCTCGCATGTGAAGCTGAGATTATGTTTGCGATTGTTGATCCAGAAAAATAATATGTAACTCAGATGACCAAATCATGCATTTGGTCATTTTTAATACCAAGAATCAGAACGACCATTCACGTTTCTTCAGTGTTAAATCGACTAGCTTCAGTGTTCGCTCGCGTACCTTCCGTGTTAATCCGCGTACCTTCAGTGTTAATTTCTGCATCTTCCGTGTTAATCCGCGTACCTTCAGTGTTAATTTCTGCATCTTCCGTGTTAATTCACGTAGCTTCAGTGTTAAATTCTACATCTTCAGTGTTAATCTGCATTCCTTCAGTGTTATTCAGCGTTCTTCAGTGTTAATCCGCATTCCTTCAGTGCTTCAGTCCTGAATCCTGTAAGTTCACTGTTAATCTGCATGCCACCAGGTTCGCTCGCGTACCTTCAGTGTTCCTCTGTATCACATACTTGAGCCATTCTATGACCGCAAATAATTGAATCAGTTACACACAAAAATTGTCCCTTAAAATACTTTTTCTTAAAAAAATTGATTAAAGGTCTCTCCTTTGGAAATACTACTGCTTGAGTAATCTTTTAGGAGGGACATAATGAAATCATCACTCATGAAGTCGTTACTTGCTCTTTTCTTAGTAATCGGTGCGCTCGCCGGGTGTGCTGACGCTGAAGATGAGGAACCAACGAACCAAGAACAAGATAATATGGAAGAGCAAGAAAACGGAGATCAAGGTATGAACGGCGATAATGGCGACCAAGAAATGGACGATGGTCAAGATAACGGTGACCAAGGCATGAATGGTGACCAAGATAGCGAAGATCCAATGCAAGATGAATTGGATCAAGAAGAAGACAAAGAAAAAGAAAACTAAACGAATGAATGACTGGCCTTTGATTAAATCAACGGGTCAGTCATTTTTTTGTGACTCCAATAAAACGAACAAAGCACCTCTTTCCTAGTGAAAATCCAACAAATTTACAGAACAATAAGTACATTGTTCTAAAAAAGAACAAAAATTTGTAAAAATAATTTGAAAATTATTGTAAGTTCATCTATATTAAAGAAGATTACTTCTTCATCTAAATTTTTTTAAAATCGTAGAAAGGAATGTGAAAAGAAAGTGACTAGTCGATCCATCCAAAAGATCCAGCATTACACGATCAACGCAAAAACGCTGATGATTTGTCCTGATGTCGACCCACACCAATGCTTAATTTACGAAGGAGAAGACCTTTACTTATGTGAATCTACATCATTCAACATTGTCGATCAATCATGTATGAGTAGAGGAACAACGTTAGACGGTAGAAGACAAGCCGTCAAATCCATCTTAGAGAATAAACATAAACCGCCCATTCCAATTGATACGGAAAAGGGACTTATTTTTATGCCGACAAAAATTATGCGAGATGTCGAATGTGCATGGATATCATACAATCACCTACATAAAGTTGATGCACATCCAAGCGACCCGTCAATATCAAACATTACATTTGCCAATGGTCTCACCTATGAGGCCATCGTCAGCAAAAAGCAGCTTACAAAGCAAATCGTTATGGCTGGTCACGTGTTCGGTCATTTCAAAAAAGGAAGCTTTTTAGGATAAATCGTGAACACTTCTATTGAAGGATAGAACTGTATTTTTGTGAGCTACCGGTGTATAGAGCACTCCTATTGAAGCGGAGACATGAATGATCACTCGCTATCCGCGATTAGAGAGGAGAATAAAATAAGACACGAAAAAGCTAGGCGACCAGCCTAGTTTTTTTCTTGGAATGTAACAACATTTTCACTTGCTATATGGCATCTATTTCTGTATCGTAGTGACTATGACTGACTGGTCATTCTAGTATTGGAGATGACAGAATTGAAGGATAAAAAAACCGAGATTATCGAAGCAAGCATTGAGCTATTTGCCAAAAAAGGCTTTCATACCACGTCGGTACAGGAAATCGTCAATAAAGCCAACGTGGCAAAAGGCTCGTTCTATACGTATTTTCAATCGAAAAATGAGTTGATCTTTTCAATTTATACGTATTATTCCAATTTGACGCAAAACAAAATGGATCAAGTAAAAGAGCGATACGACGATCCAAGAGAAGCGTTTAAAAAGCAGCTTGAAATTTTCTTTGAGTTATTGAAATCGAATAAATCATTGATTGTGATGCTCATGCAAGGGCAAATATCAATCGATAAAGATATCGAGTCTCTCATTCAACAATCGAAACAAAGAAATTTCAATTGGGCAAAAGAAAACCTTGCAGCCATTTACGGTGAAGACTTTCAGCTATACCTGAACGATGCCGCAATTTTGTTGAATGGAATCGTCAACGGGTATGCAAGTTGGCTCATCGGTGATAATGCTGATTTTGAAACTGATCGACTCGCGGCATTTACTGTCAGACGATTGGATGACGTTTGCTATGGAATGCAGCAACAAAATGAAGAACCGATGATACAAGAATTGCCCGATTATTTACAAGAAAGATCCCTGATTGCTCAAGAGATTGAATGGAAGTTATCCAACGAAATCGAATCGAATGAAACGACTGAAAAAGCAATTGAGGCTATACAAGTGTTACAAGAGGAGTTCCAAAAAGAACATCCTCAATCAGTCGTCATTCAATCGATGCTGCAATTGATTGAGCAAGTCGAAGAGACAAAAAAAGAAACGAATCGATTGCGCCGTTTAATCGAATGATTAACATAAAGATGGATGTGAAAACATACACTGTCAACTTGGGTAGATTGAACGCAAAACCAAACAATATAAAATTAACGAGGGAGTTAGGAGTGAGTATGATGTTCAAACGTATTTTCATAACATTAATCCTCATGACAGCGCTCATTTTAGCAGCGTGTAATGATGATTCAAACGAAGAGGAAAACAATGAAGAAGCAGTCGATATTCCAGTAGAAGTCGCGAAGACTGCAGAGAAAGATTTTACAAAAGAACATACGTATATCGCACGGACAACACCGAGTGATCAAATGCCAGTCGTTCCACAAGGTGCTGGTGAAGTGAAAGAGTTGCATGTCGAAGAAGGAGACACCGTTGAAGAAGGGGATGTGTTAGCGGAAATTAAGTCACCACAATACGGCACGATTGAGTTAGAAAGCCCTATGGATGGCATGGTTCAGAACTTGAACATGAAAGTCGATCGACCTGTTTCAACTGAGGATCCAGCGGCGATGATTATTGCGGAAGACTCAGTTTTACTTAACTTCTCGATTGTCGCAAGTGACCGAGAATTTATCGCCAAAGATGATAAAATTAACTACAGCATGTCAGCCATCGACCAAGAAGGGAAAGCGACGGTCAACAAAGTAGCTGCAACGGCTGGGGAAACTGGTCTATTTGCTGTCGAAGCGGAAATCGATACATCAGAGATCGACAACTTTCCAATCGGAACTAGCGCTCAAGTTCGTTTAGAAGAAATGATTCAAAAGAATGCACTCGTCGTACCAACTGCCGCAATTGTGAATGAAGGGGAAGGGCAAATGCTCTTTAAAGTCGTCGACAATCAAGCAGTCGCGATTGACGTTGAATTGATCTCCATGAAATCCGAAGAGACAGCTGTCAAACCAGTTAATGAAGGCGATCTTTCTGCAGGAGACCAAGTCGTCATTACAGGGCAAACAGCTATTTCCGACGGCCAAGCGGTACGGATTGTCGGGGAGGACGAATAAATGTCTTGCCAATCAATAGAAAAAAAGAACAAACAAGAGGGGGGAGCGTAAATGAAAAAACTCATCGAAACGTCGATTAAACGCCCAGTCGGCGTCATCATGATTATTTTAGCAATTCTCGCACTCGGTTTTATTTCATTCAGAAACTTATCCGTCGATTTATTTCCGGAAATTGATTTGCCGATTGCAGTTGTTGCGACGTCCTATGATGGAGCCGCACCTCAAGAAGTCGAAGAGCTTGTCACAAAGCCAATTGAATCATCTGTCAGTACAATAGAAGGAATCGAACAAGTTCAGGCACAATCACAGCCAGGAAGCTCCCTCGTCATGATGATGTTTTCGATGGATACGAATCTTGATAACGCTTTACTCAATGTGCGTGAGTCCGTCGACCGAGTGAGTGGATTTCTTCCTGAAGGCGCGAATTCACCGAGTGTGCTTCGGTTCGATCCTGCACAAATGCCAGTGATGTGGATCGGCTTGACAGGTTCAGATAAAGCAGAATTACAACGCGTAGCCGAAAATGATATCCAGCCATTGTTCGAGCGGCAAGCCGGCGTTGGCTCCGTGCAAATTGAAGGAGGAGAGTCGGAAGAAATCCAAGTCCAACTCGACCAGCAACAACTTGCACAATACGGGATGAACTCGCAACAGGTTATGCAAGCCGTCCAAAACGCAAACCAGTCGATGTCAGCTGGTGTGATTGAGCGAGGAAATCAGGAACTTCAACTGCGAATTCCTGGTGAATATGAATCAATTGATGAGATTCGTAATACACAGATTCAAACACCACAGCAAACATTTATCCGTTTGGATGATATTGCGACTGTCGAACGAGCAACTGTAGAGTCCAACGGGTTATCGATGGTTAGCGGTGAAGAGGCTGTTGTTTTAAGCATTTTAAAACAAACCGATGCTAACACGGTCTCTGTTTCCGATGAAATTCAGGCGGCGATTAAGAAAGCCGAAAAAGATTTACCTGAAGGCATTGAAGCAAAAATCGTTTTCGATAATGCGGAGTTTATCCGCATGTCGATCAATTCTGTTGTTCAAAACTTATTGCTTGGAGCAGCTTTTGCGGTGTTAATTTTACTTTTATTCTTAAAAAGCTTCCGGGCGACACTCGTCATTGGGTTATCAATTCCAATCGCAGTCATTTCAACGTTCACGTTAATGTACTTTACAGGTGAAACGGTAAACATTCTAACGATGGGTGGACTCGCGCTCGGAATAGGCATGATGGTCGACTCGGCGATCGTCATACTTGAACATATCGTCACCTACCGAGAACGTGGTTATTCGATGAAAGAAGCCGCCCGTCTTGGGGCATCGGAAATCGCTCCAGCAGTAATCGCGTCGACAACGACAACATTGGTCGTTTTCTTGCCGATCATTTTCGTTGAAGGCATTGCATCCGAAATTTTCGCACCACTCGCGTTAACCGTAGCTTTTGCGTTAATTGCATCCTTGATCGCATCGATTACGTTAATCCCGATGCTGTCATCGAAATTACTATCGAAAGCAATGCAAAACAACGGAAGACGCTATTGGTTTGACCGATTGATGGATAAAGTCATTGCCATTTATCAAAAAATGCTTCGAGGCGTTTTACGATTCAGAAAAACATCAATTTTAGGAACGCTCGTCATTATCGTCGCGACATTGTTCCTCATCCCGCAACTCGGAGCCGCCTTTATTCCAGAAGCGGACCAAGGACAAATTGAAATATCTGTAGAAACACCAACAGGAACGACATTAAGCGCCACACGAGAAGTCGTTGAAAAGGTCAATAACATTATTGATAAAGATTCGGACCTCGTGGAATCCAACTACTTATCCGTCGGCTCTGAAGGACAAGGAGGCCCAATGGGAGGTGGCTCCAACGTCGGAAGCTACATGATTCAGCTCATTCCAAGTGGCGAACGTGACGAAACGACTGAAGACGTCATGAAACGTTGGAATGACCAAGTAGAAGATATTCCTGGCGCGGAAATCAATGTCGCTGTGATGGGCGCCGGCATCAGTGCAGGAAGTCCAATTCAAATCCAGATGACTGGACCTGACTTCGATACATTAAAACGATTAGCTGATGAAACGGTTGCAGAAATTTCTGAAGTCGAAGGTGTGCATAATGCAGGTACATCTGCTGATGAAGGCCGCCCAGAAATGCAAATCAACATCGACCGAAACAAAGCCGCCGAGCTAGGCATGACATATGACCAAGTGATGGGCCAAGTAAGCATGCAGCTGAACGGACGTGTCGCGACACAATTCCGAACAGAAGGACAAGAGCTCGACGTTCGTGTCATGACACCAGAAGAACAACGCTCAACGATTGAAGATGTCGAAAACTTATTGATTCAAACACCGGCTGGAGCGATGGTTAGCTTATCGTCCATCGCAAGCATCGACCAAGAAATCGGCCCAGCAAGCTTGACTAGACAAAACCAACAACGAACAATCACGGTCTCCAGTGAAATTTTAGACCGAGATCTCGCAAGCGTGACATCTGATGTAGAAAGCAAACTCGCAAACATGCACTTGCCGGAAGGATATGATTACTCAATTGGAGGGGAAGCGGAAGACATGGCTGAAGCCTTTGGCGATCTAGCCTTAGCACTCGTCTTCTCGATTTTCCTAGTTTATGCCGTCATGGCCGTGCAGTTTGAAAACTTCCTGCATCCATTCGTCATCATGTTCGCCTTGCCGACAACGATTGTCGGAGTCATTCTTGGCCTGTTTGTGACCGGCTTACCGTTCAGCATCCCAGCCTTTATCGGGGTCATCATGCTCGCCGGTATCGTCGTCAACAACGCCATCGTGCTCGTCGACTACATCAATATTTTACGCGAAAAAGGACAAGAGCGATTCAGCGCGATCATGGACGCAGGCGCAAGCCGTTTAAGACCAATCTTGATGACATCACTGACAACGATTCTCGGGATGATCCCACTCTCCCTCGGACTCGGAGAAGGTGGAGAAGCACAGCAACCGCTCGCCGTCGTCATCATCTTCGGCCTGCTCGTATCGATGTTCTTTACGCTATTGCTCATTCCGATTGTCTATACGTTCTTTGACGATCTCTCACGAAAATTTACACACCGTAAAAAGAAACGAAAAAAAGAAGTAGAAGCATAAGATAAAGTGGAACACCCAGCCGAATGGCTGGGTGTTTTTATGTGGATCGTTTTTGCCGGAGCAAAAATGTACCTTTTGATCGACTTCGTACGGAAACTGCTGCCGTGTGGCTAGCCGTTGAAAAAAATTGCGCAGCCGTCGAATTCCTTTGTCGAGCCGTCGAAAACATGCTCCAAGCCACCGAATTCTACAGTGAAGCCATCGAAAAAAATGCGAAGCCGCCGATAACTTCGAGGAACCCGCCGATAAAAGTCACGAAGCCGCCGATAAACTAAAGAAAGCCGCCAAAAAAATGGAGAAAGCCGTTGATATCCTCGAGAAACCCGCCGAAAAAAATTGCGAAGCCGCTAATAAATGCTCTTCGAAAGATCAAGTAGATCATTTTTGCTACGGCAAAAATGTACCTTTTAATATTTATTAGGGATTCTCATGAGATTTTGCGGTTGAACGTTGGTGAATTCATTGCTAATTATCCGATTAAAAGGACAGCCGCCTGAAGATCACGCCGAGCCACCCTACAAACGCATGTAACCGCCCGACAAAATCATGAAGCCACCCGACATCAGCCACCAACACTGCAGAATTTGTCGAAATCTCTACTTTCTTATATAAAATCATCAATAATTTTACAAATTAACCGATATAAATAGAGTTGCTACTAATCGAGGGCGTAAAGATAAAAATACATAAAAATAGCGAGGTAACCTTATGACGACAACTCAAGAAAATAGCAGTAAACATATAACAACACTGCTGAACGGAACGATTCAATCGATTCAACAAACGATTCCGATCCCCGTGCAAATGGGAAGACCTAGTGCTGACACGAAAGAACTTCACACACAGTTCGGCGTGTTGGTTGGTATTACCGGCCACATAAAAGGCCAATTATTATTTTCAGGTCATCAAAGTGCTTTTGGTGTCATCGGAACATCCATGTTTGGCATGGAGCTCAGTGGTGATATGTTGAGCTCATTTTGCGGAGAATTTGGCAATATGATTGCTGGGGGACTGGCTACGATCGTCAGTGAACAAAGTGTTACGATCGATATCACTTCACCGACATTAGTTGAAGGAGATATGCGAATGACCGGTTTCAAACGTTCGATCGCTATTCCATTCACAATTGAAGCGGGCAATGAGCTAACCATCTATTTACTACTCGACCAATAATCATAGACAGAAAGGAAATCCAACATGAAGAAAAACAAAATCAAACAAAAACGATTCAAACGTTTCAAAGATTGGAGTATACGAACAAAGCTGTTATCTACCTTTTTAACTATTTTGCTCATCCCAACATTGTTAGTTGGTATTTCTAGCTACAATTCTGCTAAGGAAGAAATATCCGCTCAAGTAATGAATTCCGCGTCAACGAACATTGAAGTAATTGATGAAGAAATTGACCAACTAATTACCCAAAAATCAGACGCACTGAACTATTTAGCAACCGTCATTCATCGATTTACATACAATAAACCAGATGAACTAAAGGACATGTTGTCACAATACTTATTAACGAATAAAGATACAGCATTCGTTTATGTCGGCACAGAAGAAGGCGATATGTATACACAGCCAGCCATGAACGATTCGAGCTATGATCCAACAGAGCGCGACTGGTACATACAAGCAATGGAATCACCGGGAGAGGTGATCGTTACCCCGCCTTATCAAGATGCAGACACAGAGAATATGGTTGTTACGGTGGCACAAGCAACAAATGATCAATCCGGCGTTGTCGGCATTGACGTTAAACTAGAGGAGCTCGAAACCTTAGCAAATACCATGCAAATTGGAGAAGAAGGTTACGTCATTTTAATCGATCAAAACAACCAGTATCTATCTCATCCAACGGAAGAAACGGGATCTCCAGTTACTGAGGCTTGGAAAGATACGGTTGCATCAGCAGAAAACGGACAAGAAAGTTATATGCATAACGGTGAACCGAAAGAAATGGTCTTTCATACAAGTGATAAAACCGGATGGAAAATTGTCGGTACAATGTATACTTCAGAATTTGATGAAGCGGCAAGCGGTATTTGGAAAACGACTCTTGTCGTCATGGGGGTTGCAATCGCCATCAGTATAGCCGTCATATTATTCGTTACAAGACAAATGACCGTGCCATTAAAAAATCTGACCGAAAAAGTCCGTGCAATGAGTAAAGGCGATTTAACAGTTGATATTAAGGCTCAATCCAAAGATGAAATTGGACAACTATCAGCAGGCGTCAATGAGATGCAACAAAACTTGAAAACCTTGATTGGACAAGTACAGCAGGCATCCGGAAACTTAGCCGCGCAAAGTGAAGAGATGACCCAATCCGCTGGAGAAGTGAAAGAAGGATCCGAACAAATCGCAGCAACAATGGAAGAACTCGCATCAGGTGGCGAAACACAAGCAAGCAGTGCGGGGGACCTATCGACATCGATGGAATCATTTACAGAACGCATGAGTGCTGCCAACGAAAACAGTGATGACGCATATGAATCATCCAAGCAAGTATTAGAAATGACGAACAATGGTGCAGACTTGATGAAACAATCCGTCTCTCAAATGGAGTACATCGACAAAGTTGTTCAATCAGCAGTTGAAAAAATGGGTGGGCTAAATGACCAAACCGAGCAAATCTCTGAACTTGTAGCCGTCATTCAAGATATCGCCGATCAAACCAACCTACTCGCATTGAACGCAGCAATTGAAGCGGCACGTGCCGGTGAACATGGAAAAGGCTTTGCCGTCGTTGCAGATGAAGTCCGTAAACTTGCAGAACAAGTCGGCTCATCTGTCACAAGCATTACCGGTATCGTCAATAATGTTCAAACCGAATCGACAGACGTCGCTGAATCACTCAGAAGCGGATATGCCGAAGTTGAAAAAGGCCGTGAACAAATCGAACAAACCGGCGAAACATTCCAGAAAATCGAAACATCCATTCAAGAAATGACAAGACATATTCGAAGCGTATCCGATAACATTACAACGATGACTTCGAACACCGACGAAATGAACGCATCCATTCAAGAAATAGCCGCTGTCTCCGAAGAATCCGCAGCAGGCATTGAACAAACAGCAGCCTCAGCCCAGCAATCTTCAAGCTCCATGGAAGAAGTTACCCGAGCATCCGAAGAACTGGCAAAACTCGCTGAAGAATTGACGGAGCAAGTGAAGCGGTTTAAGGTGTAACTAATAGAGAAGCACAGGCCCAATTGGGTGCCTGTGCTTTTTTTAGAATTGAAAGTGTCTCTTAATTGTCATCCTTCGTGGGATTCAGTAAGATAAAAATATAATGCTTTTGAAAAGCTACATAAAAGAGACGTTTGAAACAAAAAGATACTACCTAACAATTAAGGAGACCCTTATGACAAAAAAAGATTGCTTAGTCATTGCCCATCGAGGTGCTTCAAAATATAAGCCCGAAAACACACTTCTGGCTTATGACCTTGCTTTGAAAATTGGCGTGGACTATTTGGAGTTGGACGTACAATTAACGAAAGATCAAGTGCCAGTTGTATACCATGATAGTGACCTTTCGAAAAAGACAGACATCAAGGGAAGTATTCAAGATTATACGTACGAAGAAATCAAAAATCTGGACGTAGGAAAATGGTTCGGTGAAGAATACAGAGGAACAAAGTTGGTCAACTTTGAAACGGTCCTTCGCCTTTATGGAAACCAATTCAATTACTTCTTGGAAATAAAAAATCCAACTGACGGAATCGAGCAAATCATCTTTAACCTATTTGAGAAGTACCGAATCGATTTGACAAATCATCGTGTGGTGATTCAATCGTTTGATCAAAATTGTTTATTAAAAGTGAGAGAAATGGATGCGAATATTCCAATCAACCAATTGATTTTAAAAAAGACAGAGGAAGAAATGCCATATAGCCTAACTGAAATCAGCACATACGCTGAAGGTCTTGGGATCAACCAATCAAACGTTAATGAACAACTATTAAGTGAAGCGAATAGAATAGGATTAAAAATTTATCCGTATACAGTGAATGATTCAGAGAAGATGCAACAATTTATCGATATGGGTGTAACGGGGATTATCAGTGACTGCCCTGATCTAGTAAAAAGCCTAAACCTCAATTAATAAGGTTTAGACTTTTTCTAACATATTATTCATTCAAAAACTCTTGCAATGCCTGTCGATTCGCTTCAAAATCCAATTCCAATACAATACCCGCATGGCTATAACGTACATCAGAATACATACCATCAGCAGGAATTCGGAATGTTTCAATCTCCCCAGGTTTATTCGTAATAAACTCGTAGGCTAAAGACAAGATTTTCTTTGTTTTCATATTTGTATTCACAAAAGGCTCTAACGTTCCAACCGCACGAGGTAAGTTCATAATACCTGTGAAAGACATTGCCTCATCTTTAAGAACGGATAACACTTTTTGCTGACGACGAACACGTCCAAAGTCATTTTCGTTATCACTGCGAAAACGAACATAATGGAGAAGTTGTTCACCGTCTAGCTTCTGCTGGCCGGGTTCTAAATCGATATTTAATCCGGCTTTTTTATCTGTATATTGCATTCGTTTTTCGACATCTATTTCTACTCCACCGGGTGAAATTGTATCAACAATCCTTGTAAATCCTTCAAAGTCGACAATGGCATAATACTGTGCATCCATGCCGAAATTATGTGAGATTGCTTGTCGAACTAATTCAGGGCCACCTCGAGCGAATGAGGCATTAAGCTTATTAAATCCCATTCCAGGTATTTCAACATAAGAATCACGCATAAATGAGATCAACTTGACTTTTTCTCGGTCGACATCATATTGTGCCATCATAATCGTATCTGTACGTGGATTTCCGTATTCATCAGAGTCTGCACCAAGCAATAACACATTCGTTATGCCTTCTGCTTCTTCAACCCCTTCGAAACTTTCCATATACTCTTGGTTTAATTCATTGTCTTGTGCCCCAACCTTTTCGGCTTGTCTCTTTCCATCCCAATATTCATAAAATACATAGCCAGCAATCAAAATAAAAATCACTAACAGGATCAGTAGTATTTTTCGACGACGTGACTTTTTTCTATTTTTACGCCGCTCTGAACGTTGTTGAGTCTCCATGTTATTCCTCTTTTCAATCTATGTTTCTAATCAATAGATTTTTCAGTTAATCTATAAAAAAATAGCCTATTGTGAAGGGAGTAGAAGACCCATGCACAATAGGATCCATATTAAAAGAGTATACCAAAAATAAAGCGAGATGAAAAGTGACCGACTAAAGATTGTATGACAAAAAATTTACTTTTTTTTGAAAGAGCTGTTCCTGTTCTTTTTTAATTGATCCAACCGATTCTCTAAAGATGTCTTTCGGTCAGCATTCGTATCGATAAGCTTGATATCACTCACTTCACCATTCTCAATCGTCACTTCAACCTGACTACCGGTTTGAATCGAATCGGGTAAATGGTTCGCTGGCAAAAGAAAGTCCTTTTTATCTTCTTCAACTAAAATAACTGCGTGTCCATCTTCAATCCGATCAAGTACACCTTCATATTTACTCATTGTGTCCCCTCCCTAGCTATACAATTATTCTTTCACACAAGCTAACCCTTCTTCTTTAATATCGGCCAACCGACCATCACCGATGCCATAAATCCGTTTCAGGCCATTCAATGAATGGTGTGGTCGTAGCTCGACTAATTCCGCAGCTCGTGCTTCATCGATGTGAATAATGTCATATAAATCTTCTAAACTAGCTGAATTAATATCGATGCATTCATCGGATGAGCGAGCTGAATCTTCATCATTATCTTTCAGAAAATCAGGTTTTTCTCTCTCAATAGATGCTTCTCGGTCCGTTTGAACAGAAAAACGCTTTCCATCCGACTCAACGACGATTGTTCCATGTGCATCGGTTCCATACAAATCAATACCCATTTTTTTCATCAATTCAACCGTTTCATAATGTGGATGACCATAATCATTGTCTAAACCAGCAGAATAGATGGCGACATCCGGACTGACCGCTTGAACGAAAGCAGGCGTGTTGGAAGTGCTCGAACCATGATGCCCCAGCTGGAAGATATCAGCATCTAAATCGAATCCATTAGCTAACATTTCCTCTTCAGCACCTGCCTCAGCATCGCCAGTGAACAAAAAGCTCACATCGCCGTAAGTCACTCGCGTCGAAATCGAGTCATCGTTAAAATCGCCGGACAGCTCAGTCGGGTGGTATACTTCCACCAAGAACGGACCGATTTCGAATTCTTCACCAGAACGCGGCTCAACATAAGACGCCTCAGACTGCTCAATCGCTGCCAACACATTCTCAAACGCACCTGTTGTATGTACATTACCCGTCATCCACACTTCATCAACCGGGAAATTTTTGATAACCTCATCCAATTGACCGATATGATCGGCATGGATATGCGTCCCAATGACAACATCCAAAGATTCAACAGACTGAGACTGCAAATATGGAACCACTTCATCACCTGTCCAGTCACCAGCATCGATTAATAGATTGAATGTTTCCTCGCCTTCTACTGTCTGAAGTAATGTCGCATCCCCTTGGCCTACATCGATATAATGGACAGTTAGTTTACCTTCAGGATTTGCAGTTGAGTTGTTTGCATCCTCGTCAGCTTGGTTATTTTCTTCTGTGTTCTCAACTACAAGCGCATCATTCGATTTTTCTTCAACATCTTTTTCATTTGCAGTCAATTCACTGCAACTTACTAGAATGAGAAACGTCAATAATAATAGAGTGATTTTTTTCATGATGGATCCTTGCCCCCATAAAAATTGCTTCAAACATTCATTGAACCAATAAATGTTCGTGAACACAATGCAACAAAATAACTAAACTGGTGACAAAAAACACTAATCCAGGTAAAATGAAGGGAAGCAAGGAAGTGAAACGATGGACAGTAAAAAGAAACTGCAGCTAGGCTGCTTAATCTACATAGTGTTTGGCATCGTCATTACTTATCTTTATTTCACACAGACAGATGCAGACCTATTCAGAAAGTATTTTGATTGGGGCGATCTGTTTAATTTCTAATAGGATAAAAAACGAATAGAGAGGAACGAATGAATGGAAACGAGAAAAGACAAACGTAAACGGAAAAAAGGAAATAAAAAGGGCTTAAAAATTGTATTGATTATACTGGGTATATTAATATTGGCAGGTGTGATTTACGCCGCTTATTTGTATAAACAAGTGGATAATGCTGTATCAGAAATGTATCAACCGCTCGATTCAGACCAAGAAAAGAAAGAAGAAATTGAACAGCGGTTTAAAGATAAAGATACGATTAATGCCTTATTGTTGGGGGTCGATGAAAGAAAAGGAGATAAAGGCCGGTCTGATACGATGATTTTCCTATCATTAAACCCTGATACAAATAAAATGTTAATGCTCAGCATCCCGCGTGATACGTACGTCAACATTCCGGGTAGAGGCATGGATAAAATCAACCATGCTTATGCATTCGGTAATTCTGAACTTTCCGTACAAACCGTCGAGAACTTTTTAGATACGACGATACATTTTTACGGCAAAGTGAATATGGAAGGTCTTAAAGATGGTGTCGATGCGCTTGGCGGCGTGACTGTTCAGAACAATCGCCAATTTACCCAAAGCGGAAAAACATTCGAAACAGGCGAATTACATTTGAACGGTACTGAAGCACTAGCTTATTCCCGTATGAGAAAACAAGACCCTAAAGGTGATTTAGGTAGAAATGATCGTCAACAACAGATTATCGACGCGATGATTGACAAAGGAATGAGTTTCGGATCATTTACGAAAGTCCAAGATATTCTAGATGCACTTGGAGCAAATGTAGAGACAAACTTACAAATCGAAGAAATGCGCAAGCTATTCATGGACTATCGAGGAACACGTTCAGAAACGATTCGTGAAGAAGTAAAGGGAAGCGGCTCGAAAATGAATGGAATTTGGTATTATGTGGTGTCGGATGAGGAGAAAGCGAGACTGCAACAGTTGGTGGATGAACATGAAAACGCAAAATAAAATGTAAAAATGAGGCCATATTACTTAGTAATCATTTACTACGTGATATGGTTTTTCCATTTTTACGAATAATGATAGCATGAATGTAATAAAGCATCGCTAAAGGGGCTTGATAAAATGAGGAAAACTGCAGTTATATTGATTGCGATTGGCCTTATCGCTGTTATCGCATTTCTCTTTTTTATGAATGATTCGGAAGATGAAACAAACGAAGATCAAACGAAAGATCGACAAGAAGAGACTACTGAGAAAGAACAAAAAACAGATTATGAATTAGCAAGAGAATCGTTAAATTCAAGAAACTTAAAGCCAGTAGACTACGCATTTGCCCCTGAACCAACGAAAGACGTCATAGAGAACCAGCAAGAAATTGAACAGACAATTATCGAAGAGAGTGAAGGTAGTACGTTTCAAGATCCATATATCAAACTTGACCCTTATAACAGAACGCCACTTTCGGCTTTAGTTGTTTTTGAAACTGAAGAACCAGCCACAGTTACTTACACGGTAAAAGGAAAAGACGGGGGACCTGAAATATCAAATAGTACAACAGAGCTTACCACAAGACACGAACTGCCTATTTTAGGCTTATATCCGAACCATACAAATGAGATTACCATCAAGTCGATCATGGAGGATGGGAACACACAAGAAAATTCTATTTCAATTGAAACGCAACCACTTCCTGATTATATCGGTTCAATCTCAATTGAAACGATTAAGAAAGAGAAGGTTGATATGCCTGCTAACGGTTTGAACTTTGCTATTCCAAGTACAAAGTTTGTCTATGGATTTGATACAAACGGAGATGTACGGTGGTATAGCTCACAATATAATAGCCACGTCTTCAAAAGGATTCAGAACGGTAACTTTTTATACTTAGGAAAAGATAATAATGGCGGACCTGCATACAATCGATTATTTGAAATTGATTTAATGGGTAAAATTTACAAAGCATTTAAAATATCCGATGATGCCGCGATCAGCGAAGCAGAAGGGTTGGAACAAACACTCATTCACCATGATATAGCTGAGTTACCGAACGGAAACTGGCTCATGACGGTGAATGATGGCAGTGAAAATTATATGGAAGATACGATGATTGAAGTCAATCCAACCAATGGCGAGGTCGTTAAACTTATCGACCTAAAAGATCTTTATCCTATTGAAACTTATGAAGAATATACAGCCAGAGAGCCAAAAGACGGCAAACTGGATTGGTTTCACCAAAATTCTGTCGTTTATGATGAAAGTGATAATACCATAATCATATCAGGGCGTAACCAAGATACTGTCATGAAAATCGATTATTTAACAAATGAGATCATATGGATTCTGGCGCACCCGGATGGCTTTAATGATGAGTTTCTAAACAATTATGTTGTTGAAGGACAAGGAGAAAATTTTAAATATCCAGGAGCCCAGCATGATGCAACCATCATGCCTGACTTGGATGAAAATGATGATACAATTGATTTATTAATCTATGATAATAATGTTGCAGTGGCCCGTGGGGACAAAGAGTTATCAAGAACATACAGTGCTGCTACTCAATATCGAATTAATGAAAAAACAAGAGAAGCAGAAATCATTTGGAGTTATGGGGAAGAAAGAGGAAAAGAGTTATTTACGAATATTATCGGTAGTGCAAAATATTTAGAAGATAGCGGAAACCGATTAATTGATTTCGGTCATGTGGCCGATGGCACCCGAAGTCACATTATAGAGGCGACAGATGACCAAGATGCAGAAGTGGTATTTGAGGCAGTGATCAGTGATTTTCCATCTGGAGCATGGATATATCGTAGTCAACGATATCCATTGTATAACGATGAATGGAGAAAAAACTTTACTGTGCTAGAATAAAAAACTGAATCCTTTAAAAGGATTCAGTTTTTTTAATTTGGTAAACATACTTGACGAGTTTTTCCGTAGCTCGTCCATCATTGTACTCGTTCCATTCATCGGCAAAAACTTTAATTTTACCTATACCAAAATCTCTTTGTTGCACGAGTTCAATAATATCATCTGTATTGTTGGCAATTGGTCCAGGAACAAGTTCTTCATAATCCTCCCAAAAACCGCGTTCGGTAACATATTCCTCTATGTCGTAAGGATAAAAGATCATCGGCCTTTCCATTATGGAAAATTCAAAAGGAATGGATGAGTAGTCGGTAACTAAATAATCAGTAACTAACAGCAAATGATTTAAGTACGGATAATCAGATACGTTGATGATGAACCCTTTATAATGATCGCTATATTTATTTTCAATTGCGGGATGCAATCGAAGCAAAAATACATAATCATCGCTTAACTCTTCATAAAGCTTATTAATATTTAATTTGATTGAATGCCTCTTTAATTGGTGTTCTCGGTATGTTGGAGCGTAAAGAATGACCTTTTTACCCTTGATGCTTGGATATTGTTGTAAAATCAATTCCTTTATTTCTTTTTGATTAGCCTCATTGAAAAATAAATCTGTTCGAGGAACTCCAGTTGTTAACATTCTCTCAGAAGATAATCCAAATGCATCCTGAAAAATAGAGCCCATCTTCTCAGAACCGACAACAATGTGGTCGAATCGCTCATAAACACTTCTAAAGCGGTTGTAGGCACGGTTGCTTCTGAAGTGAATAGAAGGATCCTTTAACCCGAATTGTTTCACAGCCCCATTGGCATGCCACAATTGGATGCATGAAACTTGTTTTTTGAAATGAGTTGCAGAGAGAATTCCAAAGTAGTTATCGACAAAAACCACTTTGCTAGTAGCTAAATGGTATAGCCCCTTAATAAAAGATAATGAAAAGGGGGTCAAACTAAACGGAATAATGGTTGTACGCTCGTTTTCTATAAAATCTCCTTGCGTTCCAGAGAGCTTTAGAATGATGACAACATGGTCTGTTTGTTCTAATACTTCTTGTGAAGTGTAGTGAACATTGTCACCAAAAGAACTGATGAAGACCGTTTTCTTTTTTAATGGAATGAGTTTAAAAAGAGAAAAAAATACACGTATATAGAATAGATAAAGAAAAATTGCTGCTTCTCTAGCCATTATGCACCTCGTTTTAGTTGTTATTTTTATTTTATCAGAAATAACACTACAAGTTGAGTAAGTATATATTTTAGTCATTAAAAAAGACCAAGTCGATGACTAGGTCTTTTATAACTGTTATTTCAATTTGGCATTTAGATCTTTCTTTATTTTGGTTGTTGATATACCTTCTGTTCTTGGTAAATACACAACTTTACAGTAGTCTTTGAGAAAGTCGAATTCGCCTTCCCAATCATGCCCCATCACAAAAACATCTACATCGTGAGTTTTGACATCATTAATTTTCTGTTCCCAATTATTCTCAGGAATTACTTCATCAACATAACGTACAGCTTCTAAAATGAATTTTCGATCTTCATAGCTGTAGTAAGCTTTTTTTTCTTTGAGAGCATTAAATTCGTCTGTAGATACGGCTACAATAAGGTAATCACCAAGTTCTTTTGCTCTTCTTAATATATTAATATGTCCGACATGTAACAAATCAAATGTCCCGTAGGTTAATACCTTTTTCATACTTATCCTCCCGATTAGTGCATAACAACATTAAACTATATCTTAAGTTATTTTTCAATTAAAATAAAGACCCTGAAGTGAAGACAGGGTCTTTTTATTTATAGTTATATTATTTGATTACTTTAAAGTAATCACCACTTACCCAACCGGTTTTATTTGAGTTAGGTACATTAATCTTATACCAATTATCTTTTGTAATCATATTACCGTTTTTGTCGAGTGCGACAGACACAAAAGTGCTGTTTTTTAAGCTACTGATTACATTACCGTCAACTGGCTTACTACGTACATTTAAATTGGTAGTCACATTAACAACTTGTCCTAGATTTTCAATGTTTAAGTAATCACTGTGTATATAACCAATCTTACCGTTGTAATTCACTCGGTACCATATGTTATTACCATTAACTACTTGACCACGTTCGTAGCTTAATAGTTTTACAGTCGTACCACTATTAATCAATGAAAGTGCATTGGAGTTAGTTGTTGCTTTCTCCCTGAAGTTAACGTTAGAAGTCGTTGAACCTAATGTTTGTTCAGGATATGCTGTTGAATTGGTTGGTTCACCTTTGTATTCTGGAATATCAAAAAATAGAGTATAGTTATCAAGCATGCTATACAATTTCGCAATATTTCCAGTTTGAGCTAGCGCCCAATTTACATCTGTAGCATATTGGTGATTTCCTGGACTATCCGGATTCCAACGCATTTTATAAAGTGTATCTTGTCCTGCATTGATATAACCTTCACCTATAAACTTTGCACCGCCTACTACTGCTTTATAAGGTGTGTTCCAGCCCTCTTTATAAGCATAACTAGCGCCACATTCAACAGGACAGCTATCCTTTGCATTTATTCCATACATATTATAAACAGTAGTACCTTTATACTTAACACCTGAAGCTAGCGTTGACGTACCGTTCCCAGTTTCATGAAGAGCGTGTGCCAATAAGTAAATTTCATTAACACTATATGCTTCTGCAGCATCTACGAATGCCTGACCCGTTCCATGAAGGGTACCTTTATTCTTTAAAATCGTGTTATTTAATTCATCGGCATCAATCTGAGCCGGCTGAGATAGAACTAAATACTGAAAGAAACTGGAGCTATCTCTGTCTTTAAAATTGTTTGGATTAGCATAGTATTCGATATCTTCTCGAGTTGCTGGTTTAAAACCTTTAGATGTCCATATTTGTGGATTCTTAGATAACCAAATGTCTACCAATTCATTAAAGTTTTTATCGTATTTAGTAGTATCCTCGATTACTTTAGAGGTATCAACATCATCTTTATGAAAATAAGCTTTTTTACGTTTACCATTTGTAATAACTGTTGCTTCATACCATTGGTCAGTAAAAGTATTGATAATTAATTTACTTCCACGACTATATGTTTTCACGACACTTGAGTTTCTTGATGCACGTGAATATGCATTGGTAGGCTTCTTAACTGCTATTCCATTTAGTTTTTGTTGATTGCTATGAATAGTTTTTACTTGATCGATAGGTATATAGACTTTGATTCTTTTTCCATTAACATAATTATAAGCTTGATACCAATTTTTGGTTAAAGTGTTAAATTGTAATACGGTTCCCTCAGGATATGTTTTTACTTTAGTAGACTCTTTTGACGGAACATCATAAGTACTGGTTGCACCATTAATAGCAATACCACGTAATTTTTCTTCATAGTTTACTAGATTTTCAACAACGGAAACAGGTATATAACCTATACGCTTACTTCCATTGATGTATACGATTGCTTTATGCCACTTATCTGTATATGGTTGATATTTTAGTATAGTACCAGCTCTATAAGACTTTAAGCTGCTAGAAGAATGGTTGGGTTTGGCATATACAATGGCTCTGTTGACGCTTATTCCCTCTATAAAAGCAGAGGAGTCTACTGATAATTCAACATCACTGATATGAATGTATCCAGTTTTTGGTTTGCCATTTACATATACAGTTGCTTTAAACCAATTAGTAGTGTAGGTTTCAAACCGCAACTTTGAGCCGGAACTGTATGATTTTAAAACTTTAGATCCTTTGGAAGCTTTTGAATAAACATGAGTGTATTGTTTCTTGGCTATCCCTTGTTCTTTTGTTGGACTGTATATAGCATTTTCTACTGAAGAACTATGTATATAACCGTCATATCGCTTACCTCTTACTATTACTCCAGTTTTATACCAGTCATTTGTAAACGACCTATATAATAATCTGTCCCCTTGAGAATATGATTTTAATACATTAGAGTTTAATCTAGCTGTCGAATAAACATTAGTGTGATTTTTTAATGATATGCCTTCTAGTAGCTGATCATTAGTTGTTGCTGTATCGACGTCTTTAGAATAAATGTATCCTGTATGCGACTTGCCATTCAAATAAACTTTGGTTATGTACCAGTTATTGTTATAAGATCGATATAATAATATTGATCCCTTTTTATAACTCTTTAATACCCTTGTATCCTTCGAGGTACCGGAATATACATTTGTTACGTCTTCTAAAGCAACACCCTCTAATAATTGAGACTCTGCTTTTGTAGAGTCAAAAACAGTAAACAAACAAAAGAGAACAAGAACCAGAGCAAGTCCCCACTTCCCTAATGCCAAATATTTTGATTTCAATCTATCAAACCTCCATATGATATAGAATAAGAACATAGAAGTTAAATCATGAACAAGCATATAATTATCTATTCTTACTCTATTAATAATATAAAATTATAATATCATAGAAAAATGTAGTAAAACACTTTATTTTGCAAAATGTGACAATATACTTACAAGAAAACTAAACCTTTACATACGTTCTTCTAGTGTTTCCGACAATATACTTCCCGAATGGAAGAAAGGAAATTAGTTTTATAATTAACATTGAAATAACTACAGACAAAGTAAATAACACAATGATCTGGATGTGAGGTGATATATCAATTAGCTTATTAGTTAAGTAAGGCGTAATTATCCTTTGAACTTGCCAGTGAAGAAGATATATACCTAAGGAATAGTTGCTTATAATGTTTATAAAGTTAAAATTCGCTAACTTTTGTCCCCAAGCTAGAACAAACAAACTAACACCAACAGATAAAGGGAAAATATCTAACCTTCTTGAATCTACCCTAGTATTACCACCTTCGTATGAAGCAAACAAAAACATGACAATGTAAAATAATAGTACTACGGTGAGCCATCTATATTTATAAAGAAATTTGGCAATGGTTTGATATTCTTTGCCAATTAAAAAGGCTATTGTGAAGTATCCGCCCCATGCAGTGAAAAACAGTTTAAAAAATGTAGCATGTTCATTTATGAATGGAAAATTCTGTTGTATAGCCCATAAGTGCACATACATAACAAAAATACTTATTGGAAACAATTTCAATACTGAAATATTAAATTTAATAATTAGATAATGCAATATGTAGAATTGGAAAATTATGAGAATGAAATATCCAATAAAGTTTCCTGTCAGATTGCTAATGATTTTTTGTGTAATATCAATTCCATTTGCTGAGATATAGTTAACAACCAGTGCATCAATAACAGCAAAAATGATAAATGGAAAAATAATAAGCTTGATCCTTTTGGTGAAAAATCCTTCAGGAATTCTATTATTATATTTATTAGCAAGAATAACTTCAGATAAAACTATGAAAGTTGGGGTGGCGTATGTAAGCAAAATCCTTAAAAAATAATAACTATCTATGTTTGGATAGCCGATCGAACGGCCAATTTGGGTAGTTGTATGTAATAAAACTACGCTTAAACAAGCAACTGTTCTCAATAAATTCCATTCTTTAATCATAAGTATATTCTCCATTCTATTTAACGTACAAAGTTATAGGCCAAATTAAATTATAATACCTTCTATTCCATCAATCAATTCCCTGAATGAATTTAAATACGATGTAAATATAATCACTAATTCTAAAATTCTGCAACTTCACTTTTGTGTCTAATTTTAGGTTATAAGTTTAAATATGAATCGAATTTTATCTGTCCTTGTATTATAATCTAAGTTATTGATAACTTTATTTATATTAAGGAGAAGTTATGTATGCTTTCAAGAAAAATCAACAGTGGATATAAAAAAATTAAAGAAAATTTTATTAAGAAAGTCACACTAAAAAACATTAATGAAACAGACTCATCTGTTTTATTTGAACTGCAAATAGAGAACTTTTGGTTTAAAGATAAAAGTATGAAATTTATTTTAGAGAGCAAATCACAAACAAAAATACTAAGTTACACAATAACCAATAATAAAGTTTCAGTAGAGCTACCAATAAAATTAATTAGTGAATTAAATGAGATCGGACATCTGAAATTTTACTTTAGAAACAAAAAAATGTTAATTAAATCAAATGTAGAAGTGAATGAAGACTTTATATTTAATGGGGCATATTTTCACATTGCAACTAACAAACACATTATATTGAAAAGAAACTTCCAAGAATATACATTCCATGAAGAGCCATTAATAGTAGATGACATTCAATCGGATTATGAGACCCTCACTTTGAAAGGTATTAATTATAATTTTGAATTAATGCACGTAAAAGAACCTCATGTCATTGCGATAAACAAAAATAAAATGAGACAAATTGATACGGTAATTGATCTGTCAACTAATAACATAACAGTTAAAAATCTATCTTTGTTTTCTCAAGGTGATTGGTTATTTTATTTGCGAATTAAGAAAGAAATTCACCCTATTAGATTAAATTACAGTAAAACTGTGAAATTAAAAACTTATCACCATTCTGCTTCAATAATGAAAACGAATAAATCTTATATGAAGGCTGTTTTTTCGCCACATGTAATTACATTAGATTCTGCCACTTTCGAAAACTTGGATCAAGATCATATTACCCTCAGCTTTTCACAACAAGAGTTAGAACTAAAAGGTAATGCCAAACTTATAGTTGAAGAACCCGATGGTAAACTAGATATCTCAAAACAATTAACAAAAATAGACGATTATAGTTTTGAGACAATCATTGACATGCGAGAACTCTTTGGCAATTTTAAAGTAGTTAGATTTTTCGTCGAAACAGGTGGTATTCAACCACTTAAATATCAATTTTATATTAAGCAAAAACAGATGCTTAATGGGAATGCAAAATCTTTTCATTCAACCGTCAATTCTCAAATAACAGGGTTTAAATTTTATCGTCGGAAAGATAAATCTCTAGGTTTAATGATTAGAAAGCCAAGGCTGAGAAAGTTAGTTACAGATGTAGAGGGTTTTTCTGTTTCAGGTTTTTTAGGCTCTATGGAAAGATTTAAAGAATGTAAACCGTATTTATTATTAGAAGATCGTTTAGAACAAAAATCAGTAAAATATCCATTAGCCCACGAATTTACAATTAATTTTAATCCGATTGATTTGTTAGGAATTAAAAGTCGAGGTAAAACAGTGATTGATCTCTTCGTCATAGTGGAAGATTCTTCGGGCTATGTCATTAGAAAAGAAAAAATAAAGTATGAAAAGGCAAACTACAAAAAAGACAATTATTACGCTTATATTACTCATGATGATGAAGAGCGTAATCAACATCATTTCTTGATAACAACTACGCCTTTTAACAACTTAAAAATAGAGACATTCATGATCCCTAATTTTGTAGAAATCCCTTCAGATACTTCAAGGAAAGATAATAAAACGTGGTTAATCGGCGAGCGAACAAACACTGCACAAGATAATGGATATATACTATTTAAATATCTTCAAAGAGAGACAGACTTGGACGTTTATTATGTAATCGACTCGGAATCTGAAGATTATGAGAAAATAAAAGATAACGAACATGTTCTTTCTTTTGGTTCTAAAGAACATTTTGAAATAGCGTTTAAAGCAAAGGTCTTATTAGGTACTCATGACTTGGAAAACCTCTTGCCCTACAAACCAGCAAAAGGTTTCTTTAATTATGAGAATACATTTAAAGTGTTTTTACAGCATGGTGTATTGGGAAGAAAAAATGTAGAGTATCATAAAAAGTTTTATGAGGATCCATTTGACTTGTTCATTGTGAGTAGTGATCCAGAGAAGTATGATGTAGTTATGGACCAATTAGGTTATGAGGAAGAAGAAGTAAAAGTTACAGGCTTGGCAAGATTTGATCGATTATATAATGTGGAAAAACCTCGAGACATTTTGTTAATGCCAACTTGGAGAGACTGGATTAATACAGATGAAAAGTTTTTGGAGAGCGAATATTATAATCGTTACATCAGTTTAATAAATAATCAAGAATTACTTGAACTGTTAAATAAGTATGATGTGAATTTAAACTTTTATCCGCACTATCGCTCTCAAGATTACTTCAGTATAGGTTTAAGTGAGAACAACGAGAGAGTCAAATTTATTCAATTAGGCAAGAAAAAAGTCCAAGATTTATTGAGAGAGCATGCATTACTGATTACTGATTTTAGTAGTGTAAGCTTTGACTTCACATTGCTAGGAAAACCTGTTATTTATTATCATTTCGATGTTAGACAATTCTTTAGAAGAGGAATTTTACGACCAGTGGATGAGACGTTTTTAGGACGGATTGCCCACACAGAAGAAGACCTGGTTGAACTAATTAAAGAAAGATTGGAATTAAACTTCGCAAATTATGAGAATGATTTGACCCAAATTGTTAAGTATCAAGATAAAAATAATTGTAAAAGAATATATGACGAGGTTATTAAAGGATTAGATAATGATTAAGGTCTTGCAACGTTAGGAAGAAGTTAAAATGAAAAAATTACTGATAAGAATAAAAAACAGTTCTTTAATCTCTAGAGCCTATCGCATAATCTTTAGCTTAATTGGTTATTTACCTAGGCGAAAGAAAACTGTAATCTTTGAGAGTTTTCACGGAAAGCAATATAGTGACAATCCACGAGCAATATATGAGTATATGAAAAAGCATTACCACGATTACAACTTAATTTGGAGTGCAGATCGTCGTTATACACATGTTTTCAAAAAAGCGAACGTTCCTAATGTAAAAAGGTTATCGATTAGATGGTTATTTGTCATGGGCAGAGCTAAATATTGGATTGTGAATACACGGTTACCTTTATGGATAAAAAAACCTAAAAATACTGTTTATGTACAAACGTGGCATGGAACACCATTGAAAAAATTAGGAATTGATATTGATCATGTTTCCATGCCAGGTACAAATACAGAAAAGTATAAAAAGAATTTCACATTAGAAGCTGAAAAATGGGATTACTTAATATCACCGAATGAGTACTCAACAGAGATTTTTAAACATGCATTCCAATTTCATAAAAAGGTGATTGAGAGTGGATATCCGAGAAATGACTACTTAGTAAATTCAAATGAGAGTAAGACAATTGAAGAGATTAAAAGAAGACTTAGACTTCCATTAGATAAAAAAGTATTATTGTATGCGCCGACTTGGAGAGATAATCAATATTTTCATAAAGGAAGTTACAAGTTTGATTTACCTTTTGATTTAAAACAAATGGAAGAAGAATTAAGTGATGATTATGTCTTAATTTTCCGCATGCATTATTTAATTTCAAGCAATCTTGATTTATCAGAGTACAGTGACTTTGCATTTGATTTTTCGAGCTACGAAGATATTCGAGATTTATATCTTGTTTCTGATACATTAATTACAGATTACTCTTCGGTTTTCTTTGACTATGCGATTTTAAACCGACCTATAATTTTTTATGTATATGATTTAGAAGAATATAGAGACGAATTAAGAGGATTTTATTTTGATTTTGAAGAAGAAGCACCTGGTCCTTTAGTAAAAACTACCGATGGCTTACTACAAGTGATTGATGAACTGAATGAATCAAAAGAAGTCAGTTCTTTGCGAGATTTCAGATACAACTACAATGCACTAGAGGATGGAAATGCAAGCCACCGAGTAGTTAATGAAATCTTTGATAAATAGACTTACCAACCAACTTGGTAAGTCTTATTTGTGTTTTATTTGTGTGAGTAATATAATTTACTTCATAATAAGCTTAATATGTTGAAAGGGTATACTAATGAAATCAGCGATAAATATAATAAAAGAACAATTTGAGCATTTTTATTTAATTCGACGACTCTCGTTGTATGAGTTAAAGAGTCGGAATAAAAGTAATTATCTAGGTATGGGATGGGAAGTCCTCAATCCAATGATTCAAATATTAATATACTGGTTTGTATTTGGTACATTACTTAGACGGACGCCGGTTGAAGTAGGTGGACAAGTAGTTCCATTTATAAGTTGGTTAGTTGCAGCATTCTTTTTATGGATCTTTTTTTATCAATCGACAATTCAAGGGTCAAAATCAATATACTCACGCCTAAAAATTCTCTCTAAGATGAATTTTCCGATGAGTATAATACCAAGCTTTGTGATTTTTTCTCAATTATATATCCATTTATTTTTACTAATAATAACAATGATATTATTAAATTTTATGGGTTATTTTGTATCCATATATTATATTCAATTAATTTACTACGTATTTGCTTTGCTCAGTTTAATCTTTTCAATCTCATTAATTACGTCAACTTTATCAACGATTATTCGAGATATTCATATGTTTATCAACTCCACATTAAGAATGTTTTTGTATGTCTCAGGAGTGTTATGGCCTTTATCGTTATTAAAAGACTTTCCAACAATTATGAAACTAATGCAGTTTAATCCACTATATTACTTGGTAGATGGGTATCGTGCAGCATTGTTTGGGGTTGAATGGCATTTTATAGCTAACTGGGAAATGACCGTTGTCTTTTGGACGATTGTAACGATTTTACTTCTTATAGGAGCTAGTCTTCATATGAAATTTAGAAAGCACTTTATTGATTACTTATAAAGGCATGTGAATTGTATGGAAAAAGTTATATCAGTGAGAAATATCAACAAAAAATACAAGCTTTACAGAAATAACAAAGAAAGAATTATGGATTTGGTATTCCCTAAATCCTATGGGGAAGATTTCTTTGCTTTAAAAGATGTGAACTTTGAAGCTTTTGAAGGAGACATCATTGGTTTCATCGGTACAAATGGTTCAGGAAAGTCGACGCTATCGAATATTATTGCGGGTATAGTTCCTGAGTCTTCAGGTTATTTGGAGATTAATGGCCAAGCATCTCTCATAGCTGTTGCCTCAGGATTAAAGAATGATTTATCCGGAAGAGAAAATATTGAATTGAAATTATTGATGTTAGGGTTTGACAGGGATCAAATTAAAGAGCTGGAACCACAAATTATTGAGTATGCAGAATTAGAAACATTCATTGATCAACCTGTAAAATCGTATTCAAGTGGGATGAAATCTCGTCTAGGATTTGCAATCTCTGTGAACATAGATCCAGACATTCTAATTATTGATGAAGCATTATCCGTAGGTGATAAAGCGTTTGCTAACAAGAGTCTTAATAAAATGTTGGAGTTTAAAGAAAAAGGCAAAACAATGATTTTTGTCAGCCATTCTATAAATCAAGTGAAGAATTTCTGTGAGAAAGTCTTGTGGCTAGAATTCGGTAAAGTGAAGAAATTTGGCTCAGTAGAAGACATAATACCACAATATGAAGACTTCTTATATCATTGGGAAAAGTTGTCGAAATCCGACAGAAAACAATATAGGAAATTATCAATTGATGGGGATGTACCTAACATATATGACTTCATTCCAGAAACATCCCTTAATGAGAAGAAAGAAAGTATCGTTAGTTTATTAGGACATGTAAAGGCTGGAGAATCATACATCTATAAAGACCCATCAGACTATAAAGAAAGAGAAAATACAAGTGCTTTAAAGAATAACGTTTATTATATTAAAAAGAAAATGACCTATAATGGAAATCCTTATTATTTATTAAGTAAGCAACCAAGTTATATGAATGGCGTCATTGGTTGGATGCAGAAACGTGACTTGAGTTTACTTCCTCATTATTCAATTGATAATGATCAGAAACAATTATATCTCACAGGTGGTGGAAAGGCATTTAACCGGCCTTGGGGTGGAAAGAAGAATATTGTTATAGATGATTTAACTATTTTAGAAGGAGAATCTTTTATTAGCAATAAAACAGAAAAAGTCGGAAATAACTTATGGTATCTCGGAAGGATAGAAAATCAATTAGAACCCGTATGGATTAATCATAAGCATCTGAAATGATGAATTGTTTTATAGAGAGAAGGCTAGAAATTGGTCGGTAAAAATAATGTGATCAAAGTATTAAATGTTCCTTTTTTAAATATCACAAAAGATGATTTTATAGAAAAAAAATTAATGAATGATATTGCTCATAGAAATCTTCGCCATGTTGTGACTGCGAATCCAGAAATCGTAATTCATGCAAAAGAACATAATTCATATTTTGAAACTATAAAAAAAGCTGATTATATAGTTGCTGATGGTATAGGGGTAATATTGGCTTCGAGAGTATATAAAACTCCATTACCTGAACGGATTGCAGGTTTTGAGGTCATGGAAGAACTTCTCAAAAAAGCTGATTTGAATAAGTACTCCATTTATTTATTCGGCGCTAAAGAAGGTGTGGCGGAGCAAGCTGCAAAACGAATTAAATCAATTTACAAAAACGTAAGTATTGCTGGTACCCATCACGGTTTTGTAGACATAGACGATATGCAAGTAGTAGATGACATTCGATCTAAAAAGCCAGATATTATTTTTGTAGCACTTGGTTATCCGAAACAAGAAAATTGGATTCAGCAACATATAAATAGTTTTCAAAGTGGCATTTTTATTGGAATAGGTGGAAGTATCGATGTCTGGGCAGGGGTAACAAAGCGTGCACCAGCTTTATGGCAAAAACTTAATATAGAATGGCTTTACAGGTTTATAAATAACCCAAAACGTATAGGGCGTTTTATAAAACTTCCATTGTTTTTAATTGAAGTGTTTCGCGACGCCCGCAAAAAAACAAGGTCTTAATCGGATCTTGTTTTTTAAATCTACGAAATATAGACTAAATACCTAATAGAATTATAAAAATTGTAAATAATTATATCATTCTATTAAAAACATGGTAAAATAATGGCAAGATAAACAATATTAAAATAAGGAGCGGTTATTTTGAGTAAAAGGATTAAGTATTTAATTAGTTTTATAGTTTTAATTTCACTAGGTATATCACTCGCGATGAATATTTCAGCAGAAGAACTTGATTATGTTCCAGCAGTAACGATTCAAGATGAAAATCCTGTATATGGTGAAAAAAACATAGATGGAACAGTTCTTGAAACATTAAAAAAGGGTACAATAATTCAGGTTTCACAAGAAGACGAAAATTGGTATAAACTACAGGTAACTGATAAGGAAGCCGGATCAAATCAATTTATACATACTAACAACATCGAGCTCGCTATCGTTGATTCTAATGAAGAGCAAGGGCTATCAATAAATGATATAAACGTCTATGATAAGCCTTCTTCTAAAGGAGCGTTTCTTAATGAGATAGCAACGGGAAATCTATTAACATATAAAAAGTTTGTAACTGGTTGGGTTCAAGTTGAAGTCGAAGTGAATGACCAACTGACAAAAGGATATGTTGAATCCGATTTAATAAATAAAATTGTAAATGAAGTAGAAAGTGCAGTAACGACTGATCAAACAATCGTTTATAATAATCCTTCTGAAGGTAGTCAAAAGATTGACACATTTTCAAAAGGTAAACTCTTAAACTATCTTGTGCTCGATAATGGTTGGTATGCCACATCAATCAATGGCACTTATGGATTTTTTAAAGGTTCAACTATTCAAGAAAGTGAATCAAATCCAGTGCAGAAAAGCGGAATAGCTTTAAAGCAACCTACGAAGGTTTATAGCCAACCTAATACTAATAGTGACGCTGTTAAAGATTATGCTTCTGGTAGCAAGTTAGTGTATAGAACATTTATCGACGGCTGGTATGAGGCTACTGTTTATGTAGGAGGGATAAAATATACTGGTTATATAGATGCAAGAGACGTTATTGAACCTACCACTGAAGTTGAGAAACTACAAGGTGTTGCTTTGAAAGATCAAGTAAATGTTTACAAAGGTCCTTCACATGGTTCAGGAGTGCATAAGAGTTATCAGAAAGGATCTATATTAAAATATGAGACATTTTCTGATGAATGGTATAAAGCTTATGTTTATGTTGGTGGAAAGAAAAAGGTCGGCTATATTGCTAAAAGTGATGTAGTCGAGCCGACTGAATCACCTAAGCAATATAGTGGTATCGCAACGAAGGAACCAACTCTTGTTTACCACCAAGCTACGAAGAATAGCAAAGCACTAAAAGCATACTCAGCAGGAAGCAAACTCATTTACAATTCATATATTGATGGCTGGTATCAAGCATCCGTTTATATCAACGGTCAAAAACAGACTGGATATATTAGTTCAAAAGATGTTCAAGGTCTACCTTCTAAAGTTGAAAAACTTAGTGGTGTTGCTGTGAACAGTAAAGTTCATGTTTATCAAGGTCCAACAAAAGATGCGTCGGTTCATAAAAGTTATCTCAAGGGTTCTATATTAAAATACGAAACATTCTCTGATGGATGGTATAGAGCATTCGTTTATGTAAATGGAAAAAGAAAAACGGGTTATATTGCAAAAACGGATGTCATAGAACCTACTACAAACCCAAAAACTTTAAATGGAATTGCAATTAAACATCCGACGAAAGTGTATGCAAAAGCTAACAAAAATGTTAAGCAACTGAAGTCTTACAGAGCCGGTAGTAATTTAAAATATGAAACTTTCATTGATGGCTGGTACAAAGCTACTATTTATCTAAATGGAAAGAAACGTACAGGCTATATACATGCAAATGATGTCTATCAACCTACTGATTCAAAAAAATTGGAAGGAGTAGCTGTGAAAGCACCTGTTCACGTTTATGAAGGACCTACCAGAGCTTCTAAAGCAAGAAAAAGCTATTCAAAAGGATCTATTCTTAAATACAGAACGTTTATGGAAGGTTGGTACCAAGCAACCATTTATAAAAATGGAAAAAAAGAAACAGGTTATATAGCTAGTTCAGATGTTGAACAACCGACCGATAATCCTAAAAGCTTAGAGGGAATTTCTTTAAATCAAAAAACACATGTCTATTCTACCCCATCCAAAAATAGTAAACCTTTAAAATCTTACCACGCTGGAAGTTTACTAAAATATGAAACTTATATTAATAATTGGTACAGAGCAACGGTATATGTAAACGGAAAGAAACGAACAGGGTATATTTATTCTGCTGATGTAGAAACACCAAAAGCGGATGGAAAAATAACATCAGGCATAGCCAAAAGATATCATACAAAAGTTTATTCCGGTCCTAACAATAATACTAAAACGCTTAAAAATTACAGAGAAGGTTCGGTCCTAAAATTTAAACCATATTTGAATGATTGGTATAAGGCAACTGTATATATAAATGGTAAAGCGAACACAGGATATATAAATAAAAAAGATATTCTTTTAGATGGTGCTAAGCAAACAACGCAGAAAGGCTTTGCTGCAAAACCAAATGTATATGTGTACAACGGTTTATCTAAGAAGTCCACTAAATTAAAAGGATACTCTTTAAACTCGCAGCTAACGTTTAAAACGTATACGGATAATTGGTATGAAGCGACTGTGTATGTTAATGGAAAACCTAAGACAGGATATATCTCCAAAAGTGACATTATTGACAATCAAATCAAGCCAAGATCATTTGTGAATCCGAAACAAGTATATTCTTATAGAGATATGGTAACGGATATAAATCAATTGGAACAACATTATTCGGGATTGATTAACACCGAAGTGATTGGTAAATCAGTTGAGGGTAGAAATATTTATCTTGTCAAACTAGGATATGGCGACACGAAAATTACAATTAACGCAGCACACCATGCCCGTGAATGGCTAACGACTAATCTTGTTATGAATCAAATCGATCAATATAGCCAGGCATTTGCGAAAGGTTCAAAATATAACGGTTATAATGTGAGAGATTTATTATCTAAAGTCACAATCTATTACGTACCAATGGTTAACCCTGATGGGGTTACTCTAAACCAATTCGGTCCAAGCGGATTCTCAAATTATAGTCAGTTAATCCGAATGAATAGCGGTAGTAAAGACTTTAAAGCTTGGAAAGCCAATTCAAGGGGTGTTGATTTAAACCGACAATACCCAGCCGGTTGGAATACGATACGTAACCTTGAGTATTCTCCAGGTCCAGAGAGATTTAAAGGATTGCGACCACTTAGCGAACCGGAAGTAATAGCCGTTGCTAACTTAGCGAAGAAACATAATTTTAAAACACATGTTGCTTATCATTCTTCAGGGGAAGTCCTTTATTGGGCTTATAACGCAGCAGGTTCATTAAGATTAACTAGTAGAAAAATTGCTAACCAAATTAGTAATCAAACGGGTTACTGGATGATTCCACAACAGTCTAATCCAAGTGGTGGTGGATATACAGATTGGGTCATTGACTCTTTGAAAACACCAGGATTCACACCAGAAATTTCACCACACGTTGGTCCAAGACCAGTACCAATAAGCAACTTCGATAGAATATGGAATCAAAATAAGTCGATTGGGCTTATGCTTGCAGAAGAAGCGTATAACAATAGAAATAAAAGGTAGATAATATAATGAAAAGCTGCTTTAGAAGTATCCTTCTGAAGCAGCTTTTTGATATAGTAAGAGATAGACAATAATTGAAGGGTTGATATTATGAAGAAAATCATGGCGATTTTTGGCACTCGACCAGAAGCGATAAAGATGGCACCGGTTATAAATGAATTGAAAAACAGACTAGATGACTTTGAAACAATCGTTACAGTAACTGCCCAACATCGTGAAATGTTGGATCAAGTGTTAGATGTATTCAATATTACACCTGATTTTGACTTAAACGTGATGAAGAAAGAGCAGACTTTAACTCAAATTACTTCTAATGTCCTTGAAGGAGTGGAGGAAGTTATTCAAAAGGTTTCTCCTGATCTCATATTAGTTCACGGTGATACAACTACTACTTTCTCTGCATCTTTGGCTGCTTTTTATCACAATATCCCAATTGGTCATATCGAGGCAGGGTTACGCACGGGCAATAAACAATCGCCATTTCCAGAAGAAGCAAATCGTGAGTTGACAGGAATACTAGCAGACTTGCACTTTGCACCGACTGAAAATGCGAAGGATAACTTACTAAAAGAAAATAAACCAGCCTCTCAGATTTTCGTGACTGGCAATACAGCAATCGATGCATTGAATACGACCGTAGATAAAAACTATACAAGTAAAATTCTAGATCGAATAGGTGACAAAAAGCTTGTTTTAGTAACAGCGCATCGGCGAGAGAACCTAGGGGAAGGGTTAGAACAAATATTTAAAGCCATTAAGCGATTAGTAAGTAAACATAAAGGCATCCATGTCGTTTACCCTGTTCATTTAAATCCGTTGGTAAGGAATGCTGCTCATGAAATACTAGGAAATAACGAGCAAATTGACTTGATCGAACCTCTAGGTGTCATCGACTTCCACAATTTTGCGGCTCACTCACATTTAATTATGACCGATTCTGGCGGTATTCAAGAAGAAGCACCATCCTTAGGTGTTCCTGTTCTAGTGCTAAGAGACACTACCGAAAGACCAGAGGGAGTTGAAGCGGGAACGTTAAAGTTGGCGGGAACCAATGAAGAAGAAATATTTCTTATGGCTGATGAATTACTCTCTAATGAAACGAGCTATAAGAAGATGGCCAAAGCTTCCAACCCATATGGAGATGGGCAAGCTTCCCAACGAATTGTGGATATTATAAAAGACTATATCGAAAAATAAATTGTAACCGAATTATAATTGGTGGTAGGCTGCAGCTATGCTATGATAAGAATGATATTTTATAAAGATGTAGAGGGATCTATTATGGCATTTATATTTCTTTTCGTAGCTTTTATCATTTCATTGCTTGCAGCCTTACTTATCACACCGTTAGTAAGAAAGTTAGCAATTGTATTTAATATAGTTGATCAACCCGATGAGCGAAAGATTCATACGATGGAACAACCTTATTTAGGTGGAATAGCTATTTTCCTTGGTGTGATGATTACTTATATGATGTTTTGGCCCAATCATGATCACCAACTAGCTGTTATCTTAGGTGCTGTTGTTATGCTTATTGTCGGTTTTCTAGATGATAAGTATAACTTGAAACCTGTCGTGAAATTGATTGGTCAGTTCATTGCGGCTTCTATTATCGTTGCATCAGATTTACTAATCGAAAGAATCAACATTCCATTTTTAGGCGAAGTTGAGCTTGGAAACTTAAGTGTAATTATTACTATTATTTGGATTATTGCTGTAGCCAATGCGATTAACTTGATTGATGGATTGGATGGTTTGGCTGCCGGGGTTACAACGATTGCGTTACTCAGTATTGGTGTAACTGCTATTCTTGATGCGAATTATGTCGTAGCTTTTCTTTGTATTATCACAATTGGTTCTAACTTAGGATTTCTATATCATAATTTTTATCCTTCGAAGATTTATATGGGGGATTCAGGGTCACTTTTTCTAGGATATATGATTGCAGTTATTTCTATGCTCGGTCTATTTAAAAATGTAACGTTGTTCAGTTTTTTTATCCCATTAATTATTTTAGCTGTTCCCATCTTAGATACAATTTTTGTGATGTATACGAGGGCGAAAGACGGAGAAAGTATCATGCTCGGTGATCGGAAACATTTACATTATCGACTAATTGACTCCGGTTTAAGTCATCGAGGAGCTGTCTTAGTGATTTATGCTTTTAGTGGATTGTTTGGTGCATTAGGTGTCCTGTTTAGCTATTCGCCAATTAATGCTGTGTTGATAGGCGCAATGGTTGCGTTATTTCTAGTGCATGTCATTGCTGAAATAGTAGGTTTGGTTCTTGGCGGTAAGCAACCTGTGTTGGATTTTTTGAAGAAATTTATAGTAAAGAAACGAAAATAAATAATAAGAGTCACATGATTACTTATCATGTGACTCTTATTAATAGGCTCTGTTAGCAGTTCTTCAAGTGTCTCAATTAAAACACCCAAAACTTCTTCTTTTTCCTTACAGCAATCGGAGGTTCACCGATAACCGATTCATTCAGATCAACCATGCGAGCATTTTCTTTCAGCATTTCACTAACCCCATATCCAAACTCTTTCTCAATCTCCGCATACGCCTCTCGCATACAAAACCCACGTGTTGTCGTATTATGTGCATCGGATGCGACGAAGTGTGTTAAGTTCGACTCAATTAATTGCGTGCTAAACTGTTTAATTCTCTTCCCAAATTTACCAGCAACACTGGCCGCGGTTACTTGTGTTAATGCACCATTTTGTACGAGGTCCAGTAGTTTATTAGGATTTTGAATCAAATCACTGTTCCGCTCTGGATGGACGATAATCGGTTTGTAACCTTCTGTTTGAATATCAAATAATACTCGCTCGGTATAACGCGGTACATGATTTGATGGAAATTCGACTAAAAGATAGTGTGTATCACCAAGAGGGATACTTGTGCTACCCTGTAAACCTTCTAGTAAATCTCCTTGAATACGCAGCTCTTGTCCGGGTTTTACTATTAAGTCTATTCCTTGGTTTTTAAATTCTGAATTTAGCATATCAACCTTAGGTAAAACGATATCTCGTTCATTTTCATACCTAGTAGTCAAATGGTGAGGTGTTGCATAAATAACAGATATTCCTTCAGCAACCGCCGAACGTGCCATTTCAAGACTATCTTCTATTGTTTGTGCACCATCATCGACACCGAATAAAATATGACTATGTAAATCAATCATTTGATTAGCCTCCTACAATAAAGTCTCATAGGATTTCCTATGAGACAGTTGTTTAAGTTCCATAATAATAGTAATAATTTGTTTCTTTAAATTCACGATCATTCAACACAACGCCTAAAATGTTAGCCTTTGCTTGAGTAAGCAATTCCTTAGCTTTTACGGCAGCATCCTTTTCTGTATGTTTACTACGAACAACGAGCAACACACCATCAACCGAATTAGCAATGACTTGTGAGTCAGTAACTGCCAAAACTGGAGGAGTATCATAAATGACTAAATCGTAAGATTCGAGTACAGTATCCATAAAGTTCTTCATCGTTCGTGAGCCGAGTAACTCAGCTGGATTCGGTGGTACAGGCCCACACGGAATTACGCTTAAATTCGGTATGTTTACGGTTTGAGCCGTTCCTTCAATTGTTTTTTCACCAATCAATACACTGCTCAGACCAAATGTGTTTGGAATTCGGAACGTATAGTGTGAAGTTGGTTTTCTTAAATCTGCATCAACAAGTAAGACTTTTTTTCCTTGTTGAGCGAAAGCAATTGCCAAGTTTGCTGCCGTTGTACTCTTACCTTCAGATGGACCCGATGAGGTAACGATTAGTGACCTCAAGTCATTGTCAATCGCTGAAAATTGTAAGTTTGTTCGAAGTGTGCGGAATTGTTCTGAGATGGGTGATTTCGGTTGGTCACGTAATATTAAGTTACGCGAGATTGATGTTTTCGTAATTGTTTTTTTACGCGCCATTTCGTACACCTCTTCCTTTTTTCGCTCGGGACGGATTTCCGGTAGTATTAGCATTCATTGTTGGAATGACCCCCATAACAGGTGTATCCAATAATTTTTCAATATCTTCTTCAGTTTTAATCGTTGTATCAAAGTATTCGAGCAAGAAAGCAAGTCCTACTCCAATCATCAGACCAAGAACGAATGCAATTGCAATATTCAACGTAACACTCGGGCTAACTGGAGTTGGGTCATCACTTACTACTGCTGCAGATAAAATACTTACGTTATCGACATTCATATATGTAGGAACTGATTCTTTAAATACTTCTACTGTCGTATTTGCAATATTCGCAGCGACTGCCGGATCTGTATCTGTAACGGTTACATTTACAACCTGAGAACTTTGAGCGTTAGCGACATTGATTTTTGATGCAAGCGCTCCGTTCGACATATTCAAATCTAGCTTTTCGATAACTTGATCTATAATTGCCGGACTCGTAATAATGACATTATATGTATTAATCATTTCTACGTTTGTTCTTATGTCGTTAAAATTCAGCTCCTGACTTGGCTCAGACTGGCTAACAATAAATTGCGATGATGCTTCATATTTTGGTGTGAAAAGGAATAAAGTGATTAATGCACTAACTAGGATTGCAGCAAGAGTGATCGCAATAATCAGCTTTACACGCTTTTTAATCACTAGAAAAATCTCCTGTAACGATATGGTTTCTTCCATGATGGACCTCCACTTGAATTAATAGAATATATTGCACATGAGAAATTATAACATATTTTGCAATGAAAAATAGCAGAAATCCAAAATATGTCGATTCAAATTAGTTGACATGTTATACTCTACAAGAGATTAACAATTATAAAGGTCCAAGTTGATATAAATATTGGTAAATAAACTTGTAATTTTGGAAAAATCTATGTATTATTATGACGAAAGCATTATTTATAAAGCTGAAAACCATACTAAAGACTCAGCGCATAACTACTAAGAAAATTTGAAAGGAGTTTGTTATGACATACAAGAAACGGTTAACTTTACTAATACTCCTTGATACTTTAATAGTTTCATCATCTATTGTAGCAAGCACATATCTTGTTTACAGCGAAACAATCAATTGGCTACCTATACTGATTACCTCAGCTATTCTACTAGTTTCGCATCATATACTCGCGGTATGTTTTGGTTTGTACCGCAAAGCTTGGGAATATGCGAGTATAGGTGAATTATTGACGATTTTTAATGTCGTTGGTTTGTCAATTAGTGTCGCAGCAATCGGTCAATTCGTCGTGTTAGATCAAATTATGCTTCGTGCACTATTCGCAACGTTCATGTTACATATTTTGTTAATTGGTGGCAGTCGATTTGCTTGGCGTGTTTTTCGCGACCGTATTTTAACTCGTGTTTCCAATAAGAAGCGCACACTGATTATCGGCGCAGGTGCTGGTGGAGTTATGGTCGCTAGACAGCTTGCAGATAGTCGGGAATCTGAATTAAAACCAGTTGTTTTTGTAGACGATGATCCAAAAAAGAAACGTGTACAAATTCTAAGCGTCCCAGTTGCTGGAAAACTAGATGATATTGAAAGAGTTGTTGAAAAATATCGAATTGAGCATATTATATTTGCGATTCCTTCAATTTCAAAGACACGTGCCAATGAAGTTTATCAACTTTGTTCAAAAACTGGTGTGAAAACTCAAACGATTCCTAAGTTTGAAGATTTAGTGACTGGTAAAGTCAGTGTAACTGAACTTCGTGATGTTGATATTGAAGACTTATTAGGACGTGAACCTGTCGAATTGGACATGCAAAAAATCGGGAACAATATACGAAATAAAACTGTATTAATAACAGGCGCCGGTGGTTCGATTGGTTCAGAAATCTGTCGTCAGATTGCTAAATTTGGACCGAACCAACTATTGTTACTTGGACATGGTGAAAATAGCATCTATCAAATTGAACGTGAACTTCGTGGAAAGATAAATGGAAAAATTGATATTAAACCAATTATTGCTGATGTCCAGGACCGGAAACGTATTGGCGAAGTGATGTCAACTTATGAGCCAGATGTCGTATACCATGCGGCAGCACATAAACACGTTCCGTTAATGGAATTTAATCCAATTGAAGCGGTGAAAAATAATATTATTGGAACAAAAAATGTCGCTGAAGCGGCTGACCATTTTAGAGTCGAAACATTTGTACTTGTATCAACTGATAAAGCCGTAAACCCTACAAATGTCATGGGCGCGACAAAACGAGTAGCGGAAATGATTATTCAAAACTTAGCACAACATAGTGCAACAAAATTTTGTGCCGTTCGTTTCGGTAACGTTTTAGGTAGTCGTGGATCAGTTATCCCGCTATTTAAAGAACAAATTGCAAAAGGTGGACCAGTCACAGTCACACACCCAGAAATGACACGTTATTTTATGACCATTCCAGAAGCAAGTCGTTTGGTAATCCAAGCAGGGTCACTAGCACGTGGAGGAGAAATCTTTGTTCTTGATATGGGTAAACCAGTGAAAATTGTCGACTTAGCGAAGAACTTAATTCGTCTTACTGGTGCGAACGAAGAGGAAGTGAAAATTGAGTTCAGCGGAATCCGTCCAGGTGAAAAAATGTACGAGGAATTACTTGGTGAAAATGAAGTGTCAGACGAGCAGGTATTTCCAAAAATTTATATCGGAAAATGTACATTCGATGAAGTGGAAGGCATCCGTGAACAAGTTTCAGACTTCTTGGAGCTTCCAAGTACACAAATAAAAGAAAAATTGATGCAAACGATTGAACCTGAAAGAAAAAAAGCGAAAGAATTCGCTTAATTATTGGAGGGGTTAGTGTATGAAACCAGTTAAAAAAGCAATTATTCCAGCAGCTGGACTAGGAACAAGATTTTTGCCAGTAACGAAAGCATTACCTAAAGAAATGCTTCCAATTATTGATAAGCCGACAATACAATATATTGTTGAAGAAGCAATTGAATCAGGCATTGAAGATATCATTATTGTTACCGGAAAAGGAAAACGGGCAATTGAAGACCATTTTGATAAATCATATGAGTTAGAAGAAACACTTTTGAAGAAAAATAAACTAGAAATGCTAGATAAGGTTAATCAATCATCAAATGTAGACATCCATTACATACGTCAAAAAGAACCCAAAGGTTTGGGTCATGCTGTCTGGACTGCTCGTAAGTTTATAGGAGATGAGCCATTTGCGGTATTGCTTGGTGATGATATTGTACGGGCTGAAAAGCCGGGATTAAAACAATTGATTGACCAATACAATGAAACAGGCGGTTCAGTTATTGGTGTTCAAACTGTAAATGATGGTGAAACGAATCGCTATGGTATTATCGATCCGAAAAGAAATACGGGTAGACTTTATGAGGTTGCTCAATTTGTAGAGAAACCAGCATTAGGGGAAGAACCCTCTAACTTAGCGATTATGGGTCGTTATGTTCTTACTCCGGAAATAATGAAATTACTTGGAACTCAAGAATTAGGTGCTGGTAATGAAATTCAATTAACCGATGCTATCCAACGATTGAATGAACAACAATCAGTGTATGCTTATGATTTTGAAGGACGTCGATATGATGTCGGTGAAATCAAGGGTTTTATAAAAACTACTATAGAGATGTCAATGGAGCGAGAAGATCTTCGAAGTGAGATGATTAACTTTTTATCTGAATTACTTGAAAACGATGGAATTAAAAAGGAATTTTCCTTTAAAAAATAATAAACGATTTTTAAAGATAGTACCTGCTCAACCTAATCGATTAGAAAAGTTCCAATGTATTGCAGGGCAGCAAACAAACTTAGACTAAACTGGAGCAATTATGAGTGTTTTATGAATTTAAATATTCAGGACTATTCAATTCATATAATTAATTTATAAAGATGCTATACCTATTCTTATGTAAGGAACGAGAGTTACTTCAAATATATATAAGAAAGAGTGATGAGAAATTACTATTATCGAACTATGCAGATAATTAAAATAAACTCAAATCACTTATGAAATTTTTAAGCCTTTATAAAATTGCTGCCAGAAAAGTTTTGATACTTTAAAATTTTTCGTTATGTTATACAAGAAAATTAAAAGATTATTGATGCAACTTTTTTAACATCAAAAGAATTTAAAGTTCACGCATCAAATGTGAGCAGGGATATTATGAATAATAATTCTTTAAAAAGAAAAACTGTTAAAGGTCTAGCGTGGAGTATTACTGAGTTAGTTTCTAAACAGGGAATTCAACTAATAATACAAGTAATTCTTGCACGGTTGCTTGTACCTGAACATTTCGGTTTGATAGGTATGATTACAATATTTATCGCTATATCAAATACGTTAGTTAATAGTGGTATGGACCAAGCGTTAATACGAGAAAGTAGTCCAACTAAAGCTGATCTATCAACAGTATTTTATTTTAATCTTTTTGTTTCATTATTAATTTATATTATATTATTTTTAATTGCTCCTTATGTAAGCTTATTTTTTAATGAACCACAGTTAGTTAATATAATAAGAGTATTGATGCTTATAGTGATAATTAATGCACTAGGTACTATACAGAAAGTTATTTTGATAAGAAATGTAGACTTTAAAACACAAACTAAAATTACAATGATAGCTGGCGTTTTATCGGGCTTCCTTGCTATTTTGTTCGCTGTGAACGGATTAGGTGTATGGAGTTTAGTAATACAGATTATGACCATGCAATTAACTCAAACTATCTTATTTTACTTAAATAATCGCTGGTTACCATCACTGACATTCAATATTGATACATTTAAAGCATATTTTAGTTTTGGATATAAGTTACTAATATCTAGCCTTATTGATACAACATATAAGAATATATATTTTGTTATAATAGGAGTACTGTATTCAACAAATTACCTTGGCTATTATACAAATGCATCTAAGTTGAGAGACATATCTTCTCAGTCCATCACACAAGCTATACAAAAAGTTACATATCCAGTTTTGAGTAGTATAAAAGAAGAAAACACAAGGCTATCGAATGGTTATAAACAAGTTATAAAGATGTCTGGCTATGTGATATTTCCAATTATGATGGGTTTAGCTGCAACAGCACCTAACTTTATTCCATTATTGCTAGGAGAACAATGGGTTCCGTCTGTTAAATATTTCCAGCTTTTATGTTTCGCTGGAATGCTTTATCCAATTCACTCCATTAATTTGAATATATTGAAAGTTAAAGGCAGATCAGATCTTTTTCTAAAATTGGAAATCATTAAGAAAGTAATTTTAACTATGTTAATAATATGTGCAGTTAGCTTAAACACAGGAATAATTGGATTAATCTCAGCTGCTTTGTTAAATTCATATATAGCCTTATTCATCAACATGTATTATTCAGGGAAAGAAGTTTCATATAAATTTCTTGACCAAATAAAAGATTTGGCTCCTATTTTCACCATTTCATTATTAATGTCATTTCTTGTTTATTTATTAAAAAATTGGATAGGTATTTATTTTGTTGATTTGATCCTTCAAATAGTATTTGGAATATTTTTATATGTTGTATTATCACTTATATTTAGAGTAACTGAATTCAAAGAACTAGCTATAATTTTAAAAAACTTCATTAAGTAACCATTTAATAGATGTAGCACCAAGTTACTTTAATTAGAATACTGTTAGTAAAAAATAAATATTATGTATTTGATAATTATTTAAATTAGGTAGGTGAAAAGTGTGCCTGAAAAATTTGAAAATCCGATTCCTGTTAATAAACCATTGATTCCTGAGATTAATGGTTCATTAAAAAGAATCGAGGAAATTTTTAATACTAAATGGTTAACAAATAATGGTGAACAACATCAAGAATTAGAAACAGGATTAAAGGATTACCTTAATATAGATTATTTATCATTAGTAAATAACGGTACAATGGCATTATTGTTAGGAATAAAATCCCTTGATTTAAATGGTGAAGTAATAACAACACCCTTTACATTTCCTGCTACTACCCAAGCGCTTGATTGGAATAACTTGCAACCAGTTTTTTGTGATATTGACCCAATCACACTGAATATCGACGTAAATAAAATTGAAAGCCTGATTACCGAAGAAACTTCAGCAATTCTAGGGGTGCATGTATTTGGTAACCCTTGTGATGTAGAAAGAATTCAAAAAATAGCTGATAAATACAACTTGAAGGTTATCTATGATGGTGCTCATGCTTTTGGTACAATCTATAACGGAAAACCAATAAGTACATATGGTGACATGACCATGTTCAGCTTTCATGCTACAAAATTATTTAACACAATTGAAGGCGGCGCTGTAGCAGTTAACGATTCATTACTAGAGAAAAAAATTGATCAATTGAAAAATTTCGGAATGATAAACAAAGAAGAAGTCGGTATGTCTGGCTTAAATGCCAAGTTAAATGAAGTTCAAGCAGGAATAGGGATAGAAGTTTTGAAAATTATTCAATATGAACGTATTAAACGCAAAAAGATTAAAGAAACATATGAAAAATACTTAAAAAATATACCAGGTGTGCGGGTAATTACTACACTTGAAAACGAGGAAAATAGCTATCAATATTTTGTCGTAAAAATAAATGAATTAGAATTTGGGATGTCGAGAGACTTGGTCTATGAAAAACTAAAGGAGTACAATGTGTATACCAGAAAATATTTCAACCCATTATGTAGTGATTTTCCATGGTATCAAAACCTAGATTCAGCCAAATCTATTAACCTTCCCACTGCTCACAGAATAGTAAATGAAGTTTTAACTTTGCCTTTTTATGGTGAGCTCGAATTAGAAGCAATTAAAAAAATTTGTAAGATTATCGAATATATTCATAAAAATGCGAAAAAGGAGAAATCAAATTGAAAGGAATTATATTAGCAGGTGGATCTGGAACAAGACTTTACCCCCTAACAAGGTCAGTTTCAAAGCAAATCCTTCCAGTATATGACAAGCCAATGATCTACTATCCCCTATCTGTTCTAATGTTAGCAGGTATTAGAGAGATTCTCATTATTTCAACACCAAGAGATATATATGTTTTCAAAGACTTGCTCGGAGACGGTAAACACCTAGGTTTAGACATAGAGTATATTGTCCAGGAACAACCAAATGGTTTAGCGGAAGCATTTATCATCGGAGAAGAATTTATTGGTGATTCTTCTGTAGCATTAGTACTTGGTGATAATATTTTTTATGGTTCTAACTTTGGTAATAAGTTAAAAAAAGCAGCTTCCCTAAAAGAAGGTGGAGAAATTTTTGGGTGTTTTGTTGCTGATCCTAAAAGATATGGTGTTGTAGAAGTTGACAATAATAACAATGCTATTTCGATTGAAGAAAAGCCTGAAGTACCTAAGTCCTCTCTCGCTGTACCAGGATTATACTTTTTCGATAAAAACGTTGTTAAATCTGCGAAACGAGTTAAGCCTTCTGAAAGAGGTGAGTTAGAAATCACTTCAGTAATAGAAGATTACTTAGAGAAAGGTCAGCTTAAAGTTAACGTTATGGGAAGAGGGCTTGCTTGGCTAGATACTGGGACTCATCAATCGCTCTTAGACGCATCAAACTTTGTACAAGCTATTCAAAATCGTCAAGGACTATATGTTGCTTGTATAGAAGAAATAGCTTATCGAAAAGGCTATATTGATAAACATCAGTTAAAGGAATTGGCGAAACCATTAATCAAGACTGATTATGGAGAGTACATAATGGAAATTGCAGATAGCCAATAATTGTACTTATATATAGCAGGAGTAATCGCTCTGGTTATTCCTGTATATTTTAATTTTAATGAGGTGAATATAATGCAACCAAGTAGACTTGGTAATTTTTATGATGATTTTGAAGTTGGTCATACAATTAAACACCAATTGTCAAAAACTATATTTGAGAGTGATAATAATCTTTTTTCTTTATTAACAATGAATCACCACCCTATACATACAAATATAGACTATGCCGAGAAGGCTCAGCATGGAAAAATTTTAGTAGTAGGAACTTTAGTATTTAGCATTGTAGTAGGAATTACTGTTCCAGATATCAGCGGAAAAGCAATTGCTAATTTGGATTATGAAAATATAGTTCATGTAGGACCAGTTTTTGTTGGTGACACGTTGTATGCTCGAACAACCGTTTTGTCAAAAAGAACTTCAAAATCAAAATCAGATAGAGGTATCATTTATGTTGAAACAGAAGCGTTTAACCAAGATGGAGAGATAGTATTGAGGTTTAGGAGACATGTGCTTTTAAAAAAATAATAATCATTTGGATATTTAAAAATGAAATGAATGAGTTTATCTTACTTTAATCAATATTATCATTTGACTTATCAAGAAAGTATTATTATTAGATTCAAGACTATCAAGTTATTAAAATGACTAGTTCATTGTTGTGTTGATTTATCTTCTGAAATTTAAACTATATTTCATCTTATAATGGGAGGTCAAATTCTTGAGTAAGCAAAAGTTTGTATTAAGAAGTATGCTATATGTTCCAGCATATAATAAAAAATTTATCGATAGTGCTTTAAATTCAAAAGCTGATGCGATTATTATTGATTTAGAAGATTCAGTGCCTGATATGTACAAACAAGAGGCAAGACAAATTACTAAAGAATACTTAGGAAAAGGGCTGTTTAAAGATAAGACCTTATTTATTCGACTGAATCCCATTGAGAGTAAAATGGTATTTGAAGATTTAAAATATGTTTTCCACTCTGATGTTACTGGCTTTCAATTAAGTAAGATATATTCGTCAGAGGATATGATTTATTACGACAAATTGTTTACTCAGTTTGAAAGTGAGCATGGTTTTGAAGAAGGAAAATTTAAATTTGTTCCTTTAATTGAAACTACTGCTGCAGTGATGGATATTTTCAATATAGCAAAAGTTTCGGAACGCACGATTGCATTGTGTTTTGGAGGAGAAGACTTTTTGCATGACTTGTCAGGACTACACGGAGAACCTCCAAAAGCATTCGACTATCCTAGAGCGGCTATAGCTTTAGCTGCAAGGGGTGCTGGCATACTACCAATTGATACACCTTATCTTTCACTTGATGACACTAAAGGTTTTATGGAAGAAGAAAGTAAATCTTTTGAGATGGGTTATGCAGGTTGTTTGTTAATTCATCCTAAACAAATTGAGGTAGCAAATGCCTGCTTTACACCTAAAAAAGAAGAAGTAGAACGATCGAAACGAATTGTAACTGCCATTAAAGATGCGAAAGAAAGAGGATCTGGTGTGGCTATGTTAGATGGAAAAATGATAGGACCTCCTATGCGAAAGAGAGCAGAACAAGTGATCGAGATAATGAATGTACTTGAAAGTAAGGGTTTAGTTTAAAATGTTATATCGAAACTTATTATTTGTACCAGCTGAGGAAAAGTTCCTTAAGAAAATAAAAGATATTAATGCAGATGGATTTGTTATTGATTTAGAAGACTCAATTTTAAATGATTCTAAAAGTGAGGCTTTGGATTTAACCACTCAATTTCTTTCTAATAATACTAATAACAGTAATATTTTCGTTAGGTTGAACAAACAAACCTATGTAAATGAAATAGCACAGCTTCAAAAGTTTAACTGTCGAGGATATATGATTCCAAAAGTGGAAAACTCCAATATTATAAACCATGTTTCTTCATTAATAGATAAAAACCAAAAAATCATTGCATTAATTGAAACACCTTTAGGTGTAATGAATTTACAAAATATAAGTCCTGACGATAAATTGGCCTTCATTGCTTTTGGGGCAGAGGATTATGTTAGTTTGTTGAATACGGAAGCCTCACAAGAATCACTCATGTATCCAAAGAGTAAAGTTGCTGCTTATGCTCATGCATATAATTTGCAAGCTCTTGATTCAATTTCCTTGAATTATACTGATAATGAATTTCTTTTAAAAGAAGCAAGCATCTCAAAAAGTTTTGGGTTTACTGGTAAGTTAGCAATCCACCCAAATCAAATTCAAATCATAAATCAAGTGTTCACTAATATAAACAAAGAGTTTTATAAAAAAATAATAGAGGAATTTGAAAAAACTGAAAAAGGTGTAGCTGTTATTGATGGGAAAGTATATGAAAAACCACATATTGAAAGGTTCAAAAGAATAATTAATAATTGGTGATATATTTAGAATCATTGGTTATTTTTTAAACTATTGGTTTCTACAAAGGGTGATATTTATGTCGAAAAAGAAAGTACTTGTTACAGGTGGAGCAGGATTTATTGGCGGTAACTTTGTTCAATATATGGTAGAGAATTACCCTAATTATGATATTTATAATTTAGATTTACTAACATATGCCGGAGACTTAACAAAACACCGAGAAATTGAACGCAAAAATAATTATCATTTCATTCATGCGGATATCGTGGATCGAGAGACAATCTTTAATTACTTTGACAAGGAGCGGTTTGATTTCGTAGTACATTTTGCAGCTGAGAGCCATGTGGATCGCTCAATTTCAGATCCTGAGATCTTCATCAGGACGAATGTATTGGGAACTCAAGTATTATTAGATGCTTCAAAAGAATATAAAATATCAAAATTTCTACATGTTTCGACAGATGAAGTATATGGAGAGCTAGATTTTGACCCAACAACTTTTTTTACTGAGGAAACACATCTACAGCCAAGCAGTCCATATAGCGCCAGCAAAACTTCTTCTGATTTATTAGTTCATGCCTATCATGAAACTTATGATTTACCAATTAATATTACTAGGTGTTCAAACAATTACGGACCGTACCATTTTCCTGAGAAGTTAATACCTCTTACCATATCACGGGTTTTAAACGATGAAAAGGTTCCAGTATATGGAGATGGAAAAAATGTTAGAGACTGGCTCCATGTTTATGATCATTGCACTGCATTAGACTTAATATTACATGATGGTGAAAACGGTGAAGTATATAATATTGGTGGTCATAATGAAAGAACCAATCTGGAGGTTGTTAATACAATTATTAAATCACTTGGAAAAAGTGAAGATTTAATTACCTTCGTTGAGGACCGATTAGGTCATGATAAAAGATATGCAATAGATCCAACAAAACTAGAAAAATTAGGGTGGAATCCTATCTATAATTTTGATACTGGAATAAAACAGACTATTACGTGGTATCTAAATAATAAAGATTGGTGGAATCAAATTATTTCTGGTGAGTATCAAGACTACTTTAAAAAACAATATAAATTTTAAGAGCCATGCAGAGGAGAAGCTATCATGATGAGTGTGATAACTGGAAATAATTATATCTTGTTAATGCCGTTTCACTAACTCATCATAATTCGCATAATTGCAGGTGCAAAGGCTAAAGAGGACCAAATACCTATTAAAGTACACACCCAAGCAACTAAATAAATCTTGAAACATTCTTTTATGAAAGAGTGATCTTTATGGAAAACTTACATATTGCTAACACGGACAAATTCGTTGAACCTTATATTCAATTTGTAAATAAGTATTTTGATTCTCGACAACATACATTCTTAATTTTTGAAAGTAAAGATTATGGAGAATTTATTAATGAGTATAATAATGTTTATTACATTTGTAAGAAAAAAGATTTTGTTAAAATGATTATGAAATTAAATAAGTCTGATCATATTTATCTGCACGGTCTTTTTGATTCCAGAATAGTGGCCTTATTGTACTTGCAACCATGGTTATTAAGAAAGTGCTCTTGGATTGTATGGGGGGGGGACCTGTATAGGTACAAAGAAAAAATTAATTCTCTAAAAGGTACTCTATATGAACATATGAGGAAGATTGTGATTAAAAACATAGGTCGTTTACTACCTATAGTAAAGGGCGATTATTTTTTGGCTAAGAAATGGTATAAATTTAAAAACTCATATAAAGTTGTGAAGTATATAAATTTGGAAAGAAATGAATATATAAATATTTTAAAAAGAAAAGAAGCTACCAATAAAAACACCATAAATATCCAAGTGGGAAATTCGGCAACAAGAAGCAATAATCATTTTGAGGCATTTGATATGTTAAGTAAGTTTATAAATAAAAATATAAAAATATATTGCCCTCTATCGTACGGAGACATGAATTATGCACGAGAAGTAAAAATCCAAGGAAGAAAAATATTTGGAGATAACTTTATCCCTATGGAACAATTTATGGGTATAAAAACTTTTATAGATCATCTAAATAATATCGACGTTGGTGTATTTAATAACGACAGGCAGCAAGGTCTTGGAAATATTTCTGCACTCTTATTCTTAGGAAAAAAAGTTTACTTAAAACCAGAAACAACGATGTGGGACTTTTACTCTAATGATAATTTAAGAATTTTTGATATTAATCAAATAAATGAAAGTAATTTTAAAAAATTCATAGAATATTCAAATGAGCATAAACAAAATAATTATAAAATAATGAAGGATAGATTCACTGATACAAACAGAATTGCTATTTGGGAAGAAGTATTTAATGTTAGTGAATCTTAATTAAACATATACTTTTGATCCAATATATGTATAAGCTTTGCAGTGTATTACATCTAAGGAGAGAATGAAAAGTGAAAAACGTATTAATAATAGGTGGTAAAGGAACAGCTTCTGTTATTGCAGACAATTTAATTCACGCTAATAAACTAGGCCACAATGAGTATAAATTTTGTGGTTTTGTGAATGACTTTGAAGAATATATTGATAACCACCCTGTTGTTGGTAAGTTATACGATATTCAAAAGCTTGTCAAAGAAGGATACTTTTTTATATATACATTAAACAAAATTGGTGGACAGGAAGAACGAACGAATTTATTTGAAAGTTTAGGTATACCTGAAGAGAGATTATGTACTTTTATTCATCCAGATGCTTATGTAGCTTCGTCTGTGAAGTTAGGTTCAGGATGTGTGGTATTAGCAAATGCTTCGATTTCCAGTCAGACAAAGATAGGGAATTGCAGTCTTATTATGAATAACGTGAGCATCGGTCATGATAATAATATAGGGGAGTTTAACTTTTTCACGGCAAATAGTTGTCTGGGTTCCTATATTAATACAGGGAAATCTTGTTGGTTTGGATTAAATTGTACAGTTAGAGGGAAATTAAGCATTGGAAAACAATCAACTATTGGAATTGGTTCTGTTGTTACTAAAAATATAGGGGATAATGAAATTTGGATAGGAAATCCTGCAAAGTTTCACAAAAAAAATACCTCTGATGTAAATATGTAAATGAAAGATGTAAAATAATCAAAAAGAAGTGATAGCTAATGTTTAAAAATAATAGTTATGTTACTCCAATTCATTCATTAAATTTTAAGGTGAATGACAATAATTTTTACATGAAACGGGATGATTTATTACCTTTTTCTTTTGGAGGAAATAAAGTTAGAATTGCTGAAAGCTATTTCAAAGATATGTTTGCAAAAAACTGTGATTGTATGATTACGTATGGTAATTCTAGATCGAACCTCAGTAGGGTTATAGCTAACTTGAGCCTTGCTTATGATGTTCCTTGCTTTGTAATATCTCCTATTGAATATACAGATGAACCACAGCAAACCTACAATAGTAAGCTAGTCAAAAGTCTGAAAGCCAATATAGTTACTTGTAAAAAGAACCAAGTGGCATCGACCATTCAAAAAGTAATAGATGATTGTAAAAGGGATGGATTAAAACCGTATTATGTTTACGGTGATATTTACGGAAAAGGTAATACAAACCCAGCGGTTGATGCATATGCTGAAACTTTTAATGAAATTGCTCATTATGAAAAACAAAAAGAGATAAATTTTGATTATATATTTTTGGCTACCGGAACAGGAGCTACTCAAGCTGGTTTAATTTCGGGCAACTATATAAATAAAAACAATAAAAATATAGTAGGTATTTCTATTGCTCGAGAACAAATGAGAGCAAAAAAATTAATTCTGAACTACTTATCTTCATATTTAAAGATGTCCGATGAACATCTACCGGAAAATACTGTTAACATAATTGATGAGTTTATTTTAAATGGATATGGTCATTATAACAAAGCAATCTTAGAAACAATTAATGAGATACTACAAATTGATGGTGTACCTTTGGATCCAACTTACACTGGCAAAGCTTTTTGGGGTATGGTGGAAACCGTAAAGGATTATTCTATTCAAAATAAAAATATCCTCTTTCTTCATACAGGGGGCTTACCATTGTTCTTTGATAGTTTAAATTACAAGGAGTGAAACAGTTGAAGATACTCTTATCATCTGTTGGTAGACGTAGTTATTTGGTAAAATACTTTAAAGAAATATTAGGTGAAGAAGGAGAGGTTCATGTATCTAATAGCAGTGCGTATACACCTGCATTCCCAGCTGCTGATAAAAATGTAATAACACCTTTGATCTATGATGAAGGATACATACCTTTCATGTTGGACTATTGCAGTACAAATAAAATTGATGCAATCATTCCACTCTTTGATATCGACCTAGGTGCTTTGTCAGTTGACAAAGACAAATTCGAGCAAATCGGAACTAAAGTAATTGTTTCAGATACTGAAGTTATAGACATTTGTAATGACAAATTGGAAACATCTCGCTTTCTGAAAAGTTACGGATTCAATGTAGCCCGTACTTTTAATTCTCTAGAAAGTGCCCAAATATCCCTGAAAAGAAAAGAGATAAGCTACCCTTTGATAATTAAGCCGCGATGGGGAATGGGGTCCATAGGCATATATCAAGCAGACAATGATGAAGAGTTGAAAGTATTCTATAAAAAGGTCTTGTCTGAAATTAAAAGCACTTATTTAAAATATGAATCCCAGAAGAATATTGAAAATAGTATTCTTATTCAAGAAAGATTAAATGGCCAAGAATATGGTTTAGATATAATTAATGATTTATCTGCGAATTATTTTAATACAGTAGTAAAGAAAAAATTTGCAATGAGATCTGGGGAAACAGATTGCTCTATGACTGTTAATAACCCGATATTAAAAGAACTCGGTGAGCAAATCAGTTTGTTACTAAAACATATAGGTAATTTAGATGTGGATGTTTTTTTAGACGGAGATACTCCATATATATTGGAAATCAATGCGAGATTTGGAGGGGGATATCCATTTAGTCATGCTGCAGGAGTTAATTTACCTTTAGCAATTATTAAATGGTTAGAAAATCAAGAGGTAGATAAATCTACTTTAACAGAGAAAGAGAATGTGCTATCCCACAAAGACTTAGTAATTACACAACTACCAACCATGTAAGCTTATAATTTAAGTAAGAATTTATAGACAACTTGGGAAACTTCATTTCAAAATAGTAGAGATGGGGGTTGATTAATCTTTCATTATAATTAAATTTTAATAAATAATTATAATCTAAGAATCTTCTCTCATCAATCATCTACAAATTAGATTTATTTTGAAAGCACAAATTATTAAAAAGCAAACCACCTCATATTATACTAATTTTAAAAAGCTAAATTGAACTTAGGCTATTAGAGGGGTACGAATAATGTGTTTCATTTTAATGCTAATTTTAAATAATTTTAAACGATGCTGGTTACTGAAATGAATACGCAAGCCTTTTGGTATCATTTTCGGCAAAATGATTTTCTTATTACATTTAAATGACGTCTTCGAAATGAGTAAATATTAGGTATTCATTTTCGTTTTAACCACCTGTCATGACATAGAATAAATATTTGAAAAATTACTAGATATGAATAGATCATTAAATAAAATATAGATTTAGCTTACATAATATCAACAGATTACATTGTATTGTTAATGAATTCTTTGTACTATAGTAACAGATAATAAGAAAATTATACTTAAAGATTCGACAAAAGAATAAAATAGAAATAAGAATTAATTATAAGCGATATAAGTATAGCATGACTGAAGTTAGAATAAGTTTTCATTCGCCTCCTTTGAAAAGGGGGGGCATTACTCAGTAACTCAGACATATTAATTCTAATATTTCTAATACTTAAGAGTACTTATCAAAATTTACAACTGACTAAAATTTTTACTAAAAAAATAATCAATGTGATTTTATCTTATTATCTCAGCTTATCCTTGCATGTCAATATGGCTTCTATCGGAAAATCTTCGTAATAATTTCTTTGTCGATTAGCGTCACGAGTATTATAAAAACGGAGCAATCGGCTTCTTAAGGTCATATTGAAGTAGGTATCTATTTACTAAATAAATATTAAATTGAAATAAAATAGTCCCGACTTTTCTAATGTAAAATATTTCTTTTAATATTGATTTTAAAAATTTTACAATACTATGAGTAGGAATTTTATGAAAACTAAGACAATATTCGCCGAAATGAGGATAATAATCAATAACAACGTAGATTGCTTGAGCCTCTTCAGGTAGAACCTGTAGTTTGGGATAGACTTCTGTAATACATACAAATTTTTTACTTTTGTTATTCACAATTTCATAATTCTTTCCTGAATCAATTAAAAGCTCAACATAAATATTTTATAAGAACAAAATATTAAGGAGAATAAACTAAATGTATATGAAGATTAAGAGATTGCTAGATATTGTTCTATCTTTTATTGGCCTTGTTGGATTGTCTCCAATTTTTTTAATCATCATAATTTCCATCAAGTTAGAATCAAAAGGACCAGTGTTTTTTAAACAAACACGTGTTGGAATACGTAAAACTCACTTCGATATATTAAAGTTCCGTACTATGAGAATTGATACACCAAAAGATACCCCAACACATCTGTTAGGAAACTCTGATCAGTATATTACAAAAGTAGGTAAATTTTTGAGAAAAACCTCACTGGATGAATTGCCCCAAATATGGAATATATTTGTAGGTGAAATGAGTATTATCGGACCTCGGCCGGCATTATGGAACCAATATGATCTGATAGCAGAAAGAGAAAAGTATGGAGCTAATGATTATCTACCTGGTTTGACTGGATGGGCACAAATTAACGGTAGAGATGAACTACCAATTGAAGTGAAAGCAAAGCTAGATGGTGAGTATGTTGACAAAATTAGTTTTAGAATGGACGTTAAGTGTTTCTTTGGAACAATCGTAAGTGTTTTTAAAAGTGATGGGATTGTTGAAGGTGCAAGTAGGATTAATAATGAAGTAGCAAGCAACAAGGAGAGCAATACCAAATGAAAAAAATACTAATCGCAGGGAAAAATAGCTATGTAGGCTTGAGTTTCAAGAATTGGTTAGATAATTATCCAGGCAGATACTCAATAGATTCTATAAGCTTAAGAGATGATTCATGGAAAGAAAAAGACTTTTCGCAATATGACGTTGTGCTTCATGTAGCTGGAATTGCGCATATCTCATCAGATCCTAAAATGGAAGAAATGTATTATAAGGTGAATCGTGATCTTGCAATAGAGTCTGCTAAAAAAGCAAAAACAAATGGAGTAAAGCAGTTTATATTTATGAGTAGCATAATTGTATATGGAGATAGTTCTGAAGGCTTAAGAGTTATTTATAAAGAGACAAAACCTAGCCCTAGTAATTTTTATGGTAACAGCAAATTAGAGGCAGAGGAAGGTATCTTTCCTATGAGGAGTAAAGATTTTAATGTTGTAATTATCAGACCTCCGATGATTTATGGAAAGTATTCTAAAGGAAATTATCCTAAACTCGTTAAAGCTGCTAAAAGATTACCGTTCTTCCCTGATATAGATAACCAGAGAAGCATGTTACACATCGATAACCTTTGTGAGTTCATAAGACTTATGATAGACAATAACGAAACTGGCTTGTTCTTTCCTCAAAACAGTGAGTATGTTAAGACAAGTGACATGGTGAAACAAATAGCTGAAGTATATGATAAAAAGATAACTTTAACGAAATTTTTCAATCCAGTTTTAAAGTTATCAAGCAGTTATTCAGGCCTTATAAACAAGGTGTTTGGCAATTTGGTTTATGAAAAAAGCTTGAGTGACTATAAAATGAATTATCAAATTAGGGAATTTAAAGAGTCCATCATGGAATCAGAGACGAATACAAAAAATTATAACGAGATTGATGTCTTATTAATGTCTGATAATGGATTAGAAACAGTTGGGGGGGAGCAGGAATCAACAAAAATAATAATAGATGGAGTAAAAAAAGAATTAGCTGTTGGAGTTGTGCAACCAGGTGAGATTAAAAAAAACATTTCAGGTGTTGATTATTATCACTTAACTTCTCACACAAGGATTAAGCATTTAATAAAGAAACCAATATCATTTATTAAGTATATATTAAATGTAAGGAAAATAATCAATGATGTAAACCCTACAATAATTCATACTCAAGCTCAAGTGAGTTTTTTCATTGTTACTTTATTAAGTAAATTTAAGCTCATCCCATCAAATACAAGGTTGATCCATACAGAAAGAGGATTATATACAAAATATAATAGGCTGATAAAACAAATTTTTCATTTTTTTCTTAAAGAGCTAGATATACTGGTCACCACTACAGAATTTAATATGAAATATTGGAAAGATGCAATAAAAAGCAAAGGTAAATATTTAAATTTTAAGATAATCGAAAATACTGCAGGGAAAATTTTTGAATCATATGATGAGGCTCTCGAAAAGCCTCATTCGGATAATATAATAATCGGTTTTGCTGGAAGGTATACTGATTGGAAAAATTGGCCATTAGCTGTAGAAATCACAAAAGAATTAAATAAAGTACTAGGTGATAAACTATATGTGAACATGGCAGTAGGGTGTTTAGATGAACGTTCTACATATGATACAAAGTTAATGTTTAAGGAATTAAAAGATATCTTAGGTAATAGATTTAAGGGATATATTAACATTGATATTGAGGCAATGAACAATTTTTATTATGATATAGATATTTTTATATTAACTTCAAAATTTAATACTGAATCGTTTGGAAGAACCTTAGTTGAAGCGATGAGTAGGAAAACCGTTGTTTTAACTACAGATGCTGGGGGATCCGTTGAAGTTGTCGATAATAATGAAAGTGTATGTGAAACTGCATACGAATTTATTGAAAGAATATTACATTTCTATAATAATAAACAGCTTATGCAAAGTGAGAAAGAAAGGAATTTATTTAAAGTTAAACAGAAGTATTCTTTAAAAAATAATATTGATAAACATCTGAATTTATATAGAAGTATTATTAATGAAAAAGAAGCATAGCATGCAAAATGAAAGGAAAGATAATGAATATTTTACATCTTAATACTAATTTTAATCAATCTTCAATATATTCGAACATGTTTAATAGTATGAATAGTTTTTCGAGTTTTTCTGGCAGACTTTATTATCCTGTTCAAAGTAATTCAAAAATTATTGACGATATATCTGAATATGTAGATGTTTCAAAAAGTTTAAAGAAACTTGATAGATTTGTTTATTTTTATAGAAATAAGAAACTTTATAAAGATTTACAAAATATTTATGACTTCAAAAGTTATAATTTAACTCTTGCATACTCGTTATTCTCAAATGGCTACCTAGCATATACCGTCAATAAAAAAGTGGGAATACCATATATCGTAATAGTTCAAAATACAGATATTAATGTTTATTTCAAAAAAATGTTTTTTTTAAGAGGGATTGGAAGAGAAATTCTTAAAGGTGCACATAGGGTTATTTTTATATCTCAACCTTATAAAGAATTTGTTTTAAATAAATATCTTAGTAGCAAAGATAAGAATCTTGTTGAAAACAAATCAAGTATTATCCCTTTTGGCATTGATAATTTTTGGTTTAACAATTTAGCGGAAAAGCCAAAGAGTGTTAGAGAAGATCAAATAAGACTTTTATATGTAGGTAAAATTAATAGGAATAAAAATATTAATTCTACAATTGAAGTTTGTAAGTTGCTTATAAAAGAAGGTTATAAGGTAAAGCTTACAGTGGTAGGAGAAGTGCAAGATAAAAAAATATTTAAAAAGATTTTAAAAGTGCATTTCATCAATTATATTCCCTTCGTGAATAAGAAAAACTTAATAGAAATATATAGAAGTAATGACATATTTATTATGCCTTCAATAAAGGAATCATTTGGATTAGTATATGCTGAAGCAATGAGTCAAGGATTACCTGTTATTTACACTCGAGGTCAAGGATTTGACAAGCATTTTAAGAATGGGACTGTAGGGTATAGTGTGAATTGTTTTAATATCAACGAAATAGCCAAAAAAATAACCCTTATTATTTCTAACTATGAAAGCATATCTGAGAATTGCATAAAGTTAGTGAGTAAATTTAAATGGAGCAACATCATTTCTGAGTATGAGTTAATTATTCAAGAACAATCAGTTTGATAATACTTCCTATATCATTAAAACTAGATATTCTCCAAAGAGGCGCAAACATTCAAGAAAGCTCAAAATTTCTTGTTTGTTATATAGATTAAAACCAATTTTTTAATAGTGATATATCGAAAGGTTGTCGTTGGAAATCAGTTTATATTTGATCGTTTTTTTTAGTATACTCATCTTTACATTTTTAATAACTTTTCCAAAAAAATCTTATGAAAAGGAAAAATTATTTTTCTGGGTTACTTTTACAATTCTTTTTTTAATATCTGCATTAAGAGGACCACAAATAGGTACTGATACAGCGAATTATATTAGAGGATTTAAAAGAATTTCAAATGCTGAATATTCTAATTTTTTTAATGTAGTTCGATGGGAAGAAGGTTATGTTTTATTTAATAAAATAATCTCTATTTTGAGTAATTCTCCACAGATAATAATAATTTTCACATCATTATTAATTCTATCGTGTGTATTTTATTTTATTAATAGAAATTCCAAAAATATAATATTCAGTATTTATATTTTTGTAACTATGTTTTATTACTTTGCATCTTTCAACATAATAAGACAATTTTTAGCTATAGGGATTATTCTCATTGCATATAAATTTATCTTAGAAAGAAGAATAGTTCCATTCGCAGCTTTGATCCTATTTGCTTCTACTTTTCATGGGTTAGCAATTCTTTTTTTACCTGTATATTTCTTATATGGTGTTAAGCTGAATAAATTAAATACAATCATTATTACCTTTGGCGTTACATTTTTTGTGTATTTTTTTGAAAAAATTTTAAATATAATATTTGAATTTTTTCCAAGTTATCAATGGTATGTGGATACGGATTATTTCGAGGGTGGGGGGATATTAACATCTCTTATAAGTGCAAGCATATTGGTATTTGGATTCTTAATCAGACAAATTACTAAAATTAGTAAGGAATACGACTTTTTGTTAATCTTAACCATCTTGTCTCTATTAATAAGTCTACTTTCTATGAAAGTAAGCATTTTAAATAGATTTGATTATTATTTTAGTGTATTTAACATTTTGTTTATTCCTTTAGCAATTAATAGTATTGAAGATAAGAAAACTAGAATAATCATTTATTATGTAGTATATTGTATAGCATTTTTATACTTTTTAGCACGATTAATTGAGGGGTTTCATGGAGTGACACCATATAACTTTTTCTTTAGATATTAATAATATAAATACTGCTATATGCAACATCAGAGAGTGGTTGTTATAAAATAATTATAAATTTTTATTTTATCTTTACATGTAGACATTTCAAGAAAAAATAATAAAAGCATATATATTCTTAAAGATTTAAACCTTTGAAAAATGATTATGAAAGTAATATAAGGAGTTAAAGTATAAAATATTATGATTAAATTATCAATAATAATTCCACATTATAACTCAATAGAATCATTAATGAAATTGCTAAAGACTATTCCTAAATGCAAAGAAATCCAAGTGATTATTGTAGACGACCATAGTAATTCGAGTTGCAAACGTAAATTAGCTGATCTAAAAAAAAGTATTCAGAACAAAAACATTGAGATTTTCAGTAACAAACCGAACAAAAAAAATGCAGGCTCTTGTAGAAATCTAGGGCTAAAAAAAGCAAAGGGTAAATGGGTTTTATTTGCTGACGCGGATGATCTATTTATTGAAGGGTTCTATGATATTATCCTAGAATACATGGACTCTAAGTGGGATGTTGTTTTTTTTAAACCAACTAGTATTGAAGTAGATACTGGTAAAACATCTGATCGACATGTCCCTTTTAAGAACATTATTGACAACCACCTATATAATAAAAATTTGAGTACAGAACTATTCTTGAGATATCGCTTTGTGGTTCCTTGGTCAAAATTACTGAAAAGAAGTTTTTTAGAAGAACACGATATTAAGTTTGATGAGGTAATATCAGCTAACGATGTAATGTTCTCAGCTAATGTTGGTTATCATATGGTCGATTTTAAAGTTTCTGAATCTGTAATCTATTGTGTAACAAAAACAAAAGGTAGTTTAACAATGTTGATAGATGAAAAGATATTTGATGTTAGATTAGAGGTTTTTGTTAACTACTATCAATTTCTGAGAGATTGTCTTAAGAAAGAAGATTTTAAAACACTAAAACTCAGTGGTAGAGGTTATTTAATCAAGTCGCTCAACTTTGGTTTTTTAAAGATGTTAAAAGTTTATTCTCAATTAAAAAGTAAAAAAATAAAAGTCATTGAGTTTAAGTTATTAAATCCAGTATGGTTAATTAAAAAATTATCTAATTTCAAAAAAAAGTTACAAAGCGAGAAAAGATATTATAAAAATAATAATAATAAATAAAGATTATATTCTTTTATTTATAATAAGATGTAGACGGGAGAGAAGTATATGAAGATAACGATAGCTGGCACAGGCTATGTCGGCCTCTCAAACGCTGTACTATTAGCTCAACACAACGAAGTAACCGCAATAGATATCATTCAAGAAAAAGTTGACTTAATTAATAATAATAAATCACCAATTGTAGATCCGGATATCAAGGAGTTTTTATCGAATAAGGACCTTGATCTAAAGGCTACTTCGGATGAACAAGAAGCTTATCAAAATGCAGAGTTTGTTATTATTTCAACACCAACGAACTATGACCCAGAAAAAGATTATTTTGATACATCATCTGTCGAATCAGTAATAGAACGTGTGTTAGATATTAATTCGGATGCTGTTATGGTTATTAAGTCAACCATTCCAGTTGGTTATACAGAATTGTTGAGAGAAAAATATCAAACGAATAATATTATTTTTTCTCCTGAATTTTTACGTGAAGGTAAGGCGTTACATGATAACTTATATCCTTCTAGAATTATTGTTGGTGAACAATCTGAACGAGCGGAGAAGTTTGCGAACCTCTTAGCTGAAGGAGCTATTAAAAAAGATGTACCTACGTTATTTACTCATTCAACGGAAGCTGAGGCAATCAAGCTCTTTGCGAATACTTACCTAGCGATGCGCGTGTCTTTCTTCAATGAACTGGATACATATGCTGAAGTGAATGGTTTAGATAGTCAACAAATTATCCAGGGAATTAGCCATGATCCAAGAATTGGCGATCATTATAACAATCCTTCATTTGGATACGGGGGCTATTGCTTACCGAAAGATACGAAACAGTTATTAGCCAACTATAAAGGTATTCCAAATAGCATGATTTCCGCAATCGTTGAAGCAAATGATAAGAGAAAAGATCATATCTCAAATCAAATTTTAAAACGAAATCCAAAGACAGTCGGTATTTATCGTTTAACGATGAAAACAGGTTCTGATAACTTCCGACAATCAGCCATCCAAGGGGTTATCGAAAGACTTCAATCTCAAAATGTCGAAGTTGTTATTTATGAACCGACATTGGAAGATGATCAGTTTAATGGTATGCGAGTGATTGATGGTTTTGATGCGTTTAAAGATGAATCGGATGTGATTGTCGCAAATCGTTTAGATGAAGAATTGAAAAATGTTTCTGAGAAAGTTTATACGCGTGATGTTTTTAATAGAGATTAATTAATAGGCCCGCCAATTGGTGGGCTGCTTTTTAATATGCTATTCTTTAGATAGAGAAATACGATCGAGGAATACATAACAAGAGAGTGATAAAAATGACATGGAGAAAACTAGCCAACCAATGGCTTGCTTTCGATCAACTTGAAGCTTCATTAAAAAGTGAGTTAGAACAGATACAAACCAACGAGAAAGCTCTTGAAGATGCATTCCACCAACCATTAACTTTCGGAACTGGTGGGATGCGAGGAATCTTAGGTCCAGGAACAAACAGAATGAATATTTACACGGTTCGGAAGGCTGCTAAGGGTTTGGCTCGTTATTTGGAGAGCTTTGGTCAAACGTTTAAAGAACGCGGTGTCGTTGTTGCTTATGATTCCCGCCATATGTCTAAAGAATTTGCGGTAGAGACAGCCCGTGTATTAGGTAAGCATGGAATTAAGACATATGTGTTTACTTCTTTGCGGCCGACGCCTGAGCTATCATTTGCCGTACGATATTTGAAAACCGCTGCTGGTGTGATGATTACAGCAAGTCACAACCCACCGGAATACAACGGCTATAAGGTGTATAACGAAACGGGAGGGCAGCTACCACCAGAGCAAGCAGATTTGATGATTGAAAAAGTGAATGAAATTGAAAACGAACTAACCATTGAAGTGATGGAACAAGAAACGTTGGAAGAGCAAGGGCTTTTGCAATGGATTGATGAAGACTTAGACCAAGCTTATTTGGCTGAGTTAAAATCCATTTCCCTAAATACTGATGTGATTTCCAACCAAGCAGACGAGTTAAATATCGTTTTCACACCACTGCACGGAACAGCGGGCGAGCTTGTCCCTCAAGGATTAAAGCAATTGGGCTTTAATCAAGTTCACTTAGTCGAAGAACAAATGGTTACAGATCCGGAGTTCTCAACAGTCCAATCACCAAACCCAGAGGAGCATCAAGCATTTGAATATGCAATTGGGTTAGGTGAAGAGGTTGGTGCAGATATTTTAATTGCGACGGATCCTGATGCTGATCGGTTAGGTGTGGCGGCGAAAAATGAGGCCGGGAAGTATCAAGTCCTGACAGGGAATCAGTTAGGTGCATTGATGCTTGACTATATCCTTGCGAATACAAAAGAGATTCCGTCCAAGGGCATGATGATCAAAACGATTGTTACCTCTGAACTAGGACGAGCCGTTGCAGAGCACTATGGCATTCAGTCGATGGATGTGTTGACAGGGTTCAAATTCATCAGTGAAAAAATCGAGGAGTTTGAACAGACTGGAAGCCACACGTTTATATTCGGATACGAAGAGAGCTATGGTTATTTAATTAACGACTTTTCACGCGATAAAGACGCGATTCAATCGACGATGATGGCTTGTGAAATGGCAGCCTTTTATAACAACAAAGGCATGACGCTATTTGATGCGCTCGATGAATTGTATGAGCGACATGGCTATCACATCGAAGACCTTCATTCCGTGAAGATGGAAGGCATTGATGGAGCGAAAGAGATTGCGAACTTGATGGAAAGTTTTCGTGAGAACCCAGTCAAGGTAGCCGGCAATATGAAAGCCGAGATAGTTGAGGATTATTCAATTGGGAAGCGCACTTATTTGGCTGACGGTAGAGAGGAAGTGACCAATCTACCAAAGGCGAACGTCCTAAAAGTGAAAATGAGCGATGATTGCTGGTATTGCCTCCGCCCATCCGGTACTGAGCCGAAGATGAAATTTTACTTTGGGGTGCAAGGTGAGACGAGGGAGGAAGCAGACCGTCGTTTGGAACAATTGAAGACAGCTATTTTGGAAAATATTTAATAAATCATTAATGAAGCGAAAAGACGCTGTCTTTTCGCTTTGTCATTATAAAATCTACTTCGGATGTATAGAAAGCTCTTCTGTTTATCAACCTTTCTACAATCAACCACAAGATTCTCATCCAACCAACTAGCGAATAATAATGTCCATTCAAATAATCTCCTATAAAAAAGCATTTACCCACATAAATTTCTGAATCTTAACAATTTCCATCAAATTTCTATTTACAATATTAAAAATATTTGATATAGTAATATCTAACCAATTGAATATCTCTCGGAGATTAAGAGAAGAGAGTGGAATGTAAGCCCTTACACATTTGTGGGGTGGAATTTTCATTCTCTTTTTTAATGTGTGTAGATATTCAAATTTTAGGGAGGAATTTTAATGAGAAAGTTTTTGGTTTTATTATCTTTTGTTTTATTAGTAGGATTACTTGCCGCATGTGCTGGTGATGAATCATCTGGAGAAAGTAGTGGAGATGGCGGTGAAGGTGGAGGATTAGAAGGTGAGATTACATTATATTCACCTGAAACTCCTGATCTGACAGAAGAATTAGCTGCAAAATATGAAGAAATTCATGGTCAAAAAGTAAACGTTCATTATGCAGGTACAAATGTTCTGGTGAACCAGATGTTAGCTGAAAAAGAAAATCCACAAGCTGATGTTTGGTACGGTGGCGGTGGAATCCTGCCGTTTGAGTCAGCAGTTGATCGTGGAATCATTACACCTTTCGTTCCTGAAAGTGCAGAAGATTGGGAAGTCGTTGAAAACGGAATCAAAATGAAACATGAAGACGGTTACTACACAGGTGCTGAACTGTTTGTATTAGGTTTTTCTTATAACACGGATTTAGTTTCTGAAGAAGAAGCTCCAAAAACATGGGAAGATCTTTTAGACCCGAAATGGGAAGGGAAAATTCAGTTTCCAAACCCTGCTGCATCAGGTACAGCAACTCTAATGGTACTTAGCTATATGATGCAACACGGTGAAGAGGAAGGTTGGGAATATTTCCAAAAGCTAGCTCAGCAAGCTAACTCCATTCCGGACTCGGGTTCAGGCCCGACAAAGTCTGCTGCTATGGGTGAAGCTCATATTGCAGTAGGTTTTGACTTTATGGCTTATGACCATAAGGCGAAAGGCGAGACAGTTGATTTTATCGTTCCAGAAAAAACGCCTATTCTTGTTAACCCAATGTCTCTTGTACAAGATGGACCGAACCCAGAAGGCGGAAAGAACTTCATGGAGTTTATGCTAAGTGAAGATGCACAGCAGATTCTAGCGAATTGGCACCACATTCCAATTAATCCGGATGTAGAGTCGAAAACACCACTAAATCTTGATGCGATTAGTGAAAATGCTGTCGATCTAGATATCGATTGGGTAAATGAAAACTACGACCGAATCCGTAACGAATGGCAAAATAACATTAATTAAAGGAAGTTGATAAATATGGGGTCAGTTGAATTAAAGCAACTTAAAAAAGATTTTTCAGGAGTGACTGTACTTCAGAATATCGATTTGGACATTAAAGAGGGCGAGTTTTTCGCCCTTTTGGGTCCATCTGGTTGTGGAAAAACAACAACGATGAGATGTATTGCAGGTTTTGAAACTGCGACAAGCGGAACAATTGAAATCGGTGGAAAAGATGTTGCAAAGTTATCACCAAACGCGAGAAACTGCGGAATGGTGTTTCAAAGTTATGCATTGTTTCCGCATATGAACGTGTTCGATAATGTCGCTTACAGTTTAAACATTAAAGAGTTGAAGAAGAATAATTTATTCAAAAAGTTCGGCGTTTATACGAGAATGCTGAACAGCAAATTAGTTAAGTATCCGAAAGAAATTAAAGAAAAAGTCAATAATATATTGGAGTATGTTGAGCTTTCAGATCATGCATATAAGCTGACAAGTGAGTTATCTGGTGGTCAGCAACAAAGGGTTGCTTTGGCGAGAGCATTAGTCATGGAGCCTGAAGTGTTATTAATGGATGAGCCGTTATCCAATTTGGATTTAAAATTGCGTCATACGATGAGAAATACGATTCGTCGGATTCAACAAGAATTGAAGATTACGACAATATTCGTAACACACGACCAAGAAGAAGCGATGAGTATGGCTGACCGTATTGCTGTAATGAAAGATGGAGAAATACTTCAGGTTGGTACACCAACAGATCTTTACAGTAATCCGAAAACACCTTTCATTGCAGATTTCGTAGGTACTTCTAATATTATACCGGGTACTGTTGTTGCTCGTGAGAATGGTCTAACTACTGTTCGTATTGGTGAGCAGCAAATGATTAAGTCGGCTACACAGACAGAGCAAGATGATGTGAAGGCGATTATTCGTCCTGAAAATTTAACTGTTATTGGTGAAGAAAATGAATCTTTCGACAACACATTTGAAGGTGAAATACTTTTTGCTACATACCTTGGTTCAACTGTTCGGTATGATATTGAAGTCGAAGGACATAAACTGGTTGTCGATACGACGTATGAGTCTGGTAATCAAATCCGACAGGAAGGTTCTAAGATTAAGCTAGGAGTACTGCCTGAGAGGGTGTTACTCATATGAGAGGATTAATAAATAAGATTAATGGGTTAGGCTTTGTTAAATTTTTAATCTACGGTTTTTTCATTCTCTTTTTGATCATTCCTTTATTGTCGGTCTTTCTAGTAAGTTTCACAAACGAGCCAATTAATCTATTTGGTTCATTGGTGAGTGTAGACCAATTTCAGCGAACGGTAGAACAGTTTAAAAACGCGACGCTTGAGAACTATAAATCAATTTTTTCATACGGTCATTACTTTACAGGGCTGAAGAATAGTCTTTATTTATCATTTATCGTATCAATTTTGGTTTTGTTGTTATGTATGCCGATTGCTTACGGAATTGCCCGAACGAAGATGCCGTTTAAGAAGACTATTAGTGCACTATGTACAATTCCGCTAATCTTCCCAACATTCATCTCGGCATATGCGTTCATTATTATGTTTGGCCGTGCAGGTTGGGTGACGTACATTTATCAGCAATTAGGTGGAGAGGGAATGCTCATTGATCCTTATTCCATGACGGGGATTGCGCTTGTTCAAGTCTTCTTCTTCTTCCCATACGCTTTATGGCCTATGGTCGCAGCATTTAAAGTGAGTGATGTTTCGTTAGAAGAAGCATCCAGAAACATGGGTTCGAAAGGTTGGCTGACATTCAGTACAGTAACCTTCCCGCTAGCATTACCTGGAATGTTATCAACAGCTTTGGTCATTTTTGCAGTAAGTTTTTCAGATTTCGGTACACCAATCATACTTGCACCGAGTGATCTGAATTTGATTGTTGTCGATGCATACCGTGAAATCGCTGGTTTCTTTAATTGGGGTAGTGCGGCTATCTTGACCGTTATTATGATTGCGGTAGCCGGTTTCGTTTACTGGTTACAAAACTTCTTACTTAAAGGAAGAAACTATGACACGCTTTCAGGGAAACCGAAACAAGTTAAGTTAAATGAAAACAAAGCATTAACTGTACCTTTATCCATCTTTTCTTGGTTCGTAGTTATCATTCCATTATTGACGTTGGCGACAGTGTTCGTACAGTCCATTGCCAAAACGTGGGGATTAGAGCCTTTACCAACCGGTTATACGCTAGATCATTACCGGACGATTTTCTCTTCTTCGCTCGGTAATATTCAGAACAGTTTACTTTTAGCTGGTGGAGCTTTAGTCCTTAGTGTCGTCGTGGCAAGCTTTGTATCGTACTTTGTTGTACGTCACCGTTCAACAGGACTGGACTTTATGACGACGGTTCCGTTGATTGTACCGGGTATCGCATTCGGTATCGCATTGATTCAGACGTTCAACACAGCACCGTTGCATTTAACAGGCACAGCATTTATTTTAATTGTCGCTTATAGTATCAGGCGTTTGCCTTATATGGTTCGTTCGACGGTTGGAACAATGCGTGCGATTAAGCAAGATATTGAGGAAGCTGCAATTAACTTAGGTGCATCCACTCTAACGGCTGCCATTACAATCATTGGTCCTTTAATGTTACCTGGAATCGCCGCAGGATCTGTTCTTGTTTTCATTACGGTCATCAAGGAAACGAGTATATCGGTATTGATGGCACCACCAGATTGGGCACCGATGAGTTTAGCCATATTCCAAAACGTATTAAGAGCAGAGTATTACTCCGCTGCAGCTATGTCCGTCATTCTGGTTGCCATGGTCCTTGTATTACAAGGTCTTGCAAGCTTGCTTTCGAATAGAAATAAAACATAGTTGAAAGTGGGGAAATACCGATGCAAAAAGGTTTTATATTTGATTTAGATGGCACTGTCTATGTAGATAATAATCTCATAGACGGTGCCGCTAAAACGGTTCAGTATTTAAGGGACCGTGGAGACAAAGTCGTTTTTTTGACAAATAAATCAATTGAAACGATAGATGCCTATGTTGAAAAGTTAAATGGCCTAGGTGTTGAGGTTGAAAAAGAAAACGTTATTAACTCAAATCTCTTAACGGCTAAGTATTTATCTGCTAGATTGAAGTCGGATGAGAAAGTATTGGTAATTGGCGAAAAGCCACTATTTGAGGAGCTACAAAATCAAGGAATCCAAGTAACAGAAGATGACGAAAATGTTCGTTATGTTGTGTTAGGATGGGATCGCCAATTCAATTATGAAAAATTGAATCATGCCTTCCAAGCATGGCGTAATGGAGCAGAGATTGTAGCGACGAATCCAGACAGAACATGTCCGGTAGAAGGTGGACAAATTCCTGATTGCGGCGCGATGATTGGCGCATTGGAAGGGGCAACTGGTGAAACGATTGAAATCATTTTAGGTAAGCCCAATCCTTTTGCAGCCAAGTTAATCGTCGATGAAATCTTACAATTACCACCTGAAAATTGCTATATGATCGGAGACCGTTTGGAAACGGATATTCGAATGGGGAATTCGACAGGAATGCAATCCGTGCTTGTTTTAACTGGAATAACAAAACAAGATATGCTTGATACAGCTTCAGATCAACCGAAATATGTATTAAATAGCATATCGGAAATCAAAGAAATCATTGAAGATCCAAAATCCAAAGCTTTGGATTACCAGCAGAAATAGCTAGTGCACCTGCTTTCAAACCGTCTTCAATTTCTTTTTGTGTACTGATTAATCCACCGGCAATTATTGGCAGGTTTGTTCTTTTTGTTAAACGGTCGATAATGTTCGGCATGAGACCTGGCAATACTTCGATGGCATCTGGTTTCGTAGCTTGAGAAAGCTCGATTCCTTTATTCAATGCATTACCATCGATTAAGAAAACTCGTTGGATTGTCATCAAACCTTTTTCTTTTGCATGTTTGATAAGATGACTTTTCGTTGTGATGATCCCTTTCGGCTTCCAATTGTCTGCAATAAAATCTATAGCACTTCTCGTATTGGCAAGCCCATCTATAAAATCAACATGGATAAATGTATCTTTACCGTGTGCTTTTAATGTGTCCAAATACGTCTTTGTACTCATTAAATCACCAGTCAACAAAAAGACGATGTTGGCGTTTGAATGAATAGCTTTTTCTAAATGCTCTTCTTTTTTTACTGAAGCGATGATCTGTGACTGAACGAGATCGACAATGTTGTCCAAACTATTACACTCCAATCATTTCAATTTAGTGAATATTATATCATATTATTGGATTTTAATAGTTTTTTACAATGAAAAATAGTGATGGCGAGAGATATGGAGAGCCTGCAAAGTACTGCCAAAATCATTTGGCAGCATTCTTTGTGGGCTCTTTTTGTATATTTAGGAGGAATAATAATGTTTTCAAATCTTCAAAGAGCAGCACATATAGAAGAATTAAAAAATGAACAATATGACGTTCTCATCATCGGTGGTGGAATTACGGGAGCAGGGATTGCTTTGGATGCCGCTACGAGAGGGATGAAAACGGCGTTAATTGAAATGCAAGACTTTGCTGCGGGCACATCCAGTCGGTCTACTAAACTAGTACACGGTGGACTTCGATATTTGAAGCAATTCGATATAAAGGTCGTTTCAGAAACAGGGAAAGAACGGGCGATCGTCTATGAGAATGGACCACATGTTACGACACCCCAATGGATGCTTCTTCCGTTTTATAAAGATGGGTCATTTGGTAAACTTATGACATCATTTGGATTACGGTTATATGACTTCCTTGCCAATGTGAAAAAGAGTGAGAGAAGAGTCATGTTTGATCGAGATGAAACCTTGAACAAGGAACCGCTTTTGAAAAAAGACGGTTTAAAAGGTGGAGGTTACTATGTAGAGTATCGGACAGATGATGCTCGACTAACATTAGAAGTCATGAAAGCTGCGGTAGAACACGGGGCGAAGGCAATAAATTATACGAAAGCGAATCAATTACTCTATAATGATGGAAAAATTATTGGGGTATCTGCAAAAGACCAGCTTACGGGAGAAAAATATGAAATCCATGCAAAAAAAGTGATTAATGCGACAGGTCCTTGGGTTGACCAAGTCCGTGATTTGGATCAATCGAAAGACAATAACAATGTCATTTTAACAAAAGGTGTTCATATCGTTTTTGATCAAGAGCGCTTCCTATTAAAGCAATCCATATATTTTGATACCGAAAAAGATAAACGAATGATCTTCGCTATACCAAGAGATAAAAAAGTTTATATTGGTACAACGGATACATTTTATAAAGGCAACTTAGAAGATCCGAATGTAACTGAAGAAGATATTGATTACTTGTTAGAAGCCGTTAATTATATGTTTCCATCGGTTGAAGCTACAAAGAAAGACATTGAATCAACTTGGGCGGGTTTGCGTCCACTCATACTAGAAGAAGGCAAAGACCCATCTGAAATATCGCGAAAAGACGAGATACTTGAATCCGATTCAGGTCTAATATCAATTGCAGGCGGTAAATTAACCGGCTACCGGAAAATGGCGGAAACAATTGTTGATTTGGTGACTAAGAAATTTAACCAAGAGAATATCTCGTTTGGACCATGCAAAACTAAACACCTGCCAATCTCCGGTGGGGAAGTCGGCGGATCACAGAATATGGATCATTTCGTTGAAGCATCAGCGAATGAAGGAATTAAATACGGATTTGCAAGAGAAGATGCTAAACATTTAGCTCGTCTGTATGGATCTAATGTGACTAAAGTTTACGAGTTATATGAACAAAATGCTGAAGTGGCTGAAAAATATGACCTGACTTCCGTTGATTTTGCAGAGCTACTCTACGGTATAGAATACGAAATGGTAGCGACACCGATTGACTTCTTTTATAGAAGAGTATCTACACTGCTTTTTAACATTGACTCTGTAAAGCAAACGAAAGAACAAGTGTGTAAGTATATGGCCGACAGGTTTAATTGGTCGGATGAGTTGAAGAGTAGTTATATGAAGGAGTTGGATGAGGAGATTCGGGTGAGGGTGAACGGGTAATGTAACGGAAGCCACCAGGTGATACTGGTGGCTTAGTTATGTTTAGTACACATTAGTTTTAATCAATTTAGAGATTAGCCTAATTTGGACTAATTTCCTGTGTAACAATATAAGAAAGTACCTTATATTAAGAATTGAACTGTCGTATATTTAATCGTTGGTAAGGCTTATGGGATGTCAGGAGCCTTATTCCCCTTCTACACGATTTTTACATAAAAGTTAGAATATTTCTCAAATAACCTTGCGACTAATACTATTTTCCTATATAATATGGCTGGTTAGTTTTACAAATTTTGAAATTAAGGAGGTTTAATGGTTTATTTATGATTTAAATGGAAAATAAGGGGGAATTAGATGAAGAAGACCAATTTTTTATTTGTATTAGTTGTAAGTATGATTATTGTATTCATTTCGCCACGTTTAAGCGCTGAGCAAGTTAACGATTCTAACGATACATCTGAAGTTATTTTTGCATCATATAATGGAGATATCGTGAATAATAATTTCTTATATGAAAGTGCTACTCCTGATGGAGCTAAAGGTGAGTATGAGAAAGGATTTGAAATCTCATTAGGTATTGCAGATAAAGATTATGATTCATTTGAATATTGGTTTGTGAATATTGATGGAGAGATACAAAGATTTGAAGAACACGATTTACAACTAAAGTTGACTGAAGATCACTATGTAATTGAAGCATTTTTCACTTATAATCCAGATGAACATGAGCAAGAGAATGAACTATTGCCAGTATGGTATTTTGGTGACGATCAAGAATATAGTTTCAACACCATTCAAGAAGCAATCGATGCGGCACCGGAAGGAACAAATATTTATGTACAAGCGGGAACCTACAATGAAAATATTATCATAAACAAAGATGGAATTAGTCTTGATGGTTCAGATGATGATGGCGAGGTAATCATAAAAGCCGATGCATCAGATAAACCTGCAGTAACCATTCAGGCTGACGATGTTTCTTTTTATTCACTAGTTTTCGAAGATTCACCTAAAGCGATCAAGAGTAGTGGACAAACAGACAATATTTTTATAAGTTCCAACCACTTTAGACTAACGGGTGAATTTACGGGAGAAACGTATAATCAAATCAATTTAACGGGTAATTTATTGGATGTTTCTGAATTAAGTTTTGAAGGTTTTGAAAATGTTCAATTCAATAATAATATGGGGGTTCAATTAAAAACTGATAGCCTAAATATGCGAAACAATGAATTCGATGGATTGGATCAAGCAGTTTATTTAGAACCAATAAATCAGAATATTGATTTTTATGATGCCCAAATTTACATATTGGACAATTCATTCAACAATGGAAATATTGGTTTTAAATATGAAAATGAACATGAACTTCAACGCTCACAGTTTTATATTGAAAGGAACCATTTTACTAATCTAAATCAAGGTTTAATTATTAAGGATTCTGACGTAGGTAGTCCATGGGTTACTAATAATAAATTTTTAAATAATAAAAGTGGAATAGTTATTAGTCATTTAAGCGATAAGTATGGAGATTACAATATATCGAATAATGAATTCAAAGATAATCAATTCGGTATTCTAATCGACCATCCTAATACAGAGGAAGAGATTGGGTATTATATTAGTGAAAATAAATTTTTAATAAATGATTTCGCTGTAAAGCTTAACGCTAAGTCGAACACCTGGTACATTCCATTAGGTTTTAACTATTGGGGTTCACCAGAAGGTCCAGGATTTAACCAACAAAATCGGATCTCAGAACAACTTGAAGTGTATGAATATTACATTGATGAAAACTTTGAAAAAACAAATATGACTTCTATATTCTTTAATGCCAACATTCATGGTTTTGTGCATACCCCTCAGTACCTAATGGATGTCGGTCATTATGAATCAATCAGATATCCAGTTCTTAGAGGTGAGGAAGTGATCTTTGTTGCTGAACCTAAAATTGGGTATGAATTTATTGGTTGGGCTGATTCAGAAGGAAATGTGACAAATAAAGATCCTTTTTTGACAGTTAAAGCCGATGAAGATCAAACGTTGTATCCGTTCTTTAAACAATTACCAGAAGAGGAAATAGGGGAGTACCATCAAAGCCCTTCTGAAGAAAATATCAAAGAAGGAAAAGTAGAAGTAGATCTTTCAACCGAACAGGCGAATAAAATAACACAATTAATTTCCAAGAATCTATTAGTTCGGTTACAGAAAAATGAAGGTACCATTAATCTATCGAAAGAAGAAGTTCAACTCGAAATTCCGGCGGAGGTATTTAGTAAAGTTGGATACAAAGATACAGTCAGTGTAACTCTTGAAAAAATTACACCCGAAAAAGATGCTGACAAAGCAATGTCAGATGTTTATTCATTTTCGCTCAAGGGACAAGACGGACAGTCCATTAGTGAGTTTGCCGATACACCGATTAAGCTGAAATTTAAAGTTTATGATCACTTCAAAGGGAACACAGATTTACTAAAAGTTAAGTATTATAACCCTGAAACAGAAAAATGGGAACTAATCGGTGGAGAACACGAAGATGGTTATGTCGTTGCAGAAACCACTCACTTTAGTACATTTGGCGTGTTTGAAGTAACGGCAGAGGAAGTGGAAGAGGAAACAGGAGAATCGGAAGAAGAATCGAATGAAGATACAGATAATGAGCAAACAGGTACAGAAGATGAAAGCACAAGTGGCAGTGACGATGAATCTTCTGAAGAAAATACAGATGACGAATCGATTGAAGAAGGAGCAACTTCAGATGAAGATTCAGTAGAGTCTAATGATGAAGAAGAAACTGCCACTAATAAAAGTAATGAGGAAACTACCGAAGAAGTAACGAAAGAAGTGAAATCGACTAAAAAAGTTGATTCTGATAACGAAGAAAGCGAAACCTCGGTAGAAAAACTTCCTGAAACCGCAACCAACATCTACGGATTTGGCTTGATAGGTCTTGTAATATTACTTGTTGGTGCTGCATTCTTAATCTATTCTCGCAAACGTGCATAATATTTATTTAGAGAGCTTAGCGGCTCTCTAATTTTTTTATGTTTATACTCAATTAGGCCATCTATAAAAGAATTTACAAGCTCAGGTAGTGGAAGCTTATGCGAGAGTGAAAGGACATAGGTTTTGATACATATCACTTGTTTTAGGTTGTTCTTTCCTAATTTGCATGAGAAAGTTGTCCTAATTCTTTTGTCATGTAATAAGAATATAATAAGGACGTCCAAAACAGGGAGGAAATAGTATGGGAAACCTGAAATTAATTATTATGTCGGCATGTATGCTTATCGGTCTTATTTTTTATGTATTGGCAGATTATTCAACGATTCCAATAAGAGGATCTAGTGCTAATGAGATTTCCTCGACAACTGTATTTTGCAAGAGAAAATCTGATAATAATGCAAAAGAAATTCGAGAACTTTGCCAGCCCATTTTTTTATGATGGG
>NZ_VMHE01000079.1 GCF_007559425.1 Allobacillus salarius | reverse complement strand
CATAACCGCCGTTTTTCATTCTGTACCCCTGCCGTTCAAAGTCCGACAATACGTTTTTTAGGCGATTTTCGGCACTTTCGAGGCTTTTCCCGTCTATTTGTACCTTTCGGGATGTTGCATCCTCTATGCGCTTTGTATAGGCTTCAATACGTCCCATTTCTTGAAAAAACAGTTCTATCGCAAGCTGCGGGTTAACCTTTGGTGCTGTGTCTTTTCTTTTCCGGGGGCTGTACTGTCCCTGCTTAACGGTGGAAGCTACCGCTTCCGGATGTGAGTTTGTTTCCATGAGATATGTTCATTGAGTTATATTTCAGTTTGCTTTGTGTCCGCTCGATATGGGCGAGAGTGTAGCCTTTCCCTATCTCGCTCGCCTTATACTCCGTACCGCTTCGGGCTGTGACGTAGTAGCCGTTAAGTTTTCCGGTGCTTGCCCTGGCTTCCCGAACTTTAAAACCTCTCCTACCAAGTTCTTCCTTGAATTTAGTCAAGTCAAAGCCCTGCATCTTCTTCAATACGTCGTCCATGGCTTCCTTGATTTCCGCTTTGTTGGCTTTGCCGATGTCCTGCGACTGTACAAAGTTCCGTTCCTTGGCTATGGCGTTGGCGGCTTCCGTTGCCTTTTTCCCTATCCAGTTATCCCGGTACAGTTCCCCGGAAAGGGAAACCCGGTTTGCCAGTATATGCAGGTGGGCTTGTTCTTTTTTGCTCTCCGTACCGCTGTGCCGGATGATGATGTACTGGTGGTTCGCCAGCCCCATGCGCTGCATGAAGTCGTTACCAAGTTCCGCCCAGTCCGCATCCGTAAAGGTGGCGCTTTCCTCTATCGAAGGACTGACCTCGAAACGTAGGCAATTGTTTTTTACGTTCGGAAAATCAGCGTGGTATGGTTTCATTTCCTGTACCATTT
>NZ_VMHE01000078.1 GCF_007559425.1 Allobacillus salarius | reverse complement strand
CAAATAAACGATAACTGATTTAATGAGCCATTCGCAGTTTCACTGTATAAATTGCTTATACTTAGACATGCATGGCTTAATCTTTGAGACAAGCATATGACTACTGGCAGGATCAACCAGATAACTACGTAGTAGTGGTCTTCCCGCGCCCAAGCCTCTCCCCGCCAAGAACTGGAAGGAGCAGCCAAAAACACGTTCAAACCGTACAAGTTATTTATTTGGTTGCAAACACATTGCTGTGTCCGTGGAAAGTCGGCTCGCCCGCCAGTGTTTTACCACAGCAAGCAAGCCGCTCCACATCCATATAGCCCTCTTAAGATTCTCCCGGTGTGGTGTCCGTGCGACTGTACAACGACAAGAACTGCCGCGCACGTCGAACATCGCCAACCATGGAGGGAGTTACACTCGGCAAAGTCACAGATTTTACTCCGGCTACTTGCCAAGGCATACCCCCGAGTCGGTTTTAGTTTTCAATACTTGCTATCAGCTAGTAATCCACTAAATCCATCAGTGCCCATACACAGAATCGTTAGATATCTGGTGTGGGACTGTTCAGGCTTGCCACCGTACAGTGGCTCGCCCATGCCGAACGTAGCGTATAAAGTAGGTCGTGATGTGTATATCACTTCCAGACTCTCCCCACTCGTCGACTTGGCCTTAAACACATTGCAATAGCCCAGAGAAGAACTCTCTGTATTCTTGCAATTGTCTTTTCTGCTTTCGCATATAGTACCTCCGAGCGCAGTTTCACACTGCAAAAACGTGTCCACTAACAAACTGTTTTTCCAGTGCGCACCCACAAAATCAATTTGGCTGTGCACCAGACAAAAGGTGAGCCTCTGCCATAGTTGAAAACGAAAAAAGGTGACTTTTGCGGGTCTTGACACTTAGCGAAATTCAAAAAAAAAATTTT
>NZ_VMHE01000076.1 GCF_007559425.1 Allobacillus salarius | reverse complement strand
TAGAACAATGTCATACCCCTGTGATTTAACCCAATATAAGCCATAATCTTTTTTATTGCCTACATTAACACCGTATGCAGTATCTTGATACATATCTTGTGATTGACTTGAGCCACCGTATAATGCAACTTCATGTCCTGCATGTCTTAAATACTTAGCGATATTAGGCGTTATATATTTACGTATAAAATCGCGTTCGTTTGTTCCGTTTCCTACTGCTCCAGGATCGTTATAACCATGACCGGCTACAAGCATAATTTTTTTAGGTTTAATTACTGCCTCTTTTTTTGTAGTCGCTTGCTTAATAATACCTTTAGCTTTATTGCCAACGCTTAAGTTGTTAGGGAAGTTTAACCTAATAAAATACATTGGATTGTCATAATAATGAACATGTCTTGTCACAGTTTCAGGACCCCAACCAGGTTGCGCAACGCCATTAGTCCAACCTTTACCGTTCCAGTTTTGACCAAATGATGTGAAAGTATTTAAATTTGCGCTCTCAACAATTTCAACGTGTCCAGCTCCGCCACCATACTTTGACGGGAAAACGACAATATCCAACTTTTGCGGTAAAAAGCTGTCATAGTTTTTAATTATTTGACCATATTTTTCAATCTTTGCTTTATTATCAAACGGGATATTATAAGCATATAAACCTTGCAGCCTTTCGCCTGTCGCTAACATAAAGAACATATTGGCGTAATCATAACACTGAAATCCATACCAACCATCTGGGTTGAATTGTTTCCCTAATGAATTGTCAAACCATTTTTCTGCTTGATTTTTTGTCATTAACATATATCAACCACCTACCCTAAATCATTTGTGTCGTTCATATTCGTAGGTGTCATTACTTCTTTAATAGGTGCTTGTCCTGTTGCTTTTCTATATTTACTTTCAGCTTTATATTTCTTTAATTTTTGATTCGCCCATTTCCCTTCTTGAGATGTTGGATTA
>NZ_VMHE01000075.1 GCF_007559425.1 Allobacillus salarius | reverse complement strand
CGGAATGTAATCTTTTCGTTCCGTCTTACTTCCATGTCACAAAGGTAATCTTAAAATCTTTTTGAGCAAAGCGAGAAAAGCAAGAATTGTCCGACAAGGACACTTCTTGCTATATATACACATACCGCATTGGAATACATCCACACTAACCGCCCGGCAAAAAAGCCCCGGCGTGTTAGAAAATCCCCCACAGCCTAACAAAATCTACCCCATTTCTACCCAAGGGGATTACACGCCGCAGAAGTCATCCGGGAACATGTCTTCCAGTTCGTCCAAATCAATGGCTTCTTCTTCGGACACCTCCACCCATTCAACGTTTTCTTTCCCTCTTATCGCACATGAGTACATCTCGGCGGCGGCAAGGTTAGAGAACACCTCGTGCATAGGCTCGCCGTTCTCTAACCAGTAAACACAATATTCGACCATAACAGTTTTATCATTTATCGTTGTAATGCCCCTCTACCTCCAAAATGTAGACCTCTACCACTTCCTCGTAAATGTCATAGATTATCCGGTCATGGGCGGTAATGTGTCGAGACCATGTAATATCCCCACCGCCCCTTAACGCTTCGGGATGCCCAAGCCCAGTCTTAGGGTGCTCTAACAATTCTTTGTAGATTTTCTTATACTTCTTGAACAAATTGGGGTTTGATTTCTTCCATTTGGCAATCACCTTATCCACCCCGTCGGAAACCCTAATTGTGTACATCATAGACTGTCGAAATAAGCATCAATATCCTCACTGCTTTTGAGGGTAACACACTTTCCGGATTTGATTTCTTCCCTTGCCTTGTCAATCCTTGCTTGCAGTTCCGGGGTTATCATCAAATCTTCACGACCAACTTTTACCAAAGCGTAAATCTCGTTTTTCCTGCGAATTAGTACCTGCTCGCCATTGTCAGCTTTGGTGAAAGACGCTGCGAGGTTGTTACGGTATTCTCTTACTGATAATGCTTCCATATCTGTTTGCTTTTAAATTCAGTACAAAGATAGCTATATTTCAATAAAATAC
>NZ_VMHE01000074.1 GCF_007559425.1 Allobacillus salarius | reverse complement strand
ATCCTTAGAAAGGAGGTGATCCAGCCGCACCTTCCGATACGGCTACCTTGTTACGACTTCACCCCAATCATTGGCCCCACCTTCGGCGGCTGGCTCCATAAAGGTTACCCCACCGACTTCGGGTGTTGCCAACTCTCGTGGTGTGACGGGCGGTGTGTACAAGGCCCGGGAACGTATTCACCGCGGCATGCTGATCCGCGATTACTAGCGATTCCGGCTTCATACAGGCGAGTTGCAGCCTGCAATCCGAACTGAGAATGGCTTTAAGGGATTGGCTAAACCTCACGGTCTCGCTGCCCTCTGTACCATCCATTGTAGCACGTGTGTAGCCCAGGTCATAAGGGGCATGATGATTTGACGTCATCCCCACCTTCCTCCGGTTTGTCACCGGCAGTCACCTTAGAGTGCCCAACTAAATGCTGGCAACTAAGATCAAGGGTTGCGCTCGTTACGGGACTTAACCCAACATCTCACGACACGAGCTGACGACAACCATGCACCACCTGTCACCGCTGCCCCGAAGGGAAGGCCTATCTCTAGGCCGGTCAGCGGGATGTCAAGACCTGGTAAGGTTCTTCGCGTTGCGTCGAATTAAACCACATGCTCCACCGCTTGTGCGGGCCCCCGTCAATTCCTTTGAGTTTCAGCCTTGCGGCCGTACTCCCCAGGCGGAGTGCTTATTGCGTTAACTGCAGCACTAAGGGTTGGAACCCCTAACACCTAGCACTCATCGTTTACGGCGTGGACTACCAGGGTATCTAATCCTGTTTGCTACCCACGCTTTCGCGCCTCAGCGTCAGTTACAGACCAGAGAGTCGCCTTCGCCACTGGTGTTCCTCCACATCTCTACGCATTTCACCGCTACACGTGGAATTCCACTCTCCTCTTCTGTACTCAAGTTCCCCAGTTTCCAATGACCCTCCACGGTTGAGCCGTGGGCTTTCACATCAGACTTAAGAAACCGCCTGCGCGCGCTTTACGCCCAATAATTCCGGATAACGCTTGCCACCTACGTATTACCGCGGCTGCTGGCACGTAGTTAGCC
>NZ_VMHE01000073.1:551-1100 GCF_007559425.1 Allobacillus salarius | reverse complement strand
ATTTATTGAGCAAAGACTTTAAAGAGAAAATAGATAAAGATGTCATTTCTTACATCGAAAAGAATGAAAGTAGATTTAAAGGTGCGAAAGGTGATAAAGGCGAACCGGGACAACCTGGTGCAAAAGGTGAAGCAGGTAAAAAAGGAGAACAAGGCGCACCCGGTAAAAACGGTACTGTAGTATCAATCAATCCTGACACTAAAATGTGGCAAATTGATGGTAAAGATACAGATATCAAAGCAGAACCTGAGTTATTGGACAAAATCAATATCGCAAATGTTGAAGGGTTAGAAGATAAATTGCAAGAAGTTGAAAAAATCAAAGATACAACTCTCAACGACTCTAAAACGTATACGGATACAAAAATTGCTGAACTAGTTGATAGCGCGCCTGAATCTATGAACACATTAAGAGAATTAGCAGAAGCAATACAAAACAACTCTATTTCAGAAAGTGTATTGCAACAGATTGGCTCAAAAGTTAGTACAGAAGATTTTGAGGAATTCAAACAAACACTAAATGATTTATATGCTCCAAAAAATCATAATC
>NZ_VMHE01000073.1:0-541 GCF_007559425.1 Allobacillus salarius | reverse complement strand
AGCGGTATGTTTTGTCATCTCAAGCTTTTACTAAACAACAAGCGGATAGTTTATATCAACTAAAAAGCGCATCTCAACCGACGGTTAAAATTTGGACAGGAACAGAAAATGAATATAACTATATATATCAAAAAGACCCTAATACACTTTACTTAATTAAGGGGTGATTTTTATGGAAGGTAATTTTAAAAATGTAAAGAAACTTATTTACGAAGGCGAAGAATATACAAAAGTATATGCTGGAAATATCCAAGTATGGAAAAAGCCTTCATCTTTTGTAATAAAACCCTTACCTAAAAATAAATATCCGGATAGCATAGAAGAATCAACAGCAAAATGGACAATAAATGGAGTTGAACCTAATAAAAGTTATCAGGTGACAATAGAAAATGTACGTAGCGGTATAATGAGGGTTTCGCAAACTAATTTAGGTTCAAGTGATTTAGGAATATCAGGAGTCAATAGCGGAGTTGCAAGTAAAAATATCAACTTTAGTAATCCTTCAGGGATGTTGTATGTCACTATAAGTGATGTTTATTCA
>NZ_VMHE01000072.1:383-1138 GCF_007559425.1 Allobacillus salarius | reverse complement strand
TGCTCCTGAAAACGTATCTTACGAAATTATTTATTCAATAGCTTTATACGAAAGCTTAAAAGCTCAACAAGATATGAAAATTTTGAATACAGTTAAATATCTTTTAGATCGTGACTAGCAATATCCAACAATGATTTGCTCTGAGCATTATTAATTTTTGGATAATCAAAATTTCTAAGTTTAAATCTTGTGTTTTTCTCAATCTTTACAACCTTCCACGTCACAACTGCCATTGTGATGAGGAGGGTTGTTTTGTATAGTGTGTTCATTGATAATTCCTCCTATTAAGATTTTTATTTTTCTCCTAAAAACTTATTAACAAAGTATTGTTGTCCTTTGCCTGTTACTTTTGGCGTCTTACTAATTGATGTGTGACCGTCCGAATGTGTGATTGATGTTTCTTTAATTTCGAATAACTCACGTTCCATTGAATACTGTGTAGGCATGTTATAATCCACACCCTTGCGTTTAATAAGGAATCCGTTTTGACGTAACCACTCAAACAATCTGCGTTGCCCGATGTTTATACCGTTTTGTTTAATGATCTTTGCTAACTCTCCAACTAAAATTGATGTCTTAGTAGTAGCTACTGCATCTGCAAATACAATTTTTGGTTTATCACGTTCAATCTTTGTTTCTAATTGATTGATTGTGTTGTTAGCAATTTTTAAAGCACGTTGCATAATCATTTCTGGGCTATTCCATGCTTTCTCTACTTGGATGAAGTATTGTCTTGCACGTTTGCCAGGTTCACT
>NZ_VMHE01000072.1:0-373 GCF_007559425.1 Allobacillus salarius | reverse complement strand
AATCTCTTTTGCAGTGTCGAGAGTGAGAATATGATTAACTTGTTCATAAGTACGCGCCCTTTTTTGACCGTGTACTTTTTCAACTTGCGAAATAAAATCTATCCCGTTTTCAAAACCATATTCCGTCATTCTTTCGAACCACTTATCGTACCTAGTTGAAACTTCTAATGCTTGATGAAGTTCTCGACCGCTGATTGCGATTTCTCCATTTTCTTTTTCTTGAATATTGAACATTTCTCCGATGTTCGATTTTGTTTGTAATGCTTGCATTTTATTTCTCCTTTACATTAGCGATATCAACTTGTAGTGCATCGCATATTTTTTTTACTGTGAGGAAACCAGGGTTTTTAACCTCTGTTTCGATAGATCGAAT
>NZ_VMHE01000071.1 GCF_007559425.1 Allobacillus salarius | reverse complement strand
ACGGATACTAATCGGTCGAGGACTTAACTTACTTGATGATGTATTGCTTCTTATCTAGTTTTGAAGGTATATGCCTTTAAACTTATTTTAGAACATGAAATGTAGTGTTTTTCGCAAAAGATTAACACTTACATAAAATTCTTTTAAAAATTCCTTGCATTTTTCAGCTAAGGTTAATATAATATAACTTGTCCTTGAAAAATGAATAGAATTTGAAGTCCGGTGGCGATGGCAGAGAGGTCACACCTGTTCCCATTCCGAACACAGAAGTTAAGCTCTCTAGCGCCGATGGTAGTTGGGGTTTTTCCCCTGCAAGAGTAGGACGCTGCCGGGCGTTAATTACGGAGGATTAGCTCAGCTGGGAGAGCACCTGCCTTACAAGCAGGGGGTCGCAGGTTCAAGTCCTGCATCCTCCACCATATATGCCGGCCTAGCTCAACTGGTAGAGCAACTGACTTGTAATCAGTAGGTTGGGGGTTCAAGTCCTCTGGCCGGCACCACTTATTTTCGCCGCAAGGTGAAAATGATGAACAAATGATCCGAGCCATTAGCTCAGTCGGTAGAGCATCTGACTTTTAATCAGAGGGTCGGAGGTTCGAATCCTCCATGGCTCACCATTTGCGGGTGTGGCGGAATTGGCAGACGCGCTAGACTTAGGATCTAGTGCCTCCGGGCGTGGGGGTTCGACTCCCTCCACCCGCATCATCTTGTTCGCGGAAGTAGTTCAGTGGTAGAACACCACCTTGCCAAGGTGGGGGTCGCGGGTTCGAATCCCGTCTTCCGCTCCATTATGCCAAAGTTGTGCCGGGGTGGCGGAATTGGCAGACGCACAGGACTTAAAATCCTGCGGAGGGTGTACCTCCGTGCCGGTTCGAGTCCGGCCCTCGGCACCATTGATTTTCTTTTTGCGCCCGTAGCTCAATTGGATAGAGTGTCTGACTACGGATCAGAAGGTTAGGGGTTCGACTCCTCTCGGGCGCGCCATATAACGGGAAGTAGCTCAGCTTGGTAGAGCACTTGGTTTGGGACCAAGGGGTCGCAGGTTCGAATCCTGTCTTCCCGATATTCCATTGGGGCCTTAGCTCAGCTGGGAGAGCGCCTGCTTTGCACGCAGGAGGTCAGCGGTTCGATCCCGCTAGGCTCCACCATATTATTTCTTTCGAACCTTGAAAACTAAACAAAATAGCCTGAAGTCAATTCGGTTTCTTTCTTATTGATTGGGAAAGAAACAAAC
>NZ_VMHE01000070.1 GCF_007559425.1 Allobacillus salarius | reverse complement strand
GTAGATGTCGATACTAACGGTTTAAAGAAAGCTTATGCCTACATAATAAAAGTAAACGACAATTTCCAAAGACAAATGGGGAATTTAGCTAATATGTTTCGCGTGTTCGGCACTGTAGGTTCTAATATGGTTGGTGGATTACTTACATCATCTTTTAGTATCTTAATACCTGTAATAGCGAGCGTAGTACCTGTAGTATTTGCGCTATTAAACGCTATCAAAGTGTTAACTGGCGGTGTACTTGCTTTAGGTGGTGCTGTAGCAATAGCTGGTGCTGGCTTTGTAGCATTTGGCGCAATGGCTATCAGCGCTATAAAGATGCTTAGTGACGGCACTTTACAAGCTAGCTCAGCAACAAACGAATACAAAAAAGCTTTAGATGGCGTAAAGTCAGCATGGACTGATATTATAAAGCAAAATCAATCCGCTATCTTCACAACTCTTGCAAATGGTTTAAATACTGTTAAAACAGCAATGCAGAGCTTACAACCGTTTTTTAGTGGTATTTCAAGAGGAATGGAAGAGGCGTCTCAAAGTGTACTTAAATGGGCTCAAAATAGCGGTGTAGCATCAAGGTTCTTCAACATGATGAATACAACTGGTGTTTCGGTATTTAACAAGCTATTAAGTGCTGCAGGAGGTTTCGGTGACGGATTAGTCAATGTGTTCACACAATTAGCACCACTGTTTCAATGGTCGGCTGATTGGTTGGATAGATTAGGTCAATCATTCTCTAATTGGGCTAATAGTGCAGCTGGAGAAAATTCGATAACTCGTTTTATTGAATACACAAAAACAAACTTACCTATCATTGGTAATATTTTTAAAAATGTTTTCGTTGGAATTAACAATTTGATGAATGCATTCAGTGGATCATCAACTGGCATATTCCAATCTCTTGAACAAATGACAGCTAAGTTTAGGGAATGGTCTGAACAAGTAGGACAATCTCAAGGGTTTAAAGATTTTGTCAGCTATATACAAACTAATGGACCACTAATAATGCAATTAATTGGGAACATTGCAAGAGGATTAGTTGCATTCGCAACAGCGATGGCTCCTATAGCTAGTGCAGTATTACGCGTTGCAGTAGCAATAACTGGTTGGATAGCTAACTTGTTTGAGGCGCATCCAGCTACAGCACAATTAGTTGGCGTCATTATAACTTTAGTTGGTGCATTTAGATTTTTAATTGCTCCAATATTAGCGGTAATGGATTTTCTGGGGCCATTAGCAGCAAGATTAGTCGCATTAGTAACTAAGTTTGGTTGGGCTAAAACAGGAACTTTAGTATTAAGTAAGGCAATGACATCATTAAAAGGTCCAA
>NZ_VMHE01000007.1 GCF_007559425.1 Allobacillus salarius | reverse complement strand
ACTGCTGAAGTTTGGGCTGATACTGCTGAAGTTAGTGTTGATACTGCTGAAGTTCGAGCCGTGACTGCTGAAGTTTGCACTGGGACTGCTGAAGTTCGCACTGAGACTGCTGAAGTTTGCACTGAGACTGCTGAAGATAGCACAGTGACTACTGGATTTTTGCTTTAACTGTTGAATCCCGCTCCAACCATTCCACCTTTCGAAGCTTCCCCTTGGATAAAAATTGTGACCCACCCAATTAGTATACTGCCAAAGTGGGTGGGTCCATTAAAACAATCTTAAAAATTCGTCAAACAGATTGGTTTCTCTTTCGTATGGAAAAGATCAGTCAGCTTTTCGACATAGGACGGATCATCTAACGAAATTTTTCCATATAAGTGGAGTTTATCAAAATCAACAACGCCCATAACTAGACTGGAGAAATCCGCGATGTCGATTGTCACATTCACATCGGGTTTGGCACCTTGGATAACAGTAGGTTTTCCTGCATTAAATTTCACAGTGACCTCGCTTTCGTTCGTTTCATAAAAAGAATCCCGAATATCAAAGTTCACCGTCAAGTTCGATTGTCCAAATCGGTGCTCGCTTAAATTCATGAAAAATCGTTTTACATTAATGACACGGTACATCAATCCGACGCCTGAAATATTTGTCTGATGGTATACGAAAGGAATTTTGTTATCAGAGCCGTCTCGCGGATCCGTCAGTAAGTGGTGAAATGCTTCATCTTGCGTTTGGAAAAATATCCGGTGTACTTGGTCTTTTTGCGAATGCAAAAAGGTACATAATTGTCGTAAATCATCATCATCCGTGTAAACAAATTCGTGAACCATGATGTTATTAGATAACGTATTATTTGCGTCTTCACGCTTCATGAAAGAGAAGACGACATAGCCAGTCAAATGACCATCTTTTTCAATACCTACATATTTGAAATTAGGCTTTTGAATCATCCATTCGTATTGCTCAGCTACTTTTTTCATGGCACCATGATGTTGTGCAGCGAACCGGTTATAGCAATCAACGAGCAGATCTAAATCTTTTTCCTGTAAATAGACGAGGTCGCCTTTATAGCCAAAATTCGGGAATGCATGCGGCGCAATTTGATATTGATCCATTTTCGTACCATAACCGAAGCCCATTTGATGATAAAAGTCAGGGCGAAATGCGTAAAGCACGCCAAATGTGTATCCAGCATCATCATAATGTTTTAAATAATACTCAACCATGGATTTAGCGATTCGTTCTTTTTTATGCAAAAGGTCAACAGCGACAGAGCTTAACCCGCCTGTTTTTAAAAAACGGCCGAAAACATTCATTTCATAATCGTATAATTGCATCGAACCGATCAGTTTGTCGGCTTGCATGACTCCATAATATTTACGGTCGTCGCGAGCTAAATTCTTTTTTGTCTTTTCAATAATCTCATCTAATTTTTCTTTCGATTCCGTGGCATTGGCTGTATATGCTTGCTGACCAAGTGTTACTAAATCTACAGCATGGTCAGCGTTCAATCGTTTTACTTCGTGCATATGTAGCTCCTCCTTCAGCATTGAAGACTTCATTTCTTTTATTATCGTACATTGTTTTCTGAAAAATAAAAAGTGCTTAAAAGCATACCTGCAAAGACTTTGACTGTGAAATAATTACCCGGTACGTTGTCAAGGTGTTTTTTTCCTGTTGAAAAAACGCTATAATATAGAAAATGATTGGACGAATAGAAGAGAAAGGTCGGGAAAAATGCCATATCGTGATGAGCAACTTACGGAAGAAAAAGTATTTAAAGACCCTGTCCATCGCTATATTCATGTGAGGGATCGAGTTATATGGGATTTAGTGGGCACCGCGGAATTTCAACGGTTGCGTCGTGTTAAGCAGCTCGGCACCACCAATTTGACGTTCCATGGCGCTGAACATAGTCGTTTTAACCATTCGTTGGGCGTCTATGAGATTGTCCGCCGTATTCTTGAAAATTTTCGGGACCAACCCGAATGGGATCCAAGCGAGCGGTTAGTTTGCTTATGTGCGGCTTTGCTTCATGATTTGGGTCACGGCCCTTTTTCGCATTCGTTCGAAAAGGTATTTGATTTAGATCATGAGGAGTTCACGCGTGCAATAATCCTCGGCGATACCGAGGTGAATGCCGTTTTGCGTAGGGTGGACGAAGGTTTCCCTCAAGATGTCGCGGATGTCATTAATAAAACGTATGCAAATAAGCTAGTCGTCAGTTTAATTTCAAGCCAAATCGATGCCGACCGAATGGATTACTTACAACGTGATGCGTATTTCACGGGCGTTAGTTACGGTTATTTTGATATGGAACGGATTTTACGTGTGATGCGTCCACTAGAAGATCAGTTAGTGATTAAGGAAAGTGGCATGCATGCAGTGGAAGATTATATTATGAGCCGCTATCAAATGTATTGGCAAGTGTATTTCCACCCTGTAACGCGAAGTGCAGAAGTGATTTTGACAAAAATTTTGCACCGCGCAATGCATCTGTATCATAGTGAGAAATACCAATTTTCATTAAAACCACTCCACTTTGAAAGTTTCTTTAATAAAGAGATATCAGTGGAGGATTATTTGAAGTTAGATGAAAATATCGTTTATTATTACTTCCAGATTTGGCAAGAAGAAGAGGATGAAATTTTAGCGAATCTCTGTCGCCGTTTTGTCAATCGAGATTTGTTTAAATATATTGAGTTCGACCCAGGAAATAGATATCGCGAATTAATTGAATTAAAGGAAGCTTTTGCAGAGGCGGGCATCGACCCGACGTACTACTTAGAAGTCGATTCCTCATCTGATTTACCGTATGATTTTTACCGACCTGGTGAGGAAGAAGAACGCCTTCCGATCCATTTACTATTTCCGAATGGAGAATTGAAAGAGCTATCGAGACTATCTGATATTGTAGAGGCGATTTCGGGTAAGAAAAGAACAGACCATAAGTTGTATTTTCCAAAAGATTTAATCGAACAACTTCCCGAAGAATCACAAGCAAAGAAACGAATCTTAGAAATTTTAAGAGGATAGGAGTCGAGTAGAATGTTAGAGGACCACGCCAAACTGTTAGCATTTTTTGAGCAAGCGAAGGAAGTTGTCGGACGGAAACGCCTGCAAAAAATGATTTATATTTTAAAGAAAAACGGTATTGATTTTTCAGAACGATATTCTTTTCATTTCTATGGTCCATACTCCGAGGAGTTGTCCACACGTATTGAAGAGCTATCGAATCTAGGTTTTATCCAAGAGAATAAGGAGAAAGAAAAGGGGTACCATCAATATAGATATCAATTAACGGATGAAGGGGTTTCTTTTTTGGATCAAACGAAACCGAAGCTACCAAACATTTCCGCGCTCGTCGAGGAAATGAATGCAAACTCGTCTCGTTTTCTCGAACTTGTTTCCACGATGCTTTACTTTGATAACTTTTCAAAGAGTGAAGTAGAAGAAAAAGTACTGACCGTGAAAAGTAAACAAAACTTTACAGAAGATGAGTTCCGCGAGGCTTGGACCTTTATCGAACGAATCAAACAACCGCATTAAGGAGACGAACCGATGTTTTCACTTATGCTGATTACTTTTGTATTTATACTTGTCGCGCTTGTTCTATCGACTTGGTATTCGATTGTGAAAATCAAGAGAAACTCAGGAAGTATAGGTCCGTGGATTGCTTTAATTGTGTTGATTGCAGTTATTTCAGTCGTCATATATTTAGGGATTAAGTATTTAAAATAATTGAGAAGTAGCGAATCGCTTGATGCGGTTCGCTTTTTTTATACAAAGTAAAAAACGGCTATTGAGTGTTAGAATAATGGTTCTTCTTCGTTTGATAAGCCCAAGAGATAAGGTGATATGAAAAAGAAGATTAGAATCATCATTACACTATAGCTAATGATGATCGTCAACGGGATTGATAAACCAAATAGGATAGGCAGTAAAATATAAGGCCCCATGCCTACGAAGTTCGTTTTCCATAGAGAATCTTTCGATTGATATTGTGCTTTACCACAATAAGGACAAGTCAATTGTCGTTTGAATCGTAGAAATTGGATAAAAGTCATCTTCCACGTCCATTGGTTATTGCAATTTTGGCAAGTAGGTAATGACATTAGATCCACTCCTAAAATTTTCTACTTTTAGCATATCAAAAAATAAATTTTGAATCTATAGAAAGTTATTAACAGTTCGGCGTGTTTATCGACAGTCAGCGTGAGCTTATCAACAGTTACGAGCAATTTATCGACAGTCAGCGAGCGCTTATCAACAGTTACGAGCGTTTTATCGACAGTCAGCGCGCGCTTATCAACAGTCCGCCCATGCTTATCAACAATTAGAACCACTTTATCAACAGTCACCCATGCCTACGTATATGCATATGATGCTCAAAAAGGGGGCGTCATCATGGAATTAACCTTAGCTCATGGGATGTATGCTTTCGTAACGCTCGTTGTCATTGTCACAATGGTGATGAGGCGTGGCGTTGTATTGCCTACATTAATTGGAACGTTTATTGTTGCGTGGATGATGACAGGAAATTTGGTTACTGGTTTTACGTCTGTCTTCAATGCCAATCTAACGGCAGCGACTGAACTATTCAATATATTTTTGATTATTACGTTTATGGTGGCATTGTTATATGCATTAAAAGATCTTGGTGCTGACCAGGAAATGATTAAGCCGATTCAAAAAATTATGGTGAATGGACATTTGGCTTTCTTTGTCTTGGTAGTTGTCACCTATGTGATTTCATTGTTCTTTTGGCCGACTCCAGCAGTTCCACTTATTTGTGCTTTATTGTTACCTGCAGCAGTTAAGGCTGGATTGCCGGTTATTGGAGGCGCTATGGCGATTGCGATTGCCGGACAGGGGATGGCCTTGTCATCTGATTACGTTATTCAAATTGCGCCGACCATCAGTGCAACGGCGGGCAATTTAGAAACTGCAGTCATCGCTGATAAAGCTTTAGTTCTCTCGTTAATTGCAGGCGTCATTGCAATTGGCATTGCGTATTTGATGATTTATAAAAAAATCAATAAGCCAGAAAATCCGCTCAATGAAAAGGAGCTGAAGAAGCTTCCTGGTCAATCAGGAGAAGAAATCACCACACGGAAATTACAGACAAAAAACTTATCTTTATGGAGAAAGTTTTTTGCCTTTGCCGTACCGATTTCGATGCTCCTCGTCATGCTCTTTATGGTCTATACGAAAGTGAATAGCGGGGGAGCAAGTGAATTGGTCGGAGGCGATGGAGCTGCCTTTATCGGCGGGGTTGCTGTCTTGCTGTTAGCCGCCGCTTCTGTAGCCTATGGAAAAGGGAAAGCATTCGATCATATCAGTGAGCATATCACAAACGGTTTCGTGTTTGCTTTCAAAGCAATGGGTCCAGTCATCCCGATTGCCGGCTTCTTTTTCCTCGGAAGTAATGAGTTTTCCGGCAGTATTCTTTCATTAGGAGAGGAAGCCACAGCTCCTGCGTTATTATTCGATTTAGTCGAAGCGGGTCAAAACATTATCCCAGAAAGTGCGTTTCTAACAGCATTTGGGATTTTAATTATCGGCATCATTACAGGCCTAGATGGTTCAGGATTTTCAGGTCTGCCTTTGACCGGTGCGTTGTCAGGTGCGCTCAACACAAATGGCATAGATCCAGAAACCCTAGCAGCAATCGGACAGCTCGGTTCAATTTGGACGGGTGGCGGAACGATTGTCGCATGGTCCTCACTTGTCGCAATTGCCGGCTTCAGTGGAATTTCGGTTATGGAGTTGGTGAGGAAAAACTTCCTCCCAGTCATAATTGGTTTAATTGTGATGACGGTTGTCGCCGTACTCATTTGGTAAAGAAATCAAAAAAATCCCGCCAAACGTGTGGCGGGATGTTGCTTATTTTGCACGTAGACGAGCAATACGTTCATCCAAATCTGGGTGAGAAGAAAAGAGTGAAGCAAGTCCACTTTTTCCGTTGATTTTTAATGTTTGGATGGCTGCATCATCGTGACGGTCATCAGCAGCTACTTGATTTTTCAACGATTCAAGTGCATGAATCATCTTATCTTTTCCTGCTAGATCGGCACCACCTCGGTCTGCATGGTATTCTCTATAACGCGAGAAAGCCATGACGACGATACTTCCGAGGATGGAGAAAAGAATTTGGAAAATAATAATCGCAGCAAATCGTACGACATAAGCCATTTCTTCACGGACGAATCTTGAAACGATAATCGCCGCAACACGTGACAAAAACACGACAAATGTGTTTACGACACCTTGTAAAAGTGTCATCGTAACCATGTCGCCATTGCTTACGTGAGCCATCTCGTGCGCTAAAACACCTTCGACAGCATCTTCATCCATCGATTGTAAAAGTCCACTGGATACAGCAATTAATGAACGTTTTTTCGTTGGTCCTGTCGCAAATGCGTTCACTTCGCGTGATTGGTAAATCCCGACTTCTGGCATATGCATTAAGCCAGCAGCACGAGCTAAGCGATGAACTCTTTCGACGAGTTGACGTTCCGCGGTTGATAAATTGTCACTCGGGTCAAGCACTTTTACACCCATCATTTTTTTCGCCATAAATCGTGACATGGCAAGTGAAATGAAGGAGCCGGTAAAACCGACAACTAAACTAAAAATTCCTAATGTGAGATAACTGATTTCACCTTGAGCGTTCGTGATGCCACCGATATCAAAAAAGGACGTAATAATCGACCAGATAATGACGATGGTCGTCAATACGAGTATGTTCGTCAGTAAAAACATTAATATTCTTCTACCCAAAATTGTTCCCCCTATGTCTTTTCATTACATATCTTGCTACTATTATAACATGTAAGCAATGATTTCAACCGTTTTGATGCAAATATTCTATGAAGATACTTATTATTTGAAACGCAATGATTCTTTCCTTCGTATAACTAGTGAAAGGAGTACATAACATGAATAAATATATTTTCTTAGCGCTATTGCTCACTGTATGCGTCGGTTGTTCAAACAATGAATCTTCAAACGAAATGCCAGAAATTACAGGAAATTGGTACGGAGCAATTGAAACACCGAATGCTCCACTACCGATTGAGATTACTTTTGCCAAGGACGAAAAATTAACAGGAACGATCAATATTCCCGCGCAAAATATTCAAGATTTCAATTTGTCCAATTTGGATTATCAAGACGATGAACTCTCTTTTGATATGAACATTCCAGGACAGGTTATTCGATTCAAGTCAAAGGAAGTTAACGAGGAATTGATTGAAGGTGAATTTCATCAGCAAGGTGCGACGTTTCCATTTTATTTAGAACGATCAGACGATAACGATTCATCAGTCGAAGACACTACGAGTGAAACGGTAACCGTTGAAACAAATCAAGGGAAATTATCCGGTGAATTAATGCTTCCCGAGGAAGAGACGGATACTGTAGCATTAATCATTCCAGGCTCAGGTCCAACCGATCGAAATGGCAATTCAGTTGCAGGAACGAACAACAGTTTAAAAATGCTTGCGGAATTGCTTCGGGAAGAGAATATTGCGAGCTTACGTTACGATAAACGGGGTGCTGGACTCAATCAAGAGGCAATTATTAATGAAGAGGATCTTTTTTTCGACGATTTCATTGATGACGCGGTCTTTTGGTTGGAAAAATTACGAGCAGATGACCGCTTTGAGCGTCTCATTGTCATCGGTCACAGCCAAGGTTCATTGGTCGGAATGACAGCTGCTCAACAAGTGGAAGTCGATGCTTTGGTTTCATTAGCTGGTGCTGGAAGACCACTCAATCAAGTGCTACAAGAACAACTCTCTGCTCAGCTTGATGGCGAACTGCTAGCAGAAGCTAAACAAATCATTGAACAGCTTGAGAACGGTCATCAAGTCGATGATGTCAGCCAGCCACTTCAAAGCACTTTTCGTAAAAGTGTCCAACCATTTTTAATCTCTTGGATGGACTACAACCCGACGACTGAAATCAGCCAGTTGAATATTCCAGTATTGATTATCAACGGAACGACTGACCTTCAAGTGTCTGTAGAGGATGCCAAGATGCTTCATTCAAAAGCGCACAATTCGGAACTAAAGATTATTGAAGGTATGAATCATGTATTGAAATCAGCTCCTGAGGAACGAAGCGAAAATCTGAAGACGTATAATCAACCGAATTTACCTCTTGCAGATGAATTGAAAGAATCCATTAAAGTATTTTTAGGAAAATTAGATGGCAATTAAGTGCCGAAACACAATTGGAAACGTTCATAGCTGTAAAAAAATATTAAATAGGAGAAATAAATTATGGTATTAAAATCACTTCTAGCCTCAATAATCGCAGGGGCAATATACACATTTATTATGGGAATATTTTTTAAGAAAAAAGGATTAGACGCTTCGAGAAAATATATCAGTGGCACAGTATTTACAGTTTGTATTTTTGTTGTTTTTTTACTATTGGAAGTCTTTTAGTATTTATATCTCATTAAAACAAATAATAGACGAAGAGGTTACGATAATCTCTTCGTTTTTTTATTTAAGAATCGAATTTAACTGGAAATTTAATTTTGTATTACTTTTATCTTTTTCCAAGATTAAACAAGACATTAAGCGGGAAAATAAGAACAGAAAGAAAGGGGCTGAACATCAATGAAAAAAATATATTTTGCTCTAATGACGATTTTAATTACAAGCTTATTAGTCGCGTGTGGATCTAACGATGGACAGAAGTCAGACGATTCCTCAGGAGAATCTGCTGATGCTCAAACGGAAAATACCGAAAATGGGAATGAAAGTACTGAAGACGCCGAAACAGAAGAATCAACGACAGGACAAAATAATGATGATGGGGCAAATGGTAGTGTTTCAGCGCAACAATCAGAGAGTGATATTGTCGAATATGAGTTGCAAATTGATTTAATTAACGAAGAAGAGTTCGACTACTCTTATGATTCACAAGATGATGAGTATAAGATTGAAATAGGAAATGGAAATTCACAAGATATTACTGGTGAACAGGCAAAAACAGATTTGGAAGAATTACGTCCATTCGCACATATTGACCCGGACAAACCATTAAACGAAATGATGGAAGCGACGTTAAGTCGTCTCAATATCGACCTAGCCAACTTATCGGATTATGATTTGGAAACAACGTATAAACAAGGTCCTCAGTACAGTATTGAACACCAAAAATCGAAGGGACCAGGAAATGGTGAAATCCTTGATTTTAATCTCTCGGTCACTCAAAACAACAATGATGAATGGGAATATGATTATGAACGAAGCGGTAAAGCTGTGATCGAACAGCCAAACGGTGATGTAACGGAAGGTGCCCACGAAGAAATTGAAAAAATGCTTGAAAAAGTCAATATTTCTTCTGAACAAAGCTTTGATGAAATAAAGACAAGTGTACTTGAACAATTAGAAATTAGCGAAAATGACATTCAAGAATTCGAATTGGAGGTCAAGTACGATAATAAAGAAGAAATTAAATTAGGTTATGAATTAGACGACTAATGTTAAAGTTAATCCCAGTGTCCGTGACATTGGGATTTTTATCGTTGTTTAAACGTTGTAAAAAACGCACGAGGTGGTTTAAGTTTAATTATGATTGCCGATATGAGATAATAAATAATAGAATTTTGTCAATATTTCATGTTCATTGGTTCAATATTTCTATGAGGGGAAAGTGATATCAATGGGAAAACTTTCAAAAGCGCTTGGCGTGGCGGGGGTTGCTGTTGGAGCGACATACTTATCGAAAAAAGAAAACCGTCAGAAGTTAAAGAAACAGATTAATAAAGGATTAAACAAGTTCAGCAAAACCGATGTGAAAAGTTGGGGCAAACCGTCAGATGTAGAAGATGCCGAAATGGTAAGTGAAGGTGCAATGACAAGTGTGCAATATTATAATCAATTACAAGGAAAGTCACAGAGTGAATAGGCGGTACTTACAAAAACATAAATACGTATAATCAATCACAGGGTCAGTCTCTAACAATGCTAGTAATAAAGCATGAGTTGAGACTGACTTTTTTTCTCGTCACTAATTACTAAAAGCAAAAAAAGGTTTCACCCATCAATAAGTGATGATTGAAACCTTTTCGGTAGCGATTTATTCAATCGCGTCACTAACAGCACTAATCATTTCGGATACTGAAATGATACCGCCGCCAGATAAATACCAGTAGTTCGGATCTAAGTAAACAATCTGGTCTTCTTGATAAGCTGTCGTATTTTCCATTAACTTGTTTTCAATCGTTTCTTGAGCCATTGGTTGATCATTGACAACAGCATCACGGTCGATGACAAATAAGTAGTCAGGGTCAAGATCGACAATGTATTCAAATGAAACGTTCTGTCCGTGTTGAGCCACTTCGATGTTTTCATCGGCTGGCTTCACACCGAATACTTCATGAACCATACCGAAACGGGAACCAGGTCCAAAAGCGCTCACTTTACCGCCATTTGATAAAAGAACAAGTCCGTTTTTCACGGTGTTTTCAGCTTTTTCTTGTAGTTCTGTAAGCTGTTCATTCACTTGATCAATTTCCTCTTGTACCTCGTCCTCTTTGTTGAAGATTTTACCAAGCAAACCAACATTATGTTCAAATGATTCCATATAGTTATCTGTATCTAATTCTACATAGATTGTTGGAGCAATTTCACTGAAATCTTCATATGCATCCATTTGGCGACCAGAGATAATAATCAAATCAGGGTCCATTGCATGAATCGCTTCAAAGTCAGGCTCCTTTAAGCCACCAACATGTTCGTAGTCATCAGATTTATATTCCTCTAAATAAGTTGGGAGAGAATCTTTTGGTACCCCTGCAACAGGAAGATCTAACGCTTTCATTGAGTCAAGCATACCGAAATCAAATACAACGACCTTTTCTGGATTCTTTTCAACTTCAACGCCTTCTTCTAGTTTGTGGTCAATTGTAATGGTTTCTTTCTCATCATTCGAATCACCTTGTGCATCTTCCGAACCGCAAGCAGCTAGCGCGAAAGTCATTAATCCAATCAATAAAATAAATAGAAACTTTTTCATCTGTAACCATCCTTTGATTTAAATTAGTTTAAGCAAAATAAACACATACTCTACATTTATCGATTTGTTTAATCGGAATGTCCATATCATAAATTTCTTTCAATGTTCCTTGTTCAATGATTTCATTTGTTGGCCCTTGGCGTATAATTTCTCCGTTTTTCAAAGCAACGACATAGTCTGAATAAAAGGAAGCAAAGTTGATGTCATGAATAACGAGAATAACCGTTTTTCCTAATTCATCAACGAGTCGCCGTAACACTTTCATAATTTGGACAGAATGCTTCATATCCAAGTTGTTTAACGGTTCATCGAGCAAAATGTATTCCGTATCTTGAGCAATGACCATAGCAATAAATGCACGTTGCCGCTGTCCACCACTAAGCTCATCCAAAAATTGATTTTCGATATCGTGAAGCTCCATAAATGACAATGCTTCATCAACTTTTGCCCAGTCCTCTTGTGTGAGATTACCTTGAGAGTAGGGGAAGCGGCCAAAAGATACGAGCTCTCGGATTGTCAGACGAACATTCAAGTTGTTCGATTGTTTCAAGATCGCAACTTTTTTGGAAAGCTCGTTACTTTTCCAGCTGTTGATCTCTTTCTTGTCGATCATGACTTCGCCGACATCATGTTTGATTAGTCGACTGACGGCTGAGAGTAACGTACTTTTTCCTGCGCCGTTTGGACCAATGAAGGATGTGATTTTTCCTTTTTTAATATTGACGGAAACATTGTTCACAACGGCTTTGTCGTTATATTTTTTTGATAAGTTCTTTACTTTAATCATGCTCGACTCTCCTTTAACAGAAGGTAGATGAAGTACACTCCACCAATGAAGTTGATAATGACACTAATCGTCGTTGAGAAGGTGAAAACACGTTCAACGATCAGTTGGCCAGCCACTAAAGCAATAATGCTGATTAAAATAGCGCCAAATATGAGTACGCGATGTCGATACGTTTTCAAAAACTCATATGCTACGTTTGCGACCAATAATCCTAAGAAAGTAATTGGACCAACGAGCACAGTAGCAACAGAAATCAAGATTGCAATGATGATGAACAGTCGTTGAACAACCTTGTCATAATCAACACCTAAATTAATGGCTGTATCTTTTCCAAGTGAAAGAACGTCTAAGTACTTTTCAAATTTCAAAAAGTATAATGTCGCTAGCCCCATAAGGAAAAAAGCAACATAAAACAGTTCAGTATTGACGTTGTTAAAGCTCGCAAACATTGCATCTTGAATAATTTGAAACTCATTCGGATCAATTAACACTTGCATGAAATCAGATAAACTTGAGAAAAATGTCCCGAAGATTAATCCGATCAATAACAAGAAGTAAATGTTACCTTCACGTTTAAACAAGAAATGATAGAGTCCCAAAGAGAATAAAATCATTAATACAATAGAGATAAAGAAATTTACATGTTGGTTCATCAGAGTTAAATTCGTCGATCCGAATAAAAAGATAATAAATGTTTGAATCAATAGATATAGTGAATCCAACCCGATAATACTTGGTGTTAGAATCCGGTTATTCGTGATTGTTTGAAAGATCACCGTTGAAAAGGCAATGGCACTTCCTGTTAAAACAATCGAAATGATTTTCATCGTACGTTTTGGCAAAATATAATCCCAGTTACTTCCTAGGTCGGTGAATAGGAAAACTAAAATTAGTGTGACTGCCAAGACGGATAAGATGATTAATTTGGTTGGATTACGCATAATTTTTTCTCCGTAATAAAAGGTAAATGAATACGCCGCTACCAATCACACCGACCGTCAATCCGATTGGAATTTCATAAGGGTAGATCAACACTCTGCCTAAGATGTCACAAAACAAGACAAACACAGCGCCAAGTAAAGCGGTATGTGGTAGATTGCTGCGTAAGTTATCTCCTTGATAAATGGAGACGATATTCGGAATAATCAATCCAAGAAAAGGAATGACACCGACTGTCAAAACAACGACAGAGGTAGCTATGGCAACAATAATCAACCCGACATTAACGACGCGTTTGTGATTCATCCCAAGGTTAGTTGAGAAATCCTCACCCATCCCGGCAATGGTGAACTTATTCGCATAAAGGTAAGCGATGAACAATGCTGGAATACTTATGTACAACAATTCATAGCTTCCTGATAAAACCATCGAAAAGTCACCTTGTAGCCAAGCGGTGATTGTTTGGATCATATCGTTTTTATAAGCAAAAAACATCGTGATGGAACCGATAATATTTCCGAACATAATTCCGACTAATGGAATGAAAATTGCATCCTTAAATTTAATCTTATCGAGTATCTTCATAAACAGAAACGTGCCGAGTAAAGCAAATAGAAAGGCGCTTCCTGCTCTGAAAAGCGGATTCGCCGCTGAGAAAACTAGCATGGATACGAGAATACCTAATCTAGCAGAATCCATCGTTCCAGCTGTTGTTGGAGAGACAAATTTGTTTCGGCTTAACTGCTGCATAATTAACCCACATATCGCCATGCTTGCCCCCGCAATGATGATACTGATCAAACGAGGGAGGCGGCTGTGCAACAATATTTGTTGTTGAAATTCATTTAAATGAAAAATATCGGTTAAACCAATACTTGAAACTCCGATGAAAATAGAGCTTATTGAGAATACAACTAAAGCGATTACTAAATATCTAATTTTCATTGCTAATCAAACTTTCACTTCGTAATTACCCTAGGGTTTTAATATAAAAAGAATTGCGTCTCTCCACTTTAAAGCAATATAAATGATAATGATTATCATTGTCGATGAATTAAATATACAACTAACTTTTTTAGAAATCAAGGGGTAATTGAAAATTGTTCTCAATTATAACAACATTTTTTTGTGAAAAGAAAGAGAAGATTCTTGTCTCGACGCCTTTACCGACGGGCACGGATCCAGTTTAGTTGTTGAGAATACGTCTCAAAACGATTATGAACGATTCCAGGTTTGACTTTGTCATCGAGAGCTTGTCTCGAAACAATTATGAGTGGTTTCGAATCTGATTTTGTCATTGAGAACGGGTCTCGATACGTTTATGAAGAGTTTGGAATCTGGTTATGTCATCGAGAACGCGCCTCGACACGTTTATGAGCGGTTTCGAATCTGGTTATGTCATTGAGAACGTGCCTCGATACGTTTAAGAGCAGTTTGGAATCTGGTTATGTCATCGAGAAAGCGCTTCGATACGTTTATGAGGAGTTTCGAATTTGATTATGTCATCGAGCACACGTCCAACACCATTATAGACGGTCCAGTAGCCGGACTTAATTTTTCAATCAAAAAATCCCTAGTCAATTTTTTGTGACTAGGGATTTGAATTGATGATTACGCCATTAAGCAACTTGCTTACAAGCTTCCGCACATTTACGGCAAGCCTCTGCACATTCTTTACAGTGATCATGTTCGTGTTTTTCACATTCAGCAGCACAATCTTCACAAACTTGAGCGCAAAGCTGAGCTATTTCTTTTTTATACTTTGTATTTTTCATAAGAGCTTGTTCGAAAAATGCACACATATCTGCACATTCACGGTCCAATTTAATACAATCAGCCATCATCTTCACGTTATCCTCTTGCAGACAAGCATCAAAACAATGATTACATGCGGCGATACATTCATGTAACGTTTGAATTAATTGTTGATTTTCTTGATGAGACACGTTTATTCCTCCTTAAAAAAATTTGCTTTACATAGTGAAGTTATTCCCAGCCTTTTTAGATTTAAACAATTTCAGAAAATTAAATTTATATAAAAACGTATATCACTCATTCATGATATACTTCCGGTAGGTGATAAATAATGATTACGATTCAAAGCGATATAAAACAATTTCGAGGAACTCATTATGAACTAGGTTACCGACAAGGTGAAGAGTTAAAAAATTCACCGATATTGAAAACACGTCATAAATATTGGAAATTAAAACGACCAAGATTTCACATAGATATCCCGGAAGCAAAGTCGGCTATTATGCATTTTGCTCCAAAGATTTGGGATGAATTTGAAGGGATTGCTGACGGATCTAAACAGCCACTTGAGAATGTCTTGCGCGACTTCGGCGGGTACCGTATGGAGCCGGAAAGAAGCGGCTGCTCGGTATTTGTTCAAGATGAATTTTTAGTCAGAAACTATGATTTTCAACCGGCAACCTATGATGGACGTTATATGGTGTATCAACCGACGGATAGTGGTCATGCGGTAATCGGACCGAGTTCCCGGGTGACAGGTCGAATGGATGGCATGAATGAGCACGGTTTGGCGATTGGTTACAACTTTACCCATCGCAAGAAAACAAAAGATGGGTTCGTTTGCTATATGATTTCACGAATGATTTTAGAGCTATGTGAAAATGTCGATCAAGCGGTTCAGCTTCTAAAAGAAATACCACACCGAAATGCCTTTAGTTATATTTTACTCGATCAAACGGGCACGCATTATATTATTGAAGCGAGTCCAAGAGACGTGACCGTACGGCAAGCAAGTGAGTGTACCAACCATTTCGTCACACAAGAAAAAGAGAATCGACACCATATAAAAGAATCACAAGCACGCCTTGAAAAAATTAATAAACTGAAGCCGTCCATGCTTACACCTGAAAAAGCATTTGAAACGTTTGATGCGAAGGATAAAGGAATTTTTTCGGATAATTATAAAAGCTGGTCTGGAACGATTCATACGTCACTCTACCAACCTCGAGAGTTAAAAGCATGGATATCGCTAGGTGGCAACCAACAACCTGAAATTTTTGATTTTCAAAAATGGTTAACAGGAATTGATTTTCAAGATTCAACACTGACTGGAAAACTTGAAACGGATATTCCGACAGCAAATATGGAACGATAACCAAAATGAGAACGACTGATCGAAGCTGACTTTACTTAGCAGATAAAAAATCGGTTAAACGAACTGTATATCGGGAAAATAACTAACAAGATAATGCAATCGTACGGTCGTGAGTTCGCTGAATTAAAAGGAGGAAATGATATGGTCTCGTTAGAGGATATTTTAAGAGCTAGGGAGCAAATTGCTGAAACGATTCACAAAACGCGTATTCTTCGTTCCTCACAGTTATCAGAAATGACAGGAGCCAATATGCTTTTTAAATCAGAGCATTTGCAAAAAACAGGGTCTTTTAAAATTCGCGGAGCAACCAATCGGGTGATCAATGCTGAAAAAGAGGGTGCTAAATACATTACCGCTGCCTCATCAGGTAACCATGGTCAAGCCGTTGCCTATATTGCAAATCAGTTAGGCATTCCTGCCACAATCGTCGTTCCAACAGATGCTACAGAAAGTAAAGTAAATGCAATTCGAAATTATAATGGGAAAGTAGAGTTTGCAGGAACAACATCTGCCGACCGCATTCCAAAAGCAAAAGAAATCGCAAAAGATAATGATGGTGTCTTCGTTCCACCTTATGACCACCCGGATATCGTCGCAGGCCAAGGAACAGTCGGCTTAGAGATTACCGAGCAGGTGCAAGATGTAGATGTCGTTTTTGTTCCAGTCGGTGGAGGGGGATTGGTCGCAGGAATTTTGACGGCCATTAAAGAAATTAATCCGGACATTAAAGTTTACGGTGTTGAGCCGAAGCTTGCGAATGACACCGCGGTATCTTTACAAGAAGGGAAAATTATGACCGCCGGAAACCCCGCGAACACGATTGCTGATGGTCTTCGAACCGATCAACCTGGCGATTTAACATTTCCGATTTTACAAAAGTATATTGATGACCTCATCGTCGTCAAAGAAGATGATGTACGATTTGCAATGAGCTTCGTTTATGAACGTATGAAACAAGTGATTGAACCGTCAGCAGCCGTTTCACTGACAGCCGCATTAAATAGTGATGTAGACATTAAAGGAAAAACGGTCGTGAATGTCCTCTCTGGAGGTAACGTGGATTTATTTAAACTAAATGATCTGTTAGTGAAAACAACAAAATAAAAATTATAAAAACGTCTATAGAAAACCAATCTATGGACGTTTTGATTCATTTCGTTATACTAGTATCATCGAATGAGAGAAAAGGGGAAACTAGATACATATGAAAAATACTCGTTTTAGAGAAAAATTAAAATGGGTGCCGCGGTTAGTCTATTTTGACGAGAATGATTATTTACGAGAAAAAGCGAGAGACAAGAAAAAGATACAGGCATTGATTGATGAAGCGGAACACTTATTCATTAACGCAGATGACTCTAATGAACGATTTTTCTTGGCCGGAACAATGGGGAACCTATATCGTGTAATCGGTAAACTGAACCGCTCCATTGGTTACTTAAACGTGAGCTTAGAGATCGCTAAGGAAGATAAAGATCTTTCGAAGGAAATTATCGCAACGATACGACTCGGAGAATCCCTAAAATACGCTAACAAGCACAAAAAAGCACTGGCGTTATTTGAGCAAGCTCTTCACGCTGCTTATGAAAACGAAAGTGCGTATATCGACTTTGCCTTTCAACATAAAGGAAAATGCTTGATGGAAATGGGCCGATATGAAGAGGCTATGGAAGCCTTTCAAGATGCACTGACCATCCGAAGTAGCAAAGGAAATCAAGAACTCGTTGAATCAACTGAGCAAGCTATCCTCTTTTTAGAAAGTAGAAAAATATAAGTTAGGTGGATCGCTTTCGACGCGATCCACTTTTTAAATTTGCGGTCGCTTCAATTCTCATCTTCATGCTCTCTAACGTGTTTAAACATCTCTGTACCGGGAAAATAAACAGTAAGCCGAACCCAAGAACAAAATCAAAGTGATTTGCAACATGGGAGGTATTATAAATGAGCTATCGAAGAGAAATCGACGATTATGTAGATGAACTGTATGCCGATGCAAATGAAACGGAACGAGTAAAGGAGAAAAAAGAAGAAATAAGCATGAAGCTTTCAGAAAGTATGCGTGAGCTTGAGCAATCTGGCGTGAGCGACCAGGATGCCTTTGAAGAAGCTATTGTCAATACGAAAAATCTCCAAGGATTTTCAGATCGCTGCGAAAATAAAAATATATTGGATGGAACATCAACAGAACAACACGTATATCCTTCCATGACTAATAAGCTATCAATTGCAGGTATGGTAGCTGGAATTGGCTTTTTACTTCTCGGCATCGTAATGTCAATGAACATTTCATTATTCGGCATTTATACAACGGCTGCTCCAGCAATGTTTTTCTATGCTGTACTTGGAGGAATGCTATTCACCTATTCCTTACTCGCTAGAAAAATAAGAGTCGATAAAAACATGACACATCAAAGAGTCGCACTATATGCGTGTGCCGTGGGAGCCATGCTATTTGCCGTTTTCGTTACCATCACAGTTGGGTACTATACGTCCAACTGGTTGGCAGGAATGGTAAGCTTCGCCTTGTTCTTCATCGTAGGCTTAGCTCTGTTCATCCATCTATTATTTTCGAATGAAGTTGAGAAAAATCAATAACGAAATGATTTTAACGGATCCGTTTGGCCAAAACACAGGTCAAGCGGATTTTTTTATTTTTTACATATAAATAATACTATTTCTCAAATATTACTTTGACACACAAAGTAATTTGTCATACACTATACATGAGTACAGAAAGGAGCGATTCATGTGGCAGGCATATCTACTGACTTAATTCGTGGGCATACAAACACGATTATTTTAAATATCCTCAGCCAAGGTGACAGCTATGGATATGATATTTATAAAAAAATCATTGTGCTAAGCGATGGGAAATATGAATTAAAGGAAGCAACTCTCTATACCGCATTCAGACGATTGTTGAAAGATGGAGAAATCGAATCGTATTGGGGCGATGAATCCCAGGGAGGACGAAGAAAGTATTACAGAATAACTGAACAAGGAAAACAAACATACGAACAAAATAAAGAAGAATGGGAAAATGCGAAAGTGATTTTGGAACAGCTTATCAAAGGAGGAATCGGTCATGAATCTGAATAGAAAAATTGATCATTATTTAGATCAAGTGTTTAAAGATGTAGGAAAGAGTCAGCAGCTGTTTGACTTAAAACAAGAGCTTCGGGTGAATATGCAAGAACGTATTAAAGATTATAAGGAACAGGGAATGGATGAAACAGTAGCCTTCCGAGAAGCAAAAGTTTCGATTGGAGATCTGAACGGGCTCGTTGAAGATATGCGGGTATATGGGCAGCAAGAAACAAGGAATCGAATCTACTCTTCAATGACGAATAGAATTTCAACAGGATTTATAGTGTTGGGAATTATGTTGATCTTATTTGGTGTTATGATGACAATCAGTATGATTTTTATGGATTTAGAACCTGTAGCAAAGTCGGGAACTTCCATCTTTGTAGTTCTCGGAAGTGGACTACTTGTTTATGGAATTTTGGCTAGAGAAACCAGAAAGCGTTATGCAATGTCAAAAGTGAGGGCAGGATTATATGGAATATCCATATCGGTTATCTTATTTGCGGTTTTCGTTGGTGTTACAAGTGGGCTGGCGACGGGACAATTATTTATTGCATTCTCATCCGCTACGATTTTTATGGTGATTGGGATTGGGTTAATCGTTATGTTGTTGTTGAGTAGGGGTGAGACGTTGAGGAAGTGAAAAAAACAATTTTAAGCGACTTGTTAGGCAAGTCGCTTATTTAAATTAACGACGAATGATTCTTTCACCTCTGTTCGTCGATCTCACTGACCCGAGTGTGAGAAGCTGGTCTTATTTTTACTAGACCTTCCAATTCTAATTGCTTAAGTGCCTCCCGTATTGGGGTTCGGCTAACTTCAAAGCTATTCGCCAGTTCAACAGCCCGAATTTTTGTCCGGGTTCTAGTTCCAAGGTGATAATGGCATCTTTAATCGCCTGATAGACGTGTTGAGATAAACTAATTTTATTGATGGATATTTTCACTAATAAAAAATAAAACAACACAAAAATACTGAATATTCCAAAAAGATTAAATTAAATTAAAAGCGAATTCTTCTTGTGTATAATAGAAATAGATTATTCATAGGGAGTTGGAACAATGAAAACGAAATTCGAAGAGATTGTTGATATCAAACGTTTTGGCGAGAATGAGCCAGTTGATCTTAATGAATTAGCGAAGCTTGCGGCAACGGAACAGGTATCAAAATCGGATGAGAAAATACTTTTCTTGGGCGTTGATCTTCAAAATGACTTTTTGGAGGGTGGTGCGCTTGGAGTACCAGGTTCATTTAAAGATCTAGAAAGAACACTCCAATTTTTATATGACCACTTTGATAAAATTTCACACATAGCAGTTTCATTGGATACGCATTTCATCCAACAAATTTTCCATGCGGCTTGGTGGGTTGATCAAGAAGGTAACCATCCAGACCCGATGACAATTATTTCAGTGGAAGATGTGGAATCCGGTAAATGGCAGCCTGTTAAACATAAAGAAGATAGTTTAGCTTATGTAAAAGCATTAGAGGAAAATGGACAAAAGCAGCTATGTATATGGCCGTACCATTGTATCGAAGGAACAACGGGTGTAATGCTGGAGAGCCAGTTTGCAAAGCTGATTCACTTCCATTCATTCGTTCACGATAACCCGATTAAAAAAGTCGTTAAAGGAAAAGGGTTCAGTGAAATGTACGGGATTGTTCAGCCTGAAGTAGGTAGTGAGAAGGATGAATCATTATTAAGTTATTTAAGGGAATTCGACAAGATTATTGTTGCGGGACAAGCTGAATCGCACTGTGTTTATGAATCAGTAAAACAAATCGTTGATCATTACCATGAAGATCATGCGTTTTTAAAACAAATATATGTTTTGACTGATGGAATGAGCTGTATTCCAGGGTTTGAAGAGATGTCTGAGCGAGGTTGGACAGAGTTACGCAAATCAGGAATTCAGTTGGTTAATTCGACAGATCTCAAGCTTTAGGCGACAATATTTCCCGGGAAATGAATGAATACGACACGAAATTCCATATAGAAGGGTGGCATTTCATGAAAAAAATCGGCATTCTTGGCGGAATGAGTTGGGAGTCGACCGTTACTTATTACCAATTGATGAATCAAATGGTGAATCAACATTTTGGCGGATTACATTCAGCCGACTGTTTAATATCGAGTGTGAACTTTCAAGAAATTGAACAATTACAAGCACAGGGTGAGTGGGGAAAAGCAGGCGAGATTCTGAGCAAAGAGGCGCTGAGTTTAGAGAAGGCTGGGGCAGAGGGTATATTGCTGGCGACCAATACGATGCACAAAGTAGCCGAGCAGATTGAAGATAAAATTTCCGTTCCATTTCTCCATATCGTTGATGCAGTTGCGGAGGAAGCAGATAATATGGATGTCTCTCGAGTCGGCTTACTAGGCACAAAGTATACGTTGAAGCTTGATTTTTTCAAAAATCGACTTAAAGAACGGAACATTGATCCGGTTTTACCATCGAACCCCCAGATTGATGAGATTAATCGAATTATTTTTGAGGAATTGGTTCATGGCGAACTGCATAATTCCTCTAAGGATTACTTTATAGAAGTCATGCAAGAGCTAAAACAAAATGGTGCCGAAGCAATTGTGCTCGGTTGTACGGAAATTGGACTGCTTATTAAAAGAGATGATTTTCAGTTACCGTTGATTGATACGACAGCTGTACATGTGAAAAAAGCAGTAGAATGGGCAATTCAATAATAAGCTACCCAGACGAATGTTTACTTGTTCGTCTGGGTTTTATTTTTTCTTCGTAATCGCAATAATTATTTGCACAATGAGGGATAATAAAGCGACGATGAATGAACTAAAAGCAATAATGACTAGAAAGATACCGTATTCCATCGAATCCACCTCCGTGTTATTTTTCAGTATAGTACAAGAACGTATGTTCGTAAATAAATTTCTGAAAAATAGGGATTTTCCACTAGTAGGTTGGAGGTGTTGATTGGTGTCTTGTTTATTGAACTGGCAAAAAGGGTAAATTTACACATAGACATAGTATAGATTAGGCATAATAATCTGTTGAATAGAAAGGAGTATGACATTGGGACTAAATGTTACACAAAAATTGATTCAAGACCATCTGACTTCAGGTGAAATGGTTCCCGGAAAAGAGATTGGGTTAAAGATTGACCAAACGTTAACTCAAGATGCGACGGGAACGATGGTAATGCTTGAATTGGAAGCAATGGGTCTTGATCAAGCAAAAACGGAAGCTTCCGCGCAGTATGTCGATCATAACTTAATTCAAGATGACTACCGAAATCCTGACGACCATTTATTTTTAAGAAGTGCGGCAAACCGATTCGGACTATATTATAGTCGTCCAGGAAATGGGGTAAGTCACCCGGTCCACATGCAGCGGTTAAGTCGTCCGGGTAGAACGATGCTTGGCTCTGACAGTCACACTTGTGCAAATGGTTGTATGGGAATGCTAGCGATGGGCGCTGGCGGAATTGATGTGGCAATGGCGATTGCCGGTGAACCGTATTACATTAACATGCCTCAAGTATGGGGTGTTCGCTTAACAGGGGAATTACCGGATTGGGTCAGTGCTAAAGACGTCATCTTAGAAATGCTACGTCGTCATGATGTAAAAGGTGGTGTCGGCAAGGTGATTGAGTATTATGGTCCTGGCTTAAAAAATCTATCAGCCATGGATCGTCACGTCATCGCCAATATGGGTGCCGAGCTCGGTGCGACGACCACTGTATTTCCATCAGATGAAGAGGTAAAACGTTTTATGAAAACACAAGGCCGAGAAGATGAATGGCAAGAACTAGTGGCCGATGAAGATGCTACTTATGATATTGATGAAGAGATCAATTTATCAGAACTTGAACCTCTTATCGCTTTACCATCAAGTCCTGGCAATGTCGTTCCGGTCACGGAGGTAGAAGGAGAGCCTATTTATCAGGCTTACATCGGGTCTTCTGCAAACCCAGGCTATCGTGATTTTGCGATGGCTGCAGAGATTGTTAAAGGTAAGTCTGTCGCTGAAGGCCTGTCTTTTGACATCAACCCGTCTTCTAGACAAATGCTGACGAACCTCGTTGATAACGGACATATTGCAAGTTTGCTTTCTGCTGGTGGACGTCTGCACCAAGCGGGATGTAACGGCTGTATCGGAATGGGGCAGGCACCAGCAACAGGAAGAAACAGCTTGCGTACGACACCACGTAACTTCCCAGGACGCTCTGGTACAAAAGAGGACAGTGTGTTCCTTGTTAGTCCAGAAACAGCGGCAGCTTCTGCGCTAACGGGTAAAATAACCGATCCAAGAACATTGGATATGGATTATCCGCAAATCGATGAGCCAGAAAATAAAAATTTAAAACAAGAACAAAGCTTACTTGAAGCACCATCTGAGAGTAAACAAGATCCTGTTGAGCTGGAAAAAGGACCAAATATCAGTTCCATTCCAGAGATTGAACCGATCAAAGATGAATTTGAAGTACCAATTTTATTGAAAATGGGAGACAACATTTCAACAGATGAGATTTTAGCAGGTGGTTCAAGAGTGTTGCCATATCGTAGTAACTTACAACAAATTGCTACGTTCTCATTTGAGATTGTTGATGAATCATATTATGATCGTGCGATGGAAATTAAAGATCAAGGCGGCCATGCGATTGTTGGCGGATTTAACTACGGTCAAGGTTCCAGTCGTGAACACGCTGCATTAGCACCAAGATTCTTAGGACTTCAAGCCGCATTGGTGAAAGACTTTGCACGAATTCATTTACAGAACTTAATTAACTTCGGAATCTTACCGGTTACTTTCAAAAATGAAGAGGACTACGATAAGCTTGAAGAAGGAGACATCCTTCAATTTGAGAATGTTCGCGAAACGATTCGTAAACAGAAAGATTTTAATGTAAAAGTGAAAGGAAAAGACTTAACAATTCCTGTGTCTCATGCATTAACTGAACGCCATATGGACATTCTACTAGAAGGAGGAGTCATTAACTGGGTCAAGAAACGTCAAAGCAAAATGGCCTAAATGACTTCCGGTATCTTCAGTAGAAAGAAGGGCAAGAAATGAGCGATCGTGAATTTAGATGTCGAGCATGTGACGGTGATGGCTTGTTAATGGATGATGAAAATTGGCAATACACGTGCACAGTTTGTGACGGTATAGGCTTTGAATCATCCACGAGTCAAAGAAAAATGAATGAAGTAGCGGATGTAGATGAAAACAATCGAATACTTGATTAAAAGCGAGCGTAAATGCTCGCTTTTTTTAGTTTGCCCGGCATGGGTGAATTCTAACGGGTGAAAGTCCCGAGTGTGACCTGGTAGCGGTAAGCACATAGTCAAGGGCAAGGGTGTCCACGGTGACGTGGAATCTGAAGGAAGCCTTAGGCAAACCTCTGGTCTGACGAACAGAAACCATATAAGAGGCAGCGTATGAGGATAAGACTGCTAAAGAAGTCGAAGTCCAATAGCTACTATTTTCATACGATGTAAATATGGCAGATAGATGGAGTAAAAGAATTCACACCTTAACCGGGGAGGTCTCATCATCTGTCTCAAAAGCTTATAGCGATATAAGTCTGGGTGATGAGAAGTCAGCCGAAGCCATAGTAGCAAAGACACCTAACGAAAGTTAGGGATAGTGAAGGGCTGAACAATTTTATCGTTACAGAATTCTGTATTGGAAGAGGAAATAGACCACTGGCACATCGCGTTAAAGTGGATACCGACTTCACGAGAAAGAAAGGAAGTAACAGGCATGTACGATAAGAAACTGTTAGACAGTATATTAAGAAGGGATAACCTCGAACGGGCACAAAAACAAGTCATCAAAAATAAAGGTGCCGCAGGTGTAGATGGTATGACAACAGGAGAACTTCCTTTGTACATGCTAGAAAACACAAAAGATATTATCCGCCAAATTAGACAAAGAGAATATCGACCATCTCCAGTAAAAAGAGTCGAAATCCCTAAAGATAACGGTGGAGTACGTCTCTTAGGAATCCCGACTGTAGTAGACAGGGTTATTCAACAGGCTATAGCTCAGGTTTTAACACCCATATTTAACCGACAATTTCATCCAAATAGCTATGGATTTAGACCTGGGCGTAACGCTGAAATGGCTATACGTCAGGCACTTGAGTTTATGAACGATGGTTACGAGTGGGTTGTAGATATAGACTTAGAGCGATTCTTTGACACGGTCAATCATGACCGTTTAATGAACCTTATATCGCGAACTGTGAAAGATGGAGATGTCATCTCACTCATCCGAAAGTTCCTAGTAAGCGGGGTACAACTGGATGAAGGATATAAAGAGACAATCATAGGTACACCGCAAGGTGGTAACTTATCTCCTTTATTAAGTAACATCATGTTGAACGAGCTAGACCAAGAGCTTGAAAATCGTGGACTTCGCTTCGTGAGATACGCTGATGACTGTATCATCATGGTCAAAAGTGAGATGTCCGCAAATCGTGTTATGCGATCGGTATCAAAGTTCATTGAAGAAAAGCTTGGTCTTATTGTCAATACAACTAAATCAAAAGTGACCAAACCCAATAACCCAGAGATAAAATTTCTTGGCTTTGGCTTCTTTAAAGACTACCAAACTAAAGAATACAAAGCAAAACCACATGAGAAATCGATTCAATCATTCAAATATAAACTTAAACGTCTAACCAAGAGAAAATGGAGTGTTGATACGAAGTATCAAGTCGAACGAATTAACCAGCTCATAAGAGGGTGGGTTAATTATTTTAAGATAGGTTACATGAAGAATGTTCTTAAACGAATCGACTCCCACACAAGAATGCGTCTAAGAATGTGTATTTGGACGAAATGGAAAACACCAAAGAACCGAAGAAAGAATCTGATTAAACTGGGTATGAGCAAATATAATGCCTACATGAATAGCTATACGAGTAAGGGTACAGTCCGCATCGCTTATTCGTGGATTCTAACTACTACTATAACAAATAAAAGATTAGCCCGGTTCGGGCTAATCTCCGGTGTACAACACTATATGAAATTACATGCCTAATATAAAATTGAACCGCCGTATACGGAACCGTACGTACGGTGGTGTGAGAGGTCGGAGGTTAACTACCTCCTCCTACTCGATTTTCCCTATATATCAACGATTATTGAGGTATTAACGCTTGAATTAGCATACAAAATCACACCCCAAACAGCATAATGTCAATAGCTGTTGTCAATGTATTTTTTCCTATGCGAATTTGTATGTTATTTGCGATGCTGTTTTTTTAAGAACAAGAGGATAATTGTTATTTTATGTTAAACTGAATATAGAGTTTGTGAAAGAACGTACTTAAACTAACGGGCAGAATAGTGCAAGAAGGCTATGCTACAATAAAAGTGAGAAAAGGTGTTTTTTTTGGAAAGAACATTCTATCCAGCAGCAGTTAAAGAAGCAGTTATGTGTAACAAGAGTTAGTTAAATAAGGTTACAAAAAGGGAGATATATAAATGACTTTACACCATTTCATTGGGTCCAATATAGAACTTCCTATTGGTAGTTTTGGGAGGAATCCAACTTATAAACCTCTTTCAGAAGTGGAACTAAAAGGAGTAAGTTTAGATAAACATTTGAAGAAGAATAACGGTTCTAACCTTATAAAGGTCTACGAAACAGAAGAAGATGCAAGTGGAATTGATGTTTTTGACTTAGATATCGGATATAAATCAATAAGAAATAAATTCACCACGCCTTTTGTATATGAGGTGCAAGGATACTTGCACGCAAACAATACATCAGGTCAACGTAAATCAATCAAAACACTTTTTAATTATATTGATGAACATTTATTAGAAGAGGATTTCATTGAAATATACTCTTGTTGGGATGGGCATGAGGAAAAAGAGAAAGAAGAAAGCAAAGATGTAGTTATCAACCTTAGTACGTTACAATTTGGAAAACATTTAAAGTTAAAAGACATAAATCATCTTTGCGAAACATTCTTTTTAGAAGATAAGCAATACGTGTTGATAAAGAAATAAAGGATATTACACTATTAAAGTAACGGGTGGCGTATGTGAAACAAGGGAATGAGATTACGATTGGGTATAAATACTTGTTGAAATAAATGTGAAATAAAACTGTTCATTTTGGAGTGAGTTCATTGGACAAAGAGAATAGGGATATAGCTTTGAAAACGTTAAACTATTTATGCAAAGGGGCACAAATTGAAGGGTTAATATTCTATGGGTTAAGAATTCTTCTTTCTGAAAATGAAAACAACGGACAGAGAATAGATGGACAAATATCAATAAATATTGAAAGCGAATTTGATATATTTCAATCAATGCCTAAAAATGCTCCACAGCCCGATGAGATACCTAATCTTAATTGGATTGAATCTGCAAAAAAACTGTGTGAACTACGTTTGAAGAAGATTGTAGATATTAAATTAGGAGAAGAAACGCCCCATCTCTACTTAATTCTTGATTCTGGGGAAGTTCTATTCATTAACGGACGTCATGACAAATTTGAAAGTTGGCAAGTAGAAGTTCACAATAACACAAGTGTAGATGAAAGTTTTTCAGTAGTGGCTTGTCCAGGAGATGATTTAGCTACATGGGTTCCAGAGGATATTTTATAGTAGAAACAATACAATCGAAGTTGAACTAACGGGTGCTTTAGTTGAACAAAGCCATAGAAAAACAAACGCTTGGGCAAAAATGCTCAAGCGTTTTTGGTTGCTATTTGTACTGTTATTAATAGTGCTAAACATAGTGCGCTTTAGTGTGTTATTTGACCTGTTAATTTAGTTTTTCTCCACAATATCGGAACTACTTACTCCAAAAGAGCGGTCTCTTTCCTATCTCATGATTATTTTTACGCCTTAACCGTTCCTGCATCTGGGGCATGAACGCCGTGACGATAATAATCTTTATACTCTGGTTCCAACGGTTCATTACCGAGGATAATATCTGCTGCTTTTTCAGCTAGCATCAATACTGGTGCGTGGATATTTCCGTTCGTTGTTCGTGGCATGGCGGATGCGTCCACGACGCGGATATTTTCTAACCCATGCACTTTCATCGTTTCTGGATCCACGACAGCCATTGGATCAGAGGCAGGCCCCATTTTAGCTGTACATGATGGGTGGAGTGCTGTTTCTCCGTCTTTTTTAACCCACTCGATAATCTCTTCATCTGTTTGGACAGAAGGCCCAGGTGAAATTTCACCAGAGCTATATTTTTGTATCGCTGGCTGAGATAAAATATCTCTCGCCACACGGATAGCTTCTACCCACTCGCGACGATCTTCTTTGGTAGATAAATAGTTACAGACGATACTTGGATATTCAAATGGATCGTTGGAACGAATCTTCAATCTTCCTCTTGAGTTGGAATACATTGGTCCAACGTGTACTTGGAAACCGTGTTTCGTATCTGCTTTTTGACCATCATAGCGGACAGCTAACGGTAAGAAGTGGAACATTAAGTTCGGATAGTCAACTTCATCATTCGAACGGACGAACCCGCCACCTTCGAAATGGTTAGATGCTGCTGGTCCGGTACGACCAAGTAACCATTGCAAGCCAATCCAAGGCATTTTTAGTTTGTTTAAGCTCGGCTGCATGGAAACGGGCTCAGGAGTAGCGTGCTGAATATATACTTCTAAGTGATCTTCTAGATTTTCTCCAACCCCTGGCAAGTGATGAATCGGTTCAACGCCAACAGAGCGCAAATGTTCTGCGTCTCCTACACCAGCCAACTGCAATAACTGCGGCGTATTGAATGCACCACCAGAAAGAATGACTTCTCCTGCGTTGACGTGATGAATTTTTCCATTCTTCTTGTATGTTAATCCTTCTGCTTTTTTACCGTTAAAATTGATGCTTGTTACAAAAGCACGTGTCTCAATTGTAAGGTTTTTGCGATGCATCACTGGGCGTAAATAGGCACGTGACGCAGATACACGTCTACCGTTATGCACTTGGCTGTCAAAAGGACCAAAGCCTTCTTGGCGAAATCCATTGACGTCAGGTGTTCTTGCATAACCCGCTTGAACGCCAGCTTCAAAGAATGCTTGGAATAACGGATTGGTTGCAGGACCACGCTTCAGTTTGATTGGACCATTAAGTCCGCGGTATTCATCGGAAGAATCGGCTCCAAAAGCTTTTTCTAACCGTTTGAAGTACGGAAGGACATGAGCAAAATCCCATTTTTCCATTCCCGGTTCAGAAGCCCACTTCTCATAGTCTAATGGGTTTCCTCGTTGATAGATCATACCGTTGATTGAACTTGATCCACCAAGCACTTTACCTCTAGCATGAGCGACACGGCGCCCGTCCATATATGGCTCAGGGTCTGTTGAATAGATCCAGTCATAAAAGCGATTGCCGGATGGGAACATTAATGCGGCAGGCATTTGAATAAATAAATCCCAAAAGTAATCACTTCGTCCTGCTTCTAAAATAAGAACACTGTTATTTTTATCTGCACTGAGACGGTTACCGAGTACAGAACCTGCACTCCCACCGCCGACAATTACGTAATCATATGTTTGTGTCATGTCATTTACCCCCTTGAAGATTGTTTTATAGAATCTAAAAACTTATCCTCATTGATATTTTATTAAGTTTGTTTTATTTATTAAATAAAAATTTAACAAAGTGTGCAAAAGGAAGCCACCATGAGCAATCATGGTACAGCTACCTTTTTAAGAATCTATCAGTACGCCATCGACTTCTTACTTAAACCATTTAATCGGTTCAGGTTGTTTATTACGGAAAATGTGTTTTAACTCGGTATATTCTTCCATACCTTCACGGCCAAGTTCACGGCCAATCCCAGATTGTTTATAACCGCCCCATGGTGCTTGCGCAAAGTAAGGGTGGAAGTCATTGATCCAGACAGTACCCATGCGTAAACGTGCAGCAACAAATTCTGCTTTACTCAAGTCTTGTGTCCAAACAGCACCAGCCAATCCGTAAATCGTATCATTAGCTAGTTGGACAGCTTCTTCTTTTGTCTGGAATGTTTCGACGGTGAGTACTGGACCGAACACTTCTTCTTGAACAATGCGCATGTCGCTCGTGCAATTCGTGAAAATCGTCGGTAAATAGAAGAATCCGTTTTGCAATTCAGGGTCATCTGGTCGTTTACCACCAACAACGAGTTTGGCACCTTCGTTTTTACCGATTTCTACATAACTTTCAACCTTTGCACGATGTTCAGCTGAAATCATTGGACCACTCTGTGTATCCTCATCAAAACCGTTACCTAATTTAATTCGTTTCGTTCGCTCAACTAGCTCTTCCACGAATTCATCATGGATGCTTTCTTCAATTAACAGGCGAGCTCCTGCAGAACAAACTTGTCCGGCGTGGAAGAATACGGCGTTTAATGCTTGGTCAACAGCCGTTTCAAAGTCAGCATCGGCAAAAACGATGTTCGGGTTTTTACCGCCAAGTTCGAATGCGATTTTTTTCATATTGTCACTCGCTGCTTGCATAATCGTTTTTCCTGTTTCGATGCCACCGGTGAATGAAATTAAGTCGACATCATGGTTGGAAGCTAATTCAGCGCCTACAGATTTTCCGGCTCCGAGTACTAAGTTCGCAACACCTTTTGGTACACCAGCTTCTTCCATGAGTTCAAAAACTTTTACAGTCGTTAATGGTGTAATCTCACTCGGTTTCATGACTAGCGTGTTGCCTGAAGCCAAAGCAGGTGCGAGTTTCCATGCGGCTTGAAGCAGTGGGTAGTTCCATGGTGTAATCTGACCACAGACACCGACAGGTTCACGAACGACTTTACTTTCACTATTCGGGATTGGAGAAGCAATGACTTCGCCACCATCTTTATCAGCGAGACCTGCGAAATAAAAGAATACATTCGCAATGTCGGCCATATCTTCGCGACTTTCTTGAACGGTTTTACCCGTATCTAATGTTTCGAGTTCTGCCAGTTCTTCTAAGTCTCGCTCGATCAATGAACCAATTTTATTGACGATTGCACCACGCTCACTTGCAGGCATTGTACTCCAACTGCCTTCATCAAATGCTACGCGTGCGGCTTGAATCGCTGTTTTTGCATCTTCAGCATTTCCTTCTACTGCTGTAGCGATTACTTCTTGGTTAAAAGGATTAATAATTTCACGAGTCTTTTCGGATTTGGCATGCAGCCATTCTCCATTTATATACATCTTTTGTAACTTCACATCATCACTCCTATACGAATAACGTTAAGTTTGTTAAATAAAAATTTAACGTTTCTAATAAACTAATCCTAACAGTGATTTAATTTCGTTGTCAAATCATAGTTGAGGGAGATTGGTCATTTGCTTGCCATGTACCGCAATGACTACGTTTTTGAATAACCTATTGAAAAACTTAAAATTTGTCTCGTTACTTCTAGAACAACAAGGAAGCAGGAAAAAAACAGAATATTGATTTGACAAAAGAAAATATTTCTTTAACCTATAAGATATGAATAATTTGTTAAGAAAAAATTTAATAAATTTATTTTATTTAACAAAGGGAGGCGATGAAGCGTATCATCTGTTGAAATCAATACACGCTTATAATAAAAGAGTATTCGATCTAGATGTAATTAAAAAACAAAAAGGGAAAGGTGTTTGTAATTAATGAATGTTAAACGTATAAGTCTATTCACTTTAATGGCGACAATATTTTTAGTACTGGCGGCATGTGGTTCAACGAGCTCGGATGCAGAATCAGATAAAGACTCGAATGGGTCAGAGGAAGACAAAGGAACAATTACGATCGGACAAATTAATTGGCCTGAAAATATTGCCGTTACAAATCTATGGAAAGCTCTATTAGAAGATGAAGGGTATACAGTGGATTTGAAGTTGCTTGAAATGGGGCCACAAATGGCTGCGTTAGGAGCAGGAGAATTAGATATCGCACCTGAGATCTGGTTGCCTGTCCAAGACAAGAGTTACTATGAAGAGTTTAAAGATCAAGCCAATTTCTTTGAAGAACCATGGTATGATAATGGTAGAGTTGGGTTGGTTGTTCCAACATATATGGAAGATATCAATAGTATTGAAGATTTGAATGCAAATAAAGACAAGTTCAATGGGGAAATCATTGGCTTTGAATCTGGAGCAGGTACGATGATTGTTGCACAGGAAGTTATTGATGAATATGGTCTTGATTACAATTTATCAGCAAGCAGTACAGCGGCAATGATTTCATCAATTAGACTCGCAGTCGAAGATGAAGAACCGATTGTTGCGCCACTATGGAAGCCACATTACATTTTCTCTGAAGTAGATCTAAAATTCTTAGACGATCCGAAAAAGACCTTTGGTGAAGTAGAGAAAATTTATATGGCAACTCGTGATGGTTTCGACTCAGATCATGAAGATGTCAGCAAATGGTTGATGAACTTTAAGCTGAATGATGAGCAGTTGGGTGATTTAATGATCCAAACGAAAGAAAACGAAGACAATCCACTTAAAGGCGCCGAAAAATGGGTGGAAGAAAATCAAGATGTCGTTGATGAGTGGATGAAATAAATAGAGGTAAAGAGACGGTTCTCAATAAGAGGATCGTCTCTTTTGTAAAGTGCTGATTTTAGCTTGCTTCTTTGCCATACTAATTATAAAATGAAAGAAACATTCAATTTGTACTTAACAAACTAAACAAACATACTACGATTCGCAGCATGTGATATAACGGCTTCTTTACTCGCATGAATGACTCAAGTGCAATATACAAAAAAGAGGTGCCCCCATGGAAGAAAAACGGAATCATTCACAAAATGAAGATGCTCAAGAAAAGATTGAACAAGTTGAACGGATGATGATTAATACCATCTCTGAAACGATGGACTTGTATGGTGTTACACCTTCAGTGGGACGTCTGTACGCAACGATGTATTTTAAACACGAGCCGATTACGCTTGATGAAATGAAAGATGCGCTTGGGATGAGTAAACCGAGCATGAGCACTTCCGTCCGCAAGTTACAAGATATTAATATCGTTAAAAAGGTATGGCAGAAGGGTTCGAGAAAGGATTCATTTATTGCTGAAAAGAATTTTTTCAATTATTTTTCCCATTTCTATGGTATGAAGTGGGAACGTGAAGTGAATATGTACTTGGTTAGCTTGAAAAAAGCTCAGGAACAACTGAAGGAAGTCATTGAGGATCCTGAGACAGATGAAGTATTAAGAGAAAAGGCTGAATTGGATTATCAGCAACTGGAAGATGCTAGAGTTTATTATCGTTGGTTGGAAAAGCTCACAAAGCTGACGAAATCCGGTGAAATATTTGATTATATACCTTTAGATGATGAGGAAAGGGACTCTTAACGGAAGTCTCTTTCTTTTTTACATTATTTTGTTCGCAAGTTTCTAAAGAATCCGTTAAACTACAAATCTCTACGTTTTTTAAAATAAAGAGGAGGGAAGCCAATGAAGATATTACTATTAGGCGCAACAGGACGGGTAGGAACTGTTTTGCTCGAAAAGATGTTGCAAGATGGGCATGAAGTGGTGGCACTTGTTCGATCACCTGAGAAAATAACGTTAGAGCATTCAAATTTATATATTGTACAAGGCGATGTACTTGATGAAGAAGCATTGAAGAGAGCTATGACTACAATCTCTATGGAAGCGGTTGTCAGTGCATTAAACACAGATAAAAACAACGTGCTCTCTCGCTACACGCCAACGATTATTCAGCTCATGAACGACTATCATGTAAAACGATATATTGCGATTGGAACGGCGGGGATTTTAAATAGTAGAGTAAACCCTAGCATTTATCGGTTTCAATCCAGTGAGTCGAAGCGGAAAACAACTACTGCAGCCGAGGATCATGCTGCAGCATATGAGCTTTTGAAAGAATCAGACCTTGATTGGACGGTTGTTTGTCCGACGTATTTGCCTGAAGGAGAAGAAGTAGGAGACTATCGTGTGGAAGCAGAGATGCTGCCTGTAGACGGCAAGAAAATTTCGGTTCAGGATACAGCAGCCTTTGCATATAAACAGCTTACAGAAGATACCTTTATCCGAAAGCGTGTAGGAATTGCTTATTAACCAACAAGTTTGAGCGAATCATATTCTAATTAATTAATAAAAAATAACTCGTCTGCTAGGCGAGTTATTTCTTAATACATAACACAATGATTTTGTAAGGGGTAGTTTGTGCAGGAATGCTAAAGGTTGCAGGTCCATAAACGACAATTAAATCTCGATTTGTCGGTGGTTGTGTAAATGTCTGACCATTTGTTAGCACGATTTGAGTATATGGAGAGATATTCAGTGCTAATTGCCCGTCACTACTCACTAACTGGTGATTAAAATAATCAACTTTTACATGTTGATTTTGGTTCTCTTTAACCATGACAAGTGCCTCATATTGTGGCGGGTATATAAGAGTGGTGGGTGCATCACCGTCATAATATCCGGTTACACGATCTCCCACTTTCACCGCTACGTGATCAACAAAGTAAGTTGAAGGTGTTACAACGAAATTCACTAACTCATCTGAGTTATTTTCGACAGACATCAACTTATAGCAGCCTGCTTCCTCATCATCTTGACCTATTGGAAAATCACTGATCATCGTAATTGTTCCATTAAATGAATGAAAATTTATCATAAAATACCTCCGTAACTCTAATAGAAGAGAGCAATTTACTTTGATTCAAGGATTATTGTTGTAAGGCGGATACAAAATGTGTGCCATTCCATGTTAAAAGGTTTTCGACATATCCCCATGTATCTGCATTAGATGTACCAATAATTCGCTGCATAATCAGTAAATCGTAATTGTTGTCAGAGAGATGCGTAACGATCGGATATAAAGAGCTAACAGCAAGTACTTCACCTTGAACAGGTTGTTTTAATAAGCCGTTTTTATCGTAAAGTTTTGATAGATCTTGATGACCTTTATGAGAAATATCAAGAGTGAATATGTGATCTGACGATTTTCTTTTCACATTTACTTTATAAAAATCTTCATAATTGACTTCAAACGTATAACGATGATTGTATCTTTCGAAGTCAAACAGCAGTCATGGCGTATTCTTTTTGAAGGAGTAAATATAATAAATCCCGTATCCACCGCTCCCCCCTGAATCAATACTTACCAATATATCCAATACATGGTCTTTAGAAAATTTCCCAAGAAAGAGCTGTGGATTATACCCCGCATTTACTTTTAGATGAATCGTAGAAACATGTTTTGAACGGCCATCTTGAATGACAATCACCTTGCTTCATATCGAGCAACACTACATTACTAAAAGGTGTACGTGTACTATATGTTTGTCGGTACAATTTAATCTCACCACCTAGAAATTATGCAATTACTTGAAGTATCTTATGCAAAATAATAGCAAAGTGATAATATAAAAAAAGAAGTGTTTCGCATATTGTCGCGAAACACTTCTTTTATTTCATGTACTATTAATTTACGTAGCAGGCTCGTATGCTTTTTCTTGATAAAAGTAATTCGGCGAAACGATGTCATTCTTATATGGTTTATGGTAAATATGTGTTGTTGCTGACGATAGTGGTGGAAGGAGCCATGCCCGATTCCCTGTAACTGGGCGATTATGCTTCATTTCTTTTTTCTCAAAAGCTTTAAATTGCTTTGCTGCTGTATGATGGTCAACAAGCGTGACTCCAGCTTTTTCAAAAGAATAGATCACAGCGATGTTTAACTCTACTAAAGCTTTATCAATCCAAAGGGAACGATCTGAATTTGTGTTGAGTTCCATTATTTCCGCAATTTTAGGTAGGGCGTTATATCGGTCTTCATCGGCTAAGTTTCTTGCGCCTATCTCAGTACCCATATACCAACCGTTAAATGGTGCCATCGGATAATCAATACCACCTATTTCTAATTTCATATCAGAAATGATTGGCACCGCATACCATTTTAAATTTAACGACTTAAATTCCTCAAATTGAGGATGGATAATTTCAACTTCTTTCACGATCTCCTTAGGTATTTCAAATAGTTTAGGTGTGTGACCTAGCTCTTGAATAACTAATGGGAGAATATCGTAATTTGTTTGTTCTCCTGACCACCCTAACCGTTCACATTCTTTCGTGAAAGCAATCGATGTGGAATCACCAATCACTTCACCATTGGATTCATATCCGGCATAACGTAGCAATTGATGATTCCAAATTCTCATTGGATCTTTTCCACCGAATCTTGGTGGGAAAATGGTAATTGTTGATCGTATATTTCCTTCATTTGTAGCAAAGTTAATGTGTTCGATAAGCTTGTCATATGCATCTTCTGCTGTATAAATATGACGTGCATCAATAATGTGTAATGTATCCCAGAGCAATCGGCCAATGCATCGATTATTATTGCGCCAAGCCATTTTTGCTCCATGTGTCAATTCTGCGCTCGTATGGACATAAGTACCTGTACGGTGTATTTCACTTTCAATGTCAGAAATTCTTTTGTTTTGTTCTTCTTCGGGTATCCCAAGTTCAGTGTAACAGCTATGAATAAAGTTAGTAGCTTCTTGTAATAAATAATCAGATTGATTCATGTTTATCAACTCCATATTTTGATACTAGCATAGTTCTTATAAGCTATGAGCCTTAAAATATGGAGAAATATTCAACATTTTCATCAGGAATTTCCGTGAAGTTATGATTGTTCATTCATATGATAACCGGATACCTTTCTCAAACAAGTTATTTTTACATTCCTCTAAGTAGGCGGTGTCATGTTTTGGATAAATGGGTTTAGTTAATCTTTCGACCTTCATATCGGCTAGATCATATGGAGGACAAGCCTTTCCGCGATAAGTTGGATCTTCCCACAACGGATCATTTTTATAACCGCGACGCTGCATCTCTTCGATGACTAACAAATGATACTGATACAATTTATAAGGGGAATGGGTGAAAACATAGTCGACTGTGGCGTGTTTCTTTTCCCATCCTAACCCGCGTAACGCACAACATTCACGATGTTGGCCTAACAACTGCGGCCTTGGTAAATTTGGAATTAGTTCTTCGTGCCATAAACGCATAAGATCACCTTTTTCTCGTCAATTATAAATTGATAAATAGTCACCATGCCACACTAACTCGTTTGCTTTATAAGTAATGTTATGATGATTCATTGCAATTGGAATAAGGTTAAATGGTTTCGTACGATCATGAGTCCAAAAACGTGAATGTAATAAATAACGAACTTGATATTTTCGAGTATTTTCTTTAAGTATCGTTAGCGCTTGAGAAGCATTTGTTTGAATTAAATAATTTATTTCTTGTCTTTCTTCATTTGATACTAGTTTTTTGAAATAACCCGCTATATGGTAAAGCGCATTCGAAAGTTGAGGTAGCTCTTCTGTTGGTATGTGACCATACGTTGTTTCTATGTTTTCTAATATATTGTAGACAGCAGAGAGATCACGATTCTCTGCCTGTAATAACTTTCTTATTTGTTGATAATCCTTTTGACTACAAGCTAATACCAAGTATTTATTCATAGCCCATATAGCCTGTGCGGCTTTAAGGACCAGTTTTTCGTCGGTTATTATATTTTCTTGCCACATTCGTATCACCTCATATTGAGATGATTAAAGTATATCAATTGAACCCAGCTAGACATAGTAATAAGAAGTTTCATTACATTCTTAAGCTTAATGTTGAAGATGAGCAGTCTACATTAATGGCGTAATAATCACCAACTATGATGACCTTATCCTATTTCATACGAAAAAGACATAACTTCTCTAACTACATGGAAGTTATGTCTATCTGAATTCGTTTTATTATAATTTTGTTGATCCACCGTCTGACATAATTGTCTGACCTGTAATGTAGTCAGAATCTTCGCTTGCTAAGAATACTGCGATGCGACCAATATCTTTTTCTGGATCACCCATACGTTTCATCGGGATTTTATTAATTGTTTCATCGTATAATTCTGGGAAGTTTTCACGCCATTGCTTCACGCCTTCTGTTAACGCAATTGGTGAAATTAGATTTACGTTAATGTCATCTGCGCCCCACTCGTTCGCAGCTACACGAGTAATTCCGCGAATTGCTTCTTTTGCTGCAGCGTAGGAAGCTTGCGTAGGTTGTCCATTAATTCCAGCACCTGAAGCAAAGTTAATGACTTTACCTTTTGTCTTTTTAAGTTCTGGATATGCCACTTGCATAAAGTTAAATGTTGGATAAAATCCCGTGTTAAAGGATAAATCGAACATATCCATTGTTGTCTCAGCAAATGGTGCTTGTTTAGATGCGTGAGCATTATTGACTAAGATATCCAGTCTACCAAACTTTTCTACAACTTTTTCTACGATATCTTCAACATTTTCTCTTTTCGAAATGTCTTTGATAAAAAGCATGCCTTCGGTGTGGCCATTGATTTCTTCAAGTACTTTTTGACCGTTTTCTTCATTGATATCTACGATGGCAATATGTGCGCCTTCTTTAGCCATTGCAAGGGCGATGCCACGACCAATGCCACCCGCACCTCCTGTAACAATTCCTACTTTATCTTTTAGTCTCATCAGAATCACCTTTTCTTTCTAGTCAATTTGTGTATAATTCCGGTTTTCCTACTGTTGCAATTTTCCAGCTGTATAACCACCATCGACTGGGATTGTCACACCACTGATTTGTCTAGCTAAATCAGAACATAAGAACATGACAACATTACCTTGATCTTCGGGTGTAGACATTTCACCTGCTGGTAATGACTCTAATACACCATTGTATTGTTCAGGCTGACTTTCTGCCCATCGTTCAATTGCAGGCGTAATCGTTGCGCCTGGTGCAATCGCGTTGATACGGATATTTTGCTTTCCATATTCTAATGCAACAGATTTCGTCAATCCAACAACACCATGTTTTGATGCGGTGTATGGTGCCATATTCGGCGAACCTTCTAATCCAGCACCTGAAGCAGAGTTAACAATCGATCCTCCACCGGATTGAAGCATTGCGTTCACTTGGTGTTTTACACAATAAAAGACACCATATAAGTTGATTTTAATCGTTTTATCCCAGTCATTTGAGTCCATTTCGCCAATTTTTACTTGGCCAGCATTGATACCTGCGTTATTGTGGGCAAAATCTAGTTTGCCGAATGCAGAAACTGTTTCATCTACTAACGTTTTCACTTGCTCTTCATCACTGACATCACATTTGAAAAATTGTGCTTCTCCGCCATTTTCTTTAATGAGGTTAACCGTTTCTTGACCGCCTTCTTCACTTATATCAGAGACCATTACTTTTGCCCCTGCATTCGCTAAAGCAAGCGCACTTGCCCGGCCAATTCCTGATCCAGCTGCAGTAACTAATCCAGCTTTACCTTTTAATAAGTCTGTCATCAAAAAATTCCTCTCTGAGTCTATTGTTGTAATACATAATTTGTAACTTTTATTAAGATATCATGATGTAGATTTTATATCTAATATTTGGATTGAAGTAGAATGATGTAGGTGGAAAAGGGAAATACAATTGTGAAACCACCATGAAAAGTATGCTAAAATGCGTTCAAGCAAATCACATAGATGATCCGTCAGAAAGGATGATCATATGTCTAAAGATGAAATTATTTTACGCGGTCTGAAAGCAAACAACTTAAAAAATATCGACCTCAACATTCAAAAAGAACAAATTACGGTGTTCACCGGTATTTCCGGTTCAGGAAAGAGTTCAGTCGTCTTTGATACGCTAGCAACAGAAAGTAGAAGGCAAATGACGATGAATTATCCGATGTATGTTCGTTACCAAATGCCACGGTATGAGCGTCCTGAAGCGGATTTACTGAAACATTTAAGTCCCGTCGTTGTTGTTGAACAGCGACCAGTGAGTGGAAACTCCCGCTCGACGGTTGGTACGTATATGGATGTCGACCCGTTGATCCGATTGCTGTTTTCGCGCATTGGCGACCCGCCGATTGAGACGGCAACGGACTTTTCTAGCCAAAGTTCATTTGGACAGTGCCCGTCTTGCAATGGCTTTGGTGAAATTGTCGCACCTGATGTAAACAAGTTAGTTGATGAAGATAAGTCATTAAAGGAGTACGCGGTACAGTTTAAACCGTTGTCACCATCTGGCTGGCAAGGTAGGTGGATGATTACCGGGGGGGTGTTTAATCCTGATATACCGATTAAAGATTTTTCGGAGGAAGACTATCAGTTATTTATCTACGGACCTCCTGAGGGTGAGCGGGTTTTTGCACCGTTTCATACGAAGCATGGACCGCAGCCTCATGAATGGGACGGGCTATTGCCGCGCTTTACTCGTCTTTATATTAATCGGGATGTTTCAAAACTCGCCCAAACAACTCTTGATGACGTCCTGGCAATGACGACACGTACATCTTGTCCGACTTGCCAAGGGTCTGGACTGAATCCACAAGTGCTTGAATCTAAAATTAATGGATTCAATATTGCTGATTATGATGCGCTCGAGCTGACTGATCTATTAGTAGAGCTTGAAAAAATCAATGATCCAATTGGGCATGCGATTGCTTTACAAACTATTCCTTCCGTAAAACAGCTCGTAGATTTAGGATTGGGTTATTTAAGTTTATCGCGAAAAATGGAATCACTATCGGGTGGGGAAGCCCAACGTGTGAAAATTGCGCGTCATTTAGGGAGTAGTTTGAACAACATGACGTTTATTTTCGATGAACCGACTGCAGGTCTGCATCCCGAAGAAGTTGATTTGCTCATTCAAATGCTAAAACGAATTAAAGAGGAACACAACACAGTCATTGTGATCGAACATAATCTATCTGTCATTAAAATTGCCGATGAAATCATTGAAATGGGGCCAAGTGCTGGCGTGAATGGTGGGGAAGTGATTTTTCAAGGAAACAAAGAAGGCTTGGAAGAATCAAGAGCTGCAACGACGCTGCATAAAACACTCGTGATCAATCCAGAACCACGCCCATTTGAAGAAACTTTCACAATCAAACACGCGTCGATGAACAACTTGAAAGATCTCACAGTTGATATTCCGAAAAATGTGCTCGTTTCGGTTTGTGGCGTGTCTGGTTCCGGAAAAAGTTCGTTGATGCTTGAAGCTTTTCCTGAAAAGTACCCAGAAACAATCATGGTTGGACAAGCTCCGATTGGTATCTCCAGTCGCTCAACACTTGCAACGTACATGGGAATTATGGATGATATTCGGGCAATCTTTGCGCGCGAAACGGGGGAACCTGCTGGATTATTTAGTTTTAATTCGATAGGTGCCTGTCCGGTCTGTGATGGTAAAGGGATTACGAAGCCAGATGTAGCTTTCGCCGATCCCGTATCAGTGACTTGTGAAGCGTGTGGTGGAACGAGGTATTCGGATGAAGCTCTTTCACATACGTATAAAGGGAAAAATATCGTAGACGTATTGCAGCTAACGATTGAAGAAGCAAAAGACTTTTTCGATCGGCCAAAAATCATCCATCGCGTCAATACACTAAGAGAAGTCGGACTAGAATATTTAACGTTAGGACAGACGACGAGCTCATTAAGTGGTGGCGAAGTCCAGCGATTAAAATTGGCGAGCCATCTTAAAAAGGAAGGACAAATTTATATTCTAGATGAACCCTCGTTAGGATTACATGCACAAGACAACGACAAACTGTTCGCCGTGTTTCAAAAACTTGTAGAACGTGAAAACTCAGTCATCATTATCGAGCACAATGTCGACTTTATTGCCGCAAGTGACTGGGTCATTGAACTCGGACCAGGTGGAGGAAAACATGGGGGAGAAATCATATTTGAAGGAACTCCGGAACAGATGACCACAGCAGATACACTGACGGCAAAGTGGTTGAGAGATTGAGAAGTTATTTTTACCGAAAGAATCACAATAGTAGTGGAGTATTCTATATCACGGGTAGCGCGCGAAAATGGAGCTCTACCCGTGATTAGGAGAGGTCTAATCAAAGATAGCGTGCAAAAATCATGCCCTATCTGTGAATAGGAGTGGTCTAATCAAAGGTAGCGCTCAAAAATCATGCCCTATCTGTGAATAGAGGTGCTCTAATCAAAGATAGCGTGTAAAAATCACGCCCTACCTGTGATTAGGAGAGGTCTAATCAAAGATAGCGTGAAAAAACATGCTCTACCTGTGAATAGAAGTGCTCTAATCAAAGGTAGCGCGTAAAAGTCGTGCTCTATCTTCGAATAGAAGTGCAATGGGGAGCTTAAAAAATGCTTCCCCATTGTAAACATCCAAATCGCTTTATTTTCCAAACACTACATATCATGATCTGTTTTTTGTTTTTGACCTGAATGATTTTGCTGCTTCACTTTATGCGAGCCTTTCAAAGGTTCTCCATATGGCTGTTTCGGACTCTTCGGTAAATTTGGTTCTTTCTGCTGTTTCGGCCCTTTAGGTTTTCCGCTCATCGTTACCCTCCTTCACTTATTTATGGATAGCTTTTGACGACGTAATGAATCTATACACTGTAAAACCGATATTTTGAACCCTGATTTAGCTAGATCAATGTTTACAAATCCTTCTTGACGGTTAAATAAAAACTGTAAGCTTTCTAAAGCTTTTACTGATTTTAATTGCAACCAGAACATTGCACAACAAGGAGGATTTAATATGTCAGATAAAGGTTTTGAAGAGAACGTAAAAGGTTCATTGGATAAGGCGAAAGGTAAAGCGAAAGAGGAATATGGTGAAATGACAGACGATACTTCGAAAGAAATCGAAGGTAAAAAAGACCAAGTAAAAGGCGAAGCCAAAAAGAAATATGGCGATATGAAAGATAAATTCAGCGATAATGATGAAAAATAATCGTTAAGATGTAACAAAGCAACCTGTTGGTATACAGCAGGTTGTTTTTTATTTGGAAAAAAACGAGGCACTTCAAACATTAGCAATCCATCAGATAACTGAATAACAATTAACCTACATCAGTTTACAAAACCGCTACCCTCACGTAAAATGTCCTATGTACCAATCATCCTACAACTTTTATGGAGGAACAAAATGATTCAGAAAATAAATCGTTTGTCGTTGGTAGAACAGGTTGCTGAACAAATGGAGCAGTTAATTGAACAGAGACAGTGGAAGGTAGGAGAAAAACTTCCGCCTGAAATGGAACTAATGGAAAAGTTCGGCGTAAGTCGTAATACATTAAGGGAAGCCATTCGGGCATTAGTTCACGCTGGTTTATTGGAAACAAGGCAGGGGAGTGGCACGCTCGTTAGATCAACGAGTGTTTTAGGAGCTGCTTTAAAGCGTCATGTAAAAAAATCTACGATGCTGGAAACGCTTGAAGTGCGATTTGCGCTGGAAAAACAAGCTGCTAAAATGGCTGCCGAACATCGAACAGAAGAAGACTTGACGAAGCTTGAAGCAATTGTTTCCGAAACTAAAGTTGCTTCTGAAAAAAAAGACATAGATCAATTTATTACATCTGATATTGAATTTCATAAAGCGATCGTTCAAGCTTCTGGCAATCAGTTACTGATTGATTTGTATGAGCATATGACGGATTTATTATATTCATTTGTCCATGATTTCTTGGCTATGCAGCCTTCTTTTCAGTTGGAACAAGGACTTCACCTGAATGTATTGGATGCGATTCAGAAACAGGATCAAGCGTCTGCTGCAATGTATGTTGAGAATGATATGGAAGTATTAAAAGATTACATATCGAAGATGACGGAGGAGTAGTTTTGAGTAAGCAAACAGGAATACAAACAGACAACAATACTACAAAGGCCAGTTGGCTATTATTAATTGGTGTTATTTTAATCGGTTCAAACTTAAGGGTACCTATTACTTCAGTCGGGGCATTGATTACATTTATCCGTGACGATCTCGGAATTAGTAACTCTGTCGCAGGGTTAATTACAACGTTACCATTGCTCGCGTTTGCGGTGTTTTCACCATTTACACCGAGGATTGCAAGAAAAATTGGTATGGAATGGACAATTGGTTTGTCGATGATGTTGCTAATCGCCGGGATTGCGATTCGTTCAATTACAGGCATTGGTTTCTTATTTATAGGAACTTTATTTATTGGCTTGGCGATTGCCGTTGGGAACGTCTTAATACCAGCAATTATTAAGATGAGTTTTCCTTTTAAAATTGGGCTCATGACAGGTATATATGCTGTATTTATGAACATTTTCGGTGCTTTAGGTTCCGGGTTGAGTGTACCAGCTTCCTCGATTGGCAATATGGGATGGCAAGGTGCGCTAGGTGTATGGGGATTGCTTGCTGTCGTTGCCTTGCTCATATGGATTCCGCAGCTACGCAAAAAAGGTGATTCATCACCGAAAGTGAATGTACAAACGGAGCAAAAAACGAATTTATGGCGTTCTCCGTTAGCTTGGGCTGTTACGGTTTTTATGGGCGGACAGTCTTTGGCCTTTTACACATTAATCACGTGGATGCCAGATGTGTTGAATTCAATTGGTTATAACGCAAGCACAGCCGGTTGGATGGTCTTTCTGTTACAAGCAGCCATTATCCCGACAACACTTGTCATGCCAATGGTTGCAGAAAAAATGAAGAATCAGGTCGGTTTGGCAATTGGAGCTGCTGTCATGTTTATCATCGGATTTTCTGGATTGCTGCTCGGTAGTATGGTGTTTGTACCGATATCAGCCATTCTACTCGGGGTTGCTGGAGGAAGTTGCTTCAGTCTTTCCATGATGTTCTTTACGTTAAGAACAAGAGACGGGAAAGAAGCGGCCGAATTATCAGGAATGGCGCAATCATTTGGATACTTGCTAGCTGCAGTCGGCCCTGTCTTTGTCGGTACATTGTATGACATAAGTGGTAGCTGGACGATGCCGATCGCATTTTTAATCGTAATTTCAATCATCATTCTAATCGCAGGTGTTATTTCTGGTAAGGAAGGTTTAGTCTCTGATCGATCTAAACAACAACATAAAAGAGATTTAGCTGGAGTTAATTAATCTAAAACAACGCTTGGGTATCGATTGCCTAAGCGTTGTTTTTCTTATGGTTTTATTCTTTTGAGATGTATAGGGGAAAACTGGGATTCAAAACTGTGCTAAACTATTAATAGAGGTGTATGTAAAAAATACACGAGCTAGAACCATATTCAATCATTGCTATTCAGTTTACTCACGCTAGAAACATGCTAGTAACAACAAGAAAAGGGAGTTGGAAGCAAAATTGTTTAGGACAAAATCATTCAACACATTTAATCTTTCAGTGTTGATTCTTATCGCTTTGACATTGTTTGTTGCAGGTTGCCAATCTGAAAATTCGTCTACAGAAAAAGAGGAAGATCAGGAGATCAATTATAGTGAAGAAGTAAACCATACAATTATTGGTATAGAGCCGGGAGCAGGTATTACTGTTACAACTGAAAAAGCAATTGATGAATATGAAAGTTTAAAAGGTTGGACGCTCGAGCAATCATCGACCACCGCTATGACAGCAGCACTTGATGATGCTATAGAGAAGGAAGAACCAATCATTATCACAGGCTGGAACCCACATTGGATTTTTGCGAAGTATCCTAACATGAAGTATTTAGAAGACCCTGATAATGTTTATGGTGACGAAGAAGTGATTAAAACGCTTGCACGTAAAGGATTAAAAGAAGATATGCCGAATGCATATAAATTGATTGATCAATTTCAATGGGACATAGAAGATATGGAAGGAATAATGTATGAAACCCACCAAACGGGTGATGAATTAAAAGACGTCGCCAAACGTTGGGTAGAAGATAACCCAGATAAAGTAGCAGAGTGGACTGAAGGTGTTGAAAAAGCAGAAGGTAAATCCATAGAATTAACATCAACACAATGGGATTCTGAACTATCAGCGACTTATGTTGTAGCGGAAGTACTAGAAGAATATGGCTATGATGTTACTGTAACACCAGTCGATTTAGCGATTGTTTATGAATCTGTTGCAAACGGTGATGCTGATGCAACATTAGCGGTTTGGATGCCTATTACAACCAAAGCTTTCTATGACAAGCATGAAGGCAACTTTGATGACTTAGGTGAAAACCTGACCGGGGCTAAAATCGGTTTAGTCGTTCCAGAATATATGGATATCGATTCGATAGAAGATCTGGAGCCAGCAAAATAAAGAGCAATTAAATAAAACGACTTGATCTCTCTATAGAGGTCGAGTCGTTTTTTTGAATCGTGTTTTATTATGAAACTGCTTTTAATCCCGTTACGCCTATGATAATAATAATTAAACTGATAATACGTCCTAAGCTCTTTGATTCATTAAAGAAAATCATGTTTACAATTACTGCAGCCGCGGTTCCTATCCCAATCCAAACGGCGTAAGCTACACTGACCTGAAGGTAATTAAAGGATGTATAGAGAAATAGAAATGCGCCGCCGAAACCACCAAAAAAGAGCAGTGTATGAAAGAAAGTTTTTCGTTCACTGAATTTATTTAAACCGATAACCCCAACTAATTCGAGTATGGCTGCAAAAGATACATAAACCCACCCCATATTAAGCATCTCCTTTTTCAAGTTCTAATTTCGGCTCAGGTTTTTGATCTGCTAGGTTTAAAGCAATAACACCAATGACAAGAATACTGATGAATAAGCCCTTTTCCACACTGAACGATTCTCCAAAAATAAAGACATCCATTAGAGAAGTTCCAACTGCGCCGGCAGCTGCGAAAACAGCATATACCGTTCCTGTCGGTAATAACTCACATGCTTTTGAGAGAATAATAAAGTCTACGACAATGATAGGAATAATAATTGCCCAATGCCACCAAGCATCAGCCACGTTAAACCCGAAAATCCAAAACAATTCTAGTAAACTTGTTAAGCTGACATAAAACCAAGCTCTTTTCATAGAAATTTCCTTCCTTATAATTTTAATGACTGACTGTCATTCATTTTAAGATAAAATAAAAGGACGCTACGTGTTAGCGCCTAAAGCCTTGATTAGAAAGTGATATAATTCTTTTTGGTGTTCTTTGACAGCATTAGCATCTTGCTGATCATAGAGGTATGCTTGCTCTGCCGCTGATTCAATCGTTCCGACGATGATTTTAGCAGTATATTTCACATTTAGTTCCGGATCAATTACCTGGTATTTGATTCCGTTTCGTAATAGCTCTTCTATCCAATCATATAAAGGGGCATAAATAACTTCCCAATTACCTACATACTGCGTTTGCGTTAATCCAGTGTATAGTAGTTTCGTAAGCTCTTTATATGTTTCTGTTAAATCGAAAATGACATGAATCATTTCATTGATCTGCTGTTGAATTGGTCCACTACTTACTTTTTTATGGAGACCTTCTAGTATTTTGTTGACCATCACTTCAGCAATCGCAGGCATAACTGCTAACTTAGAAGAAAAGTACAAATAAAAAGTCCCTTGAGCAATACCCGCTTTCTTCACAATTTCTGAGATTGTTGTTTTCTCAATCCCTTTTTCAGAGAAAACTTCAATTGCTGATTGAATGATTCGTTCCTTTTTATCGATACGACTCACGTCCTTTTTTATTATGACTGACTGTCATTCATTTTAATTATATATCGTTTTTAAAAAAATTCAACCGGTAAGATCAGTTAGTTTTATCCATTAAACAAAGAAGATTGGGATAGGCTACTGTTTTATGCGGCATTATTCCGTGTTAATTCGTAGACCTTCAGTATTCATTTAGGTTTCTTCAGTGTTAATCTGTAGGTCTTCAGTGTTAATTCGCGTTTTTTCAGCATTAATTTACAAACCTTCAGTGTTCACCCACCCAGTATCAACGTTAAGTAACCTATCTATATAAAATTTAACATAAAAACAAGCACCGGAAGTAGCCAGTGCTTGTTTTAAAGATTGTTCAAAGCTCAGAATTACGTTTACTGTGCAGTTAATCCGCCATCGATTACAAATTCTGAACCTGTTGAATAGCTAGATTCATCAGAGGCTAAGAATAGAACCATGTTGGATACTTCTTCAGGCTGTGCGACACGCTTCAATGGAATGCTTATTGAAAACTCTTCCACTGCAGCTTTTGTATCTTCTTGAACAACCATTGGTGTAGCGATGACACCTGGATGTACAGAGTTTACGCGAATGCCCATTGGTGACAAGTTAAGAGCAGCTGCTTTCGTCATACCGCGAACAACGAACTTCGTATCTGTGTAACCGATTGCTCCTCCAACTAAGCCATTCATTGAAGAAATGTTAACAATAGAACCGCCACCTGCTTTTTTCATAGATGGTGCAGTTGCTTTCATTCCTAGGAATACAGATACTTGGTTAATTTCAACAGTACGCTTGTATTCTTCAAGTGTTAGGTCGAACAAGCTTTTTGCCATTGTAATTCCAGCGTTATTCACTAGCACGTTAACTGGGCCAAATGTTTCTTCTGTTTTTTCAATGACAGTCGCCCAATCTTCTTCAGACGTGACATTTTGTTTTACGAAGAGAGCGTTTTCGCCCAGTTCAGTTGCTAATGCCTCGCCCTTTTCTTCATTTAAATCTGTTAGTACGACTTTTGCTCCTTGCTCAATGAATAATTTTGCGTGAGCGGCACCCATACCTTGTGCTGCACCAGTAATGATTGCTACTTTATTTGCTAAACGACTCATAAGGTAATCCTCCCTGAATAATAGTGTGCAAGATTTCTTCGATGTCTTTACACTTTTCATTAAAAAAAATATGTAAGCTTGTTCAATTATTTTGCTCTGCTTAGATAAAGTGTTTTTAATCGAAAAATTCAGAGTGTATATCAAGGTGAGGTTCCTGTTTTTTTATAAAAAAAGTTATTCATAATTCATTGACTTATTCATTTGAAAATAAGATAATAATGTTTGAGATTGAGAATCATTATCAATAACATTCCGGGAGGGAACTATATACCATGTACAAAAAAGTAATGCTTTTTAGCTTTCTGTTATTATCTATGATTACATTAGCTGCTTGTGGTGGCGAATCCGCTGACGGGGGAGATGAGTCAGAGAAGGAAAAAGAAATAAACCTTTATACGAGTCGCCATTATGATATTGATGATGAACTTTATAAACAGTTTCAAGATGAAACGGGTATTAAAGTGAACGTCATTGAAGGTAGTGCTGATGAGCTAATCGAACGTATGAAACGTGAAGGTGAGCAAACAGCTGACTTATTCTACACAGCAGATGCTGGTCGTTTACATCGTGCGAAAGAGCAAGACTTACTACAGAGTGTAGAAAGTGATGTTCTAAGTGAAAATATTCCTGAAAAACTCACTGACGAGGACAACGAATGGTTCGGACTAACTAAACGTGCACGCGTGATTGTTTACCATAAAGACCGTGTTGATCCAAGTGAACTATCTACTTATGAAGATTTAACAGATTCAAAATGGGAAGATCGTATCCTTATCCGTTCTTCTGAGAATATTTATAACCAGTCTCTTGTTGCTTCATTTATCGAGTTGGACAGCCGTGAAGATGCTAAGAAATGGGCTGAAGGCATTGTCAATAACATGGCTCGTGAACCACAAGGTGGCGACCGAGACCAAGCTAAAGGTGTAGCAGCAGGTGAAGGCGATATTGCTGTTATGAACACTTACTATCTTGGTGGAATGTTAAATTCAGAGGATCAAGAAGAAGTGAAAGTAGCTGAACAATTAGGCGTATTCTTCCCGAACCAAGATACGACTGGAACGCACGTGAACGTTAGTGGTATCGGTGTGACGAAACATGCTAAAAACAAAGAAAATGCTGTTAGACTAGTTGAATTCCTTTCCTCTAAAGAGGTGCAGGAGCAATTTGCTAGCGCAAACTATGAGTATCCAGTGAATCCTGAAGTAGAACCAGCAGACACATTAAAAGAGTGGGGCGACTTCAAAGAACAGGATATCAACTTATCTAAACTCGGCGAAAATAATGCTGAAGCAGTGAAAATATTCAATGAAGTAAATTGGAAATAAGACAGTTGGTCAGGTTGTTTATAAAAAGCAGCCTGATTTAACTATTTTTCCTTACAAAATAGTGCAGTAAATTGTATGATGGGTGATGTGGTTGTTGAAAGGCGTGAATGTGTTGAATTGGTTTAGAAATATAAAAAGCAATTGGAACACTTGGACATTATTAAGCATCTTATTTATCGCTCTTATATTGCTACCAAGTTTATCTATCATCCTACAGTTTGCTGCAGAAACAAATGAAAACTGGATTCACATAAAAGAATATATGCTGAATACGTATATCGTTAATTCAGTCATACTTGTATTATTTGTTGGATTGTTCACAGCAATTATCGGTTCAAGCTTAGCTTGGATCATTTCCGCTTACGACTTTCCACTGCGAGGATTCTTTCAATGGGGACTAATATTACCCTTGGCAATCCCGCCGTATATTGGGGCTTATACGTATCATGGAATTCTTAATTATACAGGCGTGATTCAGACGACACTACGAAATCAGTGGGATATTACAGTGGATCAGCAATATTTTAATATTATGAACATGCCAGGTACAATTTTTATCTTTGTGATTTTTTTGTTTCCATATGTATTCACGATAACGAAAGCTTTTCTCGCCAGACAGTCGACAGCATTAATTGAGAATGCTCGAATACTTGGTACAAGTTCATGGCGAATTTATTTCCGTACGGTTTTACCTATTGCGAGAGCATCTATAGTAGCCGGTGTAAGCTTGGTAATCCTAGAAGTACTCAATGATTATGGTGTTGTTAAATATTACGGTATACAGACGTTTACAACGGCTATATTTCAAACGTGGTTTGGTTTAGGTGATCTTGATTCCGCTATTAAGTTATCGGGTACATTGATGCTTCTTATTTTAGGCTTGCTCATTTTGGAAAGATTACTACGTGGTCGTAAGCGGTTTAGTTTTACAACGACGAAAGTTAGATTACTGCAACCTGTGAAATTGCAAGGCAGACGCAAGTGGCTTGCCTTTGCGTATTGTATGTTTATTTTCGGCATTGCGTTTATCATTCCTTTTATTCAATTGATCTCTTGGGCGATTTTAACGTATGATCAAAGTTTTTCAGTAGAATTTTTACAAGTAATCGGTAATACTATAGGTGTTGCCTTCGTAGCAGCGGCGATTATTACGATTATGGCTGTTGTTATCAGTAATGTTTCAAGACTCAATCGAGGTTTGTTTGCCAAAGTATTCCCTAGAGTCACGATATTAGGGTATTCGATTCCAGGAGCAGTTATTGCTGTAGGAATTGTTTCTCTTTTCATCGGCTTAGATAAACGAATTTATGAATGGGGATTTACTTCTTCGTATATATTGAGTACTAGTATCGTCATGTTAATCTTCGCCTATATCGTGCGGTATTTAGCAGTGGCTTACAATTCAGTTGAATCCGGTTTTGAGCGTATCGGAACTCAGTTTACGGATGCATCACGAATACTCGGGAATAACGTGACAAAATCCTTTTTTAAGGTTGATGTCAAGCTAATTAGAGGCGCTATTTTTGGCGGGTTTATTTTAGCTTTTATTGATATTCTTAAGGAATTACCGTTAACATTGATTTTGCGGCCATTTAATTTTGAAACACTTGCGACGAACGCTTTTAATTATGCGACGAATGAAATGATTCACGAAGCGGCTTTGCCATCGATTTTAATTGTATGTATCAGTGCGATATCAATCTATGCATTCCATCATGTTTTAGAAAGGGAGTAATCCTATGTTTGTAAACATAAAAGACTTGTCTTTTAAATATCCGAATTCAACTGCTCATTGCCTTGAGTCATTTAACTTAACGATTCAAAAAGGTGACATCACAACGATTTTGGGAGAATCCGGAAGTGGAAAAAGTTCATTGTTACGCTTAATTGCTGGACTCGAAATGCCTGAACAGGGGAGTATCTCAGTCGATGATCAATTAATGGCCGGTCCATCGACATTTGTACAACCTGAAAAAAGAGGCATCGGGATGGTTTTCCAAGACTATGCATTGTTCCCTCACTTAAAAGTAGAAGACAATATTACATTTGGTTTGCATAAATGGTCTCGCAAAGAGAAAAAACAGCGCTTGAATGAAGTGATTGAGTTAGTAAACTTAAAAGGTTATGAGAAGCGGTACCCTTATGAACTAAGTGGAGGACAGCAACAGCGAGTTGCTTTAGCAAGGGCTCTCGCACCAAAACCGAAGTTACTGCTTTTCGATGAACCATTCAGTAACTTGGATGCTGACTTACAGCTGAAGATTAGGGAAGAGCTTCGTCGAATCTTAAAAGCAACGGGTGTCACCTCTATTTTTGTTACCCATGACCAAGACGACGCACAAGCGTTGGCGGATCAAATTGTCGTTTTAAGAGATGGTAAAATCATTGATTTAGGTACACCACGCGATATCTTTGGTACAGATTGTGATTTCTCCGATCGCATAGCTGTTAAACCAAGAGTTTTATCGAAGGTTTAATAACACTGCATAAAAAATAACGTTAGCGAGAAAATGATGAGCCACCTGTCTAAGATCAAAGTTCAAAAGTTCAGTTGGTCGATGTCGAGCAAGAGAGATTTATTGAGCAAGAAGAAATTCTAATCGATAACAAAGAAAATAGAAATAAAATCTACCGCTTACTACTCGAAAGATTTCAACAACAAGAGGATTCCTATTTATTTGAAGATTTTTTAAAGGAATGGACAGAAAATGAAGATAATCAATTTACAAATATGTTCTTTAAAGATCAGTCTGTTGTCTTTAAGTTTGATAAATATGAGGTGACTGCAGGTGCTGCCGGGTCTCCTGAAATCTCAATTCCTTTTCATAAAATGGAAGATATATTTACGGACGAATGGAAAGAAAAAATTGATTTTGATCATACGGAAAAGCCGGAGCCAAGCAAAGAAGATGAATCGGAAACACCGAAGCCAAGTAAAAAGGATGATCCGGGTAAAGAATCAAAAGAAGATGCAAATTCGAATAAAAAGAAAGTCGCGTTAACATTCGATGACGGTCCACATCCGACGAACACATTGGAGATTCTTGAGTTATTGGATAAACATGATGCGAAAGCTACGTTCTTCATGTTAGGAAACAGGGTTGATTTCTATCCAGATATTGCGAAAGTCGTTGCGGAAAAAGGTCATGAGCTGGGCAATCATACGTGGACACACAAAGACTTAACGACACTCGGGCAAGAAGAAATCAGTGAGGAAGTTGCAGTGACGAATGAAGTGATACGAAACGCGACAGGAGAAGAACCGACTGTTTTCCGTCCGCCATATGGAGCGGTTGATGACCATGTCAGAGAAGTTCTTGGGCTCCCTCCGACGTTCTGGACAATTGACACATTGGATTGGAAATCTCGTGATCCTAATCAAATCGTTAAAATCGTTGAAGACAACGTGAGAGATGGCTCCGTGATTCTTATGCACGATATTCACGAAACAACTGTAACAGCAGTAGAGAGAATTTTAAGCTCATTAGAAAAAGAAGGATATGAATTTGTGACGGTTTCTGAAATAGAATCCAATTGACAAATGACATTTGATTAAAAAATCCGAACGACGATTCTTGAAATAAACGAATCGGTTCGGATTTTTTTAGATGACATTAGGCTTAGTTTCTTCCTTAGATTAATAAAATAACTTTGGACCATGCGTATGGGTATTTGATAAGTGTTGTTTCTTTTTGGATTGGACTTTTTGGCTACTAACGAATCGCAGGAGTCATCGAATTGAAAAGGGATGACTTGTTCATAAGGTGGTGGCGTGAGTTTAACATTTAAAGAGTTACGATAAGGTGTATCGATGCTTTGGTTTTCCGTATCTCGATTTCTTTGCAATTGTCTTGTCACAAGCTCACCGACTTGACTGCCAAGCCGTAATCCTTGCTCATTATCAATCGGGAAATGCACGCCAGCATATAACCTCGATTGTGCCGCTTCTTCTGCTAATTGTTGAAGCTGTCTTCTTTCAGCCGGAAAGTAATAAGACAAAATAACTGCAGCTGCACCAGCAACTGCTGCGTGCCCAGATGGATAAGTAGGATGTCTTGGTGTGCAAAGGAACGTAGCCAATTCATCATCTAACTGATTTGGACGGGCAACTAGCCATTTAAATTTGTAAAACCATGTCACAACAAACGCATCGTTTAATCCAGCGTGCAAAGCAGCTAAAATTCTTGCGCCTCTAGGGGCTTCGACGCCATAAGCATCGATGAGTTGATCTGCTATTGGCGTCCACTGCTTTGTGGCCACGCCCGTTCCCCAGTATGTCGCAATGGCCTTCTGTTCTCTTGTTAAATTTCGTAACGTTCTTTGTACAATCGGTAATTCTCGATACCAATTGATCGTACTTGGATGGCGTACTTGAAAAGGGATCGTTTCACCAGTAAAGGTAGATACCCATTTTTCATCTTCCAACCGAATGAAATATGTCGTCCAGCTCCCTGCAAAAGGAGCTTCGGGATTTTCAACAGGTCTTGACTCCCCCGCGTACGGAAGTTCATCCCAACGAGAGTAATTCGTCGTTCTTGATTTGCTCAATGTGTTGCACCTCTCTTTTAAAAACCTTTATAGTTATCATATGTCGTTATATCACTGTGGTATAGACTGATAAAGGTGGAATTCTTTATAGTTAAAATAAAAGAGAGGAGGGGTTATAAAAGATTTCCGTACACTTACTGAGTAGTTTTCTTTATATTAATCTTGTAATTCATTTTTGAGTATGATAGTCTTAACACAATATATTGATTAGTTTTCAGATGATTTAAACTATATATAGTAATCTAGAGTTAAGGTGACATGTTTGTCTTAATAGGGAATCCAGTGAAATGCTGGAACTGCCCCCGCAACTGTAAGTGTGTAGGATTAGACGTCCACTGTATTGCTCGTTTCACGATGGCAATATGGGAAGGGCCCTAATAATTTTCATCGCACGAGTCAGGAGACCTGCCGTAACTCACAAGTTTCATTTCTCCGGGGTGAGGGATTATGAAACGATAGAAAAGTGTGCTTACAGAGGATATTTCTGTCGTTTTATAGTCGTTCAACTCGCTGAGAGGGACGACTTTTTTTATTGGAAATAATGAGGAGGGACGATGGATGATTACGGATGTAACAGTAAGTGAGGAATCCATTTTACAAATGATTGATGAAGCGACGGATGGACTACCGGTCGAAACCGGTCCATATAAAGAAAAGTCATTAAAGAGCATTCAGCCAGACATGGAACATGAAAAGATAACAGATCTATTAATTAAAAATGCACTTGAAAATATTGATGAAGCAACTCCGGATTGGAAATATGTTGCAGCAAGGCTTTATTTGCGTGAGTTGTATAAAAAGGCAGGAGAAAACCGGAACGTCAATCCAAATATCGGCTATGGGTCTTTCTATCAACTCATCCAAACGTTAACGGAGAAAGGTATTTACTCGGCGTCGATTTTAACGAAGTATACAGAGGATGAGATCAACCATTTTCAAAAAGTCATTGATCCTAAAAAAGATATGTTATTTGACTACTTGGCCTTATATACGTTGGCAACACGCTATACAGCAACAGATCACAATAAAAATGTATACGAATTGCCTCAAGAACGTTGGATGATTATCGCGATGTATTTAATGCAAGATGAGCATCCAGAGAAGCGAAAAGAGCTTGTTTCTGAGGCGTATTGGGCACTAAGCAATCTATACATGACGGTCGCCACACCAACATTGAATAATGCAGGGAAAACACATGGCCAACTATCCAGTTGTTTCATCGATACGGTGGAGGACAGTTTGCAGGGGATCTACGACAGTAACACGGATATAGCTAACCTATCGAAAAACGGCGGCGGTATTGGTGTTTACATGGGGAAAGTAAGAGCCCGCGGAAGTTCAATTAAAGGTTTCAGTGGAATGTCCAGTGGGATCGTGCCATGGGTGAAGCAGCTGAATAATACGGCGGTCAGTGTCGACCAGTTGGGCACGAGAAAAGGAGCTATTGCTGTTTATTTGGACATTTGGCATCAAGATATTGAATTGTTCCTTGATTTAAAGCTAAACAATGGTGATGAACGCATGAGGGCACATGATATCTTCCCAGGTGTAACGCTTCCGGATTTATTCATGGAAACGGTGGAAGAGCGTGGCGACTGGTATTTATTTGACCCACATGAAGTGAAACAAGTCATGGGCTATTCACTGGAAGACTTTTATGATGAAGAAAAGGGAAGCGGATCCTTCCGAGAAAAATACAATGAGTGTGTTCAAAACGACCAATTGAGTAAGAAAAAAGTGAAAGCAATTGATTTGATGAAACGGATTATGCGCTCTCAATTGGAGTCGGGTACGCCATTTATGTTTTATCGGGATGAAGTGAACCGACAAAATGTCAATTCACATACAGGAATGATTTACTGCTCTAACCTTTGTACGGAGATTACACAAAACCAATCACCTACTGAATTAGTGGAAGAATATATTGAAGAAGAAAATACGATTGTTAAAAAATATAGAGCAGGCGATTTCGTTGTCTGTAATCTTAGTTCGATTAACCTCGGCCGTGCGGTACCGGACAATGTCATTGAGCGGTTGATTACGATACAAGTCCGTATGCTCGATAATGTCATTGATTTAAACAACTTGCCGGTGAAACAAGCGGTTGTGACCAATCATAAATATCGTGCCATCGGGCTAGGGACGTTTGGTTGGCACCACTTACTTGCACAGAAAAATATCGAATGGGAAACAGAGGAAGCTGTTCAGTACGCCGATGAACTATATGAAAAGATTGCTTACTACACGATTAAAACAAGTGCCGATTTAGCGAAAGAAAAAGGAAGTTATCCATATTTTGAAGGAAGCAAATGGAGTACAGGGGAATATTTTGATCAAAAAGGTTATTCAAGCGAGCGTTGGACGGAATTAAAAGAAGAAGTTCAAAAGCATGGGATTCGAAATAGTTACCTGATGGCCGTTGCACCAAATTCTTCTACATCAATGATTGCGGGCTCAACGGCAAGTATTGATCCGGTTTTTAAACCTTTTTACAGTGAAGAGAAAAAAGACTTTCGCATTCCTGTGACAGCGCCTGATCTTGACCATCATACGTATCACATTTATCGTCGTTCGGCTTATATTCTAGACCAGCGTTGGTCTGTGACACAGAATGCAGCTCGTCAACGACATGTCGATCAAAGTATTTCGTTTAACTTTTATGTGCCTCATACAATAAGAGCGTCCATCTTGCTTAATCTTCATTTACAAGCATGGAGGGAAGGGTTGAAAACGACTTATTATGTTCGTTCGACAGCGAATGACGTCGAAGAGTGTGAGTGGTGTGAAAGTTGAGGGTCATCATTCCTTATTTATCATACAGCGGGAACACGAAAGAAGTAGCGGAGTTAATTGAGGAACGATTAAAGAAGCGGGATGTTTTTGTAGACATGCACCCAATCGGAATTAGTCCTCCGTTTGACCCGATGGATTACGATTTAATATTTCTCGGTACATTTACATGGGATTACGGAGGTGTACCTGAAGAAGTGAAAGATTTTATTTTGGAAATTGGATATAAGCCTGATCATATTGCTGTTTTCGGTACAGGAGATACTCAATTCGGTGGAGAGGATTTGTTCTGTAACGCCGTAAACAAGCTGACGAAGTTTTATCATAGTCAATGGTCAGGATTAAAGATCGAACAATCGCCTAGAGGAAGTCAGGAAGAAAAAGTACACAAATGGGTTGAAGGAGTGTTACAGCATGGAAAAATCTTTGCTTGAAAGAGCGAAAACACTTGAACCGCAAAACCCGAATAAATCAACAGGATTATTTGGTGGGCAATCAAGTGGGATTTTAAATTGGAATGATATCGCTTATCCACATTGGTATAAAATGTACAAGCGACTATTGGGGAACTACTGGCAAGCGGATGAAGTGAATATGTCTGGTGACGTCAAACAGTTCTCAAACTTAACGGCTGCTGAACAAGAGGCCTACTTAAAAATCATCGGACTACTGTCGACGCTTGATGCACCACAAACGAGAACGGCATTGCTCATCTCTTTATATGCAACAGACGCTTCTGTGCAGTCCATTATGGCGGTTATTGCCCAGCAGGAAGCTGTTCATAATGAAAGCTATTCATACGTGCTTTCTTCCGTAGTTTCATTGGACGAGCAAAATGAATCATTTCAACACGGAAGAAAAGATCCTGTTCTTCTGAAGCGGAATGAGCAGATCATGCATCAATACAATCAATTTGTTGAAGAGCCGACTATTGAAAACATCTTGAAAACATTAGTTTATACGTCATTATTGGAAGGCATGTTTTTCTATTCCGGTTTTGCCTTCTTCTATAACTTAGCACGGAAAAACAAAATGGTCGGTACATCCACGATGATCAGCTATATTAACCGCGACGAGCTTGAACATGGTCGTTTTATTGCCGAACTGTTCCGGGCAACTTTAGCTGAAAATCCTGAACAGAATACGAGTGAACTGACAGAGTGGGTATACACGCATTTTCAACAATCCGTCGAGCTCGAGATTGAATGGTCACATTATGTTCTTCAAGATGTGGAAGGAATTGATCTCGACGAAATGGCAGGCTACATCAAATACCGTGCCAATAAAATGTTGCGGATGATGGGACTTCATGAAATTTATCCTGAACATGTCGAAAACCCAATGAAGTGGATTCGTGCCTATGTCGATAATTTTGATGGTACGAAAACAGACTTCTTCGAACAAAAATCCAGACAGTATACGAAAACAAGTGACTTGAATGGGTTTGATGATTTGTAATTGAATGCAATATCTAAGAAAAAACAATTGAAGCGCCGAACGTAATCAGATGTTCGGTGCTTTTTTTATTCAAAAAAAATAACTTGTATACAAAATACTTGTATACATGATATACTGTAAAAAATAAAACATTCAGAAAATTAAAAAGGTTGGTGGTGGTAATGGAGAAATTCGATTGCTTACATTTTATTCTCGGAAAGGCACTACAACAAGTAAAGCAGCTCAGTAAAGAAAAGTTGTCCTCATACGGAATAACATCCGTCCAGTTTGGAGTACTTTATTTCCTTTGGAAAAAGGATGGTCAACTTGGTTCGGAATTAGGAGAGCGCCTACAAATGGACAGCGCAACTGTAACTGGAATTATTGATCGATTGGAACAAGGTGGTTTTATTGAGCGTAGACTCGATTCTAGTGATCGTCGCAATCGTTTTGTGTTTTTAACAGAAAAAGGTCGTCTTCTAGAAGAACCACTAAGTCACAAAATGGATGAATTAGATTCGGAGTTACTGTCACAGTATGATGAAGAAAAAGTTCAAGAATTTAAGCAAATGTTATTTGATATTGGTCTAGGTCTAAAAAAAGGAACAAAAGCAGGTATGTTTTATTGAAATAGTCGTTATAGAAGTGAATTGTACATTTGATAGCAGAAAAATGAATGCGGTTTCATATTGAAAAGTATATCAAGGTGGAGGAGATTCAGTGAAAAACAAAGTAGTCATTGTAACGGGTGGTAGTAGCGGCATGGGAAAAGGCATGGCGAAAAAATTTGCGCAAGAAGGTGCAAAAGTCGTCATCACCGGGCGTTCGATGGAGCGATTACAGGCCGCTCAAGAAGAGATTGAACAAGTTGAAGGGCAAGTTCTTTGTGTAGAAATGGATGTTCGCGACCCAGACAAGGTGCAATATACCATCGAAGAGACGAAAAAAAGATTCGGTGAAATAGACTTTCTAGTGAATAACGCAGCGGGGAACTTTATGTGCGCAGCAGAAGATTTATCGATCAACGGTTGGAACTCAGTCGTAGACATAGTCTTAAATGGGACATGGTATTGTAGCCAAGCTGTCGGCAAAGAGTGGATAAAAACTGGAAAGAAAGGTCGTATTTTAAACATAGTCACTACTTATTCATGGACAGGTGGAGCTGGAGTTATCCATTCCGCTAGTGCGAAAGCAGGTGTCTTAGCAATGACACGAACACTAGCTGTTGAATGGGGTTCGAAGTATGGAATATGTGTAAATGCTATAGCCCCAGGACCGATTGAAGATACGGGTGGATCTGCTAAGCTTTTACAATCAGAAGAGGCTCGAAAACAAGTACTTAAAGGAGTACCTCTTGGCAGACCAGGTAGACCCGAAGAGATTGCAGGTCTAGCGAAGTTTTTATTTTCAGCTGAGGCAGACTACATCAATGGAGATTGTATAACGATGGATGGCGGGGCTTGGCTCAATCGCAGTCCTTTTTAAAACTTATAAATACTTAAACAAAGAAAGGGATGTTTATAAATGGAACATATGTTATTTAGTGATCCTATTATATTGAATGCTAAGCGTTATGGAGATAAAGAGGCAATCTCCTTTAAGGATAAAAGATTTACGTATGCACAGTTTAATCAGCGAATTAATCAATTAGCACACGCTTTACAAAGTGAAGGAATTCAGAAAGGTGATAAAGTTGCTTTTCAACTGATGAATTGTAATCAACTTTATGAGGTTGTTTTTGCTTGTGGAAAAATCGGCGCTGCTTATGTGCCAATTAATTCTCGTTTTGTATCACAGGAGATTAAGCATGTATTAGATGATTCTGAATCCGTTGCTCTAATATTCGACAGTCGGTTTTCTGATGAAGTAAAAGCTATTCAAGACCAAGCAGAACATACCCATCACTATATAAGTGTCGGTGAATCTGAGGTGTCTACTTTTGAATATGAACAATGGATCTCTCAGTTTCCTACTGATGAACCTATACCATCAGAGCCATTAAACGAATTGGACATATTTTGCATTATGTATACAGGTGGAACCACAGGGCGTCCAAAAGGTGCTGTCCGTTCTCATCGGAGTTTATATTTAGTTGCATTGCTTTTTAGTATCGAATTTTCAATTGGACGAGGTGGCAAAGGATTAGTTGCAGGGCCTGCATATGGTGCTGCTGCACTTTCCATATCGATACCAAACTTCTTTGTCGGTAACCCGGTTCATATTATGGAAAAATTTCACCCGGTGGAGGTTTTGGAAGCCATCGAGCAAGAAAAACCAACGACTACGTTTTTGGCTCCTCCAATGTTTGATGCTATCTTTGCCTTACCAGAAGATGTACGAGATCAGTACGATGTTTCATCAATGAAGAGTCTAATCTCTGTAGGAGCCCCGTTGCACACGAGTACGAAAGAAAAGGTCCTATCATTCTTTGCATCATCAGAATTAAACGAATTTTATGGGGCTACTGAACTCGGGGGAGCTGCAAACTTGTTTCCAGAAGACCAAAAGAAGAAAAATCGCTCTGTTGGACTGCCGATGCTTGGAATGGATGTAAAACTGCTTGATGATGATGGCGAAGAGGTCAAGCAAGGCGAAGCGGGTGCTTTTTATGTGAAAGGTATAACCTTATGTGATGAATATTATAAACGTCCGGAAGCCACAGAAGAAGCCTTTAAAGGTGAATGGCTCGGATTAGGTGATATGGGTATTCAAGATGAAGAAGGGTATTATTATATCGTCGATCGAAAGCAAGACATGATTCTATCGGGTGCGATTAATGTTTATCCAGCTGAAATTGAAGAAGTTTTGCATGAACATCCGAATATTGCGGATGTTGCAGTGATCGGTGTACCTCATGAAAAGTGGGGAGAGGTAGCGAAAGCTATTGTTGTACCTCGCGATGAAGAAAAAGCTAATGCTGACGATATTCTGGAATTTTGTAAGGGAAAGCTTGCGAAATTCAAAATTCCTCACTCAGTGGAATTTACAGATGAATTACCTCGTAGTCTTCAAGGGAAGTTATTAAAATACCAAATTCGAGAGAAATTTATTGAAGAAAAAGCTAGATAATAAAATAAAACCTTGCACGCATAAAAAGCGGCAAGGTTTTATTTTTCATCAAGAAGTTTTTTAACCCAAATCAATCTCGTTCTGAATCACGCATTTTTTTGCGATATTTCTTTTTCGCCTGTTCAATCGATTGGTTCATTAACGTTTCTTTGTCTAAGACAGGTTGGTTTTTATTTAAATGTTCCTTAACTCTTTTCTTCAGTTCTTTGAAAGCATGCTCATCCACTGAATCACCTTCTTTTATAAATAAAAGTTAATAAATCGTATGCTCCCAATAAACATTATAAACTTCTTCTTGTAGTTATTTCATCAATGTTCAATACAGCGCACATTTATCGACAGTCAGGATTGCTGTATCAACAGTTAGGGAGCGCTTATCGACAGTGAGAAGCGTCTTATCAACAGTTAGGCAATTGGAACTTAAGGGTGGTAAATATTGGTACTTTAAAGGCGTGAATCTACGGGCAATTATTGTTTGGCTCGTTGGTGTTATTTTCTACTTGGTGATTAATCCACTACCATTATTCACGGAAACAGTTGGGGCCGTATATCCTATCATTGTGGTAACGGCTGTATTATATTTAATCGTATCAAAAATAAATCCGAAGCAGTAAATTGTCATACCTCAAAAAGTTATTTTAACTTTTGGGGTTTTTTATGAATGATCCAAGCCGCTTTACTAGTAAGCGCCTTTTCATCTTTAAACATACACATCAATTACATATTATCCTCCTCAATGTCCAAAATAACGGTAGATGTTTCAATTGCTGAAAATCAATCCGTTCGATAGAGGAGATTATCATTCATATGAAAAAAGATCCTGTTGTCTTTTATGCCGCACTAGCAATCATGACCGTTATTGTCGTCTTTGGAATTGTCACACCTGACTTAGTGGAGACGATTACGAATCAAACGCAAGGTTTTATCATTAATACGTTTGGCTGGTACTATTTGCTTTCTGTTTCGTTAATTGTGTTGGTGTGTATTTATTTGTTCATTAGTCCGGTCGGTAAAATTAAACTAGGCAAGCCCGATGAAAAGCCTGAATTTAATCGCCCGACATGGATTGCGATGTTATTTAGCGCCGGAATTGGAATCGGATTAATATTTTACGGTGCTTATGAACCATTGAGTCACTATGCGATTAACTCACCTACGGGGGAATTGGGGACAGATCAAGGGATTAAAGATGCGATGCGGTACACGTATTTTCATTATGGCATTCACCCATGGTCAATTTATGGAATCGTTGCATTAGCAATTGCCTATTTTGGATTCAGAAAAGGTGAAATTAGCTTAATTAGTAAGACGCTGCGTCCGATTATTGGCAAACATGCTGATGGGACGACTGGCAAGGTCATTGACATTGTTGCGGTCATTTCAACAATCATGGGTGTAGCAACTTCTTTGGGTTTCGGTGCCATCCAAATTAACGGTGGCTTATCGTTTTTATTCGATATTCCGAAAAATTTAACGTCACAGACAATTATTATCATTATCGTGACGATTCTCTTTATGATTTCTGCTTTAACAGGGATTGGTAAAGGGATTAAGTATCTCAGTAATATTAATATGAGCTTATCATTGCTACTATTTCTCGCTGTGTTTTTTCTCGGCTCGACGTTGTTTACACTAAATCTTTTGGTGACTTCTGTAGGTGGTTATTTTCAAAATATCATTCAAATGAGTTTGCGGATTGCACCATTGAATGAGAATATACGTGGTTGGATTAATGATTGGACGATATTTTATTGGGCGTGGTGGATTGCATGGTCACCTTTTGTTGGATTGTTCATTGCTCGTGTTTCCAGAGGGAGATCGATTCGTGAATTCGTTACATTCGTCTTGTTAGCACCGACTATTATTAGTTTTATTTGGTTTACGACGTTCGGTAGTGCGGCAATTACGACAGAAAGAGCAGGAATCAGCATTTCTTCCTTGTTGCCGGAAGAATCGCTATTTGGTGTATTGGAAACGTATCCGGTCGGAATGGTATTATCCATTTTAACGATCCTCATTATTGTCATTTTCTTTGTGACCTCCGCTGATTCGGGAACATTCGTGTTAGGGATGATGACATCCAATGGGATTCAAAATCCAACCCGTAGAATCAAAGCGATTTGGGGTGTTTTCCTTTCTCTAACGGCATTGGCATTGATCTATTCTGGCGGTTTGCTGGCGCTTCAAAACGCGATGATTGTTGCGGCCTTACCATTTTCAGTCGTTATCATATTAATGGCAATCAGTTTAATTACTTCTTTGCGTAAAGAAGCAAAAGAGTTAGGCATCAGGCATCAAAGACCTTTTAAGAGAAAAGAATAAGAGTTATTTAAAGTACGTCTCAATCATTTCAATAAATCGTTTCACAATCGGTGGCATGTACCGATTGTTTACATAAGCTAAGTATACTGTCCGTGAGATATTGTCTTCCGCAAGCGATTTGACGACTAAATTTGTATGTTTTGAGTAGGTGACATAGTTTTCAGGAACGACAGTGATGCCCAATCCTTTCTCAACTAAGCTACAGCTTGTTTCGAATCGTTCAATCTCAAACTGAATATTTGGTTGGACACCTGCTCGATTGAACGCATTCAAAATGTCTTGTCGTGTTTGAAATCCTTCCTTACAAACAATGAAGCTTTCATTTTCTAAGTCATGTAATTGAATTGTGCGCTTATTAGCCAACCGGTGTCCTGAAGGGATCAGTGTTACGAGCTTTTCCTCATAGATCGGCAATGTTTCAATATCATTTTGAAAAATGTTCTGGTTTGTTATGGCGAGATGAATATCAAAGTTGTATAGAGCTCTCTCGACATCCGACAAACTTAATGTTTCCATCAAACTAACTTTTGCCTCTTCATATTCCTGTTTGAACTGCTTAAGAATTTCAGGCACGAAAAAGATCGTCGATTCGATTAACCCGATGGAAATTTCCAACGGTCCTTGTTGTTTCAATCGTTCCATTTCATCGGTTACATGCTGAAAATGTTGAAGAAATCGACGTGCTTCCTCGTACAATATTTTTCCTTCATGGGTCATATGCAAACTCCGCGAACCTCGATTAATCAACGTTAATCCAACACTCTCTTCAAGTTTTTTGATTGTCGCACTTAATGATGGTTGAGAGATATGTAGCTGTTCGGCAGCTTTTGTATAGGTACCAGCTTCAATAAGTGCAACGTAATAGCGTAATTGTCTCGTATCCATTTCTACTTTTTCACCACCTATAGTTAAAAGTAATAGAAATATAGAAAATATGTATTAGCAATTATACCATAAATAAATTACACTAATTACAATAGTATATATATTCTGAAATTGAGTTTGAAAGGAGAATTACGCAGCATGCGAGCAGAGGAGGATCTCTGGACGGGGAGAATTGACAGTCACGAGAACCCAGAAAGTTTCAGGTTACACCAAGTCGTTGAACGGATGAGCGTCGATCAATTGAAAGATAGCGACCCATACATTGCTTTCATCGGTTTTGAGAGTGATGAAGGTGTGCGAAGAAATAAAGGCCGACAAGGGGCTTCGAAAGCGCCGGATGCAATTCGTAAACACCTTGCTAAAATCCCGAATCACTTGAATACACAGCTTGTAGATGTAGGAAATGTTGTATGTCAGGGGCGTGAGTTGGAAGAAGCGCAATCATCTTTAGGAAATCAAGTGGCCAAGTTACTCGGAAGTCATGGGACACCAATTATTTTAGGTGGGGGTCATGAAACGTTATACGGTCATTATTTAGGGGCAAGAAAATATCTTGGAGCAGATCAATCGCTAGGAATCATCAATATCGATGCACATTTTGATTTGCGCAATGACGCGGAACCTTCATCAGGAACAATGTTTCGTCAAATATTGGGGCAGGATCCAAAAGCGGGTTATTTGTGCTTAGGCGTTCAACGATTCGGCAACACACCGGCGTTGTTTCATACAGCAGATCAATTAGGGTGCGAATATGTGCTAGAAGAAGAGTTGGACCACAACAATATTGAAGATACCTTTAACGTAATTGATACATTTTCATCTCGCTATGACCATATCATTTTAACGCTATGTACCGATTCGATTATTGCTTCATCCGCACCAGGTGTCAGTGCTCCTTCACCGACAGGTATTGATCCGAAAACGGTGAAAAAACTACTTCATCATATTTCCAGAAGGAATAACTTATTGAGTTTTGATATTTCAGAAGTTAATCCAACGCTTGACCACGATGAGCAAACGGTTCGCCTGGCGTCTTATTTAGTGGCAGAAGTGATGGCAGGAATGGATTCTTGGAAAAAATGAAACCGCTTTAAATAATGAAACGGGAGGATTGAGTCAATGAATAAAACAGCAGTTGAGCAATTTCAAGGAACCGAACTACATACGAAAGGGTGGCTTCAGGAAGCGGCATTGCGCATGTTGAACAATAACTTGAATCCAGAAGTAGCTGAAAACCCAGATGAGCTTGTTGTTTATGGTGGAATCGGCAAGGCGGCAAGAAATTGGGATAGCTACCACGCGATTGTGAAAGAACTGAAGCAGCTTGAGAATGATGAAACACTGCTTATTCAATCAGGGAAGCCCGTCGTCGTTTTCAAAACACATGAAAACGCACCGAGAGTCTTGCTGGCAAACTCCAATTTGGTTCCCGCTTGGGCGAACTGGGAGCATTTTAATGAGTTAGATCAAAAAGGATTAATGATGTATGGCCAAATGACGGCAGGAAGTTGGATTTACATCGGCAGTCAAGGAATCGTTCAAGGAACGTATGAGACGTTTGCTGAATGTGCGCGTCAGCACTTCGATGGTAGTTTACAAGGAACAATTACACTGACTGCTGGATTAGGTGGTATGGGAGGAGCCCAGCCACTCGCGGTGACATTGAACCAAGGGGTATGTATTGCAGTCGAAGTCGACCAGCACCGAATCGATCGCCGAATCGAGACAAAATATCTTGATACACAAGCTAAAGATTTATCTGATGCACTTGAACTGGCAAAAAATGCTCGTGATCGTGGTGAGGCGCTATCCATTGGTTTACTTGGCAATGCAGCGGAAATTTTACCTGAAATGATTGAGCGAGGGTTTATTCCAGATGTTCTGACAGACCAAACGTCTGCACATGACCCGAAAAACGGTTATGTTCCAACAGACTTGACGTTAGACAAAGCTAATCAATTAAGAAATGAAAATCCTGAACGATACACTGAACTTTCTAGAAAAAGCATTGCAAAACATGTAGAAGCAATGCTCGATATGCAGAAGAAAGGTGCGATTACCTTTGACTATGGAAACAATATCCGTCAGGTAGCTAAAGATGAAGGTGTTGAAAACGCGTTTGACTTCCCAGGCTTTGTTCCTGCTTATATCCGCCCGCAGTTTTGTGAAGGAAAAGGGCCGTTCCGCTGGGTCGCTTTATCGGGAGACCCGGAGGATATTTATAAAACAGATGAAGTCATTTTAAAGGAGTTCAGCTATAACGAATCACTCTGCAACTGGATTCGTATGGCGCACGAAAAGATTAGTTTCCAAGGGCTTCCTTCACGTATTTGCTGGTTAGGTTATGGCGAGCGTGCCCGTTTCGGAAAAATTATTAATGACATGGTAGCGAGCGGCGAATTGAAAGCTCCGATTGTCATTGGCAGGGACCATTTAGATTCCGGTTCTGTCGCATCACCAAATCGTGAAACAGAGAGTATGAAAGATGGTAGTGACGCGGTCGCCGATTGGCCTATTTTAAACGCACTGATCAACAGTGTCGGCGGCGCAACATGGGTAAGTGTGCACCATGGAGGAGGCGTCGGAATGGGCTACTCGTTACATGCCGGTATGGTTATTGTCGCAGATGGAACGAAAGAAGCGGAAGAACGACTTGAACGCGTATTGACATCAGACCCAGGGATGGGTGTTGCACGACATGTCGATGCAGGCTACGAATTAGCGGAGAAGACAGCTCGTGAAAAAGGCGTTCATATCCCATTACTGGATCAATAAGTCATTTCATAGAGAAGGAGAATTCACATGTCAGAACTACTACTTATCAAAAATGCATCGCAGCTAGTGACGACGAAGGGTTATTCGGATCAACCTGCCAAACGAGAGAAAATGAGCGATTTAACGGTGATTGAAAATGGTAGTGTCTTGATGAAGGACGGAACGATTCAAGCTGTAGGATTATTAGAAGATATCGAAAAAGAGCACGCAGAGTTAGTTGCTCAAGCGGAGGTAATCGATGCGACTGGAAAATTAGTAACACCAGGATTAATCGATCCACATACCCATCTCGTTCACGCTGGAACGCGAGAGAATGAATATGCTATGCGTCTCAAAGGCAAAACGTATATGGAAATTATGAATGCTGGTGGTGGGATTCATGCCACGACTAGAGCGACGAGAGAAGCAAGCTTTGATCAACTTTATGAAGAGTCGAAGAAGCGGCTCGATACATTCTTTGAGTATGGGATCACAACTGTAGAAGCCAAAAGTGGCTACGGACTTTCCCTTGAGCATGAGATGAAACAACTGGAAGTAGCGAAAAAGCTTGCTGAAGACCATGAGATGGATATCGTTTCTACCTTTATGGGTGCGCATGCCATTCCGATGGATGAAAAAGAAAACCCAGAACCATTTGTTAATCGTGTCATTGAAGAGATGATTCCTGAAGTGGCCAAGAAAAAGTTAGCTACATTCAATGATGTGTTTTGTGAAAGAGGTGTATTTACACCTGAGCAATCACGACGTATTTTACAAGCTGGAAAAGAGCACGGCTTGATTCCGAAAATACATGCGGATGAAATTGAACCTTATGGTGGAGCGGAATTAGCCGCTGAAGTCGGAGCCATTTCAGCAGATCATTTATTGAAAGCTTCTGATGAAGGGATCCGGCAAATGGCAGAAAAAGATGTCATCGGTGTGTTATTACCAGGAACAGCATTTTTCTTGATGGCTGAGTATGCCAATGCAAGGAAGATGATCGACCAAGGCGTTGCTGTTGCGCTATCCACAGATGCCAATCCAGGTTCATCTCCGTCATTGTCATTACAATTCATTATGAACCTAGGCTGTTTGAAAATGGGCATGACTCCTGAAGAAGTGTTGGTGGCAACAACGATTAACGCCGCACACGCTATTGGTAAAGCAGAACAAATTGGTAGTTTGGAGGTGGGAAAACAAGCGGACGTAGCCATTTTCAATGTGTCGAACTACCTCAAATTATCGTACAACTATGGCATGAACCATATTGACCAAGTAATTAAAAAAGGGAAAGTAGTCGTAGAAAACTAGATGTTATGTAGTGCAGCTCTGTTAAATCGAAAAGATTTTTAACAGAGCTTTATTTTACCTATGGGAGGTTATGCAAATGGAAGCAGAAAAGCAAGTGCATCAACCACAAGAGGAGCACCACACGAATTGGCATAATATACTTAAGTTTATCGGTTACAGTTTTATAGGGGCGTTTATGTTTTTCATCCCTATTACGATCAATGGGTCATCTAGTATCATGCTTGATCATATGGTGAAATTTATAAGGGAGAATTTCACAGCTGCCGTACCGTATTATATTCTAGCCGTGATCGTTTTCGGAGCGATTTACCCTTTTGCGAATAAAACATGGAACAAAAACAAAGTCGTTATTGGCTTATCGATGTTTAAAGTAGCAGGTGCAATTTTCGCTTTTATGCTCGTGTTCGATTTCGGACCAGCCTGGCTCTTCAACCCGGATCTAGGCCCGTTTCTTTTTAATAGTTTAGTGACTTCGGTTGGCGTCTTGGTCCCAATCGGTGCAGTCTTTTTGGCTCTGTTAGTCGGTTATGGGTTTTTAGAGTTCATCGGTGTCTTGGTTCAACCGATCATGCGACCGGTTTGGAAAACGCCGGGTCGATCAGCAATTGATGCAGTGGCTTCATTCGTAGGAAGTTATTCAATCGGGATGTTGATTACCAACCGCGTATATAAAGAAGGGAAGTACACACTGAAAGAAGCGTGGATTATTGCGACTGGATTCTCGACAGTGTCAGCAACATTCATGGTGGTCGTAGCCAGCACGCTAGACATTATGCACATATGGAATACTTATTTTTGGGTCACTTTATTTGTCACCTTTCTTGTAACCGCTATCACAGTTAGAATTTGGCCATTAAACAAAGTCAGTGAAGACTATTACCAAGGTCAAGAAGGAACGCCAGAAATAGAAGTTAAAGGAAATCGATTCAAAGCAGCGTGGGATGAAGGAATGTCTGTCGCAAATGCTTCCTTACCATTAATGAAAAACGTCTGGATCAATTTCAAAGATGGCGTCATTATGGCAGCATCCATTTTGCCAACCATTCTGTCTGTCGGACTTTTAGGGTTGATCCTATCTACTTACACACCTGTGTTTGATATAATCGGCTATATTTTCTATCCATTTACGTTATTGGTTCAACTTCCAGAGCCTTTATTGGCAGCCAAAGCAGCAGCTGTAGAAATCGCCGAAATGTTCTTGCCGGCATTAATGGTTGTGGATGCCTCCTTAGTAACGAAATTTGTCATGGGAGTTCTATCCGTTTCAGCGATTATTTTCTTCTCTGCAACGATTCCAACAATCTTGGCAACGGACATTGAAGTCAGCATACCTAAATTGATTGTCATTTGGATTGAACGAACAATCCTTACAATTTTAATTGCAACGCCAATCGCTTTTCTGCTTCTCTAGCAAAAATAAAGACATCACAAATGAACCGTGTCAACGAGATTGACGCGGTTCTTTGTTTTGTCTGATAAAACAAGATGTAAAAGTTGGCTTGCTAAGAAGGGGGACTTGTAAAATGAAAGATAGAATCTTCTTTTAGTAGATCTTCGATAAAAACAGAGAAAGGCGGAAGATTGATGATTTCAGAAGTGGATATAAAGCATTTACGTCGCTGTGTTGAATTGGCTAAAGAGGCGCTCGAAAAAGGGGATGAGCCATTCGGTTCCATTCTTGTTTCTGCGGATGGAGAAGTGCTTCAAGAAGACCATAACCATGTGGCTGGTGGAGATCACACCCAGCATCCGGAATTTGCTTTGGCGCGCTGGGCGGCGAACAATATGAGTCCTGAAGAAAGAAGTAAGGCGACGGTTTATACGTCTGGTGAGCATTGCCCAATGTGTGCAGCGGCTCATGGTTGGGTCGGTCTAGGACGAATTGTATATGCGAGCTCGTCTGAGCAATTGGTGGAGTGGATGAATGAGATGGGAGTTGGGCCTTCACCGGTTCGGAACCTTCCAATTCAAGAGGTGATTCGTGACGCGGAGATAGATGGTCCGGTCCCTGAGTTGGCCGCGGAAGTCCGTGAGCTTCATAAGAAGAATTTTTAAATCAAGCCCAACTTCATCTTGACAATCGACGATCACATTGCAATAATGAGTACAATCACATATGGGTACCTTTAATTCAGTCCAGAGAGACTGACAAGGACAACGGTTTAGAAATGGGATACGTGTATGCACGTCGCAACTCGTCATTCTATTTCTAAAAGCTTCTTGTCGGTCGGGCAAGGAGCTTTTTTTATGCGAAAATCTGTAAATCTCCTTGTTCGACTTGGTGCCAGTGAAAAGACAAGGAGGAATTGAATATGGATCATGAATTTTCATTACGCGCAGTACCACAATCTCATCGGGTCGGTTTTATGAAAATGTTTGCAGTGATGATGGGATTAACGTTTTTCTCAGCAAGTATGTTGTCGGGTGGCGAACTAGGATTGGGATTAACTTTCCAAGAGTTCATTTGGATGGTGTTATTAGGAAACTTAATTCTTGGGCTATACACGAGTGGCTTAGCGTATATGGCTGCAAAAACCGGTTTGTCGACACACTTGCTTGCAAGATACGCATTTGGTGAAAAGGGTTCGTATTTAGCTTCATTTTTACTAGGCGCAACACAAGTCGGTTGGTTCGGTGTGGGCTTGGCAATGTTCGCTGTTCCTGTACACAAGGTGACAGGCATTGATATGTGGCTGTTAGTCATTCTTTCAGGTATTGTCATGACGGCATCCGCGTTTTATGGCATGAAGGCCTTGGCCATTTTAAGTTTTATAGCGGTTCCTGCCATCGCGATCATCGGGAGCGTGTCTGTTGGAATAGCAATTGACGATCTAGGAGGTATGGCCCAACTAGCTAACTATAAACCTGAAACGTCACTCGGACTCGCCGTCGCATTGACGATTTGTATAGGGTCGTTTGCAAGTGCAGGTACGCTAACGCCGGATTTCGTTCGGTTTGCGAAAACGAAAAAATCAGCTGTTATCATTACATTGATTGCGTTCTTCATTGGGAATTCACTGATGTTCTTATTCGGGGCAGTTGGAGCGATTTCCACCGGATTTGGAGACATTTCAGAGGTCATGTTTGTCCAAGGTCTAATTGTCCCAGCAATCATCGTCCTTGGGTTAAACATTTGGACAACGAATGACAATGCCTTATACGCATCAGGCTTAGGCTTTTCAAACATAACGAAAATGAAAAAAAGCAAGCTCGTCATTATCAACGGAATCATCGGAACGATTTTTGCGATGTGGTTATACAATAACTTCGTCGGTTGGTTATCCTTATTAGGAGCAGCTTTACCGCCTATTGGCGCGATTTTACTTGCGGATTTCTTTCTTTTAAGAAAAGGGAACTATACACCTTTGAAAGAGACCACCTTCCAAGCTGTTCGTTGGCCGGCGATTATTGCATGGGGCGGAGGCTTTGCGGCTGCACAGTTTCTTCCAGGTATCCCACCGCTAAATGGCATGATTGGTTCGGTTATTATATTTACAGGTTTAACATTCGTTTTGGAGCGCGTTATGGGAACGAAAACGAGTGTCATTGTAGGAAAAGAGGTATAGTAGATGATTATTCAAAATGCTTCATTAGCAAAACGAGAAGGTTTATGGAACATTCATATCGAGAATGGCTTTTTCAAGAAAATCGAAACAGCCAAACCAGTCGATGGCGCAATGGACGTAGGTGGCAAGCTTTTGAGTGCACCTTTCATTGAGCCACACATTCATTTAGATACGACACTGACAGCTGGTGAGCCAAAGTGGAATGAAAGCGGCACTTTATTTGAAGGTATTGAAACATGGGCTGAGCGAAAGCAGTCATTGACGATTGAAGATGTTAAACGACGAGCAACAAAAGCGATTCAGTGGCAGATCAGTCAAGGAGTCCAACACATTCGTACGCATGTAGACGTTTGTGATCCAACATTAACAGCTTTGAAAGCTTTGATAGAAGTGAAAGAAGAGATGAAGGACTATGTTGATCTTCAGTTGGTTGCTTTCCCTCAAGAAGGATATTTATCATATCCGAGAGGGAAAGAGCTTGTGGAAGAAGCTTTAAAGATGGGAGCAGATGTCGTTGGTGGCATTCCACATTTTGAATTCACTCGCGAGTATGGTGTGGATTCGATGAAAATTGCTTTTGACCTAGCTGAAAAGTACGATAAGCTCGTCGACATCCACTGTGATGAAATCGATGATGAGCAATCGCGCTTTATTGAAGTTGTCGCCACCGAAGCATATGAACGGAGTCTAGGCAGCCGAGTGACGGCAAGCCATACGGCGGCCATGCATTCATATAACGGGGCATATGTATCGAAATTAATGAAGATCCTAAAATTATCAAACATCAACTTTGTTGCCAATCCACTCGTCAATACACATTTACAAGGTCGCTTTGATGATTATCCGAAACGTCGTGGTGTGACCCGGGTGAAAGAATTGACGGAAGCGGGCCTTAATGTTTGCTTTGGCCATGATGACATCGTCGATCCGTGGTATCCAATCGGAACGGGGAATATGTTGCAGGTATTGCTTATGGGAATCCATGTGACCCACTTGATGGGCTATCACCAAATCGTTCATTCATTTGATTATATTACAGAAAATAGCGCAGTTACCTTAGACATTCAAGATCAATACGGAATTGAAGAAGGGAAGCCTGCGAACTTTATTATCTTGAATGCGACGAATCGCTACGATGCGATTCGAACCCAAGCAGAAGTGCTGGCATCTTATCGAAACGGAAGAAAAATTGCAGAAACAAAACCTAAGGAAATGTCGCTGTTATTAGATGATGAGAAACGTATTGATTATAGCTTAAATTAATACTTTCATTATAAAAATAAGCCGAAAGACAATAGAATAAATCAATATTTTTTAAAAGATAAAGTTAACCCCTCCCCACGATTAGAACCTTTCTATTCGTGGGTAGTGGGCGTTTTTTACTTGCTACCTTTGATTAGAACGTTTCTATTCGAAGGTACCGTGTGATTTTATCTCGCTTTCCTTGAATAGACCATCATTGGATCTTATGACTTCAGCGTTAAATCGCACGTCTTCATTGTTAATCAGTGTCTCTTCAGTATTAATTCGCGCACCTTCAGTGTTAACCTGCATCGGTTCAGTGTTTTCCTTCACAGGTTCATTAACTTAAAAAAGTCCTCCCGCAACACATGACACCAAAATCACTTTGTGGCATAATACAATTGTTGAAATATGCAACGGATGAGGGGTTTTTATGATTAAGGTTTTACTCATAGCACCATATAATGGTCTGGCCGAAACAGCGAAGAACATCGAGGTTCCAGCTGATATTCAATTGGATACGACAGTCGCAAACTTAGACGAAGGCGTCATGAAAGCAAAGCGTGCTGAAGAGCAGGGCTATGATGTCATTATTAGTCGTGGAGGAACAGCGGCGCTTATTCAAGAATACGTTTCCATTCCTGTCGTCCACATTGAGATTACTGGTTACGATATGCTTCGTGTGTTTACCTTAATCAGTGGGGTAAAATCCGGTGTTGCTCTCGTAGGTTTTAAAAATATATCCGAAGGTTCAGCAACTATTTGTAATATTTTAGATTTCGATGTGAAAATGGTTACGATTCGGTCCTCAAATGAAGTAAAAACTAATCTGGAAAGGTTAAAACAAGAAGGATTCACTGTTGTCATTGGTGATGTGATAACGGTAGAAGTTGCACAGCGACTAGGCTTACGAGGCGTTTTAATTACTTCTGGAAAAGAGGCTGTCATGAATGCGATAGATGAAGCGAAACGAATCCATCACTTCTTTCGAAGAGTAAATTATCGCCATCACATTTATAAGCAAGCCTTTAATGAAATGCCCCTTCCGGTGATGTTAGTGAATGAAGAGGGAAATGTCCTCGAACAGAATGGTTCTTTTGCTGAAGTGGATCCAGCGAAGAAGTTGGTACATGTAGATTCGTTTATTCACCTTGTGAGAAGAGTGCTTGAACAGGAACAAACTCAGTGGGAAGAAATCGAGTGTGAATCGCGCATCTATCAGCTTCAAGGTTTTCTCGTTAGCAAGACTGAGAGAATTGTTGGAATTCAGTTGAATGCAACGACGTATAAGCCTGATGGACAGCAAGTGATATCTCTAATGAGTGAACCAGAAAATCAACCACTGATTGGAGATAGCGATCGCGTTCATGAACTTGAAGAGAAGATTGGTCATGTAGCGGCGTCCGACGAAATGACTTTTCTTGTAGGAGAGAAAGGAACAGGGAAGTTTACAGTCGCCAAACAAATTCATTTGAAACGTTTTGATCAAACAGCACCAATTGTAGTGATTCAAGGATCGCTATTTACAAATAAAAGCTTTAGCTATTTAGAGAAAATACTGCATTCGTTAACAAATGGAACAGTGATTGTGAAAAATATGGATTTGATTTCATCCGAGATCAAAAAAGATCTCATATACCGATTGATTGGTCTATCAAATCGCATAAAAGTCATAACTTTACAAGAAGAATTGCGGGAAACTGATACCGTAAGTAATTATGACGATGAAATCATTTACCTCCCGCCACTAAGAGAACGTAAAAAAGATATATTAGCTTTTATTGATTATTATTTGACGGAAATGCATATGGAAAAGGGTAGTGAGACTGTCGGCGTGAATGATGAAGCGGCTCGGTACTTATTGCAATATGATTGGAAGGGGAATCTTCCTGAATTACGTTCGGTTGTGAAGCAATTAAGTTGTTTAACGAGAGGTTATTACATTGATGTGTCCGACGTGAAAAAGGTTATGAATAAGGATAATCTAGCAAATGAGTCAGTAGAATCATTAACAATAAATGGCACATTGAAAGAAATGGAAAAGCAAATCATTCAGCAAGTATTAATGGAAGAGAATCAAAACCAAACGAAGGCAGCCAAGAGATTAGGGATTAACCGTTCAACATTGTGGCGAAAATTAAGAGATGAATAATAAACACGAATTCATAGAATACTAATATCCAAAGAGAGTCTACAAGGCTCTCTTTTTTGTTTCATTTTGCAACGAATTTAAGAGTTTGAGAACATTTTAGAAAAATATTGTAAGATAATGTTGCAAATTTAATCGGATTAAATTATTATTACACGTGTAACCGCTTTATTGGTGTTAGAAATTTAAACGATTTACATATGAAGGAGGAGAACAAATGAAGATTAAAGCAACATTGGATCGAATTCCAGGAGGCATGATGGTTGTCCCGTTATTGCTTGCTGCAACACTCAATACATTCGCACCAGATTTATTAAGAATCGGTAACTTCACCCAACAGTTGTTTGTGGATGGTGCAGGAACATTAATTGCCCTGTTCCTCTTGTGTACAGGTGCACAAATTAATCTACGAAACGTCGGTGTCAGCCTCGGGAAAGGTGCGACATTGTTGGCAACCAAATGGTTTGTCGGAGCAATATTCGGTTTACTCGCGTATATGTTCGCAGGAGACAACGGATTATGGTTAGGGTTAGCGCCAATCGCAATTATCGCTGCTATGACCAATAGTAACGGTGGCTTGTACGTCGCGCTCGTTGGACAATATGGTGACAAAACAGATCGTGCAGCTTATTCACTTTTAGCATTGAACGATGGACCGTTCTTCACGATGGTTGCATTAGCGATATTCGGTGCAATGGGCTTTGTGGATGGATTGTTCTCTTTCGTATCATTCATATCTGTTTTACTACCAATAATTGTAGGTATGGTTTTAGGGAACTTGGATGACGAAATGCGAAAATTCTTAGATAAAGGTAGTTCAATGCTAATTCCGTTCTTTGCGTTTGCATTAGGTATGGGTATTGATTTCAATGCAATCATTAACGGTGGATTATCAGGTGTTCTACTGGGAGTCGCAACAGTATTCATCACAGGTACTGCGGGTTACTTTGTGTTTAGAGCACTTAAGTGGAATCCAATTGCCGGTGCTGCAGAAGGTTCGACCGCAGGAAACGCTGTAGCAACACCAGCAGCGATTGCAGCGGCAAGTGCAACATTTGCAACACACGTTGACTTGGCGACTGTACAAGTAGCTGCATCTACAGTAACGACCGCAGTTTTACTGCCAATTTACATTGGATTTTTAGTAAAACGTTTGGAGAAAAAAGGCGTGAACATACCAGACGATTATATGGTGCATGAATAATTTTAAAGGAAGTTATCAACAATGAAATTACAAATAGGAATAATAGCGGATGACTTGACCGGTGCAAATGATTCAGGTGTTCAATTAACGAAAAAGGGAATACCTACGTCAGTGTTGTTTGACATCCCGCAAGTATCAAATAAACTCAATCATGGTTTAGTGATTGACACAAATTCACGCGCCTTAACGAAGGAAGAAGCTATATCCATCACAACTCAAGCTGGTGAATACTTGAAGAAATCAGGATTTACCACGATTTATAAAAAAATGGATTCGACATTAAGAGGGCATATCGGTACCGAACTACAAGCATTGGACAACGTTTTTAATCCGGAGTTTATTTTTATTGCACCGGCATTCCCCTCACTCGGGCGGACAACAAGAGATGGAATCCATTATGTAAACGGTGTGAAATTAGCAGATACAGAAACTGCAAAAGATCCGAAGCATCCGGTTAAAAATTCATCAATTCCTACATTGATTGAGGAAGAGACCGGCGTATCGGTTGGCCTGATTCGTCAAGAAGATCTTCACGCAGATCAAGACTCGTTCTCGAAGAAGATTGAGAGCTTTAAGGCTCAAGGAATATCATATCTTGTCTGTGATGCAGAAACTCTCGAGGAACTTCGGGAGGGAGCAAAAAAGATGAGCTCGGTTTCTGGCGATGTCATCTGGGCAGGCTCTGCTGGTTTGGCGGAAGTTATACCGGAAACGTTAGGTCTTCAAAGTGAAGTCGGTGAGCACGTCGAACGAAAAGCAAAACATGTGATGACGGTATGCGGAAGTTTATCACAAGTAACACAAGAGCAAGTTCAATATGCCGCAATTCAACCGCAGATTGAAGCTGTTGAAATCGACCCGACCATCTTCTTCTCCGATGAATGGAATCAAGCTCGACAAACGTATATTGAACGTTGTTTAGATGGATTTGAAAAAGAGAAAGATGTCGTCTTGTATGTACCTTCGGATGAACGTGCGCGCGGTGATGTGAAGGCAATCGGTGCAAAATTGAATTTATCAAAAAACGCAATTGGTGAGCGAATCTCAAACGGCATCGGTGAAATCGTTGAACAAGTAGCTTTAAAAAATAGAGATCTGAGCGGATTTGTTTTAACGGGTGGCGATACGGCAAAAGACACATCCCGCCATTTAGGAGGGCTTGGTTTTCAACTGATTCAAGAAGTGGAAACAGGTATTCCTTTAGGAACATTGATCGGTCCAGAAAAAGACTACTTAGTCATCACGAAAGCAGGTGCTTTTGGAACGGAAGCTTCCATACACCATGCAATGCTTGAATTAAAAGGAGTTCATAACCATGTCTAATAAGCCAATTATAGGAATAACAATGGGTGATGCGGCAGGCGTTGGTCCTGAAATCATCGTTAAAAGTTTACAGACAGAGAGAATATATAAAGAAGCTACACCAATTGTTATTGGTGATGCAAAAATGCTGAAAAAAGCAGTAGAGAGATTAAATATAGAAGCGTCTATTAAAGTGATCGATAAAGATACGGAATTTACAGCAACATACGGTGAAATTGCTTGTATTGATTTAGATATTTTACCAGCAGACCTTCCTTTTGGCGAGGTTTCCAGTGAAGCGGGTCATGCTGCGTTTGAATATCTACGTACAGCAATTGAACTGGCAAACGAGAATAAAATTGATGCAATTTGTACGGCACCATTAAATAAAGAAGCATTGCATAAAGGCGGTCATATTTACCCAGGACATACAGAGATACTGGCGGAATTGACCGATACAAAAGATTTTTCCATGATGCTTTCATCTCCTAAGTTGAAAGTCATCCATGTGACAACCCATGTAGGGTTAATTGATGCGATAAATATGATCGAGCCTGAACGTGTATATAAAGTCATCCAGTTAGCACATGATACATTGAGCAAATCAGGAATTGACCAGCCGAAAATTGGAGTGTGTGGAATTAATCCGCATGCTGGTGAAAATGGATTATTCGGCTATGGTGAGGAAGAAGAAAAGATCATTCCAGCCATCGAACGTGCAACAGGGGAAGGTATTGATGTCGAAGGACCCCTTCCTGCTGACACATTGTTTTTCCGTGCACAACGAGGTGATTTTGATATTGTTGTCGCGATGTATCATGATCAGGGTCACGGGCCAATCAAGGTGTTAGGACTTGAAGCGGGAGTTAATATTACAGTCGGTCTTCCGATTATACGCACAAGTGTAGACCATGGAACGGCTTTTGATATTGCTGGAAAAGGAATTGCAGATGAGAGAAGTATGCTAGAAGCGCTGGATCAAGCCATTGAATTAGCGCCGAGACGATAATCAGAGTTCAACAAGAAAAGCTCGCCTAAACGGGCGTGCTTTTTTATGTTTTTCTAAGCAATATATTCTTCTTTTTCTATATCGTTTGCTTCTTCTGAAATGTAATATTTTCCTTTGGTGGCAATTGCAATAACTACGGTTAAAATTGCTGCCAATACTGAAGCGAAGAAAGCTGCGGTGCTTTGTAAGAAAGGACCGATAAATCCAAGTGCAGCAATGGTACCTAATGTTGTAGAGATGACTAATGCGCCAACACCAACTGGATTCCATTTGTGCAAATTCTCTTGCCTTGCTTCATAATAACCTGGACCGATTTTTAGTATCTTTTTCACAATAACCGCATCAGCAACAAGGACTGAAGCCCATGCCAATAAGAAAACACCTTGGAAGGTCATCACTGTATCGAGGTGATTGACAATCTTACCAAGCATTAATGCAATGGCACTAACACCTGTTACGACAACCCAGAAACGACGTCCTGGTTTGAAGTGAAAGATGTTCTCAAAGAAACTTGATAGTGACAACGAGCCACTATAAATATTCGTGACGTTGATTCGTACTTGTGTAAGCATCGTGAACAATGCTCCCCAAAAACCGAGCAGAAGTACAATGTAAACGCCTGGATTCGGTTCACCTAATCGAACCCCGAACCAAATACCTAGTCCACCCATTACCCCAAAACAAAAAATCTGCGGGATAAAACCGATTGCAAATATTCCAATCTTCGTATCTTTTGGTTTGAGAAAACGAGCATAATCTGAAGCAAGTAACGGGGTTAACCCCATAATTCCATGTTGCATCCCAATACATAGTAATAAGGCCGATCCGCCAACTTGAACATTCTCTGGCATATACGTCCAAAAGTACCCGTCATATTGTGAAGTTTGAAGGGCAGCTAAGACGATTGCTGCAATTAAAAAGACGAAGAATAGTGGTAAAGACCATTTTTGTAGTTTGTCCAATTGTTTAATTCCGAACCAATTTAATGGAATGACAATAGAACCGAAGAAAAGAATTAATATCCACTCAGGGATAACAGGGAAAAATTCATGTACGGCAGAAACTAAAATTAAACCTTCTAACGCACAATACATAATGAAATTAGTAGCGTAAATAAATGAGGTTAATGATGCTCCTATATAGCCAAATCCGCCGCCTCGTGACAATAAGTTAACATTCATCCCAGACTTAGCTGATAAGTAGGCGATGAACGTGCCAAGAATTCCTGCGACGATTATTGCATATACGGCTGAAATGATAGCGTTGATCGCACCGAATTGCAGTGCCATAACACTTCCCATTTGAAAATAAAAAATGGCCGTAGCAATTCCGAACGTAATGTTTGTAATACTCAACCATCCCATGTTTCGTTTGTTGAGAGGTACCCTGTTTAATGAATAGTCATCACTCGTCTGTTCCGTTTGATTCTTATCTGTTATAGAGGTGTTTGTACTCAACTTGATCATCTCCCTTGCATCATTCGTAGTAAATGGAATATTGCATTGAGTGGAGGATCGTTGTTATTGGGATATTAGAAAGCATGAAAGTTAATAGTAAAATCAACCTTCATTGTTGTCTCTATTGTTATGACAATGATTAGAGACACGTTTTTTTCACAAACCTCTATAAACATATCAATAAGCTCAACTGTTCTCAAACACGTTTATGTGTGGTAATTTGCCCTATAACACACCCAGGATTTCCATATCTCTTGAATACTTGTTATATCTAACAAATACCTACCTAATTGCTTTTGATTGATCAATACGAATTGGTTGATGAGTCATCTATCTTTATTTAATGAAATCTTTTCTTGTGTTACTATCAATGAATAATTGAACGATACATAGAAAGAAGGATGACATTTGGGCAAGGTGAAAATTTATTTAATTATCTTTTTAGTTGTCGCTGCGTGGGGATTCAACGTCACAGCCACTAAAATTTTAGTAACGAATTTTACGCCAGTGACGATGACAGCTGCAAGAATATTTGTTGCGGGTGTTTTTGTTTTTATTTTCTTGGCGTTAATGAAAAGGATTCGGCGATTGACGAAAAGAGAATGGCGTACGGTCATTATAGCGAGTTTGTTCAGTGTTGTTGGACACCAATACTTTTTATCTGTTGGATTGACTGAAACAACTGCTTCTAATGGTGGAATGATATTAGGTACAGTCCCTTTGATGACAGCGATTATGGCGGTTATCTTTTTAGGGGATCGATTGACTTTGGTTCGTGTTGTCGGTTTTTTATTAGGATTAATCGGTGTGTCTTTTATAGTCATCGTTGGAAATGAAGGATTAAGTGAGGTATCCATTGGAGATATCCATGTGTTCTTATCGGTGCTTGCTCAGGCAATTAGTTTTATCATCATTGCTAAGGCTTCACCGACGTTAGATCCGAGGTTGCTAACAGGCTATATGTTAATCATAGGTTCGATTGGTTTGTTTGGTATTGGTTTATTCTTGGAACCGAATGGTCTAGATAGCTTGCTCGGTCAATCAAATATCGGAATCTGGGCAATCTTCTTAGCTTCCGCGGTTATTGCAACAGCGCTAGGTCACATGTTTTACAATGATTCAATTGGAAAAGTCGGACCTGCTGCGACGGCTATTTTTCTTAACTTAAATCCATTTTTCGCGTTGATTAGTGCGGTTCTTTTTTTAGATGAAGTTATTGGGATTGCTCAAGTTCTCGGATTCATTTTAATTTTAGCCGGTGTATTTCTCGGCTCAGGTGCATACGAGGAGATACGTCGTAAACGACGACTGAAACAGGTCTGATTTAATGATAATAGGAGTCCAATTGTTGCAGATATGCTCCCCACTAAGGGAAATATGAGTCATTTTTTACGAAATATGCTCCGTTTGTGAAACGATATGTGTCTGATTCGTAAGGAAATGAGTCCAAGCAAAAAAATTATGTGACTAATTTCAAAATATATGAGCTCTTCTTCCTTATAAATACCCCCCCAGTTAGTAAGGTGACTAACTAGGGGGTATTTTCATCACTATGAAAAAGAGTCCAGCCGATTAGTGTGTTGAAATCATTTTCCATCCGAACGATGAGAAAGGACAACTGCCAGCTCCTCAACGAAAATTAATACAATTTATTCGAAATGGTTTGCGCGATTCTTTCTTTTGTCTTTTTGGCGTCTTCATAATTTCTCATCGTGATTCCCGTACATAATAAATCAATGACGAACAGTTGCGAGATCTTCGAAACGAGTGATCCGCTATCTAAAGGATTTTCCTTAGCGGAAGTGAGTAATACAATGTCTGCGTATTTGGATAATGGTGATTCGGTATAGTTTGTAATTGCAATGACTGTTGCCCCGTTATCTTTGCTTGTTTCAACTGCATCAATAATGTCCTTCGTACTGCCGGTTAAGCTGATCGCAATCACAACCGTATCTTTATTTACCGAGTTTGCGCGGAGTACTTGGTTGTGTGAATCGGTAATCGTTTCAATATTAACTCCGATTCGCATAAGGCGATTTTGCATATCCAATCCAGCGATTCCAGAAGAAGAGACACCAAAAACAACGACGTTTGTTGCTTGGTCGATTTTGTCAATGGCCCGTTGCAGCTGTTCGTCATCGACTAGCTTGTACGTATCATCAACTGCTTGGACCATGTTGTTTCTTACTTTATCGATATACGTTTCATCATTAAGCTGCTGGTCACGCATAGAAATTTCTCTTGCTAAAGCTAATTTAAAGCCTTGGTAACCTTTATAGCCCAATTTTCTACAGAAACGTAAAACGGTTGCTTCGCCGACGTGACAGGCATTTGCTAACTCAGTCAACGATTGATAGACGATTTGATCTAAATTATTTTTAATGTATGTATACAGCTTTCGTTCGGATTTCGTAAACGTGTTTTTGTGTTGTTCCATTAAAATAGTCAGATCGATGGTTGTTCGGTTAATGTTCTCAAACATGATAATCCTCCTTTTCTGTCGAATTTATTCAATTATTTTCATTTTAGCAGACTCGGAAATATTTCTTATATAGTTCATATTATACTAGAAATTGTCTGAATGGTGTGTATTTTGGAGTAAACCTCCACTTTTCTAAATTTTATTGACAAAACGCTTTCATATTTGGTATGATACACATAAATCATCAAGAATGAAAGCGCATTCTTAAAATGCTGCTGGATGGAGGTATAGTATGAAAGGGATCATGACAGCTTTGATTACACCATTCAATGAAGATGGAACCCTTAACGACAAAGGTTTACGGGAGGTGGTTCGACATAATATTGACGTAATGGGAGTCGACGGCTTATACATAGGCGGTTCTACTGGCGAAAGTTTCTTAATGGACGAAGCCATGAGAAGTGAACTGCTTAAAATCGTCAAAGAAGAAGCTGGAGATGCAGTTACACTGATTGCACAAATCGGTTCATTAAATATCGAAGAGGCAATCAGATTAGGTAACGAAGCCAAGGAACTTGGATATGACGCATTGTCAGCGATTACCCCTTACTATTACAAGTTCAGTTTTGAAGAAATCAAGTCTTATTACGAAAGAATCACGGAAGAAACGAATCATCCAATGGTCGTTTATTCCATTCCTGTACTTACCGGGACACAAATGACAATCGATGACTACGGTGAGCTATTGGCTATACCAAATGTCGTTGGAGTTAAGTATTCCGACACAAACCTTTCTAGACTTACGAAGTTGAAAGAATTGTATCCGGATAAAGTGTTCTACGGCGGCGCAGATGATATGTTGCTTCAATTTATTATTTCTGGAGCAGATGGGGCAATCGGCAGTACTTATAGCTTACTAGGTAAGCAGGCTAAAGCGTTGTTCGATGCACTTCAGAATTCAGAGCTTAAAGAAGCGAAAAACTTACAGCTAGAAATGAATCAAGTAATCGCTAAAATGGAAAGCATCGGCGTCTATCAGACACTCAAGCACGTATTGAAAGAGCAAGGAGTCGACGCTGGCTTCATGAAGTTCCCTTTCAAAGAATTGACGGATGATGAAAAACGACAAGCATCAGAAATCGTTGACATCTTAGCTTCAGGGAAATAAATCATCTTAGTGGGAGTATAAGTTGATGAGTAAAAAATTAATTGTGTCTTGTCAAGCTTTAGAAGAAGAACCGCTTCACAGCTCGCTGATTATGTCCAAAATGGCATTGGCGGCTTACCAAGGTGGAGCGAGTGGCATTCGTGCCAATTCAGTATCAGACATTCAAGCGATCAAACAAGAGGTTGATCTACCGATTATCGGGATTATCAAGAGAGATTATGGCGACAATGAAGTTCGAATCACCGCAACGTTAAAAGAAGTGGAAGAGTTAGCAACAGAAGGCGTCGAGGTCATCGCGTTTGACGCTACAGATCGAATTCGCCCACACAACAAAAGCTTTGATCAATTCTTTCGTGAAGTGAAAGAAAAGTTTCCAAACCAAAAGTTCATGGCAGATGTTTCGACAGTTGAAGAAGCAGTGCATGCCGAAAAGCTTGGTGTTGATATCGTGGCTACGACATTAGTCGGATACACGCCGTACACAGAAGGTGATGTTCCGCTTGAGGTTTTAGAGAAAACATTGAAAGCGGTTAACGTACCTGTTATAGCGGAAGGCAACATAGATACACCAGAGAAAGCGAAAAAAGCATTGGAATTAGGTGCTTATAAAGTCGTCGTTGGTAGTGCGATCACACGACCGCAAGTAATCACGGAGAAGTTTTCTCAAAAAATGAATGAAGTGGAACCAAATAGGGAGGAAGAAAAATTATGAAAAAAAGATTATTATTTTTCTTAAGTCTAGCTTTATTGTTGGTCATCGCAGCTTGTGGAGGTAATGATGAAGATTCCTCATCAGCTAGCGAAGATGAAGGAAACGGGGAAGAAAGTAGCGAAAGCAGTGACAATGGTGAGAGCAGTGAAGCATCCGGCGAATCATTTGAGTTGGAATTCGGAATGCAGCCAAACACACAGGCAAATGAGTACAAAGCTGCTGAATTTTTAGCAGATTATGTTGAAAAAGAGAGTGATGGCCGTTTGACAGTAACGATTTTCCCGGATGCTCAATTAGGAAATGACTTGTCAATGCTCGGTCAATTGCAAGATGGAACATTGGATATTACGCTAGCTGAGATGGGACGTTTCGGTGAGTGGATTCCACGTGCAGAACTGTTGGCTATGCCTTATGTAATTCAGGATTTCGATCACATTAAAAACGTTGTATATAACACTGAGTTCGGTGAAGAATTACGTGCTGAGTTAGTTGAAGAGCAAGGTTTACGTGTTATTGATAGTGCTTACAACGGAACGCGTGTAACATCTTCTAACTCTCCAATTGAAGAGCTAGCAGATATGGAAGGTATGAGTCTTCGTGTACCAGAAGCACAAACACTACTAGACTATGCAAAATATACAGGTGCAAACCCTACACCAATGGCTTTCGGTGAAGTATATCTTGCATTGCAAACAGGTCAGGTAGATGGTCAGGAAAACCCACTTCCGACAATTGAAGCGCAAAGTTTCCATGAAGTTCAAGATTACATTGCTTTGACGAACCACGTTGTTAACGACAACACGTATGTAGTAAGTGAGAAGACGTATCAAGAGCTTCCGGAAGATCTTCGCAAAATCCTTGAAGAAGGAATTGATGCAGCGACAGATCACCATACAGAACTATTCCAAACACAAGAAGAAGAATTAATTTCCTTCTTTGAAGAAGAAGGTGTAACGATTACTGAACCGAACTTAGATGAGTTCAGAGAAGCTGTTTCTGAAGCTTACCCTAATTATTATGAAGATATCGGTGAAGACGCAGAGAAATATATGGAGATTATTCAAGGGGCAGCAGAATAAACATAAACCGTGAAGGTGATTATTCATGTTAAAGAAAATTTATAACAACTTAGAAGAAATAATCGGCAGTGCCCTATTTCTAGTCATGTTAATTGTTCTAGTTGCTCAAACTCTATCACGCCAAGGGGTCGGTGTACCCCTGGTGTGGTCAGAGGAATTGAGTAAACTTCTTTTTATTTACGCAGGATATTTAGGCATTGTAGCTGGTATTAAAGATAAAGGTCACGTAGCAATTGACGTTTTCGTAAATAAGTTACCAGCTAAAATGCAAAAATGGATTTATTTATTTAATCAACTATTAATCTTAGCCGCATTGATTACGGTGTTTTATATTAGTTTTACAATTGTTCAAAGACAAGAGCATTTAGAAATGGTAACTTTGCAGATTTCATATGTATATATGTATGCAGCCTTACCAATTCTAACTGGTTTAATGATCTTTCGTTTAGTTGAGCGTTTGATTAAAGAATGGCGGCAAAGTAAAGCAGCGGAGGTGGAATAGATGGAGATTGCGATTATTTTTATCATATGGATTCTGTTGCTCTTCATCGGAATTCCAGTCGGTTTTACGTTGCTCATTGCTGCGCTCTCTTATTTTGTATTAGGTGACTGGAACCTGATTTATGCCTCTGGTGCTCAATTAATAGATGGAATAAATAATTTTACATTGTTAGCTATCCCATTCTTTATATTGACGGGTACATTAATGAACGCGTCCGGAATAACCGATCGTATTTTCAATTTCGCTTTAGCTTTAGTCGGTCATATTCCTGGTGGGGTCGGACATGTGAACATTACGGCAAGTTTAATGTTCTCCGGAATGTCAGGATCCTCATTGGCAGACGCGGGTGGTCTAGGTCAATTGGAAATTCGCACAATGCGTAAAGCAGGTTACCATGATGACTTCAATGGTGGATTGACGGCGGCGACTTCCATTTTAAGTGGAATCATTCCACCAAGCTTGAACATGATTATTTATGCCGCGATCGCGAACGTTTCGGTGGCTTCAATGTTCATTGCTGGCTTGGTACCAGGTCTATTAATCGCCGTCGCTTTGTTTATCACGACTTTTATTATGGCAAAAAAACGCGGTTACAAGGTTCTTGAACGTGCAAACTTAAGAATAATCTGGAAGCGTTTCTTGGAAGCGTTCTGGGCATTGCTTACACCGTTAATTATTATTGTAGGTATATTCTCAGGATTTTTCACGCCGACAGAAGCTGCTGTTGTCAGTACAGTGTATGCGATGTTCCTCGGTTTCTTTATTTATAAAGAGCTGACATTGAAGAAGGCATACGAAAACTTCGTTGAATCGTTTAAAATGACGGGTGTTGTCATCTTGATGCTTGCAGCAATTGAATTCTTTGGTCAATTCGTAGCAAGAGAGCGAGTGGCCATTAAAGTAGCTGATGCATTTTTAGGGATAACAGAAGAACCTATTTTCTTATTGTTACTGATCAGTTTATTATTGATTATATTGGGAACATTTATCGACGCATTGGCCTTGTTGGTCCTTGTCGTACCGGTATTGATTCCGGTCGTCACGAGTGTCGGAATTGATCCGATTTTCTTCGGTGCGTTCGTGATTCTAAACTTAATGATCGGTATTTTGACGCCTCCTATGGGAATGGCATTATTCGTTGTATCAAGGGTTGGTAATATTCCGGTTGGAACGATGTACCGAGGTGTCCTGCCGTTTCTTTTACCAATCGTCGTTGTTATGTTATTACTCGTCTTTCTTCCTGGAATTTCAACATTCCTCGTCGACATCTTAAGGTAATAATAGAAAATTGAATGGAGGAAGACAACGTGTTAGCAGGAGCAATTGATATAGGCGGAACAAGTATCAAATATGGTGTCTTGGATAATCATGGTAAGGTTCTAACAAAGTCAAAAACACCAACAGACGTAAAAGGTGGCGGCCCTGCAATCCTTAACCAAGTGAAAGACCTTGTGCGAGCGTTGCAAGCTGATCATGAACTTTCTGGTATTGCTGTCAGTACGGCCGGTCAAATCAACCGAAAAGAAGGAACGGTCATTTATGCGACTGATTCGCTTCCGAATTATACGGGATTAAATATTAAGGAAATCTTAGAATCTGAGTTCGGCGTGCCTGTTACAGTGGATAATGACGTCAACTGTGCAGCTGTTGGGGAGTATTGGAAAGGTGCAGCAAAGCAGGTTGATCAATTTCTCTGCATGACACTCGGCACAGGGATTGGCGGTGCGATTGTTATTAATGGAGAGATCTATGATGGAGCTGCTTATTCTGCCGGTGAATTCGGCCATATGAACCTCTACCCAGGCGGTGAACCGTGCACGTGTGGGGATGAGGGTTGCTATGAACGGTATGCTTCCAGCAAAGCATTAAGCAAGCGGGCTCGAAGTGTCATCGAAGACTATAATTCTTTGCCGAATTTGTTTTGGCGAGCAAAAAATGAAGACAAGCTAGCAGAGTCTGTCATTAACCGCTGGGTAGATGACGTTGCCTTAGGAATCAAAACGTTGGTACATATCTTTAACCCACCTATGATTGTTATCGGCGGTGGCGTTTCAGAACAAGGAGATTATTTGCTGGGGAAACTCGAACAGCGTGTCAATAATCGTATCATGAGTTCTTTTGAAAGATCCTTATCGATTAAGCTTGCTCAAAACGGTAATGATGCCAACTTACAAGGCGCTGTCTATCAACTACTGAAATATATGAAATAAAAATAAGCACGACCCTAAAAATCACTGCATGATGTAGTGATTTTTATTTTACCCAGACGGCATATTTGTGTTTGGCTCATATAATTCGCTTTTAGACTTATATTTCTTTTATTTGGTCACATAATTTGCCGATTAAGTCACATAAATCTGGATTCAGGGAGAATATCAGGTAAATTTGGCTCATATAGTTGCGATTTGGGCGCATTAGCCGGTCAGGGTACATATAAAATTACCAAAGTAAGGTGGTACAGTTATTTATGAGAAAACGGATCGTTTGTTTTGGAGATTCCAATACTTGGGGATTAAACGCAGAAACAATGAAAAGATTTCCTGAAAACGTTAGATGGACTGGTCTTTTACAAGAAAAATTAAGTGATGAATATCAAGTTATTGAAGAAGGGCTACCAGGAAGAACGAGTGTCGTGGACGACCCTTTACTTGAAGGAATGAATGGTATAGATTATATCGTTCCGTGCATAAAAAGTCATGCACCAGTGGAACTTCTCATCATCATGTTAGGGACAAATGATACGAAGGAACGTTTTGGATTGACGGCTCACAATATTGCCCAAGGTATTACTAGGTTAGCTAAAAAAGCTCAAGAAGCACATGAGGAGATCTATGATAAAGCGCTTCAAGTATTAGTAATCGCTCCACCAATGATTGGCTCACATTACAAAAAGACAGAGGTTCGGAAGTCAATGGGTGACAATTGCGACATTAAGTCGAGTGAGTTGCCGGGCTTTTTAAAAGAATTCGTGACGAATACGAATATCTTTTTCTTGGACGCGAGCAAAGAAGTCGTGATGAATGAAATTGATTATATGCACTTAGATGAAAATGGTCATAAGCAACTAAGCGAACTTGTATTGAAAAAAGTCCGATATGTACTAAGTTAATGAAAGTATTCATGTATTCTTTTATTGATCGAAAAGTTAGTCCGTAGCATTCTTGATGAATTCAACGGTATTTTGTAATTTATCAGTTTAGATTGGTTATTTGAAGGGTCAACATAAAATTTGATGGATAAGTAAGGGAAACAGAGATTGTTTCAAAAAGTTGCTACCCGTTACCTTAGAGTGTGTGTTCAAGTTTGCCGCGAAAGTTATGAATAGTAATTGGATACATCAATTTATTGTTGAAAAGGGGATTTTTGTAAATCATGAAGAACTTGAAAAAGTTAGGAATCATAACTGGTCTATCATTAACGCTAGTAGCTTGTGGTGGAGGCGATTCAGAAGAAAGTGATGGAGAACGTGATTCGGATGGCGATGTGAATATTAGTGAAGAAGTGGAATATACAATCACTGGTATCGAACCTGGTGCAGGAATGACACAACAGACGAATCAGTTGTTGGAGGAGTATGATAATCTTGCTGGTTGGAATCATCAAGAATCCTCTACGGCAGCTATGCTAATAGCACTTGACGATGCGATCGAAAAAGAAGAAGAGATTATTGTTACTGGTTGGATTCCGCACTACAAATTTGCGAAATATGACCTTAAATTTATTGAGGAGCCTAAAGAAATTTATGGTGGAGAGGAATATATTACAACAATCGTTCGCAAAGGGTTAAAAAACGATTTGCCTGAAGCGTATGAAATACTAGATAACATTTATTGGGAACCAGAAGATATGGGATCTGTAATGTTGGCTGCACAGGATAAATCTATCGAAGACGCTGCACAGGACTGGGTCAATGAAAATCAAGACACTGTCGATGGCTGGCTAGAAGGTATAGATGCTGTTGATGGACAAGAAATTGAGCTAGTGTATACGCCATGGGATTCAGAACGCTCTTCTGCTCATGTCGCAAGGTTAGCTTTGGAGCAAAAAGGGTTTGAGGTATCTATGACTCAAGTCGATCCACAAATTATCTTCCAAGCTATTGCTAGCGGTGACGCAGATGCTTCATTAGTTCCTTGGATGCCAGTGACGCATGGAGAGTTTTATAAGAACTATGAAGGTGAATTCGAAGATCTAGGACCGAATTTGGAAGGTGCTAGAGTCGGTTTAGTCGTTCCATCTTATATGGATATTGAATCGGTTGAGGAACTTGAACCAGCTGAATAGATAATCGGTTGCATTATCATTTGTCTTTTATCATGCAAGCAGCACCTATCCACATGGGAAGGTGCTGTTTTAATTTCATTTTGTTTATATTTCTGAATTTACCAATTTAACTTAATAAAGCAGAGTGATTATTCAGTAGTAATTTAGACGATTCAAAAGGTATTTTTCAAAATTTCATCATGATATATATATCTGATAACTTAAAAGCTCATTTGTGTGATAATCCTCAAAAATGCGAATTGTTAAGAAAATTATGAAACGGTAAAATGAAAGGGTATGTGGAGATGAGCAGTTGGTCCTGATTTTGAAGACATAAGACATACTTAAATTTTAAAATTTTGAAAGGGAGTATACGTTAATCATGATGAAGTTGAAAAAGATAGGAATTATAGCTGGATTATCTTTAGCACTTGTTGCTTGTGGTGGAGATGATTCAGAAGAGAGTAGCGCTGAGAGCGAATCGAATGGTGAAGTGAATGTCGGTGAAGAAGTTGAATACACCATCACGGGTATTGAACCCGGAGCTGGCATTTCCCAAGCTACGAATAAAGCGTTGGAAGAATACGATAACCTAGAGGGTTGGACGCATGAAGAATCTTCTACGGCAGCAATGCTAACAGAGCTTGGCGAAGCGCTTGATAATGAAGAAGAGATTATTATCGCTGCATGGAACCCGCACTATATGTTCGCTAAATATGACATCAAATATATTGACGATCCAAAAGGTGTGTATGGTGGTGAAGAGTATATCACTACGATTGCTCGTAAAGGATTAAAAGAAGATATGCCAGAAGCGTATGAGATTCTTGATAATTTCTACTGGGAAGTTGAAGATATGGAATCAATCATGCTTGCTGCCCAAGAAAAAGATCTTGAAGAAGCCGCGCAGGATTGGGTTGATGAAAACCAAGAGACTGTCGATAGCTGGTCAGAAGGTGTAGATTCTGTTGATGGTCAGGATATTGAGTTAGCGTTGACACCTTGGGATTCTGAACGTGCATCTGCTCAAGTTGTCAAAATAGCATTAGAATCGAAAGGATTTAATGTTACATTGACACCAGTTGATCCACAAATCGTATTCCAAGCTGTATCTGCTGGAGACGCCGATGCTTCTTTAGCTCCTTGGATGCCACAAACACATAAGGATTTCTATGAAAAATATGAAGGCGAATATGAAGACTTAGGAGCGAACCTAGAAGGTGCAAAAATAGGATTAGCTGTTCCGACATATATGGATGTTGAGTCGATTGAAGACTTAGAACCTAAAGAATAATGGAATAGAACGTTTGTAAAGGAGCTAGGGAATGAATTTCCTGGCTTCTTTTTTATATTCTGAAACATAACATGAAACTATAGTAGACCATCAATAATGCTTATATTAAACAAAAATAAATGATGAAAAAACGCTTTTGTTCTTGTCGTGATTTTGTTTCAATGCTATACTACGTCAAAAATGGAAACGGGGAATTCAAGTGAAGTTAATCGTAAAATTACTGATTGGAGTCGTTTTAGGAATTGCTGTGGGCTTGGTTGCTCCTGAATTTCTAATTCGTATCATTGTCACATTCAAAGAGATTTTTGGTCAATTTTTAGGATTTACAATTCCGTTAATTATCGTTTTCTTCATTATTAGTGGTCTAGCGAGCTTCGGGAAGGAATCAGGGAAGATGCTTGGCGTGACTTCCGCAATCGCTTACTCATCAACAGTCCTAGCGGGAACACTGGCATTTTTCATTGCAATGATTATCATCCCAATGCTTGTTAATGACGGTGGAGGAAATGCTGAAGAGACTGCTGGCTTTGAGCCATACTTTGAGCTGACCATTGATCCGATTATGGGAGTCATGACGGCGCTTGTATTGGCATTTGTCTTCGGTATAGGAATTACGCGCATACATACGCCGACAATCAGAGCTTTTTTTGACGAAGGTAAAGAAATAGTAGAGCGGTTAATCTGGAAAATTATCATTCCACTGTTACCGTTTTACATTGCGAGTATTTTTGCCGAGTTAGCTGCTGATGGAGCAGTATTCAGAACGCTTCAGACATTCGGAGTCGTCCTCATCATGGCAGTGATCGTCCATTGGATTTGGATATTGATTTTGTATATAGTTGCGGGAGGGCTTACAGGAAGAAATCCATTCCTTGCATTAAAAACGATGTTACCAGCTTACTTTACAGGATTAGGAACAATGTCCAGTGCGGCGACGATACCGGTAACTGTACGACAAACGAAGCAAAACAATGTCGTTGATGGGGTAGCAGATTCAGCAGTTCCATTAAGTGCAACAATACACTTAGCGGGTAGTACAATTACGATTGTTACTTGTTCCGTCGCTGTTATGATGCTGACAGAAGGACTCTCATTACCAAGCTTCGCTACAATGCTTCCATTTATTATGATGCTTGGAATCATTATGATTGCTGCACCGGGTGTGCCAGGTGGAGCGGTTATGGCTGCTTTAGGACTACTTGGTAGTATGCTAGGATTTGGCGAAACCGCTTTAGGATTGATGATTGCATTGTATATGGCGCAAGATAGTTTCGGTACAGCTGCAAACGTTACTGGTGACGGTGCAATTGCAATAATGGTCGACAAGTTCACAAAGAAAATGAACTAAATAGAGTAAAAAACAAACCTGAGCCTTCAAATGAAGGATCAGGTTTGTTTACTGTTAACTTATTTTTTGTTTACTGATGCATCATAAATGGAATCAACAGCTTCTTGAAGTGTTTTATTAAACTCTTCATCTGTTTGATCAACATTCAAATCGCTGACAAGTGCACGTGAGAAACTAGCGATCATGCCATCGTTTTCTTTCAGTTTTTCGTTTGCCTCTTCGCGTGAATAACCACCAGAAAGAGCAACAAAACGAACGACACGAGGGTGCTCGATTAATTCTTTATACAAGTTCGCTTTCGTTGGGATTGTTAGTTTAAGCATAATGTTTTCGTCTTCAGATAGTGCGTTTACATGTTTTAGAATTTCTTCGTTCAACATCTCTTCGCATTTCTCTTTGTCAGAACTGTTAATATCAACTTCTGGCTCAACGATTGGAACGAGTCCAGCATTAATAATATGCTTCGCTACTTCAAACTGCTGATCGACAACCGCTTTAATTCCTTCTTCATTTGGTTCGTGGATGACTGAACGCATTTTCGTTCCAAACATATTACGCTCATTCGAACGACGTAATAGTTCGTCCAACTCAGGCATCGGCTTCATCATTTGAACGCCGTTTTCTTTTTCGGCTAACCCTTTATCAATTTTTATAAATGGAACGATACCTTTATCTGCAAGGTAATCGCCAGTGTATTTACCTTCGACTTTACGATCCATCGTTTGTTCGAAAAGAATCGCGCCTAAAATTTTATCCGAAGAAAATGCAGGGGAAGTGACGATGCGTGTCCGGAGTTCGTGGACAAGGTCAAACATTTCCTCTTCGTTAGAATATGCATCCTCTTTAATACCGTAAGCAGCAAGTGCTTTTGGTGTACTACCACCACTTTGGTCTAATGCAGCAACGAATCCATCATCATTTTTCATTCTGTTGAAATGATTCTCGTTCATTTAACTCACTCCTATTATTGATAGTCCATATCCTTTTACTATTCTAACATTTTCTGCCCATCTAATACAGTGACACACAAAAAGTTGAGAAAGAGTTTATTTGTTTGGTGACTGATTATGGTTGTCTATTACGAAGAATTCTAGGTTTGTTGAATAATTATGCTTCTATGTAAAAAGAAAACTGCTTTAAGAATACGGTAGTTAAGCTCAGTTATTCATCATTTCTAACTTGCATAATTTTTAATTAAAATAAAGTTGATTATTTATACACTTTTATGATACATTATTCAACATAGTTAAAACGGAGAGGGAAGAAGGAGGATCACGATGGAAAAAGTTCAACATGTTGAGGAATTCGGTGTGAAGAAAGGGTATTCGGTAAAACAAACATTGAAATTTCTAATCCCATCATTGATTGGGGTGCTTTTGTTTTTAGTACCACTCTCAGTTGACGGGACGGTGACGATTGGGCTCGGTGTAATGGCTGATACATTGCAAGCGGCTACTGCAGATTATATTCCAATGTTTATAACAGGGGTCATCGTTATCTCGGCTTTAGCATCTGTTTGGATGAAGGTTGTTCCGAACAATACAGCGAAAAACAGTACTTTTTTGACAGCTTTATTGGATGTATCGCCGATTTGGTTAGTTTTGCGTGTCATCGGCGCAGTGTTTGCAGTTCTTACACTGACTGAGCTTGGTCCGGAAGTTATATGGTCGGGATTGACTGGAGGAACCGTGCTATTTGATTTAGGTCCAGTTTTGATGGTTTGGTTTTTGTTTGCATGTTTATTCATGCCACTGTTATTACAATTCGGTTTGATGGATTTCATCGGGACGGTCGTCCGTAAAGTAATGGCACCATTGTTCAAGCTTCCTGGTCGTTCATCAATCGATGCGCTTGCTTCGTGGATGGGAAGTGGAACCGTCGGTGTACTGTTGACGACACAGCAATATGAGTCTGGTTATTATACAAAAAGAGAAGCGGCAGTCGTAGCAACAAACTTTTCAATCGCTTCCATTGCATTTAGTTTAGTCATCGCACGGTTTTTAAACATTGATCACTTATTTGTTCAGTTTTATGCAACGGTCGTTGTTTGTGGAGTTGTTGCCGCAATCGTTTGCCCAAGAATTCCACCTCTTTCATGGAAAAAAGATACGTATTACGGTCCCATCGGTAAACAGATTGATGAAGAAGTACCTGAAGGAATCTCTACTTTTCAATGGGGTTTCCAAAAAGCGGTTGAAAAGGCTGAGGAAGTCAAAAGCTATAAAAGTGTCGTCAAAAGTGGCGTTCAAAATGTGACTGATATTTGGTTCTCTTTAATTCCTCTCGTCATGGCACTTGGTACAATCGCTTTGATGATTGCTGAATTCACACCGATCTTTGATTACTTGTCTTATCCGTTCGTTCCGTTCCTTCAGCTATTACAAATACCTGAAGCTCAAGCAGCAGCTCCTGCCATGCTCGTCGGATTCGCAGACATGTTCTTGCCAGCTGTTGTCGGAAGTGGAATTGAATCTGAATTGACTCGTTTCGTGATCGGAGTGATGTCTTTATCTCAGCTCATTTACATGTCTGAAATCGGGATTTTGCTAATTAAATCTAAAATTCCTGTTTCTTTGGTTCAACTTTTCATCATTTTTATTCAACGTACGGTAATTACGTTGCCAATCGCTGCATTAATGGCACACGTGCTTTTCTTTTAATCTGTAATTGAAAGTAAACGGTAACTGCTTTATCTTTAGAACAGAAGGTAATCTGATTTTTTGGATACTTTCTGTTCGTTTTTGTGATTAAAGATTTTTAGAAGAGTAAAGTAAGACGGCAATATCTCACAGGGGGCATATAATTTAGATTCGGAACCATATATTTTCGAGACGGGCGTATAAATTGTTCGAAAGGTCGCATATTTGTGCAATTTAGGAGCAAATTGACGTCGTGCATGGACATATTTAAAAGAATAGGTCGCATATTTCAGGGGGAATGAATTTTCGAAGTAGTTATAGAGATTCATTCAAACTAGTGGACCACTCCCCCTTCAGCTATAGCAACATTGCCGAATATAAATTTACATTGTTGATCTTATAAAACCTAACGGAAAGGTAGATACATAATGAATCCTGAACTATTTTTCACGAAAAATACGAAAGCTGCACTTCAGAATGATCCTCCTGGTGAGTGGATGCCACCAGTCCCTAAATATTGCATCCCACTCAGCGCAGGTTATCCGGCGCAAAGTCTTGTTCCTTATAATGAGATGAACGAGGCCGTAAAAGATTTAATTGAGGAAGAGAAAGACCTGCCTTTTCAATATTTAGGCAGTAAGAAAGTCAATACAGTGAAAAAATTTGTTCGTGAGCGGCTCGTGGAGCGCGGGGTTGTACTGTTGGAAAAAGAAATATTAGTGACCGCGGGCGCGATACAAGGCATCGACTTAATTTCAAGAACGTTTATAGACCGAGATACTTGGATTGTCGTTGAATCTCCAAGCTACATGGAAGGGTTAGAAGTTTTTCGGAATTATACGGATCATTTCATTACTGTCCCTATTGATGAATATGGTATGCAAACGGAAGAACTTGAAAAGACATTGAAGAATCGAAAAGAGAAGAACTTGCCGATGCCAAAACTCGTATATACGATTCCAAGTTTTCATAACCCGACAGGAACGACGATGTCGATTGATCGCAGAAGACATTTATTGGAGCTTGCAAGCGAATTTAACTTCTTGATCATTGAAGATGATGCGTATGGTGAATTGTATTTTGATGAGCGACCAACACCAATCAAAGCAATGGATAGTGGAAGTCGTGTGTTTTACCTCGGATCTTTTTCTAAAACGATTGCACCAGGATTGCGAGTAGGCTATGTGGCGGCGAGAAGTGATCTAATTGAGCCACTCGCTTGGTTTAAAAAAGATTTGGATCATCCATTTGCAGAAGCAACGCTTGGTTCTTACTTAATTCAAACAGACATGAAAAAACGATTCGAGATGCTTCGAAAAGTCTATCAACAAAATTGTAAAACATTAATCTCATCTTTAGAAAAATATATGGGGGAACTTGCTACATGGCAGCAACCTTCCGGTGGATACTTCGTATGGGTCAATATTCCGGGAATAAATACATCGGAAATATTAGTTGAGGCGATGCAAGCAGGCGTTTCCTACGTGCCAGGAAAGCATTTTTTCGTTCATGAACAAGAAGGACTATCCTATTTAAGACTATCATTTAGCTTCGTCAGTCGAGAAGAAATGGTATCGGCAGTTGAGATTTTAAGTCAGGTCGTTAAAAAGCATCTAAATAATTAAAGAATAGGGTTGTTGTGTGATGCTCTGATTGCGTCTCAACAACCTTTTTGGCATTTAAGCAGTTCAATTTGTCATCGAGAACGCATCTCGATGCACTTTTCGTGTATAAGGCAGTTCGATTTGTCATCGAGAACCTATCTCGATGCACTTTTCATGTATAGTGCAGTTCAATTTGTCGTCGAGAGCA
>NZ_VMHE01000069.1 GCF_007559425.1 Allobacillus salarius | reverse complement strand
GGTACCGTCAATAAGTTTGTGTAAAAAAGTAGGGTGATCCGGTGGAGGGTTATTTCCCCTCCTCGCTTTCGGTCTGAGATCCATAACGTTCCTCAAACATGGCGTGCAGTTCAGGGCTTGCTTCTTTGAACCCACGGAGTTTGCGCGTAGACCATTTGGTGTTGCATTCATCTGAAACCATATAAATCACCTTTTCCACGGCTTCTTCTGAGGGAAGGCTGTTCATCGTTTTCAGACGTTTCTTGAATTCCTTCATAGTGCGCTCGATGATGTTTGTCGTGTAAATCATCGGGCGGATAGAGGAAGGATAGTTCAGGAACGTGGTAAGAGCGTTGAAGTCCTCTCTCCAGGACTTGGCGATTTTGGGATATTTCTTTTGCCAAGTTTCACAGAAGGCATCCAACTGTTCTTCAGCTTCACCGTTACTGTTCGACTGATAGATAGCTTTCATGTCTTGACTGATCGCTGAGCGATCTTTCTGTCGGACCTTGTTCAGCGTGTTCCGTACTTTATGGAAGACACAACGCTGCACATCAGCTTTCGGATAGATAGCTTTCATCGCTTCTTCCAGCCCTGGAAGACCATCGAAAATACCGAGAAGTACTTCTTCACAGCCACGACGGTAGATATCGGAGAGCACCTCCTCCCAGCCGAGGGAACTTTCCTGGCCACCGACATAGAAGCCGAGAATTTCACGAAAGCCGTCTTCCGTGACACCAATGACGACGTATACGACTTCATTAGCTACATCATCCCGGCGTAACTTCAGATAGGTACCGTCGAGATATAGCACGGCATATCTTTTCTGAAGTGAACGTTCCTGCCAGGCACGGATATCTTCCATCACCACATCGGTGATGTTACTGATGGTACCTGGGGCGTAAGCGTGGCCAAGAATGCGCTCGAGGAAATTTCCGATTTCGCGCGTACTCATGCCTTTCTGATACATCGTGATGATTGTTTCTCCCAACCACTGTTCATAACGCTGATAGGGTTGGAACACTTGTGTTTGAAACGAGTTTTCTCGATCTCGTGGCACCTGAAGGTCTTGGATGCGACCGTATTTCGTATCCAATTGACGACCGTAACTGCCGTTCTTATAGTTTTTTAGCTCAGGATTCTCTTCGAAAAATTGATTCATCTCTTCCTTCATAATTGTTTCTAGCTTCTCTTGGACGAAAGAGCGGACTAATTCGTCCAATTGATTTTCGAGGTTGTTTTGTCCTATACTTGTAGACATGAGGTAGGGCATCTCCTTTCATGAGTTGGTTTCGTTGTTTACTCTGAGGATACCCTACCTCTTTTTTTGTCTTCAAGAGTTTTACACAAACTATTGTACGTCATC
>NZ_VMHE01000068.1 GCF_007559425.1 Allobacillus salarius | reverse complement strand
CATAGTCCACGATCTCCTTCTCGGTCATGGTTTTACCGTGTTCCAGCACGACGACTGCGGCGGGCAGCTCGCCGGCATCGTCGTCGGGCAGGCCGGCGACCCCGGCGTCGAAGATGTTGGGGTGTTGCAGCAGGATGCTCTCCAGTTCGGCTGGGGCTACCTGGTAGCCCTTGTATTTGATCAGGCTCTTCAGCCGGTCCACGATGAAGAAGTGCTCGTCCTCGTCCCAGTAGGCGATGTCGCCGCTGTGCAGCCAGCCGTCCTTGTCGATGAGAGCGTTTGTAGCCTCGGGGTTGTTAACGTAGCCGCTCATGATCATGGGGCCACGGACGCACAGCTCGCCGCGCTGGTTCACACCCAGTGTCTTACCGGTGTCCAAGTCCACCACCTTAGCCTCGAAGAAGGGCACCACCTTGCCTACTGCGCCAGGCTTGTCGTCCCCTTCGGGGGTGATCAGAATGGCGCTGGTTGTTTCTGTCAGGCCGTAGCCCTGGCGGATGCCTGGTAGGTGGAAGCGTTTGGCCACGGCCTCACCTACCTCCTTGCTGAGCGGCGCCCCGCCGCTGGCGATCTCGTGCAAGTTGCTTAGGTCGTACTTGTCGATGAGAGTGCTCTTAGCGAAGAAGCTAAATAGTGTGGGCACCAGCAGGGCAGATTGAATCTTATAGTCTTGCAAGCTGCGCAAGAATAGCTCCTCCTCGAAGCGGTACATGAGCACGACCCGAAAGCCGCAGATCAAGTAGCCCAGCGTGGTGAACATGCCGAAGCCGTGGTGAAATGGCACCACGCTGAGGATAGCGGTGTCGGGGATGATCTGGTTGCCGAAGATGGGGTCGCGGGCATGACTGAATCGGACACAAGCGGTGCGGTGCGGTAGGGCTACGCCCTTGGGCAATCCGGTACTGCCACTACTGTTCATGATCAGGGCGATGGTTTTGTCCCGGTCGAAGCTCTCGGGCACGAAGTCGTACTCGTTGAAGCCGGGTGGCAAATGGGAAGTCACGAAGGTGTACATGCTTTGGAAGCCCTGGTAGTCGGTCTTGCTATCCATGATGATGATCTTTTGTATGATCGGTAGCTTCTTTTGCACGTTGAGGATCTTTTGCAGCCCTTTCTTGCTCACGAATACGACGGTGGGCTGGCTGATGCCCATGCTGTTCAGCAGCTCGCGCTCGTTGTAGATGTCGTTAGCTGGGGCCACAGCCACACCGATGAACAGGGCACCCAACACGGGCATGAAGAACTGCAAGCTATTCTCGCTGCACACCACGATCCGATGGTTTGTATTCAGCCCATAGCGCTTCATAGCTTCTGCCAGCCGAACGCTCATCTCGAAGTACTCGGCGTAGGTAATGT
>NZ_VMHE01000067.1 GCF_007559425.1 Allobacillus salarius | reverse complement strand
TGGAATGTCAACAGTAAATTGGACAAAAAAATTAAGGTCTTAGATTAGTCATGTTACTTTATCTTGTTCGCCGCCTTTGACACCTGTTGGGGTTCGTGGTGTGCATCTGATGGCGGCTGGGAAAAATAAATTTATACTTAAATCTCAGCCGCATGCGAAGTGTACCACGAACCCATCGCTTTAATCGATAGGAATGGTGGGGCCCCGTCCCCTTCCATCGTATCGAAAAAGCGGGCACAGGTGTCAAAGACAAGCCCGTTGGGCGGCTCTGATCAATGCACTTTATAGTGTTCTATTACATTCCTGACTACTTTGTTTCATCATTTTATATTCTATTGGAGTTAGGTAACCTAATGATTCATGAATACGAATGTTGTTGAACCAATGGACAAAATCAAATAGTTCACGGTCTAATTCTTCTTGACTTTCAAAAACTCTTCCATTGATAAACTCGGTTTTAATCGTTTTAAATGTAGCTTCTGCAACGGCATTATCGTAGGGTGTCCCTTTCTCACTTAATGATCGTTTAATTCCAAATGTGAGTAAGGCATTGTCAATGAGTTTGTTTTTGAACTCACTACCTCGATCTGTGTGAAATAACCCCAGCTGATTAAGGTCGCATTGAACGGACGCAAAAGCTTGATGAACTAATGCTGCGTTTTTATAAGGTCCGGAACTATAACCAATTATTTCTCGATTAAATAAATCGACAAGAATACAAATGTAGTGCCACTTCTGTAAAACTCGGACGTATGTTAAATCACTTACAATAACTTTCAATTCTTGTTGCTGTTCAAATTCACGATTTAGTGTATTACCAACTGGTGATTCATTAGGAGTTGTTTTAGTTGGTTTATATTGCGCAACGGTATACTTGGATGCCAAACCTTGGCTTTTCATAATGCGTCCTATCCGACGTCTTGAAACTGTCCAATCGAGCTTTCTAAGTTCTTCCTTAATCTTTCTTTGGCCGTAAATTTTTCTGCTACTATTGAAGATGTCGATAACTTGTTTTGTTAGTTCGTTCTCTTTATGGTTGTCACGAGCTTTGGCTTCATAGTAATACGTGCTTCTTGGAATTTGTAGGACGTGGCACATTGCTGATATCGAGTATTTGTGGCGGTTATTCCGGATTACATCTACTTTCGTCCTATTATCAGCGCGGCTTGCTTTAAAATATCATTTTCCATTGCTAGCTTTTGATTTTCTTTTCTCAAGCGAATCAATTCTTCTTGTTCCGGTGTACGATTATCTTTTTCTGCAAAAGACCCGCTGTTTCGAAATTGCTTCACCCACTTATCGAATGTTGATGGGGTTAATTCATATTCTTTAATAATTTCAGATCTTGGTTTTCCTGAAGTGTAAAGTTGGACGATTTGTTCTTTGAATTCATCTGTAAAGCTTCGTCTTGAA
>NZ_VMHE01000066.1 GCF_007559425.1 Allobacillus salarius | reverse complement strand
AATTTCATAAATCTTAGCCCTTACAGGGCAAGGGTTTCAAAACACAAAAAAGGAAGTACCTCCCCAAAGTCTGTATAATGGTAGTTGACTAAAACATCCCAAAAGACTGGAGGAATACTCCCTATGACCATTATACGACAACCAAGCCTTTTTAGCATTCAAGAACTTTATGATATGGAACCTACCGATAAATATGACGCAATCATTTCAGCCATCGATATTAGAATGATTTATCGAGAAGTAATGAAAAAATCTCATCGTGGTGCGCCTGAAGAGCTGAATTATGCTGCAATGATTATCTCAATCTTCGTTCGATATGTGGAACGAATTCCAACCATCAAAGATTTAATTAAGCGATTAAATCAAGACATAGCCTTCAAATTAAATTGTGGTTTTCTTGTTTCAGACAGTGTTCCATCTGAAGCTTCTTATTCACGACTGCTCACAAAATTAACACAATCAAATATCCTGGAGAAAGTCCAAGGACAGATTGTTGAGCAGGCTATAGAAGAAGGCTTTATTATCGATGACACCATTGCTATCGATGCAACTCACTTTGAAGCACGCGATCAAGCTCCAGCAAAGGAAGAGAAAGCAAAGCCGGAACCAAAGAAACGTGGTCGAAAGCCTAAAAAAGAGCGGGATCAATGGTTAAAAGAACAAGCCGAAAAAGAAGCCAGCCTTCCCCTATACGAAAAGAAAATAGTAGCTCAACTCGATGCTTCGTTGGGCGACCTTCGTGAAGGGGTTCCTCAGGAACCCAAATGGGGCATCAAGAAAAACAGTGATGGAAAAAATGTTTTTTGGTACGGTTTTAAAGGACATTTGGCTGTCGGCTCTTCCAGTCAATATATTTTACAATCACTCTTTTCATCCGGTAACTTAAACGATGGAAAAGCTGCAATCCCTTTATTAAAGGGGATGCAGGAACAGCGTTCTCTTCCAAACATACGTTATCAAACGATGGATGCAGGGTATGATTATGAACCAATCTATCAACAAGTTTATCGAATGGGGCAACAATCTATCATCGCTTATAATCGTAAAAACGAACCCGAACCCATAGGGTTCGATAAGTATTTCGCTCCTACTTGTTTTCGGGAACATTCTTACCGTTATGATAGCTATGATGCAAAGTACGAAACATTGAAATATACCCATCCGAAAGAATGCAGTGATTGTCCACTCGCTCAAGAAGGCATTTGTCAAAAGGTATTTAAAATGAAAATCACCAAAGATCTTCGTAAATATACAGCACCAGCTCGCGGTTCTGAAGCTTGGAAGAAGTTGTTCAAGAAGCGTACTTCCGTTGAACGTGTAAATGGTTACTTGAAAGAATATTTTCAACTAAATAATGTAAGGTATTGCTCCGGAAAGCGTGCCAAAGTTCATTTTGATTTAGTCACCCTTACTTATAACGCATCAAAGTTAGCAGCAGATCGCTTGAATATACAGATGAAAAACCAACAATCTGCATGATTTCTGTTTTTAAAAATGCAATTCAAAACATTGGAGAAGTCTTTGTATTTTTAAAAAGAGCAATTATGAAATTGATTC
>NZ_VMHE01000065.1:627-1558 GCF_007559425.1 Allobacillus salarius | reverse complement strand
TGTGCGAAAGAACAGCTTCAGGAACTATCAAACGATATATCCAGTGCATTAGACAAACACAAGGACGTACAAAACCAGCTTCTTCAGCTTCAGAAAGAACTACGTTCCATTGAAACAAAGAAGAACGTCCAAAAACTCATTTCTAAGGCTTCAGAGAAGTTTTACGGCTTGATTGGAAAAACAGTCAACGATAGGGAAAAGGATGCCTTAAAAGCCAAAGTAAAGGCTTTAGAGGGGGAAAATGAACAGCTATCCGATAGACTGGGAAAGGCTATACTTGAAAAAGAGCAAAACGGCACAAAGGCATTCAAAGCCGAGAATGACAAGGAGTATTATAGACAACAAATGGACAACGCAAGGACAACCAGTAACCGATTAAGGACGGAGAACCAAGAACTAAAGACCGAAACCAAGGAATTGAAAAAAGAACTTGGTAAGATGAAAGACTTGTTCAATTCCGAACAACTGGAGGCTTTAAGGCATCATTTCCCAAACATATCAAAAGCTATGGAAGAGGGGAAAGACCTACTCAAGCAAATCACCAGAAGCAGAGGTTTCGGTATGGGTATGTAACCCCCCCCCCGCCCCCAAAGGGGGAGCGACCAAACGGCAGCCTCTCTCAATGGAGTGTTACGTCGTTCGGATTCGGAAGAAATTTTGCAGGGTTCGGAAAACGGTTGTGTGCTTATTCTAAAAAAAGTTTATGGTGTGGCGCTCGTCGGGACGGGTGGTCCCGCCCCTTGCCGCTGGGCGCTCCCCGACCGATGATTTTTAAGTGACTGATTTTGTGCTGTTTTGGGGGTATATTAAGAATAGAAGAAATAGAATAAGTTAAGTACTTGATACACAATATAGGGCATTTTCCATATTGGAAATTCTCATTTTCCAATCTAGAAAATACTGATTTCCTAATATAATACTAAACAGGAAA
>NZ_VMHE01000065.1:0-604 GCF_007559425.1 Allobacillus salarius | reverse complement strand
CTTAATATTGTTTTTATGGAAAATAATAGTTTACTTTGTGGAGAATAATATTTCCCAAAAACACATCAAAATGGAAAATAAAAAAGCAGTTAAGTTAACCGATTTTCAAAAGAACGAAGAAAATCCTTTTATGAAACAAGCTATAGAAGGTATTGAAAATCATGTTGTTAAAAAGTATAAGAGTAATAGTGGTGGCGATAAGAGAGCCGTAGTAGCTTTAGCCGACACTGAAACTGGAGAAGTGTTTAAGACTTCGTTTATCCGTCAAATAGAAGTAGATGAAGAACAATTCACTAAATTGTATCTTTCTAACTTTGCTGCATTCTTTGACCTATCACAAGCAGCTATTCGGGTTTTTGGTTACTTTATGACCTGCATGAAACCCAAAAATGATTTAATCATCTTCAATAGAAAAAAATGCCTAGAATATACCAAATACAAAACAGACAAAGCCGTTTATAAAGGACTTGCAGAACTTGTAAAAGCTGAAATCATAGCCCGAGGACCAGCCGATAATCTTTGGTTTATTAATCCTCTGATAGTATTCAATGGTGACCGAGTGACATTTGCTAAAACATACGTTCGGAAAAAGACTTTAGCTGCC
>NZ_VMHE01000064.1 GCF_007559425.1 Allobacillus salarius | reverse complement strand
TATGACGTTTCGTGTCTGTATATCCTTGTATCAACTATCTTGTAGCGAATGCCATTAACCAACACGTGGCTAACAGGGTGAGATATTGATTCTTTTATCCTCAGAACACTTACATCGTTTTTTACATCACCAAATTCAAGTTGCTTTCTTGCTCTAGAAATGGGGTTAATATTGCATGGTATCGCATCATAAGTGATTAGTGCGTTTTCTTTTTTGCTAGTTTTAGGATTGTAAGTTGCTACTTGTTCTAATTGAAAAACAACTCTATCTTCATATCTCAAAAGAACACAGCCCTTCCTTTTTTAGTTCTCGTTCTAGCATTAAAGTAATTATCAATAATAGCTTCATACTCCTTGAAATCGTTCAATTCATACGCATTGCTACGTCCGTCAACCGCTTCTGATGTCATACCTTCAGCACCAATCCTGTTGTAGCGTTTAACTGCAACTTCTTTAATCATGTAACTAAACCTTTCCGGTATTTGTTCAACTTCAATAGGTAACATTGATAACAACTGGCTTTCACAACTTTTTATGATTTCTTCTAATTGTTCATCTTGCTTTTCATCTTTAAGACCAATACGTTTTTTTACATCAGCTAGCGTAGTCATATAACCACCTACTCTAGTGACTCAAAAGCATTGATAATTTCAGCTTTTGTTTGTTTTTCATCAACTTGTAAGCCAGCAACACTTGCTATTTCGACAAGTTCTTTTTTGGTTAATTTGTCATTTACAATGTAAATCATTTGTTCGTTGCGTTTATTTTCAACACTAGCTAAAGCTTTGATACGTTCATCTGTAGGATCATAACCTTTGCGAGGGTAGACATGCCCTTTCATATAGACATGTCTGTTATCTTCTAAATCTGTAAAATCTACTTTAACAATTCCAATGATTTCGGGCATGTTACCACTCCTAATTATTTATTAAACTTCTCCTGGTACTGAATCTGTTTTTTTGTCAGCAGGCACTAATTTAGCGAATGCTTTATCGTCAGCGATGTGTAACGCTACATGCATAGTTGCACGCAATGCCACCATGTCTTGTTCGAATAAGTTTACAGGTGTGCCATCTTCGTTTTTAACTGTAGATAATTGTGCAGTTTCATCGATTTTGTATTCAATTAATTGAGGGATACCGTAAATCAACTTATCAAAGTCACCAGTAATTAATTCACCGCGTTTTAAATTGCTTGATTTAAGGTTAACCACAGGTAGACCATCTAACGTATCACTGTTACGGTCATAAATACGTTCCTTAGTTTCAGGATCTACAATTTTACGTAACAAGCTTCTGTTTTGTGTTTTTGAGATAAACGCATTTGCTTCTAATTCGTCATCTTCAAGTAATGCCTCTAAATCAATAATGTTATCTTGTGTGAAGTCACCTTTAATAACCTTATTAGTTTTTTCAATTGATTGTGCAATTGATTTACCGAATGGATTGTTACCTTGATTCAAAATACCCGCTTCATCAAACTTTTTATAGAATGCTTCAGCAATCATAGGCTTCATTTCTTCAAAGAATTGTGAATAAGTGTAATTCAAAAATTCTTTTGTTACAGGTAAGATAACCCCTAATTTAAACGCTCTCATAGTAGCATTAACCCATGTAGCTTTAGATGTTTCGATTTTTTGACCTTCAC
>NZ_VMHE01000063.1:553-1653 GCF_007559425.1 Allobacillus salarius | reverse complement strand
TCACGGGAGACTTTATCTGACAGCAGACGTGCACTGGCCAGGGGGATCACCATCCGTCGCCCGGGCGTGTCAATAATATCACTCTGTACATCCACAAACAGACGATAACGGCTCTCTCTTTTATAGGTGTAAACCTTAAACTGCATTTCACCAGCCCCTGTTCTCGTCAGCAAAAGAGCCGTTCATTTCAATAAACCGGGCGACCTCAGCCATCCCTTCCTGATTTTCCGCTTTCCAGCGTTCGGCACGCAGACGACGGGCTTCATTCTGCATGGTTGTGCTTACCAGACCGGAGATATTGACATCATATATGCCTTGAGCAACTGATAGCTGTCGCTGTCAACTGTCACTGTAATACGCTGCTTCATAGCATACCTCTTTTTGACATACTTCGGGTATACATATCAGTATATATTCTTATACCGCAAAAATCAGCGCGCAAATACGCATACTGTTATCTGGCTTTTAGTAAGCCCGATCCAGATCTTTACGCCCCGCCCTGCCACTCATCGCAGTACTGTTGTAATTCATTAAGCATTCTGCCGACATGGAAGCCATCACAAACGGCATGATGAACCTGAATCGCCAGCGGCATCAGCACCTTGTCGCCTTGCGTATAATATTTGCCCATGGTGAAAACGGGGGCGAAGAAGTTGTCCATATTGGCCACGTTTAAATCAAAACTGGTGAAACTCACCCAGGGATTGGCTGAGACGAAAAACATATTCTCAATAAACCCTTTAGGGAAATAGGCCAGGTTTTCACCGTAACACGCCACATCTTGCGAATATATGTGTAGAAACTGCCGGAAATCGTCGTGGTATTCACTCCAGAGCGATGAAAACGTTTCAGTTTGCTCATGGAAAACGGTGTAACAAGGGTGAACACTATCCCATATCACCAGCTCACCGTCTTTCATTGCCATACGGAACTCCGGATGAGCATTCATCAGGCGGGCAAGAATGTGAATAAAGGCCGGATAAAACTTGTGCTTATTTTTCTTTACGGTCTTTAAAAAGGCCGTAATATCCAGCTGAACGGTCTGGTTATAGGTACATTGAGCAACTGACTGAAATGCCTCAAAATGTTCTTTACGATGC
>NZ_VMHE01000063.1:0-524 GCF_007559425.1 Allobacillus salarius | reverse complement strand
ATTGGGATATATCAACGGTGGTATATCCAGTGATTTTTTTCTCCATTTTAGCTTCCTTAGCTCCTGAAAATCTCGCCCGATCCTAACTCAAAATCCACACATTATACGAGCCGGAAGCATAAAGTGTAAAGCCTGGGGTGCCTAATGCGGCCGCCATAGTGACTGGATATGTTGTGTTTTACAGTATTATGTAGTCTGTTTTTTATGCAAAATCTAATTTAATATATTGATATTTATATCATTTTACGTTTCTCGTTCAGCTTTTTTGTACAAACTTGTTGATATCTGCAGAATTCGGATCAAACAACTAGAATTACACGGCGATCTTGCCGCCCTTCTTGGCCTTAATGAGAATCTCGCGGATCTTGCGGGCGTCCAACTTGCCGGTCAGTCCTTTAGGCACCTCGTCCACGAACACAACACCACCGCGCAGCTTCTTGGCGGTTGTAACCTGGCTGGCCACATAGTCCACGATCTCCTTCTCGGTCATGGTTTTACCGTGTTCCAGCACGACGACTGCGGCG
>NZ_VMHE01000062.1 GCF_007559425.1 Allobacillus salarius | reverse complement strand
GGTTTCTTGCTTGATTACTATTACCCCCTCCCGTATGGGTGCTGCTTTAGTCTGCATCTTCTGCCCAACCGTATCGAAATATCTCTGTTTCGCACTCTCCAGCCGATGGGAGATGCTATCTCCAACCCAGCTTTCATTCAAATGACTAAGTTCCGGACGAACATAGTCCAACTCTTTTTCCCTAAAGTTGTGAATCTCGCTCCCCGGCTTCACTGCTTGTACATGAATACTTGTTGCTCCCATAAGTTAACATTTTTGTGACAATCGATAACAGCCGGTGACAGCCGGCTGACAGGGGGTTAAGGGGGCTTGTCCCCTTACACACGCACCCTTTAGGGTGCTAGTGTGCTATCACCATACTGCATAGGTGCGAAGTTAGCAAATGTTCTGTAAATGCACAAATAAAGGGGAAAACATTTGGATTTGCGACAATAAAGTACTACCTTTGTTGCTGACCAAACGGTAGCCGACCGATACGGGAGAGTTACCAAAATACAAGCCGCTGGAGTTAATTGACGGACATCCGACATCTCCAGCGGCTTTATTTTTGCCTATCTGCTTCGTCTAGGCATACCAGTACCTCTACTAAAAATGTACTTCAAAGATACTTATTTTCTACCGACTTGATAGTTTTTACCCCATATTCTTGGACATTTTTCCCCCATGAGGTTATCTTTGTAGGGTGAAAGAGAAACCCATAAACGGGGATAGATTGAATGCTGGGAAGCATAAACAATCGGGGTAAGGTTAGCGAACCTTGCCTTTCATCCCCCATTATAACTTTACATAGAGGAACTTTATCTATCCCCCCCCCGCCCCCAAAGGGGGAGCGACCAAACGGCAGCTTCACTCAATGGAGTGTTACAGTTCATCAAAACCAAGTGATAACTGTCGTTTCTCTGCTTCTTCTTTCTTTTGGGCAGCTAAAGTCTTTTTCCGAACGTATGTTTTTGTAAATGAAACCCTATCCCCATTAAAGACAATCAACGGATTAATGAACCAATTATATTCGTTTGGACCTCTTGCTATGATTTCACTTTGTACGAGCTCTGCCAATCCTTTGTATATGGCTTTGTCTGATTTGTATTGGGTGTATTCTAAGCATTTTCGCCTATCGAAAATTATCATATCATTCTTAGGCTTCATGCAAGTTAGAATATACCCGAAAACCCGAATAGCTGATTGTGATAGATTGAAAAAAGCGGCAAAATTCGCAAGGTATAGTTTTGCAAATTGCTCTTCATCTACTTCTATTTGTCGGATAAACGAGGTTTTGAATACTTCTCCTGTATCTGTATCAGCAACAGCAACTACAGCTTTTTTATCACTTCCCGTACTACTTTTGTATTTCTTAACAACGTGATTTTCAATCCCTTCAATTGCTTGTTTCATAAAGGGGTTTTCTTCGTTTTTTTGAAAATCGGTTAATTTGAGTACTTTCTTATTTTCCATAAACATTCTATTTAGGCAAATTTGACTTTCTATATATCGGTGAAAAAGTATAATTTGATTTTCCACAAAGGAATATTTAAATTTCCATTAATACAATAAAAAAGCAAAATATATTTTCCTTTTTAACATCTAATAGGAAAGAGTGACTTTCTAATATGGAAAATCAGATTTTCCAATATGGAAAATACCCTATATTGAGTATCAACTACTTAACTTATTCTATTTCTTAAGTTCT
>NZ_VMHE01000061.1:292-1700 GCF_007559425.1 Allobacillus salarius | reverse complement strand
ATTCTTCTGACACAACAGTCTCGAACCAAAGGCTGGAGCCACCATGGCTTCCAAGGTGTACGACCCCGAGCAACGCAAACGCATGATCACTGGGCCTCAGTGGTGGGCTCGCTGCAAGCAAATGAACGTGCTGGACTCCTTCATCAACTACTATGATTCCGAGAAGCACGCCGAGAACGCCGTGATTTTTCTGCATGGTAACGCTGCCTCCAGCTACCTGTGGAGGCACGTCGTGCCTCACATCGAGCCCGTGGCTAGATGCATCATCCCTGATCTGATCGGAATGGGTAAGTCCGGCAAGAGCGGGAATGGCTCATATCGCCTCCTGGATCACTACAAGTACCTCACCGCTTGGTTCGAGCTGCTGAACCTTCCAAAGAAAATCATCTTTGTGGGCCACGACTGGGGGGCTTGTCTGGCCTTTCACTACTCCTACGAGCACCAAGACAAGATCAAGGCCATCGTCCATGCTGAGAGTGTCGTGGACGTGATCGAGTCCTGGGACGAGTGGCCTGACATCGAGGAGGATATCGCCCTGATCAAGAGCGAAGAGGGCGAGAAAATGGTGCTTGAGAATAACTTCTTCGTCGAGACCATGCTCCCAAGCAAGATCATGCGGAAACTGGAGCCTGAGGAGTTCGCTGCCTACCTGGAGCCATTCAAGGAGAAGGGCGAGGTTAGACGGCCTACCCTCTCCTGGCCTCGCGAGATCCCTCTCGTTAAGGGAGGCAAGCCCGACGTCGTCCAGATTGTCCGCAACTACAACGCCTACCTTCGGGCCAGCGACGATCTGCCTAAGATGTTCATCGAGTCCGACCCTGGGTTCTTTTCCAACGCTATTGTCGAGGGAGCTAAGAAGTTCCCTAACACCGAGTTCGTGAAGGTGAAGGGCCTCCACTTCAGCCAGGAGGACGCTCCAGATGAAATGGGTAAGTACATCAAGAGCTTCGTGGAGCGCGTGCTGAAGAACGAGCAGACCGGTGGTGGGAGCGGAGGTGGCGGATCAGGTGGCGGAGGCTCCGGAGGGATTGAACAAGATGGATTGCACGCAGGTTCTCCGGCCGCTTGGGTGGAGAGGCTATTCGGCTATGACTGGGCACAACAGACAATCGGCTGCTCTGATGCCGCCGTGTTCCGGCTGTCAGCGCAGGGGCGCCCGGTTCTTTTTGTCAAGACCGACCTGTCCGGTGCCCTGAATGAACTGCAGGACGAGGCAGCGCGGCTATCGTGGCTGGCCACGACGGGCGTTCCTTGCGCAGCTGTGCTCGACGTTGTCACTGAAGCGGGAAGGGACTGGCTGCTATTGGGCGAAGTGCCGGGGCAGGATCTCCTGTCATCTCACCTTGCTCCTGCCGAGAAAGTATCCATCATGGCTGATGCAATGCGGCGGCTGCATACGCTTGATCCG
>NZ_VMHE01000061.1:0-266 GCF_007559425.1 Allobacillus salarius | reverse complement strand
CTGCCCATTCGACCACCAAGCGAAACATCGCATCGAGCGAGCACGTACTCGGATGGAAGCCGGTCTTGTCGATCAGGATGATCTGGACGAAGAGCATCAGGGGCTCGCGCCAGCCGAACTGTTCGCCAGGCTCAAGGCGCGCATGCCCGACGGCGAGGATCTCGTCGTGACCCATGGCGATGCCTGCTTGCCGAATATCATGGTGGAAAATGGCCGCTTTTCTGGATTCATCGACTGTGGCCGGCTGGGTGTGGCGGACCGCTATC
>NZ_VMHE01000060.1:733-1724 GCF_007559425.1 Allobacillus salarius | reverse complement strand
GTTAATTCCAAAAAACGTAACTATAAGTTACAAACATTATTTAGTATTTATGAGCTAATCAAACATCATAATTTTTATGGAGAGTTTGATCCTGGCTCAGGATGAACGCTGGCGGCGTGCCTAATACATGCAAGTCGAGCGAACGGACGAGAAGCTTGCTTCTCTGATGTTAGCGGCGGACGGGTGAGTAACACGTGGATAACCTACCTATAAGACTGGGATAACTTCGGGAAACCGGAGCTAATACCGGATAATATTTTGAACCGCATGGTTCAAAAGTGAAAGACGGTCTTGCTGTCACTTATAGATGGATCCGCGCTGCATTAGCTAGTTGGTAAGGTAACGGCTTACCAAGGCAACGATGCATAGCCGACCTGAGAGGGTGATCGGCCACACTGGAACTGAGACACGGTCCAGACTCCTACGGGAGGCAGCAGTAGGGAATCTTCCGCAATGGGCGAAAGCCTGACGGAGCAACGCCGCGTGAGTGATGAAGGTCTTCGGATCGTAAAACTCTGTTATTAGGGAAGAACATATGTGTAAGTAACTGTGCACATCTTGACGGTACCTAATCAGAAAGCCACGGCTAACTACGTGCCAGCAGCCGCGGTAATACGTAGGTGGCAAGCGTTATCCGGAATTATTGGGCGTAAAGCGCGCGTAGGCGGTTTTTTAAGTCTGATGTGAAAGCCCACGGCTCAACCGTGGAGGGTCATTGGAAACTGGAAAACTTGAGTGCAGAAGAGGAAAGTGGAATTCCATGTGTAGCGGTGAAATGCGCAGAGATATGGAGGAACACCAGTGGCGAAGGCGACTTTCTGGTCTGTAACTGACGCTGATGTGCGAAAGCGTGGGGATCAAACAGGATTAGATACCCTGGTAGTCCACGCCGTAAACGATGAGTGCTAAGTGTTAGGGGGTTTCCGCCCCTTAGTGCTGCAGCTAACGCATTAAGCACTCCGCCTGGGGAGTACGACCGCAAGGTTGAAAC
>NZ_VMHE01000060.1:0-723 GCF_007559425.1 Allobacillus salarius | reverse complement strand
CAAAGGAATTGACGGGGACCCGCACAAGCGGTGGAGCATGTGGTTTAATTCGAAGCAACGCGAAGAACCTTACCAAATCTTGACATCCTTTGACAACTCTAGAGATAGAGCCTTCCCCTTCGGGGGACAAAGTGACAGGTGGTGCATGGTTGTCGTCAGCTCGTGTCGTGAGATGTTGGGTTAAGTCCCGCAACGAGCGCAACCCTTAAGCTTAGTTGCCATCATTAAGTTGGGCACTCTAAGTTGACTGCCGGTGACAAACCGGAGGAAGGTGGGGATGACGTCAAATCATCATGCCCCTTATGATTTGGGCTACACACGTGCTACAATGGACAATACAAAGGGCAGCGAAACCGCGAGGTCAAGCAAATCCCATAAAGTTGTTCTCAGTTCGGATTGTAGTCTGCAACTCGACTACATGAAGCTGGAATCGCTAGTAATCGTAGATCAGCATGCTACGGTGAATACGTTCCCGGGTCTTGTACACACCGCCCGTCACACCACGAGAGTTTGTAACACCCGAAGCCGGTGGAGTAACCTTTTAGGAGCTAGCCGTCGAAGGTGGGACAAATGATTGGGGTGAAGTCGTAACAAGGTAGCCGTATCGGAAGGTGCGGCTGGATCACCTCCTTTCTAAGGATATATTCGGAACATCTTCTTCAGAAGATGCGGAATAACGTGACATATTGTATTCAGTTTTGAATGTTTATTTAACATTCAAAT
>NZ_VMHE01000006.1 GCF_007559425.1 Allobacillus salarius | reverse complement strand
CCGTTGCTTATGCCAATTCGAACTTCCTTTTTGACGCCTGGAAAGAATTCGTTGTTCTTTGGCTAATTTCTTTTCCATAGTTCTAAAATACTTGGGGTTTTTGTATATCGTACCATCAGAAAGGGTCGCAAAGTCTTTGATTCCAAGATCAATGCCAACGGAAGATTCGGTCTTGGGAAATGCTTCTTTTAGGGTAGTTTCTACCCCAATCGAAACAAAATACTTACCGGAAGCATTGCGTCGGACTGTCGCATTCAATATACGTCCTTCAACTTCACGGCTTTTCTTAAACGGAACGAGGCCTAGCTTCGGTAATTGTATTTTGTTATCCAAGACGGCAATATTTCCGTTTGTGTATTTGGTTGTGTAGGATTGGATCTTGTTCTTTTTCGATTTAAAACGTGGACGCTGATTCTGTTTCTTGAAGAATCGTGTGTAGGAGTCGGCGAGAGCTTTCAAGGAAGATTGCAAGGCTATACTGTCGACTTCCTTTAACCAAGCCAATTCTTTTTTTAGTTGTGTTAATTGCTTGGAACAGCTATTGTATGTCAATCTTTTACCTGTATTTTGGTAAGATTTTTCCCACTCACTTAGAAAGTGATTAAAGACAAAACGGCTACATCCAAGCGTTTTTGCAATGAGGATTTCTTGTTGTTTATTGGGATAGATTCGAAATCGATAGGCTTTGTTTACCTGCAAGATTACTTCACCCCTAACAAGGAAACGTATGTTCTTATTATACACTACCAGCTTGTGATATGGGAAGTAATAACTTCTTTTTCGGACAAAGAAGATGACAGTAGTCATCTTTGTCGAAGGCGATTCATCTCCACCCTGGCTTCGCCTGAGGATGGAGTCTTCTCGCCTAAAATGATAAATAACCCTTCGTCGTTCAATTCAACTCTGGCATCACTAACGTAGTGTTTTTTTAAATTTGTAATAGGTTGCCAAGCATGTAAAATTAAATTTTGCATAAGATTATCTCCTTATTTATATCTTACTTTGTCGGTCTTATCCATCCTGAGAGTAGAAGGGAACGAAAGTGAAGCGTAACCATCTTTACTGCTATAAGATGCCAATGTTCTACCATCCGGAAGTTTTTTTAGTATTGCACCTGGCGGATATTTTAGTTTTCTGGGCATTTTATCAAAGTCTATATCTCTTTGGCGCGATTTTCCACTTTTTTCATAGTTAACAACATCTCTTGTCTCCCTTGTTAATCGTGCTGATGATTTAATTCCATTCCATGTATTACCTGCATTTCCACACTGTATAGTAATTAAATCACTGTCACTTTGAGTAGAATACTTTGATGAATTCCGATCGAATTCTTGAACGGATGACAGGCTTTTAATACCACACCCTGGAAGAATCGCTTCTGACTCCCTTAAATAAGATTAATCCTCCTACAGTGGTAATATAATTAATAATTCTATGTATATATTAAAAGGTATTCAGACTCAAATCAAAACAAAACAGGGGGCACCCCACCCCCCTGTTCATCTACTGCTGTAACTGGTGTTTTAAATTACGTTTGAGAATTTTACCGGTCGTATTTTTCGGCAACTCTTCAAGAAATACAATTTCTTTTGGCTGTTTATATTTTGCTAGTTTTTCTTTACAGAGATCAACTAGTTCCTCTCTCGTTACTTGATTATCGTTCACGACGACATAAGCGATAATTGCTTCTCCAAGGTTTTCATCCGGAACACCGATGACGGCAACTTCGCTCACCTTGCCATGACCATAAAGAACCTCTTCTATTTCTCTTGGATAAACGTTATACCCACCGACCAAAATCAATTCTTTTTTCCGGTCAACAATATAGAAGTACTCGTCTTCATCCATACGAGCCATATCCCCAGTATACAACCATCCGTCTTTAATCGTCGCTTGGGTTTCTTCAGGCATTTTATAATAGCCTTTCATCACGTTTGGACCTCTGACAATCAATTCGCCGACTTGACCAACTGGTACCTCTTCGCCGTTTTCATCAACGACTTTATTTTCCACGTTCGTAATACTTCTCCCGATTGATCCCGCTTTTCGTGGCCGGTCCAATGGGTTAAAGCAAGTAACCGGAGAAGATTCCGATAATCCATAGCCTTCAGATAGACGAATGTTGAAACGTTGTTCGAATTTTTCTAATAAGGCGACTGGCATCGATGCACCACCGGATATGCAAAAGCGAATGCTTGAGAAGTCTTTCGCTTCTTCATCTGGATATTGCAAGAGATAGTTGTACATCGTTGGAACACCTGCAAAGATCGTTGCTTGATGTTCTTTAATGACACGAAATACTTCTTCAGGTGAAAATTTTGGTACGATTAAAACGGTTCCACCATTTACCAATGGCGCATTCAGGGCAACGGTTAAACAAAAGACGTGGAACATTGGTAACGCAGCAACGACACGATCATTCGCATCAATCGTTAAATACTCCGCTACATCTCGTGCATTAGAATATAGATTTTTGTGTGTTAGCATCGCACCTTTTGGTTTACCCGTCGTTCCAGAAGTATAGAGAACGACAGCTGTATCCTCTTCATCCAATGTTGGACGGTCGAGTTCCAAGCTACCTTCCTTCGTTAATTTTTCAAAAGAAGAAATCTTTTCTGCTAATGGTGACGTACTTAAATCATTATCAGGACTCGTTGCGCCGACAATATAGTGTTGGATCCCTGGAACTTTTTGATCGAGATATTCAAATTTCTCCATCAAAACATCTAACGTAATGACACCTTTGACATCACCGTTCGTCATAATATAGGCCATTTCCTCAACAGTATAAATAGGATTAACCGGTATAACTGTGACACCCAATCGCATCGCACCATAAAGACCGATAATGAAATGGGGTGTGTTTCCCACAACTAAAGCGATGTGGTCTCCTTTCTCATATCCAAGTTCTTTCAAACTAGACGCAAATTTCGTTACAGCACCTTCCAATTCTCGATAAGAAGTTTCTTCATCATTAAAAATATAAGCCGTTTTCGTTAAATTTTCCTTTGCGGTCAAGGAAAGTTGATCACTTAAATTCATACCCTTCCTCCTTTGTTATGTATCTCTTTAGAAATGAATGAATAATCATTCAATTTTCATTATTCTATTATAGTTTATTTGACACGATTCATCAAGAAACCCCTTTCATTTTTCAGAAAAAAGTTAAAAGATTGAACTGTTCTACAAGGTTGTTCCGATACTGTAGAAAATTACTAATTTAACAGGTTAAAGAACACATTGATATGGCATATGTATAGCGCTATAACAAACAGTACAAATAGCAAACACAAAAACGCTTGGATTTTTAATATCCCAAGCGTTATCTTTTAAATTTTCTTATTTAATTTAAGCACCCGTTTGTGCATTGCTTACGTAAACACCGCTTACTATTCTTTCGAAAAAAGCACCTTAATAAAATAAGTTAGGATGAGAGTGAGAAGTCCAATACCGAAAAGTATACTGCCGGAAACTACAAAGATATTTATATAGCTTTCAATCCTTATTTGGAACATAGCAGGATCCGCTCCACCTTGATTCATAACCCAATTGTCAGCCATCGATATACCAATACTAGTACTGAAGAACAAAAGAATAAATCCGATTACAAATAACGTAATACCAATGGTTAAAAACCGATTAAAATGATCTTCTGTCATATAGTCACTCCTATTTCTCAAAATATATCGTTCAAGCTCTTTTATCCCCTACTTCAGCTAAGCTCCCTATAAATTTTAAGTCGCTCTTTTACAATTTTACGTTTATTTTAACGTGAAGATTACAATTACTTACTTGATTTATAAAAATCCCATCGTAAAAGCTTACGAAATAGAAACAGCACAATGACAATAGCTGCTGTTATTAAGTTGTTTGGATTGCGATTTTGTATGCTTCTTCACTAAAACGGAACTACTGCTTTCATTTGGATTCTCTTCGATTTTATTAAAAGTGAGAATCGTCATTCTGCAATCAGCTTCTTGCCCGCAGATAATTGATGACACTCATGGAATGCGAATTGCTTACAGCCTTTACACTTTGGATGATCGATAGTCGATATCGCATGATCGAGTGCCTGCCCGGTATGCTCAAATATATTTTCCTCTCCGATGTCGTCGTATAGATTGGAAGATTTTAAGATTTCTTTTAACTTCGGGCTAATCCCTGATAATATAATTGTTCCGCCTTGTTTATTAAAATGACGCACAACATTAGATAAGTTGGCAATCCCTGTTGTGTCCATGAAAGGAACTTTGCTCATTCGTAACAGTAAAGCTTTTGGTCGATAGTGGATCGAATCCATGACACGTTGTTCAAATACTTGGGCTGCCCCGAAAAAAAGCGGTCCTTCGACCGTTTAAATTTCGATTTGCGGACAATTTCTCGTAGCATCAACCATATAGGACTCAACAGATTCAGCTGCAGTTGAATGATCTGGCAACACTTTCGAGACGACGAGTAAATCACTCATGCGTCTTGCAAACATATTGAGTGCAAGGACGAGACCAGTCATAACAGCTGTCGTAATCGTTGTAAACACAGTCAATAAAAAAGTGGCGACCAAAATGAGTGAATCACCGGTTTTCATTTTTAGTAAATGAGCGAAATGACGACGATCACTCATATTCCATGCGACAATCATCAAAACAGGTGTCATGCTCGCGAGTGGGAAAAGGGATGCATACGGTGCAAATAGAAGTAAAGTCAACAGAACAAACACACCATGAAATACGCCTGACATCCTGGTGACTGCTCCAGTTTTAATATTCGTCGCTGTCCGTGCAATCGCTCCAGTCGCTGCAATCCCGCCAAATAGCGGTGTTATGATGTTCGCGATCCCTTGCCCAACTAATTCTCGGTTACTATTATGCTTACTGCCAGCCATTCCATCCGCCACAACAGCTGATAGTAAAGATTCAATTCCTCCTAAAGCCGCGATTGTCAATGCGGGAACGAGCATCGGTTGAATTCGTTCCCATGTCAGTTCAGGAAATTGAAATTCTGGAAGACTTGATGGTATGCTCCCGAATACAGAACCGATTGTCGGTACTTGGTCGGTAAAAAAGATTGTCGCGATTATAGTAGAAACAATCAATCCGACGATTGCCCCAGGTATCTTTGGAAACAGTTTAGGTGTGAGTATAATAATAGACGTACATAACGTAGCAATGAAAATACTAGAAACTTGAGTTAAATGGAGATGATTCCAAATTTCACGGATATTTAATATGAACTTTGAATGTTGTTCGATCGAAGTAATTCCTAAAAAATTTGCGATTTGCCCGGTAAAAATGATTACTGCTATGCCTGCCGTAAATCCAACCGTTACTGGTCGAGGCATAAACTTAATTAGCGATCCCAATTTAAAAAGCCCCATGAATAGTAACATGAAGCCTGCCAGTAACCCTGCTATTAAGAGGTTTTCATATCCGTAGATGGTCACAATACCTAACAAGACTGGAACAAAGGCTCCTGTGGGTCCTCCGATTTGGAATTTCGAACCTCCGAATAAAGAAATTAAGATTCCTGCGATGATTGCTGTATAAAGTCCATATTCCGGTCTCACACCAGAAGCCGTAGCAAAAGCCATCGCCAGCGGTATAGCAATCATCCCTACTGTCAGACCAGAGATCAAAAAATCACTAGACGTGTAATTTTTGATTATATTCTCATAGAAACGATTCATGAATTTCGTTTCACTTCTTTGTCATTCGTATTCTCATTGCTGGTATCTAATTCTTCTAAAATAGAGATCGTACTGACGAGATGATTATTAAAGATCTCCTTCGCTACATCCAAAAGCTTCATGATCAATGGGTCTCTTAATGAATAAACGACTTGTTTCCCATGCTTTGTACCAGTTACAATATTTTTATTACGTAAAACGCTTAATTGCTGAGAAACAGTTGATCCTTCACTATTTAATATGGTTTGTATTTCATTGACACTTTTATGACCTTCCGCCAATAATTCTAAAATTCGTATTCGTAAAGGATGTGCTAATGCTTTAAAGAAATCAGCTTTGAACGCTTGTAAATCGTCCCACATCGTATCAATCTCACTCCTTACATATTCAAATATTTGAATATGTATATTTATCTCTATCATACCGTGTTTAACTTTTAATTCAATATAGCTGATGGTCGGTTAGCAATGAAAAGGTTGAGGGATAAGTTGGATTGAAAGTACATAGTCGTTTGGAATGGAACAGAGGGAAGTTAACTACATAAGAGGAAGGCAAACAGTTGTACGTTGGGATTTCTGAACTTGGGATATGCAGTTCAGTGTTCTATTCACAGATAGAGCACAAAAATTGCACGCCATCGTCTATTAGAAGCGCTCTATTAAACGGTAGAGCACAAAGCATTACGTCCTTCCGTCGATTAGAAGCGTTCTATTAAACGGTAGAGCATAAACATTATGCGCTTCCGTCGATTAGAAGCACTCTATTAAACGGTAGAGTACAAAAATTGTGCGCTATCGTCGATTAGAAGCACTCTATTAAACGGTAGAGCAGAAATTTTATGAGCTATCGTCGATTAAATAGATACAAAACAGGGATAGAGCTCTAGAATTGCGCTCTATCCCTGAATTGGATGACCCTAAATGAAATTAAACTTAGTAAACGAGAGAAAGAAAGTCTTCTTGCTCAATTTTTCCTAAGTAATGCTGTACATCCACATCTTCGACCGCTTTTAAAATGGATTCGCGATCGTATCGAACACCTTTTAATTTTTCTTCAAGTTCATGTACTTCACCGATACCAAAGAAATCTCCGAAGATAGTTACGTCTTCAATAATTCCTTTTTTCACTTCAAGACGGAAGTCATAGGAGCCGACGCCTTCAATTCGTTTTGAATGCTGAATATTGAATTTAGGTGATTTTCCATAGTTCCAATCCCATTGTTGGTAACGTTCTTTGGAAATCTCGTTGATTTTTTGCCAGTCCTCATCCGTTAACTCGTAACGAGGAATGTCATCCAAGTTTTCTGTATCGTAAATATACTTCAAAATAACTTCCTTAAATTCTTCAGTCGTCATTTTCTCATCCATAAAATCTTGGATATTCGCTACTCGACTACGGATGGATTTAATCCCTTTAGAACGAATTTTCTCTGATTTTACTTTCAACGAACGAACAACATTTTCTACCTCTGAGTCAAACATCAATGTACCGTGGGAAAACATTTTTCCTTTCGTCGTAAACTGAGCATTCCCAGAAATTTTCTTCCCATCAGCCGTTAAATCATTACGCCCAGTCAATTCTGCTGGAACACCTAATTTATTCAGTGCATCAACAACCGGTTGCGTAAATTTCTTAAAGTTACTGAAGCTATCTCCTTCATCTTTTGCCAAGAAACTAAAGTTCAAGTTACCTTCATCATGATAGACTGCTCCACCACCAGAGAGTCTGCGGACGACTTGAATATTATTGTCCTCCACAAACTCTGTGTTTATTTCTTCAATGGTGTTTTGATTCCTTCCAATGATAATAGAAGGCTTATTAATGTAAAACAGTAAATATTGATCTTCACTCGTGATGTTCAAATGCTTCAGAACATACTCTTCAAAAGCTAAGTTAATACGTGGGTCGTTAATTCCGTCATTTGCATCGATGTAGTACAACATTGCTTGATCACTCCCTTTTTAATATCCATTTTCATTGTAAATAACTATATATAATTATTCAACTTAGTTCGCTGGTTATATAAATTTACGTTGAAAAGCTAAGTCCTTCTTTAGCTAACCGAACTGTACCTTTAAACTGCTCTTTAGCTTCATTGTATAATTGTTCGTGGTCTCCAAAATGCGGCAAGTGTGTGAGCCACAGTTCTTTTACGTTTGCCATATTAGCTAATTTACCGACTTCCTCGCTTGTCATATGTCCCGCTTTCTTTCCATCCATTCCCTTGTAAAAACTCGTTTCTGCTACTAGCAAATCAGCATCTTTTGAGAAATCGATGAGTTCTGGAAAAAATGAAGTATCAGCTGTATAGACGATTGTGTTTTCTCCATTTGTTATTCGCATAGCGTAACACGACTTAGGATGCTTTGTTTTTAAAAATGAAAAATGAACAGATCCAATAGTCAAATCGTGTCCCTCTTGATACGCTTTTCCGACTGTACCATTGTGTGTTAATCGCTGAAAGTCTTTCGGGTTATCTTTTGATGCGTAGATTGGTATTTTCTTGTTTGTTTCATTGAGATGTTGTTGAACCAACAAAGCGTATTGCAAAGAACCTAAATCAGCTATATGGTCATGGTGAAAGTGTGAAAGTACAACACCATCAATATCTTCTATGCTGTAGTACTGAAACAAGCGGGATAGTGCACCACTTCCTAGGTCGATTACAACTGTGGATCCATTGCTTTCCAATACATAACAAGATGTCGCGCTTTCTTTTTCTGGATACGCTCCCCAGTAACCAATTACAGTAAATTTCATAGTTCTTTCCTCCTGTTTTATTGTTATGATACAGAATATAGTTAACATTCTTGTATTAATACAGTATACTACTAGTAAATAAACATAAGGAGGCATTCAAATGCTCGAATCACCTGTAAAATTTTTTAAGAACCTACCGAAGAAGCGTTGTACTAGCTGTAAGAAACCGATGGTAGAACAGGCAGATTGCTATACGAATAAATGTGAAAAATGTACTCCTGTTATATAGTAGTTTAAGCAACTTGAATTGTTAGCTCGTTCTATTCTTAATCCAATCCTAACCATCTGTTTGTTTTTGCAAACAGACGTACTTCCAACTCGAAGAAATGCCACCCACATTTCTTCGAGGTAATTCTTTATTAAGTGTATAAAAAGAAGCTGTTCTATCGGTCCGTTGTCAGACTGTTAGAAGCAGCTTCTTTGTTTATTAAAAATGATTCTTTTTAATCTGATGAACCGCATCGATCGCTTGGTCCATACAATCAGGAAGACCAACACCGCGGTAGCTATTCCCAGCAACATATACACCAGGTAGTTTATCTTTTAATGCTTTCTCAAGCGAATTGACTCGTTCAATATGTCCAACAGTATACTGTGGCATCGCATTCTCCCATCGAGTAACTACTTGAAAATTCGGTTTTTGTTTAATAGTAAACACACGATTTAAATCCTGAATTGCAATATCAATGATTTCGTCATCACTTTTCTGAAGAATCTCTTCATCACCAGGCTTACCTACGTAAGCTCTGAGAAGTAAATGCCCTTCTGGCGTTGTGTGTGGCCACTTTTTATGTGTCCATGTACAAGCTGTAATTCGATAATCACCTTTACGCGATACAACAAACCCTGTCCCTTCAGGTAATTGTTCGATTGCTTCGTGAGGAAAAGCCATTGCTACATTGGCTACTGATGTATTTTCTTCTTCTAACACTTGTCCGAACAGTTCAGGCTTATTGAAAACTTTCTTAGATGCTTCAAAGGGAAGTGTAGAAAGGATTTGGTCTACAGCAATTTTCTTATGATCATCCAACTGAATCTGGTATCTATCCCCATTTTTCTCTACACTTTTTACTTCTGTATCGAGCATGACATCGACTGAAAGTTTAATCTCATCATGCAGTGCATCAACAAGTGAGCCTAATCCGTCTTTCAATGTCAAAAATTGTCCTTGTTTCGGCTTATTCGATGCTTTGTTTGTTTGTGTTTTTCGTAAAGCTTCAATCAAACTGCCATATTTCTGTTCCAGTTGATAGTATTGCGGAAATGTCGCCTGCAAACTTAGCCGGTCAATATCTCCTGCATAAATTCCAGAGATTAAAGGATGGATTAATTTATCAACCACTTCATCGCCTAATCGATAACGGAAAAATTCACCAACGGACAAGTCGTCTTTCGGCTCCATTTTTTCCTTCGTCAACTCTTGCTTGACCAACTCTTTTCCTTCATCGGAAATTAATGTTGTCTGTTCAAAAGCATCAAAATCCGTTGGAATTCCCATGACGGCACCTTTCGGCATGGCATGCAAGTGGTCTTCTGACAGAATATAAGCTTGTCCAGTCGCATTACGAATTAATTCATGCTCTAATCCGAGATCTTCCACTAGTTTCTTGGCAGTAACTTTTCGCTCCAAAAATGAATCTGGTCCTCTTTCAATCGTGAACCCATCGGATTGGTACGTTCGAATTTTTCCACCTAGTCTTGAATTTTGTTCAATGAGTACAATATCGACTGGTAATTCTTCTTTCATCAAATAATAAGCAGCAGTCAGCCCTGTAATCCCACCACCTAGGATGGCTACTGTTTGTCGCTTGCGCTCCATGAATGCCACTCCTTTTGTTTACAGTTCTGAAATGACTTTTGCTAATGTTTCAATAAATTTTGGATGTGTGTTTGGCATTTCTGGACGATAATAAGATGCCTGCACATCATCACAAACTTCTTTACACTCGACATCATTGTCGTATAAAACTTCTAAGTGATCGGATACAAAGCCAACCGGCGCATAAACGAATGCTTGATAACCATGTTCTTCAAAAAGGTCTCTCGTCAAATCTTGAACGTCTGGTCCTAGCCAAGGCTCAGGTGTGTTCCCTTCACTTTGCCAGCCGACAGCATAGTTTTCAATACCAGCCTGTTCTGTAATCAAGCGAGCAGTTTCATCTAATTGCTCTTTGTACGGGTCGCCCTCTTGAAGTATTTTCTCTGGAAGGCTGTGTGCAGAAACAATTAAGCATGAATTGTTTCTTTCTTCTTCAGTCATTTCACCATACGTTTTATTGATTTGCTCTACCCAATATTCAATAAAACCAGGTTCGTTATACCAATCAACAACGGACTTCAATTCAATACCTTGCTTCTCAGCTTCCTCTTGTGCTCTTCCATTGTAAGATTTAATACTAAATGTAGAATAGTGAGGCGCTAACACAATACTTACCGCTTCTTTAATCCCATCATCAGCCATTTGCTTAAGGGAGTCTTCGATAAATGGGTCAATATGTTTTAAGCCTAAATAATATTTGTACTCTACATCATCGCTTTGTTCGTTCAGTTTCGCTTCGAGTGCTTCTGCTTGCTCTGTTGTAATCCGAGCTAATGGCGATATCCCTCCGATGGCGTCGTACCGGCTTCTTAAGTCTTCCACCATTTCATCGGTCGGTTTTCTACCTCGACGAATATGCGTGTAATAACGCTCTAGATCTTCTTCTTTATAGGGGGTGCCGTATGCCATAACTAAAAGTCCTACTGTCTTTTTAGACATATTCGTTCAACTCCTTCACTTAGATTTAGCTTCGTGTATATTCATGAATGAAGCTTGCCAAACGCTTCAACGTTTCTGGCTTCACTTCAGGGAACACACCATGTCCAAGGTTAAATACGTATCCGCCGGATTGATTCATTCCTTGGTCAAGAATTTCTTTTGTTCGTGCTTCAATTGTTTCCCAATCCGCTAATAAAAATGCTGGATCCAGATTTCCTTGAAGTGTTTTATCAATACCCATTTCTCTTGCCTCTTGGATTGATGTACGCCAATCCAGTCCAACCGTTGAAATAGGAAGTTCATTAAACTCAGTTAATAGATGACGCGAGCCGATTCCAAACAAGATCGTTGGGATGCCTTCAGCTTTTAACGCTTCAAAAATTCGTTCCATGACAGGACGAATAAATACGCGATAATCTTGCGCATTTACAGTTCCGACCCAAGAATCGAATATTTGAATCGCTTTTGCACCTGCGTTTACTTGTGCTTTCGTATAATCAATGACCATATCGCCTAATTTGTCCATCAAAGCAAACCACATCTTCGGATTGCCATACATCATAGCTTTAGTCTTGTTGTATTGTTTCGAAGGGCCACCTTCAATCATATAACTAGCCAATGTAAAAGGAGCACCACTGAAACCGATTAACGGAACAGATAATTTCTCTTTCGTCAATATACGGATGGTGTCCATGACATAATGCAAATCTTCTTCTGGATTGATTGGACGTAACGACTCAATATCCTGCATCGTTCGGATTGGGTCATCGATGACAGGTCCGATGCCTGGCTTAATTTCTACGTCTACTCCCATTGGTGGCAATGGTGACATAATGTCTTTATACAAAATTGCAGCGTCGGTATTGTAATTTTGTACAGGTAATTCTGTGACATAGGCACATAGTTCTGGTTGATGTGTAATTTCAAACAATGAATATTTTTCTTTTAATTTAAGATATTCTGGTTGTGATCTTCCCGCTTGACGCATAAACCAAAGCGGTGTGTACTCTGTTTTTTCTCCATTGTAAGCTCTCAGTATAGTATCATTAAAAGTTGTCATTCTATATCACCTTTCATATACAATCCACTCTCCTCCTTCACTATAAAATAAATATAGATGTGTGTATAGGAAAAGAGCGCAAATGTCATGAATTTGACGAATATCAAGACACTTGTCTGTCATATCTTCCTTGTTTTTCATATCATTTCTGCTTTTGAACTGTCGAAAGTTAAAAAGCAGTTACTGTATTGGATCGTTCCCCTTCTTCTTTCGTTTGGGGATTGACCGGCACAACATAGTAAGATGGATTTTGAAAAACTTTAACACTGTTTACGCGGTAACTTCCTTCACCGGTTACTTCGCCAATTTTCTTTGGTCCATTTCCTGACTCTCTGTAAATATGGTAAACGACTCGCTCGTCTGCTGACGGTGTCCACGTTAGTTTCACATGAACTCCGCTACGCCATCCAACAGAAACATTTGCTTTTAAATCCGTAATTTTCGACAAACGGACGGGGTTTTCCAACTCTTTCACTCGTTCCGGCTTTTCAAAAGCAACAGGAAATGAATGCGTTTCATCCAATTGTCGGAATATCGATGTCGTTAATTGTGTTGGTGCTTTACTTCCTTGCGTCATATAATGGTCTTCATTACTTTGATCATAACCAATCCATGTGGCAATTGTATAATCCGTATTAAAACCGACAAACCACGCATCTTTGTATGCCCCACTTCGATGGGGATGCTGTGTCGAACCCGTTTTTCCTGCTAGTGCTTTATTATAATCCACAAAGCTAGCCGTTCCTTCTGTTACAACACCTTCAAGCATTCGTGTCAAATACCAAGATGTTTGCTTAGAGAAGAGCCGCTTCTCTTCGTCTTCGTCTCGCCCTAACACATCTCCGTCACGATTTTTCACTTCGACGACCGTTTTCGGTGTAATGAAACGACCTTCATCGTAAAACGTTCTATACAATGAAGCCATTTGAACCGGAGTTAATCCTTCCTCCATTCCGCCTAATGCAATTGAAAGGCCTTGCTCCTCAAATTGAATCCCCACATTCTTTAGATAATCTTTTGCATATTTGACGCCGATTTCGTTCAATAAGTCGACGGCTGCCACGTTCTTCGATTTGATTAAGGCATCATACATCGTAACTTTACCTTCATAAACGCCATCGTAGTTTTTCGGACTATAATCCCCGTAACTTTTTTGCACGTCATCAATTAATGTGTATGGTTCGTATATGCTTTTTTCTAGAGCCGGGCCATAAACAATCACCGGTTTCATTGTTGAACCTGGTTGTCTTCTCACATAAAGTCGGTTCAAATCTCCACGATTATTATTTCGCCCACCATGTGCAGCTCGGATGAGTCCGTTTTCTTCATCTAAAACAACCATTGCTGCTTGGATGTTATCTTGTGAACCATGAAAATAATCATCTTTTTGAAGTTCATGGTAAGTCGTTTCTTGGATTGATAAATCAATCCCAACGGTAATGTCATAACCACCGGTCAGTATTTCGTTCTTCGTCAGATGGTAATCTTTTTCAACCTCATCCATAACCATATCAATATACGTATTCAACCACGGAGAATCTTGACGGTCGCTTTGATTAAGCCCAATCGTTTTACCTTGTTCTCGTTTTAATTGTTCCGCAGTTAAATAATCTTGTTCATACATGTTTGATAACACGAGGTTTCGTCGCTCGATTGCTTTCTCTTCATCTTTTAACGGCGAATACGTATTTGGCGCTTTCGGTAAAGCAGCAAGCATTGCGCCTTCAGATATCGATAGTTCGTTGACAGATTTGGAGAAGAAATATTGTGACGCTTCCTCAATTCCATAGATGCCATGCCCGAAATAAATTTCATTTAAATAATACTCCAAAATTTCATCTTTCGACTTGATGCGTTCCAAATAGATGGCACCCATCGCCTCTTTTGTTTTCCGAAGCCAAGACTTCTCATTCGTTAATGACGTGTTTTTAACGAGCTGTTGAGTAATCGTACTGGCTCCTTCTTTCTTACTCCATGTAACAAGATCGGTATAAACCGCACGAGCAATTGAACGGAAGTCCACACCACTATGATCGTAAAATCGTCGGTCTTCAATAGCGACAAAAGCTTCTTTCACATGATCTGGAATCTGATCACTCGGCACGTATGTTCTGTTCTCATCATATAACTTCATTACTTGCTCTCCGTCTTCGGTTTCAATGACGGTGGATTCCGAAAAAACAAAATGCTTTTCATCGACAACAAATCGTCCACCTAGTAAAATAAACAAATAACCGAGTACACTTAAAACGAGAAGAGCGAGTATGGCATATAAAATCCATTTCCACTTTTTCTTTATCGCGAATGCCAAATTCTCCACCTCAATAATTTCCAATTAAACTCTTTTTATTATATTACAGTCGACGTAATGCGACAAAAATATCACCTTATTGATCAAGGAGGCATTTTAATGAAGAAATTATGGATGACAAACGGAACCTATGATTACTTAGCTGAGTTACAAAAAGAGTCTGATGAAATTATTATTGCCCAAGACGGAGATCAGTATTTAGCTGTTCTGGAAAACAATGATAAAAATCCATTCAATGAGGCTCGTGAATATGAAGTAATCGGCGAGGCAGGAACATTATCATCAAAAGGTTTTTTCGTGATGAATCATATTCCTGTTACGTACGAGGGGCGTCCGCTATTTGAAAGCCGCTTCAAGGACCGAGCAGGAATGATCGAAAACGAACCCGGTTTTAAAGCCTATAAATTACTACGGCCTTATAATAATCAAACGTATGTCGTGTTGACCCAATGGGAAAAGGAATCGGATTTTGAAACGTGGAAAAATTCGCAGTCATTTAAGCAATCACACAAATCTTCTTCTGATGAAAAAGAAGAAAAACCATCTTATTCTGCTGGACCATCGTATGCGAAAAAGTACCAAGTCATCCAACCAGAAAATGAATAAACTTTCATATTAAAAAGCCTTGACGTCGAGGAGATTCAACTTCCTTTCGTCAAGGTTTTTAGTTTTGGTTAAAATGATGGGAAGTGATGTGAAAGCTAGTTAACTTGTATGCACTTCATTTTTTATGTGCCTCTTCAGTACTTCAGAGCTGATTCCGCAAAAAATTGTCACTAAAAATAAGGGGGCACCGATATATAAACTAATTCCGGTTAATTGAAAGCCAACTTCGAATTCATTCACATAACCATTTTTAATGATTAACCCAATGAAAACCAATAATGAGCTAATCCCTACAATGTCTATATAAAATTTTAACCTTTTAAAATTAATTGTTTGCACCATCACTAATGTCCCCTTAAAAAATGAACTCTTACATTAATCTTATCTTTATTTTTTCATCAAACCGTTGCGATGTGCATAAACAGCAGCTTGTGTTCGATCGTGTACCTCTAGTTTACTCAAAATATTACTAACATGTGTTTTAACCGTTTTTATGCCAATAAATAATTCATCACTAATCTCTTGATTGGTCAATCCATTTCCAATACAAATTAAGACTTCTCGTTCTCGCTGTGTTAATTCATCATGTGCATCTTTGTTTGGTGTTCGGAATCTATTCATCATTACCCCTGCAGCTTTTGGTTCAATAACGTTTTCCCCGCGTTTTGCTTTGCGAATGGCTGAGACAATTTCTTCCGCTGCAGACGTTTTCAGCATATAACTAAACGCCCCTGCTTCCAGGGCCGGAATGACTTGTTCTTCATCATAGAAGCTAGTCAATATAATAATTTTGCAAGACGGGTTTTTAGCAATAATTTTTTCGGTCGCTTCAATTCCTGTTCCATCTTCCATAATCAAGTCCATCAATACAACGTCGGGATTTAAGTCTAAAACGAGCTGAGTGCCTTCGTTTCCACTTGATGCTTCACCAACAATTTCAATATCTTCTTCTGTCATTAAATACGTTTTCATGCCTCTTCTTACAACCTCATGATCATCAACTAAAACGACTGTGATTGGTTTCATAACAACCTCTCCCGTCTTCTTATTTAGGTATACGTACATCAATATATGTTCCTTGACCTTCTTTGGAACGAATTCGGAATGTCCCACCAATTTCTTCACTGCGTTCTCTCATTGTTTTTAAGCCATAGGAAGTTTTTGATTGTGATTGTTCTTCGAGGTTGAACCCGATTCCGTTATCACTAATATATACATGCACAGCATCGGATTTTTCTTTAATATTCACAGTGATTTTCGTTGCATTGAATGACGTAATGCATTCGAAAGTGCTTCTTGAAGCATACGAAATAAATGATCTTCTTTCGCCTGAGAAAGCTTTGGCAATTCATCAATGTTCACATCAAATTCCAAGTTCGATTTCTGTTTTAATTCGTTCGTCAGCTTCTTAATTCCTTCTTCCAACGATTCACCTGATAACTGAACTGGTCGTAAATGCAATAAAAGGGCACGCATCTCATTTTGTGCTTGTAAAGCAATTTCAGAAATCTCCCTTACTTGCTCGACGGCTTGTTCGGGCTTTATCTCAATCGTTTTCACAGTTGCTTGCGACATCATTGTCAATGCGAACAATTGTTGACTGACGGCGTCATGTAAATCCCTTGCTAGACGTTGACGTTCCTCAATTGTTGCTGCTACATGTGCTTGATTCGCCAAATCTGTTTTTTCGTCAGCTAGTTTTTGAAGGGAGCGCACTTGGTCCTTTAACTTCTTAGCTAAACCATTTAATTCGTTTCCAATCAAATCAAGTTCATCGTTTTCTTCAAGATTTAATAGTTCTGCGTCATACTTTCCTTCAGACAGTGCTGATAGAAAGACTGAATAGACATCTAATCGTTTTTTTATGTTTTTGGTAGACTGTAAGGTCAGGTAAATACCAACAGGGGTCATAATAAGTACTAATAGACCAAGGGATAGAAAAATAGCTTCCAGGCTTAACCAAATCGGTTCGTAGACAGAGTAAAGAAAAAAGAGACATAACGCCAAAATAAACAAAGAGAAATATATGATTTTCAATTCATTTCGAATCATCTGAAATCGTATACTTTTTAAATGTTTAAACATTCTTTCCATCCCCTAGACAAATACGACTTGTATATCACCAATTTGATAATTCATCACGATGTTTAGCTTCCTTGTTGCCTGATCATACCCTTCTGTTTGATATGCAATAGAATTGCCAAATCCGGATTGGTCTTCATCGCCAACGCGTGTTTCTCCAATCGATACTTTTGAATAGATTTTCACAGGGATTTCTTCGGGTATTTTCATTTGAATGTCAGCAATATAGCCCTTCAACACAATCTTTGATTCTTGGTCAGGAATATAAGCTTTCGAAAAATCAAAGTAGAGGTTACCGATACCTGTTTTTAAACTCATCGATTGGACCTCCCAATTATCTCTGCTGAAGTTGCGGTCCGCGATTAATTGATTAGACTTCTGAGCATATTTCACCTTTATCTTTTTTTCGTCTTCTGTGAAATTGTTCGACCTTTCTTCTTTTTGCTGATAAGTGGCAACACTTTCTTCGTTCTTTTTATCCTTCTTCGGCATATTCACTTCTACATTAATTCCTTTATTCTCAAATAACATCGAGGCACCAATATACACGATAATCAACGGCCACAAATGCCAGATATCCCAGAACTTAAAATCGATATAGTCGTAATTTCCGGCAAAAAGCAAGCCTCCGAAGATCATGAGAAAGGATCCAATCTTCCAACTACCAAGTTTATGAGGCTGAAATGAATGAATGAAGGAAATCATTCCGAATAATACGACGAGCAATGGCCATGCACCCCAAATTTCGTCGAATATTTCCAAGGAAATAATGTCGAGATTTCGCAGTACTAAAGCTACGCCAATAAATATTAATAATAAAGAAAACATCCACTTAAAGAATGTATACATTTTTCCACCTACTTATGATTTGATTATAGCTGCTCAGTTAATATTTGAATAGTTGAAAATTTAATTATCTTCATATTACAAGAAAAATTATAAGGTAGCTACATGCTGCAGGTTGTTTCCCTCTCCGCCTTGAGACTGAGTCATTGTTTAATACAAATTCCAAAGGGTATATAAATGATAGAACAATTTTTCCAGAAAGGATGATCTCTTTGGATGAAAATGTACAAAAATTAATCAACGGATTGAATGATGATTTAGCACACGAATATGCTGCAGTCATTATGTATACGTATAATGCGGCAGTTGTTTCTGGTATGTACCGACAAGTTTTAAAGCCTTTTTTCCAAGAAGAAAGCACTGATGAGATCGGGCACGCATTATATTTATCTGAAAAAATTAAGACGCTTGGTGGCACACCGACGACAACACCGGCTAAAGTGAAGCAATTAACTGATGTAAAAGAAATGCTTGAAGAAGCATTACAAAATGAAATCGATACAATCAACCGCTATGAAGAACGTAAAAAGCAGGCAGAAGAACTAGGGTACACAGAATTGGTTGTCACGCTGGAAGATTTCATTGCCGATGAAACAGGTCACAAAGAAGAAATGCAACGATTACTGGATGATCCTCGACTTAGTTAATTTTTTTCAATAAATGAGAACTGTTAAGCCCCGTGCGTGGTAGTAATCACGTATGGGGTTATTTATATGACTACGGCAAAATGTTTGGCTAAAACTGTAGACGTTCTATACATAGAGCAGGCCGTCGAAAAACCGAGGAATGCCGCTGAAAAATCGAGCGAAGCTGCCGGTATTTCGTGGAGAAACCGATATTTAGTTATCAACAACGGAGTTTAACAAAACCATAATCTCAAACTATCCACTTACATATCAATTACGACCACTCTTATAAAAAATCCTTTTCTAAGTTCTCCTTTCGTCTGATATACTATCTATAAATAGTTTGTTGGGAGTGATTGATGTGTGGAGTCAGGTTTATGAAAAGATTGATCAGTTAACAGAACAAATGGTGGAAGATCGTCGTTATTTACATCAACATCCTGAGTTATCTTTTGAAGAAAAAGAAACGGCCGCATTTATTGCTGAACGTTATGACAAGCTTGGTATTCCTTATCGAAAAAATGTCGGTGGATATGGAATAATCGGAACCATTCAAGGTGGGCAACCAGGTAAAAACATCGCTTTAAGAGCAGACTTTGATGCATTGCCGATTCAAGAAGAGAATGATGTACCTTACAAATCTAAACGTGACGGCGTGATGCACGCTTGCGGGCATGATGGTCACACGGCAACATTACTGGCGGTTGCAGAAGCTGTTCTTCCTTTTCAAGAGGAACTGCCAGGGAAATTAGTACTGATTCATCAACCTGCTGAAGAATTAGAACCAGGTGGAGCAAAACCAATGATTGAAGACGGTGCACTTGATGGTGTAGACGCAATATTTGGCACTCATCTTTGGGCAACAACACCCGTTCATGCAATTGAATCTTCGAAAAGTGTTTTCATGGCTGGAGCCGATCGATTTGAAATTACCATCAAAGGTAGAGGTGGACACGGTGCGATGCCGCATCAAACGAAAGATGCAATTGTCATGGCTGGCCAAGCAATCGTCGAATTGCAACAAATCGTCAGTCGGCGAATCGATCCGTTAAAACCAGCTGTTCTCACACTCGGTGAAGTTCACGCGGGTTCGACCTTTAATGTGATTGCAGACTCCGCACGTCTAACTGGAACGGTTCGGTATTTAGATGAGGATGTTCAAACACAGGTTATTGAAGAAATGCATGCCATTTTAAAAGGGATTACGCTAAGCTATGGTGCCGATTATGAACTGGATTATGTAAAAGGCTATCCACCTGTCATTAATCATATCGATGAGGCTAATTATTATATTGAAGACGGCACTGAAATACCTGGTGTTAAAGAATCATATGAAATTATTCCCGTAATGGGCGGCGAAGACTTTGCCTATTTCTTACAAGAGCGCCCTGGTGCATATTTCTTTACTGGAGCAAAAATTGAAGGCCGTGAACCTTACCCACATCATCATCCAAAATTCGATATTGATGAAAGAGCATTACCTATAGCAGCAAAGGCTTTATTGCATGGTTATCGGAAAGCACAAGAAAAGTAAACCTTACTATTAAAATAGACGCGAACGAAGATTTCTGATCTTTGTCCGCGTCTATTTTTCTACTTATCCATTATTCAACTTGAAATCCTTGACCTAATACTTCTGAAGAATCCATTACAATGACAAAAGCTTTTGGGTCAACAGCTTTAATCGTACGCTTTAACGCAGCAATTTCATTATGATTCACGACACACATTAAAATCGGTCGATGATCCTCCGTAAAACCACCTTGTGCAGTGATTCGTGTCACTCCACGATCAACACGCGTGTAAATCGCTTCTTGAACATCCAAATATTCATCGGAAATAATAAATGTAGCCTTCGACCGGCTAAAGCCTGTTTGAATAAGATCAATAGACTTGCTCGTTAAGTAAAGTCCAATCAATGCATATAAACCGAGTTCAATATCAAATACGATCATAGCTGTAATGACAATTAACCCATCAATGATTGCTAGACTTGCACCAAGTGATAGGTTCGTATATTTGTGAATGAACTGAGCAATCAACGATGTTCCCCCCGTCGATGCATCACCTAAAAACACAATACCTAAACCAATACCAACACCTAACCCCCCAAAAAGGCCTGCTAAAAGTGGATCTGTTGTAAATGGCTCAATATTTCTAGACAAAAATACGAAAAAAGGCAGTACCAATGAGCCAACGATTGAACGGAATGTAGCGGCTCTTCCCAATAAAAAATAGGAAGTGATAAGAATCGGAATATTAATGCCCCAAATTACATAAGCGGGTTCTAAATCAAATAGCGCTTCTGTAATTGTACTGATTCCACTAACGCCACCAGCAGCAATATAGTTCGGCAATAAAAAACCATTATAAGCAAATGAGACGATAAGTGAACCTATAATGACATAAATAATTTGTTCTAAATAATTTTTTGAGGTTGTTCTTCTTTTTCGCTCGATCATTTCTATCCTGCTCCCTTTTTACGAAACCTTGACGATTTTATCACTAAACGGTCAGTTTGTGAACTTCCGTATAAGAACGCATTAAAGGATCAAAATGTTTTGCATAAAAAAATGCACACCTACATCGTTCTGTAAGTGTGCATTTTCAGTTATTTGTTGAGTGTGTTCATTAAACAGCATCCATAAATGATGATACTGCATCAACCAAACTGTAAATTCCTAGTCCACTGACGATGACGACAATTACTCCACCAATCAGATTTAACTTTAACGAGTTGACGTACTTACCCATAACGTTTTTGTTATTCATCACAATGAGAAGCGAAATTGCGATAATCGGTAAAATTAAACCATTTAAAGCTTGTGCAGTAAGTATCAATTGCATCGGTTCAAATCCGATAGCTGAAGTGATAATCCCAATACTAATTACGACACAAAATATTGCTTTGAACTGCCAACGATCAAAGCTTGTCCCCCATTTCGTCAAGCCACCAATCGTATAAGCGGCTCCAAGTGGAGAAGCCATTGCAGAAGAAAAACCTGCAGCCAGCATTCCAATGCTTATGAAAACACTGGCCCAGCCACCGAGAGATGGCTCTAAAGCCAACGCTAATGCTTCAATTCCGGCTTTTTCTGTACCTCGGATGATTGCACCGGCTGTAACCATAATCGCAATCGTAATTAAACCTCCGATGGTGATCGTTAATATAATGTCCCATCTGGCTTTTTTTAAGTCGGCAGGACTTCCCCATTTTTCCTTCGCACTAGAAGCGTGCATGAAAAGATTATAAGGCACAACCGTCGTACCAATTAAAGCCACAATCACCACAATCGACCCAGATGGGATGGATGGAACAAACGCCCCTTGAAACACTTCTGACAGATTCGGTTGGATGACAATCATTGTCGTCAAGAAAGTCACACTCATGATGGCAATCAGCGAAATTAATATTTTTTCAAAACGCTTATAACTACCAGTCAAACCAAGTATTAAAATAATGACGCCAATCACAGGCGCAATATAATTTTGAGGAATTCCGGTCATCATCGAGATGCCTAACGCACCACCCGTCAGATCACCTGCTAAGTAAGCTGCACAGCCGACACCGATAGAAAAACTTATTACGATAACCATGCTGTATTTAAGTATTGGTTTCTCAAATTGATCGCGTATGGCTTCTCCAAGACCGTGCCCTGTAACAACACCGAGTCGGGCAGCCATCTCTTGTAAGAATATCGTTGTAATTATTGAAAATACAATTGCCCAGATTAATGCAAAACCAAAGGAAGCTCCTGCTTCAGTCGCTGTTGAAACAGTCCCAGGACCTATAAAAGATGCTGCAATGAGCGCTCCTGGTCCTATTGCTTTCGCTTTTTCTTTCAAGCGATCCCTGAAAGATTTTGTCTTTTTATTCATCGATGAACCCCCAACGAGAAAATTTGCTAAATCTCTAAGTTGTTTAATTGCCTTCCCCAAATCATGGGCGGACAAACTGGATAGAGGTTCCACCAATTAAATTTTTCAAAAGAGAAGATGCAGAACAAAAATTAGCACGCATCGGTCAGAAATCAAAAAACCGCAAACGGCCATCCTCTGACGACACGTTTGCAGTTTCATTTAAGAATCACTCATTCGATTCATTCGATTTTTTAAATAAAAGGTCTCAAACAAAATCGTTAATACGATAGCCAAACTCGTAAAAATCAATGCATTACCAAGGTTCCCAAACCAAATATAGACAGGGAATACCACTAAAATTTGAATGATCATTAACAATAAAATCATTTGATGGATTGCTTTTTTTCGCACAGATTCAGGTACTGGATACAACTTAATCCAATCCAACCCTTTATGATGATGATAAATCGTTATGAACTGAAATCCACTGACGAATAACAATAAAAGACTAAAGAAAACTTTTCCCCAGAACAATGGAATCCAGTACACGAAAAAGATAGATAAAAGAATTAAACGAAAGTACATGCCAAAATAATCACGGCTTCTTAAAAAGGTAATGCTATACAAATAGAAGAAACTTTGCTCTTGTTTGAAAGATAGTGTACTCGTGACTTGACGAACGAGCCAATGACGCTTCTTCGGCTTCTGTTTTAAATTCGGTACATCCGTTGAGAGATTAGCCATCCGATAGAAAAATTGAAGCTTTTCTTCCTCTCTCTCAATCAATAAGTCCCAAGGGAAGCTATTTCTCACATTGACTTGTGTATAGTGAACGAACATAATCCCTATAAACACAATTGCCGCCAGGGCCGCTAACGTCCAAACCTCAGATACAACAAAAAACACAAACAATGTATTGACCACCAAACGTACGCCGTAATCAACATAGTGATAAGAGTTATCCCGCGTTTTTTGGGCAAACCAGGTTGCTAGTAAGTTGCCTATCTTTAAAACGACAAGAAATGCAAATAATCCTAGTACATGGCCAATTGATATATCTTCCTTGACTGTCATCATTAGTGGCGTTAAGGCAAATAAAAAGAGAGCTAACCAATAACCTTGGATGATCAAACTATAAATAAAAGCATTTCTCATATATGGTTTCATCGCATCTTCAATTGGCAATAAAAACACTTCATCCGCTTGTTTCAAAAACGTACGGACGGAACTAAATGTAACGAGGAAACCAAATATAATAGCCGCCATCCATTCGACTGGAAAGTTTTGTGGAACCGTTTGTAACCATTGTTGATAAAAGTAAGCAAACGCGGCGACAAAGAAAATTAGCGCAAAAGCTAAATGGTCATTGAACATGAGCTTCAGATAACGGCTAAGCATTTTTATATGTTGATTGAATCGATCCTTCCATAACTGATTGGTGTTCATCTTATCCCTCGTCTCTCGTTAAACGTACATAGAGATCGTCCAAACTAGCACCTGGCATCTTAAACTCATCTTGCAATTCTCGTAGCGTACCTTTTGCACGGATTTTCCCATCGTGCAAGATAATGAAACGGTCGCAATAACGCTCAGCGGTTGCCAATATATGTGTCGACATCAAGACACCCGCTCCCTGCTCCTTCATTTCATTCATTGTGTCTAAGTAAGACTGAATTCCTAAAGGATCCAAACCGACAAATGGCTCATCCACAATATAAAGCGAAGGTTTGACTAAAAAAGCGCACATAATCATCACTTTTTGACGCATACCTTTTGAAAAGTGGACCGGAAACCAATTCCGCTTAGACTCTAAGCGAAATTCCTTTAATAAGAAACCAACGCGCTCATCATATGTTTTCTTATCTAACCCGTAAGCCATTCCTGTTAAATGCAAGTGCTCATCCAATGTCAATTCTTCGTAAAGCATCGGCATCTCAGGTATGTAGGCGAACTCTCGTCGATACGTTTCCAAATCATCATGAATTGTTTTTCCATTTATTTCGATGCTGCCTTGTTTAGGTGTCATCAAACCAATAATGTGTTTAATGGTGGTACTTTTTCCTGCACCATTCAAGCCAATTAACCCAACAACTTCACCCTTTTTCACATGAAAGGTCAGACCGTGCAATACATCGTCTCTTGTGTAACCACCGACCAAGTTTTCAATCCGCAATAATTCTTCCAACTAGATCCCTCACTTCTTCGCACAAGCTATCTTTTACTATCATAACAAAAAATAAAACACTTTTGATAAATATGTGTTTTTCTCCTGTCATTCGACATTGAGTTACGCTACAATTAAATTAGATGATTAATAAGGAGGAGTTTCATGTCTGACTGTATTTTTTGTAAAATCATTGATGGCGAACTACCATCAGCAAAAGTTTATGAAGATGAGAACGTTTATGCTTTCATGGATATCGGACAAGTTACGGAAGGTCATGTCTTATTAATTCCAAAAAAGCATTATGAAAACATTTATGAAATGGATGAAAAAACAGCCTCCGAATTATTTAAAGTTGCACCAAAGATTGCGAATGGCATTAAGGAAGCATTTAATCCGAAAGGCATGAATTTAGTAAACAACAATGGTTCTTTCGCTGATCAAAGTGTATTCCATTTTCATTTGCACTTTTTACCTCGGTTTGACGAAAACGACGGCTTAAAGGTCAGTTGGGAACAGCATAGTGATGACTATACACCAGAAAAACTACAGCAGCTTGCAGAAAAGATTTCTTCGGCGTTATAAATTACACATGATATGCAAAATGACTACCAAGTTGGTTTCAACTTGGTAGCCATTTTTAGTCATGGGAAAAACAGTTTTTTTAAGATACCATTACAGAACAACTTGAGGATTATTTCGAATCAACATAGGGAAAAATGATATAATGACAATGAGAAAAGAAAGGGGTTAGATAATATGGTAAACGGAAAATCGCTTGTATTTGGTGTTGTGGTCGGTAGTGTTGTTGGCGCTTCGATCTCATTATTAACCGCTCCGAATTCTGGTGAGGAGTTTCGGGGGAAAGTAAAAGACCAAAGTACCCGACTGAAAGATTTAGCAAATCAATTACAAGAAGACGGTAAAAGATTGAAAGAGCAAATCACAAAAACTTCTCGTGAAGGTGCTGCGTTGATGAAAGACCTTTCCCAAGATATAAAAGTTTCTGTGGAAAGTTGGAAAGACACCATCGAACCCCATCAAGAAAGCTTACAAAATCATTTAATGCAAATTGAAGAGAGTATTAAAGAGCTGGAAGAAAAAATGAACAGTTCATCAAATCATACAAAAGGATAATGGAATCATGAAAGATTATGTAAAGCCTCGACCCGTGTTGAACACAAAAGGTCGAGGCTTTTTTGTATGCTTAACTGATAGCTATGTTTTTTAAAAAACACGCATACTAGCACTATGCCAGTATGCGTGTTTCTCCATAAGACAATCGATTACTCGACGTCTGCAGTCCACTCATCAACAAGATCTTGGTTTTCTTCTACAAAAGTTGCTGCTGCTTCTGCAGGATCTGTACCATTATGGATTTCAAGCATGATGCTGTTGAACTGCTCTTCGTTCCAAGAGAAGTTATCTAGCACTTTATAAGCGTTAGGTAGGTCTTCTTCAAGTCCTTGGCGTGCCATTGTTTTAATTTCTTCAGCACCACCATAGATTTCTTTTGGATCTTCAAGGTATTTCAAGTCATATTCAGCAAATTTCCAGTGAGGAGACCAACCAGTTACAATAATTGGCTCTTCATTGCTAATTGCTTCTCCAAGAGCTGTTGCCATTGCACCGCTTGAAGACGTTTGTACTTCCCAATCGTCTCCGCCATATTCTACAACTGCTTCTTCAGACGCTTGAACAACACCTGCTCCAGGTTCAATTCCTGTAACTGTAGAATCTACTTGGTCAGCAATTTCAGGTAGCTGCTCAAGGCTGTCAATTTCCAAGTATGATGGAGCTACTGCACCGATTTTAGCTCCTTCAAAGTTCGCACCTAAATCTTCTACCTGATCTTTATACTCTTCAAAAAGATCACCGTGAGTACCTGGTAACCAAGCTGCTACCATTGCATCAGATTCACCGTTTGCAACAGATTGCCACATAACAGCGTTATCGAGTGGAGTTAGTGTTACATCATAACCTAAATCCTCCAACACTTTACCTACAACATGTGTAGAAGCGATTTCTGTATCCCACTCAACATAAACGAGCTCGATTGATTTACCGTCGCCTACGTTTGAACCTTCTGATTCTCCGTTATCTCCAGATGATTCGCTATCACCATCTGAGCCGCCACACGCTGCGACGATAAGCGTCAATGCTAAAACAGCGATAAACGCAAAACGTTTTCCAACGTTTTTAAACATATAAATACTCCCCTTTACTAATAATAAATATATTGGATCTTTCCCAAGATGAGAAAGTAAATCCCTTCTTTAAAACAAAGTTTACTAAAAATCATGTTCATTACTGATTCGGTTTATTCAAGTTTTGTGTCAAACGGTCAATAATAATCGCTAAAATAACAATCGCAAAGCCGGCTACGAAACCAGCACCTGCTTCCGCACGCTGAAGTGCAGATAGTACGTTTCTTCCTAGTCCTGATGCACCGATCATTGATGCGATTACGACCATTGACAATGAAAGCATAATCGTTTGGTTGACACCTGCCATAATGGTAGGTTTTGCCATTGGTAGTTCTACTTTAAATAGCTTTTGCTGACCTGTTGCACCAAAAGCATCTGATGCCTCAACCAACTCTGTTGAAACTTGGCGGATTCCCAAGTTGGTAAAACGGACAACTGGTGGTGTTGCGAAAATAAACGAAGCAAATACACCAGGTACCATTCCAATTCCAAAGAACGCTACTGCTGGAATCAAATAAACGAATGCAGGCATCGTCTGCATAAAGTCCAATATCGGACGAATAATACTTTCAGCCGTATTACTTTTAGACATCAGTATTCCGACTGGGATACCAATAACCACTGCTAATAAACTAGAGTAGAACACTAATGTGAATGTATACATTAGCTCGCTCCACAGTTCTTGGTTTTCAATAAACAGCAATCCAATAATTGTAAATGCTGCTAATCCAAACTTTTTCCCACTCATGAAAAATGCCAATACAGCAACTAGAAGTATGATCACAATTGGCGGAATCATGGATAAATATTCTGCTGTCGTATCCAATAACCATCCGAATTGATCTTTAACAGGATCGAAAAAGAATTCAAATGTATTGGTCACCCATTTAACAGCATCATCTACCCATGAAGCAATTGGAAGACTTGGAATAAAATCAAGCATTGTCTTCCACCCCATTTCCGTTCACATTTGCCAAGGCGGCAATTAGTGTTCCACGTACGATAATTCCACGTAGCTTGCCTTCTTCTGTAACCGCAACAGGTACAGGAGCATCATGAATAATATCAAAAATTTCCTGAACTGGGGTTTCCATTTCAACCGTTGGCATATCATCTTTAATAATCTCTTTTAGACTTGTCACTTGATTGTTTCTAGCTTCCAATACATCATCCGCATTGACATACCCTTTTAATTGACGGGTTCGGTCAATGACATAAATGCTGGAAAGTCCTTGCTCACGCATTCTTTCTAACGCAACGCGTGGTCCATGCTTATCAAAATCAACCGTTTCTGGACGCATCATAATATTTTCAGCCGTTAAAACTTTCGAACGGTCAACATCTTCAACGAATTTTTCTACGTAATCATTCGCTGGATTCATCAAGATTTCTTCCGGCGTTCCAATCTGAACAATGGAACCGTCTTTCATTAATGCAATTCGGTCACCAATACGTAACGCTTCATCTAAATCGTGGGTGATAAAGATAATCGTCTTCTGCATCTTTTCTTGTAGGTCCATAAGCTCATCTTGCATGTCTTTACGAATTAATGGGTCCAAAGCGGAAAACGCTTCGTCCATAAGCAAGATTTCCGGGTCATTCGCTAGAGCTCTAGCTAGACCAACACGTTGTTGCATACCACCGGATAGTTGGCTTGGATACTGATGGGCAAAGCTGCCAAGTCCAACAAGTTCAAGTGCATCTGTCGCTTTCTTCTCACGTTCTTCTTTATCCATGCCTTGAACTTCCATACCAAACACAGTGTTTTCAAGTACAGTACGGAATGGGAACAGACCAAATTTCTGGAATACCATACTCATTTTTTCACGACGCACACGACGCAATTGTTCTTTGTTCATAGTTGACAGGTTATCGTCATGAACGTAGACATCTCCGGCAGTTGGATTAATCAAGCGATTCAATAAACGAACGAGCGTTGATTTACCACTCCCTGAAAGTCCCATGATAACAAATACTTCTCCAGCTTCCACCTGGAATTTCGCACGGTTTACACCTACCGTACAGCCTGTTTTCTTTAAAATTTCCTCTTTGGAAAGACCTTCATCCAATAAAGATAAAGCTTCTTTTGATCGCTTTCCAAATATTTTCGATAAATTATCTACTTCAATAACAGGCAATTCTCTCACCTCTCTTATTTTCTCTTGTTCAAATTTTAATGTATTACTTATGGACTAATTTGTAACCGATCTGTAATACGACACTCTTTATACTATAGAGGTAAGCTTTTAAAACTTCAACGTCTAAATACAGTCGTATCAGTCCATTATTTCCATACAGTTTAAACTGTACGAACTTACCAAAGGAAATACTTTAAAATACGTTACATAACTCTTTTTTACTCCCAACATTGCTGTTTTTAATTTTTGTAATAATTTAGTATGGTGAATATTAGCAGAGCCAGGAGGTCATTAACTATGACGATGGAAAACTATACTGAACAACTTACTGACATTCATAATGAAGTCATATCGGAATTCTCTAAAACATTAGAAATGTTTGCTTTGAACCCCTCTGAATCACAATTATTTGTCACTCTGTACTTAAGTGATCGTCCAATGAACTTAGATGAAATGAAAGAAGCTTTAGGTAAAAGCAAAACAGCAATGAGCAATGCAACTCGAACATTACTCGATTTTAATTTGATTGAGAGAGTCTGGAAAAAAGGCGAGCGAAAAGATTTATATAAAGCTAAAAAAGATCTTTACTATAAATTCATGAAAGCATATGTGCGTAGATGGCTTGATGCGATTGAACAACAAAAAAACAATCTGAATTTTATTGAAAACAAACTGCAGGATTTAAGTAATTCTGAGGAGCGGGCTTTTATTGAAGAAAAAATCCATGAGGCCATTTTATTTCACAAGTCACTCGAAGAAGTATTTAAACAATTAAATCAGCACAAGACTGAATGACTATTCTACAACGACTAGGATAGTCTTTTTGCTACATGAAGACCCTAGTTTCATTCCTTTGTATATAACATATTAAAAAATCTTCATCTTAACAATACCCGAAAATTTCTTACTATAAACCTCTTTTACACAACCATTCTTATACAATGCTTATTTATAGTATGTTACTATATTGAAAGAAGTAGTCACTTACGGTTTTACTCGATAAAGCTGTCTTTGTTCCCCATTTGCTGAGATTTTATCATTCATTTATTTTTCGAAGGAGTAGTCAGCGTGAAAAATGAATCCTATTCTTTACAAGAATCTTTAATTTACGCCCATAAAATGGCGCAATTGACGAAAGCAATTTGGAAGCGTGTTGAGAAAGATTGGCAAGAGTGGATCAAGCCGTACAATTTGAACATCAATGAGCATCATATTTTGCTAATCGCTTATCATTTGGATGGTGTTTCAATTTCTGAAGTTTCAAAACTAGGTATTATGCATGTTTCAACGGCTTTTAACTTCTCAAAAAAGTTGGAGACTAGAGGGTTAGTCAGATTATCAAAAAAAGTGAATGATAAAAGAAGCACATACGTTGAATTGACCGATGAAGGACGAGAATTATTTATCGAAACAATGCAAGAGATGGATCCCGAAAAAAATTCAATTGTTTCTGCCTCTCTTTCTCTACGATCTGAAGGCGGAAATTTCCCGGAATTTGAAGAACTCGAGACAATTGTTGAAGAGCTCTATGGTGCGGATTACATCGATATTTTAAACCGTTCCTTATCGCGTGTAAAAAGAAAATATTAAATTTATGAAATTAGGCTTGAATTTTCTTTCTATAGGGCGTATTATTCGAGAGGTAAATGCATATTGCATATAAAAGGAATCTATTATTCTTTTCTCTTGAATGGGGGTTTTAACATGACTTGCTGGAAAACAGTGAACGTTACGAAAGAAATCGGTCAGAACAGATTACTACTATTATCAATCCTAACAGCCATTTTAGCCTTTATCGTTTTATATATGCCGTTTTCTATTGTATTTCAGCACATTCAATTGGCTGAACCTCCTTTTGCGTCTGTCGTGATTAGTTTATTCTTGTTGCCAATTATGCATAAGTTAATACATGTGGCCCCTATATTATTTACGAGTAAAACAATCCATCTAAAATGGAAAGTAAAATATAAAGTCATTGTTTCATTGAGAGCACAGATGGAATCAACGTTATCTAAGAAAACATCTATTCTATCAATTATTGCACCAACTTTGATCATTACACTACCTTTAATTATACTTGCTTACTATATTCCGGCTTATCATCCAATATTGTTGTTCATGGCAGCCATTCACATTGGCATGTCCTTACACGATTGGTTAACGTTGTTTTCAATACTTCGGGCTCCAAAAAAATCTGTTATTGAAAAGTCGCAAAATGAGTTTGATATACTAGTACGAGACTAAAATTGTTTAGACCGAAGTTGGGAGGTACAAGAAAATGTTTTATTTTTATATCGGATTTGCGTTGTTTATCTTCTATTCATTCAATTCATTGACGCACAAATTTTGTACCAAATCAGAAATGTCAGCAGAGAAAAGTAGTAAAGTATACCGGACAATTAATGTCTCGATGCTGATTCTATTATTCTCTTCCTATTATGAAGTATTTCATCTCTACTAAAATTTAATGTGAAAGACGGGTCGGTGAACGGCTCGTCTTTTTTTATTGTCAAATTGCTTAAACCATTGAATTAATTACGCGGCTGTTTAGCGCCGTCAAAATACGCACACGAACCAGTGCGCATTCGTCATGCAGAACATCGATTAAGTTTTACTATGTAAAAAACTGACCTTGGAAGGCCTCCAAGATCAGTCTCTTTCGTCTACGTCCTCTTTTAGAACCAAGCGGCACCGACAATGATTAATAAAATAAACAATACGACGATCAACGCAAAGCCACCGCCGTAGTATCCTCCTTTGCCTGACATAACTTCACCTCCTTGGTTGCTTAACTACCCTATACTATGTAAGAAATTAAATGAGTGATTAGGCAATTAACGGAATTTAACTCATGTTCAGAAAAAGATTTTTATGGTATATTTATCTTTGTGATTAGGTATGATTTTCCGTCGTTTATTGACAATCATTGACGACCTCAGAATCAATACATACAGGGAGTGTTTATTTTGGTAAAAAAATTATTTCAAGGACTAGCTATTGGTGGATTTGCGATGTTTTTGACAGCTTGTCAGTCAGATGACTCTGACACAGTTGTCGAAACGGAGTATGGATCCATTACGAAAGAAGAATTTCATGCAGAGTTAGAAGAAAAATACGGTGAAGAAACGTTACAGAACATGACGAAGAAGCTCGTGTTAGAGGGACAGTTTGATATTGACCAAGAAGAATTTGAACAAGAAGTTGAGGAGTTCAAAACACAGTTGGGACCCCAGTTCACTAAGTTCATTAATCAGCAAGGATACAGAAATGAGGAAGAATTTCGTTCCGCTCTTTATATCAGTAAATTAGAATTCGAAGCAGCAACTGCTGACATTGAAGTAACCGATGAAGAAGTCCAAACACATTATGAGCGTATGCAAGAAGAACGTAAAGCGAGACATATTTTAGTCGATGAAAAAGAAACAGCTGAAGAAATCATTAAAAAATATAACGATGGTGAGTCTTTCGAAGATTTAGCCAAAGAATATTCAAAAGACGGTTCTGCAGCGAACGGCGGAGATTTAGGCTATACGACAGCTGGACAAATGGTCAAGCCTTTCGAAGATGCAATGTACGGTCTTGAGGAAAATGTAATCAGTGAACCTGTTGAATCCAAGTTTGGCTGGCATGTTATCCTTGTAGAAGACATTCGTGAATCAGAAACAGAAGTTCAGCCATTTGATGAAATGAAAGACCAACTACGCGAACAACTATTAGCGAGCAAAGTTGACCCTGAGAGCTATAACTCCAAAGTCAAAGAAGCGATGGACAAAGGAAAAATTGACGTCTCTGATGATCAATATGAAGGCTTATTTGGATCCAATAATTCTGAATCAGAAGATGATGAGGACGAATCATCTGATGAAGATAACGAAAAGAAAGTTTCTGAAGAAGAGAAAGATGACTCGGAATCCAATGATGAATAAAGATAAACAAACTGACTTAGAGAGTATATTCTCTAAGTCAGTTTTTGTTTAAGCGTATTCTTTAATTCAATTAATTGGTCAGTGTATTGTCTTTTTTCATCTTCGGTTAAATGTTGTTCTCCATAACGGACAGTTTGATAGAAGTCTATGACATCTGCATACCTATTTGTATCCAATTGAAGCCGGTGTAACCACTGTTCGACAGTCTCGTCATCATATCGCCCGAGCTTACGTTTTGCTGCCCATCTCTCGAGCTCAAAGAAAGCTTTTCGAATTTCGCTTTTAGGTGCTTTCCTTTTTAAGTTCTCTTTTAAATCACTAAACCGGAATGACAGCTTTTCCGTCTCCATCTGCATTTTTTCTTCATCGGCTGTTTTTGATTTCTTTCGAATTAGACGGTTCCGATGTCGATAATAAATGCCAATCGCGCTAATGATGCATGCGCCAATGATGATATACATAATTGTTTCAGCGCTAATTGTCTCTGTTTGCTCCCGAGCTTGTTCCAAAACATTTTGTTCTTCTTGTGAGATGTTTTCTTGCTCACCATTTGGAGTCGTTTCTATTTCTGCTTGTTGTCGATTGAACCACTCAAATAAGGGTGTTGCACCGAGTCCTATTTGATACGCAATCCAACTAAATAGTGAATAAAACCCTTTGATCATGAAAGGTGTAAACCAAAATAAGCCAGCGGTAATCAATAAAATGCCGCTTGGAACACCAAATATATAGCTTAGTTGCTTAGCTTTCCCAGAGTGATTGTGTTCTTCGACATTCATCATACGAGTAGAAATCTTTCCACCGATTAGTATTGTAAATTGTACAAGAATAAAATATAGACCTGTATGAGCATCAGGATTTTCTAGAAAGATTGCAGGCAAATAAAGAAAAAAACCAAGCAGCACGCTTGTGATTAATATTCCTTTTTCTTGATTTGTGTCTGGCTTGAAATAATAGAGCGCCAACCGCCACGTAAGAAAAATGGCAATGATCGTTGCATGAAACAACAACAAGCCTAACCATGCATTCATCATGAACGAAATAACACCGAGTAAAACAAAGTGAAATAATAACATACGCCCATTCAACAACTGCTTTAAAATAAAATATATTAAAGCAAGAACGATCGTTGAAATAACTAATGATGACACATTGATTTCTCTGCCGACGTCAACGTTTAAGAAATAAATGACCATCATGATGAGACAAGCATCAATTAAAAAACGGTAGACCGCACTTATACCTGTATTCATTTGGCCACCTCCTGATGGCTCTTAAGCGATTCAAACCATGTTGTTTGAAACCTTTCATGCATTACGTATACAGAAGTACCTGTATTCTCCATTTCTTGATAACTAGCTAAAAAACTTTGCTCAACTTCACCTAAATGAAACACATAAGGATGAGATCGGCCAATTGACTTTCCGTACGCTAAACAACTATTAAAAGAGGCCGTAAGCCCTTGTGTATTCACACGTGCTAACACTTCCAATGAATGTGCGTAATGGTCCCTTCCATATCCATTAGACACATGATAAAACGATACATTACCTCGCTTAGGCACATTAATGAGTAACTCGTATGGAATACCTTTCATTGTGGCATATCGACTAAGGTATGCAACAGTACTAATCAAATTTTCAATCCGATCCGTAAACGCTGGACTATCCTTAGTCCGTACGTTTAATAGAATCAACCAAGAACGCTGGTTGACACGTTCCACGACTTTCGTTTGAAACACTTGTTTTTTGGCAGTTGATTTCCAATGAATTCGATTTAGTGGATCTCCTGGTGCATAATCTCGTGTTCCATAACTCGTTATAGGGTCTTCAAAAATAGAGAAGTTCGTTTGATACTCTCCCATTTTTTGATGTTTGCTTCTATGATTTAGATGAACTTTTTTTATTTCAGGGTACACAAGAATCTCTGCTTTCACTAATTCTTTTAGTGTCAACGTTATTTTTCCATATCCGAAAAGTGAGGGGATTTCAATACGTAGCGACCGTACTCTTGCTATTCCTCGCTTTGTCGCCGTGAAAGGAATAGAGATTTTCCTTGATTCCCTGCCAAATAAGTTCAACCGTTTTTCAACTGTAGATATATTCATTGATTCATATTTTGATTGATTACCCATCTGTATATTCGAATCAAAAGTCATCACTAGCCGGGCACCGAACATAGGTAGCCAACCATTTTGGCGTAAATGAAATTCCAATTGACCTGTTTCACCAGAATACAGTCGAATCGATTGTCGTAAATTAATGAGCGCTAACTTGCGATCGATGTTTTTTTCATACAGATGATTAATGAAGTAAATGACATAGAGAAATATTCCGATGAGCATTAACGATGAATAGATACCAAAGATACCGAAAAAGCTGAAAAAGATAAAAAAGGAAGCTATAATCGCTAGCCCGTAATAAAAACGGTCATTTTTAATGTCTTTATGAAACTGTTTCATCGTTCGACGCTATGTTCAACAGGTACATTTACCTGTTGCAATACCTCTCCCATAATCTCTTTTTGATTATGTTTGGTCGCACCTTCCAACGTCAACACCATTCGGTGAGATAAAACGAGCGGTGCCATCTTCTTCACATCACTCGGTGTAACATAAGAACGATTACGCATCGCTGCTTCAGCTTGCACACTTTTCATTAAAGCAATCGTACCTCTTGGACTGGCACCTACCTCAATATATGGGTGTTCCCGAGTAGTTCTGACGATATCAAGGATATAATTTTCAACAGCTTCGGAGATATGTACTTGTCGAACTTTCTCGCTCAACTCTTTCATATTTTCTTTTGTAAATATTGGACTCGGTGTAGGCCTTTCAGTCTCCGTCCGATGAGCTTGCATAATTCGACGCTCTTCCTCGACTTCTGGATAAGACATTTCCAACTTCATAAAGAAACGATCCAACTGGGCTTCTGGTAAATCAAATGTTCCTTGTTGCGACTCAATCGGATTTTGTGTTGCCAAAACGATAAAAGGCTGTTCAATTTTTACGGTCTCCCGGTCGATTGTGACCTGTTTTTCTTCCATGACCTCCAGTAAACTTGATTGCGTTCTCGGTGTTGCACGATTGATTTCATCAGCAAGCAAAACATTTGTCACAACAGGACCAACCCTTAGTTCAAATTGTTGCTCTTTCGGATTAAAAAAGTGAATACCCGTGACATCTGAAGGTAGAACATCCGGTGTAAACTGAATACGATTAAAATCACCGTCTATTGTTCTTGCTATGCTTTTTGCTAAGGTGGTTTTTCCGGTTCCTGGCACACTTTCAAGCAGTACATGACCTTCATTTATTAATGCATTCAATATCCATTCAACAGTATCTTCGTTTCCGATAATGACTTTTCCAATCTCGTCTTTTACGTCTTTTACAAATTGGTGTGTTTCCATTTAATCTCCTCCATTAACTATGTTCTTAATATTCTAACATCATTCAGTAAAGAAAAAGGCTCGTCAATTGACGAGCCTTCAAAGGCAAGGTCAAAATCATCATTCTATATACAAAAGATTTATATAAGCAGTTATACGTTTAAACACTGAAGTTCGTTTCACTTCGAAATTAATTTTCCTCGAAAGTCGGTCGGTAAAACGAACGATTTTCAAGTGGAAATATTCTAGGTGTAAACTCACCTGGCTTTGTTTGTTTCAATGCCCGATTCATCATATTCATTTTTGCATCAATCAAGTCAATCATATGAAGTAATTCTGCTTCGCGAATAAGTGGTGGCTTCGGAGAACCCCATTCGGATTTTCCATGATGACTTAACACCATATGCTGAAGCATTAACACTTCTTCCCCTTCAATTCCTAATTCACTAGCTGTCGCAGTAATTTCATCAACCATAATCGTTATATGGCCAAGAAGTTTCCCTTCAAGCGTATATGAAGGTGAAATTGGGTTTGATAACTCCTTGACCTTACCAATATCATGCAAAATAATTCCTGCGTACAATAAATCAATATTAATCTCTGGGTACAGCTGTTTTAGTTGCTTAGCTACTTTCAGCATTGAGACGATATGATGAGCTAAACCAGATGTGTATTCGTGATGGTTTTTTGTAGCTGCAGGAAACACAAATAATTGGTCTTGATACTTTTTAACGATTTGTCTAACAATACGCTGTATATTCGGATTACTCATCTCAAAAATGGTCTGTGTAAGATATGACTTTAGTTCATCGATTTCAACAGGTGCTTTTTCAAGAAAATCTTCCAGACGAACTTGATCTGTTTCATTCGTTAAGCGAATTTGACGAATATTTATTTGAGATTTCCCGCGAAATTGACGAATCTCCCCTTGCAGATGAACAATCGATTCAGGAATATACATTTGCTCGTCTTCTTTCGTGATATCCCACAGCTTCGCATCCATTTCACCTGATTGATCTCTAAAGATAATCGTTAAAAAAGGTTTTCCGCCTGAAGTAACACCTCGGTCTACCGTTTTAATCAGTAGATAACCTTCAAATAGTTCCCCGACATCAAATTCAATAATCCCTCGTTTCAAGTATTCATCCCCCTTTTGCATCACTTACTTTCTCGGTTTTCTTGGCACATAGTCAAAAATTTCACCTGTTTCCACGACACGGACTAAGCGAATGAGCCACTCATAATATTCATACGAGTACTCTAGCTTTTGAATGTCTGACTGAATCTTTTCTTTTAATGTTGGGTCAGTCGTTTTTTCTTGAAGATCTTCCAACTGCCGTATCGTTTCTTCTGCTTCTTCAAGGTTGTTTTCAGTTTGCCTACGCCATTTTGTCGTAAATAAGGAAGTAAATGATTTATACCAATCTTTTTCAGTCTGATAGAGATCTTTGCGAATGCCTTTACGAAAAGTCGGTGTGACCATTTTCATATCTGCTAATGCCTTCACACCCGTTGACATACTCGTTTTACTCATTAATAGCGCATCTCTCATTTGATCAAGCGTCATCGGCTCATCCGCAAAATACAAGGTTCCATACAATCGACCGACAGACGGTGTAATTCCATATAAATTCATGTTTTTAGCAATAACTTGGATATATCGTTCAATGAGCTCTTCATAATTGTTCCAATCTTGATTGGTTTGGCGATCATCTGTCAACGTACACCCTCCCGACCTTCACTTCTAAACCTTATGTGAGCAATTCTACATGCCCATTCTGACTTCGTTCTTGAGCCGTCAAGTCAATACGGTTCGCTTCGATTTTTTCGTTTGAATCATTTGCTTCACACGTAAAGTAAATGATTTGATGTTCTAATGACTGTTTTTCCAGAAGTGAAAACATATGTTGTTTTCTTTGTTGGTCAAAATTTACGAAAGCATCATCCAATAAGAAAGGCAAAGATGTTGATGCATGTAATGCTTTACTCAATGCAAGTCGCAAAGCAATATATAACTGGTCTGCCGTGCCTTCAGATAATTGACCTACTTGATACCATTCGCCATCATGGTCACAAACATTAATCGTTTCTGACTCTGATGAAAACTGTACTTCTACATATTTGTTTCCAGTGAGTACAGAGAAGTTGTCACTCGTATCTTTCATGATTCCCGGAAAATAAACATTTTGATAACGATCTTTTGTTTCTTTTAAATAGCTGTAAGCCAGCCGATAGGTAGCCCATTCTTTCGAGCGTCTTCTTATTTCTTCCACAAGCATAGATTTTTGATGGATTAAATCAGATAACTCACCATCTTCTTCTAATTGCTTGATTTGCGCCGTTAATTCCGCTCGTCGATTTAATAACTCGTTGATTATATCACGGATTTCTTCCAAGCGCATCGACTCATACCGTAAATCTTCTTCAATTTTATCCCATGCATGGTCGGTTCGTAAAATCTTATCCGTTTGTTCAGAAAAAGTTTGATAAACAAATTCATAAGCTTCTTCTCTTTTTTGTAGTTTGTTCATATATTCTTGATGTTGTGTGACGCTCTGAATGAATGTAGCCTCATCTTCGGCATTAGCCCGTTCTAATAAGGTTTTCCATTCATCAGCATGTGGTTCAAAGCGTGCATGCAAATCCTTTAATTCCTGTTGCAATTCTAAGAGATCGTTATGAATTCGCTCAAGTGTTTTTTCGTTATCTTTTTCACGTGTAAGATGATTTTGCACCTGTTCCCAGATGGAACGCTCATCTGATTGCGATTCATATAGGACAAGAACGGATTGAGCAACTTTACGATTTTCATTTAATTGAGCTTCCTGGTCTTGCTTCTTCTCTTCTAGTTTTTTTATTAACTCCGCTAGTTCTTTTGCTTGAGTAATGGTTTGGTAAAGACTTGGCCAAAACGAAATATTTGTTGACGATAAAAATGGAAATCGATTCATTTCCTCATCACGTTTTTTCTCTAATTGTTCCATTCGATGGTTCAAATAATCTTGTTCAATCATCGATTCCTTTAGATTATTTTTAGCGTATTCCAATTTCGTTTCCAATTGATTTGCCTTTTTTGCGATCTCATCTTGATCAATAAGTGTAAGTTCGATGTTTTTCAATTGTTCTGGATCCGTTTGATTCGACACGTCACTTTGGTCTTCTTGCAGTTGCTTTAATCTAGTAGTTGTTTTCTTTGATTGATTGAAACCGACTAAACCACCTACTACACCGATACTAAACAATACAACGACAATAAACCAGTCACTGTTATTACCTTCGAATAAAAATGCTAAAAAGAGTACGAGCAATATTCCAGTGACAACTGGAACCCCCCAAGTCACTTTCTTAAACAATTGCTTGCTGGCTTCCAATTCGCTTGATTGTTTTTTCTTTTCTTCTTCGAGCTGTTTTTTCCATTCACTTGCAGATTGGTTTGCTTTCAGTGCATCTCGTTGTTGCTCTAAATCAATTTTTTCATCACGTGGTAATTGTTTTTTCGTAGTGCTATTTAAAAGCCCTTCTAATTCTGTCACTTCTTCTTCATATGTTCGCTTCTTAAGCTGTTGATCCGCTAGTTTCCCGGTTAATTCTTCTTGTTCTTTAGCTAAATCTTTCCACATTTCGCCGGTGTAATCATTACTATCTATACGGATTACTTCATCAGGACTATAAGATAATCCTGCTTGATTCATATATCGATTGAACTGCTCGTATTCTTTACGTAAATTTTCATCGAGCTCTGTTAACGAATGTTCAAGCTGCTTTGATTCACCAACTAACTTCTCAATTGAATCAATCGACAAAGGATATTCGGCTTGCTTGGACTGGTTTTGAAGCGTTTCTTTTTCCGACTGCAATCGCTCAATACGAGCCAAATGCATATTTTTTTGTTCCTTAAACTTTAACTCTTCGGATTTATATTGATCATACTTACTTTTCGCATCTGGCGGAAAACCTTCAATCCATGACTCATTTTTCAAGTCCTCCGATAAGCGTTGGTGACTTATGATTTGGGTTTTTAATGAATCGAGTTTCTCATGATGACGTATAGATTCCTGTAATGTTTTTTGCTCTTGTTCATACGTCAAAAGCTCCTCTTCAGTATGCCTCAATGTTTCTTTGAGTAATTGATGAGCTTCTTCATCCGCTTTTACTTCATCAATTTTTTTAAGTATTTCTTTTAACTCGCTAATTTTTACGTTCAATAAAGGTTTTCGCCCTGACTTTTTGAATAGTTCTCCCGCTTTTTTCTCTAAACTATTTTCTAAAGTGACGATTCGATCTGATCCTGTTAGTCCTAAATTAAACAACACTTTCCCGACTTCATCTGCTTTCTTCTCTCGGATGGCTTGTAAATCACGAGCTTGAAAAGAAAATATGGATGCAAATAAATTACTGTCCATTCCTTTATAAAATTGTTTCGTTTCATCCTCTGTCACACGTTCTCCACCTCGATAGAGAACAGCTTGGCCACGGTGACGATGCAAAAATCGTTCGATAGTCCATTCTTCTCCATTGTGAACAAGGTGGATTCTTCCCCCAAGTTGTCCATCCAATTTGGATATGAATCGTTCTCGAACCTCTTTCTCAAGGCCAAACAATATATACATAACGAACATACGGACCGATGTTTTTCCTGATTCATTTGGTCCACAAATAATATTCATACCTTCGTGTAGGTGGATGGTTTTTCGATTCCATTTCCCAAAAGAAACGATTTCCAATTTGTTTATTTGCATTAGGATTCACCATCTTTAATGAGTTCTTTTACAATCATTTGCTCCGCCTCTGCTTTCATCTCATCCAAAGTTTCTTTCGTAAACGGCTCTACATGTTTTTTGACAACCCGATTGTTCGCTAACATTTCTAAATGTCGAATAGGGTCTTCATCATCGTCTATTGCTTGTAATACTTCACCAATAAATTGACTAGACGCTTTCATTTCATCTCGATCATAATTCCAATCAACTGACCAATAAATGGTTTGGATCCAAACCCAATCCCTTTCCGTATCTTCTTGTTCATTCAGTAGCTCAAGCAATTCATCAATTTGTGACTGCTCAACGGTGGATGTGAATGTTTCCGGTAAATGTAAATGAAGTCGAATAATATATTTATGAGAAGAGTTTCGCCAGCTTTCCTTCATACGAAATAGCTCTTCTGTTAGCTCTTCTAAGTTGTTTGCTTCGGAATTATTTATTGTTCGTTGTTCAAAGATGATTTCTTGTAACGCATGAAATTCAACCTCAGTTTGATGTGGACTCATCTCGACTATATAACAACCCTTTTCGCCTGGTTCATTAATATGCCGACCTTGAATATTACCCGGATAAATGATGTATGGATTTTCCGAAAGAATTTCACGCTTATGGATATGGCCAAGCGCCCAATAATCGGCTTCGTGCTTTTCAAAGTCTTCTAATTGGAAAGGCGCATAAACATCGTGATCTGTATTGGATTGAATGCTTCCATGTAACGTTCCAATTTGATATACATCCGGACGATCGAAGTTGAATTCACGAACCATTTTCTTTTTGACCGCTCGTTTTTCGTAGCTGAAGCCGTAAATTTGCGCGACTTCTTCGCCGTTTTTATGAAACGGATATCGTTGTATCTCTTCTGACTGAAAAACGTATGTATTATCTGGAAATGTTAAATCAACCTTATCGCCCATACCGAAGTCATGATTTCCATAACTGATATAAGCAGAAATACTATGCTCTTTCAATTTCTCTAGGCCTCTTTTTAACGTAATGACTGATTTGATCGAAGTCGATTGCTGATCAAATAAATCTCCAACAAATAAAACAAAATCGACCTTTTCTTCTATAGCTAATTCGATTAAACGGTTATATGCCAACAATGTACTTTCTTTGACGTCTTTAAAAATAGATTCAGGCAAGTGTTGCATACCGACATAAGGACTGTCTAGATGCAAATCTGCAGCATGAATAAAACGAATGGTTGGTTTCATCAGATAACCTCCTCATTTTCTTATTTCCATTTTAGCAGAAAAATAACACGAATGCACGTTCGGTTATTAGTGAATAAGTATTCACTATTTACAAAATGATCAAAAATCCATATAGTTAAAAGTAAATGGGTACACAAGTGGAGGGAAAATGACATGAAAACATATTTTTTGACTGTCTATTCGAAGACTGGAGAAGCGTTATTAAATGAATCATTTGAAGCGGAAAATGATGAAGCGGCAACGACCATGGGGAAGGAAAAATTAAGTGAAAGCGGACATGCTGATATTACTCATCGTCTCGTATCACCTGATGGACGCCTTTTGTTGTTTCACCGTTAATGCGACACAACGTCATTCATTATAAAAAAGACCTCAAACGTTTTCATATCGCTTGGGGTCTTTTTCGTTTACTGAACATCATTATTGTCTGAACCGTAAAGCTCTTCTAATGGTTTCGTAATAATTTGGCTGATGTCAGAAATAACTGTGTTCAAACGCTGTTCTTCTTCCATCAATTTGTTAATATCTTCATTTTGTTGAACTAGCTCAACGACTTGTCTCGCTTTTTCAACTTCTTCTTCTGAAATTTCTTCACCTTGCATTTGCTTTTGTTGCAAGTCTAATTGAGTTTCGCGGAAGTTATCGAACATTTGCTTAGCGGATGGATCGTTCATTACTTTATCATACGCTTCTTTCAACTGTTGAAATTCCTGGCTGTTTCTCAAGCCCTTTTCTAAGTCATAAGCTAAATCATAAATATTTGCCACAATGATTCCTCCTCAATTTTCATGCCTTTTTTGACTCTTTTAACTGTAACAAAAATCATCTTCACTGTATAGGAATAGGTCATCATCCGATGATTGACACGAGAATGGCTTGGAAGAAACCAATCGCACCTCCTAATAATGCTCCGAGATACGTAATCATCTTTAACTCTCTTTTTGTAATTTCGATTAACATGCCTTCAAGCTTTTGGATTTCAAAATTTTTCACTTCATTTTCAACAAGTCCAGCCAAATTCAGATGTTTCATCATACGTGGCAACCGTGTCGCTAAAGAATCAATCGTTTGCTTTGCGATTTGAGGAATAACTGCTTTTTCAATACGTTCCCCATAAGGATCAAGGATGTCCGAAAGTGGACGATTAATCTGTTTATTCACATCGATGGCCTCGACGATCTTTTGGGCGACCTGTTTTTCATCAAAATGCGGGAATATCTTTTCTTGAATCGTTTGTAGATCATATTGCTTTATTTGCTGCCATTCTTTTGTTAGTAGGCGATCTACTGTTTCCTCCAGTTCGCCGGATTGCAGGACTTGCAAGATGGAAGGTAACAGTTTTTCACTAATTCGTTTCTCCCCCAAGTATTGAACGACCATCCTTCCTAAAAATCCTTTTTCACGTAAAAACCGATCAGCAAATTGAGATAGTTGATGCTTTCCTTCTATGCTTTGAATGTATTGTTCAACATTTCTTAATAAGTGCATTCTGATTTGTGGGATTAATTGTAAAGCCTGTTCATCAACAGCTTCACTGATATACTCCTTGACTTGATTATGTCTATTTTTTTGATATAGTGTCGTCAGTCGTTTACCCAAAGACTGTTTAAGCGATTCTGCAATTTGATCCTCCGTTAGAGAAAATCCTGTTTTATTTATCAATTGATGTAAAGTCAGTTTTTGTTCATTCATTTCTTGCCAATTTCGTCGCAAAAATTTTTCCAGTTGTTCTTGATAAATTGGCTCTCTTAACTTGGATTGAATGGATGCTGTCGTCACTAAATAATTTGTCACTAATCGACCAAGTTGATTCGCTAATTCATCTTGACGCTTTGGAATTAAACCAGGCGTAAACGGTACTTTCCATTTCCCAAGATATTTTGCAGTATATGGACGAAAAAGCATCCGAATCGCTAATAAATTTGTCACGCCACCAATCAATGCTCCAATGAAAATCATGATGAGAGATAAGATCAAAAAATTCATGATTGAAGACCCCTTCTTGAAATTGAGAGTAAATTTTTATATATAAAATACTTCATTTAAAGCTTTTATGAACGTTAGTTGGCACATACCCTTCATATCACTACATTCCCTTTCAGTACCTGTTTAAGCACAAACTTCATACTGTTTTTCCAGTAAGCTTGCGGTATGTTCTGTCCGTTAAATCAAAAGATAATGGATGAGGAGGGATGATTCATGTCAAAAAAACAACGAAAAAAATTGACGATACGAAAAGCTCACGATTTAAATTTAGACGGTGTAACGGAGGCCGACCGAAGTGAAGATGGTATTAATTATCGCGATATGCCTGATGAGGTACCATCTTACAATCAGGAAATTGCTGCTGACAGCTCAATGGATGCAGAACAGTATACGCTCGATCTGGAAAATGAAGGTCGTAGCGCTTATGATCTCGATGTTGATCGAATGATTAATGAAGGAATGGCCGGTGGCTATATACGGGGTGAAAGGAATCAAATTACCGAAGCTCATGCAATTCTCGAAAATGATGCGCCTTTCCCAACTCCTGGAGAAGAAAGTGAATCTGAATAAGCAATATGTATAAATGAAGAGGGTCATGTATTCATGACCCTCTATTGTTTGTGTGATTATTTAGATCCTCCACCTAGTTGTTGTTCAGCCATTTGAACTAGGCGCTTAGTGATTTCACCACCAACAGAACCGTTGGAACGTGAAGTGGAGTCAGGACCAAGCTGTACACCAAATTCTTGGGCAATCTCTACCTTCATTTGGTCTAAAGCTTGGGCAACACCAGGTACGACTAATTGGTTAGAATTATTTCCTTGGTTAGAAGCCATTGTCATTCACCTCCTGTGTATCTCTAGTTTCTTCAGGAGGGCAAAATAATATGAGTAAAAATAAACGGTAAATATTGTTAGCTTATTTAACGTTCGGCTTCGTCATTTCTTCTGGTTTAACTAAGCGTTCGAATTCTTCCTCAGAAAGAATGCCAGTCTCAACGGCAGACTCTTTTAAGGTTAATCCTTTTTCGTGTGCGTTTTTCGCAATTTTTGCAGCATTTTCATATCCAATATGTGGATTCAGTGCTGTTACGAGCATGAGTGAGTCATTCAGGAACTGCTCAATTTTTTCATGGTCAGGCTCGAGACCTGCTAAGCAGCGCTCATCGAATGAGATCATACTATCGGCAAGGAGCTGACAAGATTGCAAGAAGTTATAAGCAATCACAGGCTTGTACACATTCAATTCAAAGTTTCCTTGGCTCGCAGCAACACCAATTGCCGTGTCATTCCCCATCACCTGAACGGTTACCATCGTTAATGCTTCAGCCTGAGTTGGATTAACTTTCCCTGGCATGATGGAACTTCCAGGCTCGTTTGCTGGGATTGTAATTTCACCGATACCAGAACGCGGTCCACTTGCTAGCCAACGGACATCGTTAGCAATTTTCATTAAGTCGGCCGCAAGACCTTTTAATGCGCCGTGTGTATGAACTAATTCATCATGACTCGTCAATGCATGGAATTTGTTTTTCGCAGAAACGAACTGACCATTTGTTTCCTCATTGATTTTTTGAGCAACGACATCAGCGAAATCAGCATGTGCATTAATTCCTGTACCGACTGCTGTACCACCAAGTGCAATTTCACGAACGTATTTTAATGAATCAACAATCATAGATTCCGTTTTTTCGAGCATGCGGAACCAACCACTGATCTCTTGACCAAGTGTAATCGGTGTTGCATCTTGTAAGTGCGTTCGTCCAATTTTGACAAGGTCCATATATTCATAAGACTTTTGCTTCGTCGTTTGCTTAATTTGCTGAAGTGCAGGCAGAACATGCTCTTCAACTTTTTTAACTGCCGCAATATGCAATGCTGTTGGATACGTATCGTTAGAACTTTGTGACTTGTTGACGTCATCATTCGGGTGTAGTCGAACTTCTTTACCTTGCTGTTCAAGCCACTCGTTTCCAACGTAGGCAATGACTTCGTTTACGTTCATATTTGACTGAGTTCCACTACCTGTCTGCCAAACGACTAACGGGAAATGCTCAGTCAATTCTCCGCTTAAAATTCGATCTGCAGCGTGTGCAATCGCATCAGCTTTCACGGGATCAAGCAACCCTAGCTGTGCGTTGGCACGAGCAGCACTTTTTTTCAAAATTGCAAAGCCGTTGATAATCTCAACAGGCATTTTTTCATCTCCAATAGGGAAGTTTTGAAAACTACGCTGAGTTTGTGCTCCCCAATACTTATCACTCGGAACTTTCATTTCTCCTATTGTATCTCGTTCAATGCGGTAATCCATTCAAGTATCCTCCTCATTAATCTGCAATTTTTTCATTCCTATATCTTATTATAATGCGAATTGCAATTTTTTTAAATGAATTGTGACAGAATAGATGATAATTCGAGGAAATTCATCTTTACAATGAGGGTATTCCGCTGAATCTATGTTACTTTCCGCAGGCAATCGCTTGTCGGGTGGCTCGGCGCGCTGGTCGGGTGGCTCGGCGCGTTTATCGGGCGGCTGGAACCGTTTGTCGGGTGGCTCGAGACGTTTGTCGGGCGGTTCGACGGGCTGGTCGGGCGTCTAGAACCGTTTATCGGGCGGTTCGACGCGTTTATCGGGTGGCTCGGTGCACCTGTCGCGCGGCTGGAACCTTTTATCGGGCGACTCGACGACAAGCGCCGAAGTGTTGATGAAAAGCTAATCAACCAAAAAACCCGAACGATAAAATCGTTCGGGTTTATGACTTATTCAACTAATCCAAAAAACTTTTCAATCGTGACGTTTTGTTCGTGTATGCTTGTTGCGATCTCTGGACCGACATATCGTAAATGCCATGGTTCGAAGTTGTACCCGGTAATGTCGCTCTTTCCTTTCGGATAACGAATGACAAAGCCGAATTCATGAGCATTTTCCGCAACCCATTGGCCTTCAGGCGTTTCTTCGAATGCTTCAACTAAATCAAATGCAACTGATGCTGCAGATACGTCCATTGCGAGTCCTGTTTGATGTTCACTATGTCCAGGTTTTGCAGAATATTGATCAGCATACTCTTTTCCTTTGACTTCAACATTTCGATTATACAGATATACTTGCGTTTCATATCTGCGGTATCCTGAAACGGCTACTAATTCAATCCCTTCATCTTCTGCAGCTTCGAATAATTTTTCCAAGGCTAATGCAGCCGGTTTCCTTAAATGCTTTCGTTCTTCATTAACTGCTTTAAACGTCACATCAGGAATCATCAAATCTGGTGGCTCATATCCGTCAGGGAGTTTGCGATCTTTATTCACGATGACTTGTTCCGAATCTGGTTCGCCAACGACAGTGACACCATCCTCATTCTCTTCACCGGCTACAGCTTCTGCAAACACCTCATTTGCCCTATTGATTGTTATAATTTTTTCTTTCTGTAATTGTTCTTTTTGTATTTGATCTAACGAATCCACCGTTTTCGCTTCTCCATTCACTCCACAGCCTGAAAATAGTGCTAGCAGAAATATAACGAAAAGTATGTATGCAAATCTCATGTTGTACCCTCTTTACTAATCAGATTTCAATCTTCATTTATTGTAACAAAAAAAGCTACCCGAAAGTAGCTTTTTTCGTTTCCATTATTCATGAATAACGTAGTGCGCGTATTGTTTACTTAATCGATGAAATTCTTTTTCATTTTGATTGTCGATTGCAGCATCAATTTTAGTTTCCAAATTTTCTTTATTCCATTGGTAAATTGCTTCATCTAAGATTAACCTTGCTGCAAGTTTGATTTCATAGTTCATTTCTTTTCTTGCCATTATCGGTAAGTGTCCATTGGAAAAGTGTAAGCGTGATAGTTTATAGGAGCTGAATTGCTTCTTCATCATTGTAATGCCCCCTTATCTCCTTTTTAATAGTTTACCCCAAATACCCCTTAAATTGCAATAATTTTCTGACTATATAAAGTTTGAAAAAATCCCTGGCATTACTATGCTGCCAGGGAAAGTCCTCTGTTGGGAGAGAGGTGTATAATGAACTTCGCTTCTGCGAAAGGTTCATCTAAGCTGTATATTATATTCATTAGGATGATCTTCCCTGTTTGTGGGGGTAATTAAAAACATTATGAATGAATTTGTTTTGTAATAGTATACGCTCTTTTCGCTTGATGTTTCACAGCTTTTTCAACATCATCTTGAAGATTTCCTTCACCATCTACTGTAGAGCTTGTTCCATAAGGGTTTCCACCTGCTGCAAAAATTTCTTCAGCAGAGTAGCCTGGCGTTACAACGATGGCTCCCCAATGAAACATCGATGTGTAAAGTGCTGTTAATGTCTGCTCCTGTCCACCATGTGGATTTTGTGCAGATGTCATTGCAGTAACGACTTTATTCACCAATTTTCCTTGTGCCCATAAACCTCCAGCTTCATCAAGTAACTGTTTTACTTGAGCAGGCACATTGCCGAAACGTGTCGGAACACTGAAAACAAATCCGTCTGCCCAATCAAGGTCTTCCGTACTTGCTTCAGGTACATCTTTCGTTTCTTCATAGTGTTTCTTCCAACTTGGATTACTTTCAATTGCTTTCATCGGAGCTGTTTCGCGGACTTTCAATAACTTCACTTCTGCACCAGCTTCTTTTAAAGCTTCTTCAGCCCACTGTGCCAATTGATAGTTAGCACCTGTTGAACTATAATAAATGACTGCGATTTTAGCCATCTAAACAAAACTCCTTTCAACGATATCTATTCTCTATTAAAGCGTTCCCCAGCTTTCAAGGAATTAAACGAATTTGAGGAAAACTTGTCTTTAACGCTGAAAGGTATATTACATAGTTAATAAAAATACTGTAACAATCGCACCGATTACAGAAAAAATAACATTCAGATTTAACAGCGCAATCGCTGCTGCTACAAGACCACCTATAATTCCTACCCAAGGTGCTTCTTCTATGACAGACATGACTCCTGGAAAAATTAACGCACCTAATGCAGCAAAAGGAATTGCATTTAACCATTTATTGATCCATGGCTTTAACGCAAGTCGATCCATAATAAATGCAGGAATGAAGCGTGGCACCATTGTCACAATCGCCATGCCGAGTATCGTTAACATCGTCATTGGACATCATCCTCCTTCATCATTGGAATCGCAATTAAACTTCCCACTACTGTGGCTAGAACGATTGACCATCCTGTTTCGAGACCAATGTATTCACTGAAAATGTAATTAAGTAACATACTAATAACTGCGACTACACCAATTCGCCATTCCTTTTTGACAGAAGGAGTCAACAATCCGATAAACATGGCATATAAGGCAATTCCCATGCTATCACTCAGCTGCGATGGAATGATCTCACCTAAGAGCGCACCTGCGAAACTACCCGCAATCCAAGAAAAGTATGCTGTCAAAATTAGCGCTAAATAAAAAAACATACTGTTCTCTTTATTTGCCTCTTTCTTATGTAACGCCGAAACAGCGAATGTTTCATCCGTCAATCCGAGTGATAGTCCGAATTTCCACGGTAAAGAATAATGTCTCAGTTGGTTCATGAAGGACATACTCATAATAAAATGTCTGAAATTCAAAACAAACGTGGCTACGACAATTTGTAAAAACAATGCTCCTTGAGCCATCATATTCGCGGCCATAAACTGCGCTGCTCCAGCGAAAACGAGTACACTCATCATCGTTGTTTCGAAAATCGTCAAACCAGACTGGCTTGCTAGTACACCGTAGGCGATAGCAATTGGCATATAACCTAGAAAAATAGGCATTCCTGCAAGCGATCCTTGCTTAAACGCCGATCCGATTGATTGCTCTGTTTCCATGACTACTTCCTCTTTCACTTCGTCTCCTCCCCATTCTCAGGCCACTTTATTTTCTATTAAAAATATCTGGATGTAGTATCGGGGCAAGCTTCTTCAATCCTTCCAATAATCGTGGAGATGGGCGGCAATACAAGTGTTCTTCAAGAACGTGAATGCGGTCTTGCTGTACTGCTTGAAGCTGATCTGCACCTTCTCTTTTTTTAATAATTTTTGGATTCATTTTCGCTTCTTGCACACCAACCCATACCATGCAAATATCGTCTGGATCTTTTTCTAAAACTTCTTCCCATTCAACTTGGATGCTCGCATCCGCATACGTAGCGAATACATTTTCTGCACCTGCCAATTCACTAATATAGCTCAACCAATTTTTACGACCTGGTGTAAAAATCGGTTTCGGCCACCATTCCCAATAAATTCTTTTTTTCACGGACACTTCAAGGGATTTTTCTCTATAATAATTAATCGTTTCGTGGTATTCGTTGTATACGCGGTTCGCACGATCTTCATAACCTGTCAACTTCCCAACCGTCAGAATATCCTCTCCAATCTCATCCAACGAGTTTGGATTTAAAATAACATAAGGAAGATTGCGCTCTTTTAATCCTTCAATATTCTTTTCCATACCTGGAACACTTAAAGAAGCCAATACCAAGTCTGGCTGTAATTGTTCTACTGCATCCATATCAACACTTAAGTCGCGGCCTACTTTCGGCAGATCATTTACCGCTTCTGGCCAATCAGAATCGTCGTCTACACCAACTACTAAATTCATTAAATCCAAATAGGCCATAATTTCGGTATTGCTCGGACAAATAGAAACAATCCGCATGTCTCATCCCTCCAGTAAATAAAAAGAAAAGACTGCTCAACACAGTCTTTAAATGTTTTCATCTATTATAAACGAAATTTTTCAACTTTTCTATTTAATTCTCCTGCCAACTGATTTAAGTCATTGGCAACCTTCGAAATCCCATCCATCGAATGGCTCGCTTGCTCAACAGACGCGGCCGTTTCTTCAATTCCAGCTGCTGATTCCTCTGAAATGGATGCAATTTCTTCTACGGAACCACTCATATTCACACTTTCATTTAAAACATCTTGTAAATTGAAAGTAATCTCTTGAATTTGATGGCTCATCTGTGCAATTGCTTCATCGATTCCCTCAAACGTTTCTTGTGTAGAGTGAATTTGTTTCGTACCTACCGTCACCTCTTCATATCCTGCCTGAAGCGTTTCTGAGACGATGTTTGATTCATTTTGAATGTTAGAAACGATTGATGTAATATCACTAACTGAATTGCCTACTTGTTCAGCAAGCTTTCTCACCTCGTCAGCAACGACAGCAAATCCTTTACCATGTTCTCCAGCACGTGCAGCTTCGATGGCAGCATTTAATGCCAATAAGTTCGTCTGATCGGCAATATCTTTAATTACCTCAACCAGTTGTGAAATTTCACCAGATTGTTTCGCTAAACCTTTCACTTTAGCAACTGAATCTTCAACAATCGTATGAATCCGACTCATTTGAGCTACCGAGTCAGCCATTTTTTCTCTGCCCGAAACAGATAAGTTCATCACTTTTTCTGAAGTAGAAGAGATTTGCTCACTATTTTCAACCGAAAGATTCATTCGACCGACCAGTTTTTCTGTTAGCTCAGATATTTGAGAAGCACTTTCCGCTTGCGTCTCTGAACCGGAGGACAATTCCTCCATTGTTGAGGCAATTTGTTCGCTACCTTCTTTTAATGACTCCGCAGCATGCTTCAACTCGTTTGATTGATTGGTAATCGATTGATTCGAAAAATTAACGTCATGAATGATTCCATGTAAACTCGCTTTCATTGAATTAATCGATTGTGCCAAATCTGCAATTTCATCTTTACCTTTTACAGAAACATCAGCAACAGTTAGATTGCCTTTTGCTACTTCATTTGCGACGTCTTGGACCGCGTGGATATTTCTACGTATACGACGATTGACGATGACCAACAACAAAACTGCCATAAGGACGGCTAGTACGATTCCTAGCATTAACGCAATCTGCATCTGTTGGAAAGAAGAGCTCATCTCATTTTTGGATTGTTCAAATTCAGCTTGGACGGACTCCGTTAACTGGGTAAGCAGTCCGACAGCATCCCGGCTTATAATGGTCGCTTTCATCCGGCTTGCAATAGCATCCCCTTCGTTCCGATCCTGAACATTAGGGATAATTTCTTCCTCAACAATCGTATTGATTTCCTCATTGATTGTAACCACTTGGTTTAATAGGGTTCTCTGCTCTTTATCCAAGTATTGGCGCACATTTTCCTCGATGTTTTGAAAGGATTGATTTAATTCTTCATACTGACTGACATAGTCATTTGTTTTAAAGGTAATATAATCTCCCAGCAAACCATTCTTTGCCCGAAATGCTGATTCCATATTGCCGATATCAATTGCGACACTTGTTTTCGTCTCTTGTTCATTCAGCTTCACTTCAGACTGAGAAGAGAGTATGTACACAACGCCTGATGCAATGACGAAAAAGAGCATAATGGTAATTACAATCCATGCATATTTCGCACCGAGTGAAATCCCCCTTCTTTTGACTGGTTTATTTTTTGCTTTTTTTGTAGTACGTTCCTTGTTCTTTTTATTTTTTTTCACCAATCTCCCCCCCTTTCTAAATCATTTCTTTGGCTTGATAAAAACTTTCTCGCCCCAAATTTGTTGTAAATATAAACGTAGCTGTTGAAAATAAGCATTCCTATGTATGTCTCTTGCTTGGTAATAGACCGTTAATTCCCCCGTTTCTTTTGTTTTCACACGGTCTACCTCTAATATCGGATAAAGATCGAGATTTGATAAGTGTATTAGAAATATTTTTACTATTTCATAATCATCCAGATGTTTTTCTTTCGTAAACATGATGGAAATGTTTTCACGTTCGTGGACGGACTTTGTATATGCGTGATGAATTAATTCTTCATCGGTAAGCGTTTCAACGGCTTGTATGATTTCCGCTTCAGACAGTTGTTGCAAAAGCGTCTTGCCTAATTCATGCAAGCGAATACCTGTTGGTCGTTGGTTCATTTGACTAAATAATAATGTCGCTTCAATTGCATCTTTTTTCGACAACACATTTGATAGAATCTCAGTTTGTTTTATACTCGCCCATCCTTCTCGTAACAAAGAAGTTGAGTGAATAATGGATTGCTGCCGTTTTCGAACCTTAATTTCTTGTCCCAACCTTTTTTGCCACGGGAGCAAATTGTGTTGGTTTTCCACTACGTAATCGTATACATTCCCGTGACCTTGTAAGCATAAAAATGCAACCGCTTCAAATGCTTCATTCAATCGGTCAACTTCACTTGCTCCGTATTTTTCTCGATACGATTGAATATCCAATGAATGGCGAAATCGCTTCGTATTTTTCATGTATTGATTCCTTCTATAAAAATCAGCATAAATCATTCCCCGAATAATCGCCAGCTTTTTTTCGCTATTTTTCAAAAATTTAGATACCAGTAATCGATAATAACCGTTTTCATCTATAACTACGATGCTAGGCACCTGATTTTTTCCATATAACGAGGCATGTGTAAGCGGAAGAGAATCTACATAAGAAACATCCATATGATCTGCAAACAGACCCAATTGGATGCTCACCGATTGAATTTGCAAGAAATCGTTCATAATAGTCGCCTCCTCTTTAAGTCATATATATGAAAATGTCCTTCGCTCAAATCAATCTATTGTCATTTGTGCTTAAAAACAAAGCTTTGTTAAAGTCCGTTGTTGATATTGTGATCCGCTATCGGTGGACGCTTTTACCCACAGGGCATAAGGCGACATCTGCGATTACTCGCAGTGTCTTCTATATCGCGGGCACGGCTCGAGCCTCCTCGGCCTAAAAGCATGGCCTGCGGGGTCTCGAGACTCGTGCTTTCCGACGCCATGGACGGCAAGTGTCAACGTTGGCCACAGGACGTGGCCGGTCTTAGTTGACCCGCAGGATTCGCCACCTTCGCTTATCACATTTCAACAACTTAGTACTACATCATTAAAAATCAACATTAAGCTTTAACACAGCCAAAAACAAAAAAGAAACCAGCACATAAAGCTGATTTCTTTCGGTTAAAATTTATTAATTATTTGTTTCGCGTCGATTAGGAAATACTCGTTCGATCATATCATTCATTTCTTCAAATAGACCTTCAACCGGCTCACCGTTTTCGATGCTATTTGCATAATCATTTAACGAACCAGCGAAGTCCGGATTCGCTGTTATATACACGTCGTCAATCTGATTGCTCGATGTTTGAACAACATCTGTAATCTGATCGTTTAACTGTTGACTAATGTCATTTTCCTTTCCATTCGTGTCGCGGTTATTCCCTAACTCAACTGCCACATAAGCGTTTTGTCCATTTGTCATGACGTTTGCATCCTCAACGCCATCAACATTGTTCACGATTCGTCTCGCAATTTCTTCAGCCATCTCAAAATTATCTTGTTGGTTTGCTTCACCATAGTTACCGTCATTAGGTTTAGTACCTTGATTAATTCTGTCTTGTACACCATTTCCATAATGCCCATTATTCATTTGGAAACCATGACCCCGATTATCTTGGTTAGCTGTATCATTATACCCTGTTTGTTCATAGTTTGTTTGTCCGTCTTCGTTCCCCATTCCAGTATCGTCTGACTGACAAGCTGCAAGCATCATGATTGTAGCAAAAAATGTTGCCATCAAATATTTGCGCATATAAAAACTCCTCCTTTCACGATATTACTCGTTAGTATGAAGTGAGAAGGAGGAAATATGCTTAATTTGACCCTTCCAATATTTTCTGGAAATAAAGTATCTGATTTCACATTAATGGATAACTATTATGTCCGGTGGAATGATACCATTTTGTCGAGGGCAGTTGACACACCCGTCAATTCGACGCGGTCTTCGACAACTTCATCGACGGTTGTTTTTTGCAATAATTCCCCATTTTCCATTAACCACATTTTAGACGCTAACTCACGGATGACCTGCCAATCATGTGTCACAAAAACAATAGTGATTCCTCTACTGTTCAGTTGATTTAACCAGTTGAGCATATCATGTTTCGCTGCTAAATCCACACCTACAAAAGGTTCGTCTAAAAAGACAATTTTCGGTTGTTGAATCATTCCTACAGCGAGATTTACTTTACGTTTCATGCCACCACTTAGTTCATCAATCTGTTTATTCCAAAAGTCTTTCAATTGTAGCGTTTCGATCATTTCATTCATAAAACTTTTTGAATTATTGCCAGTCATTTTTTGATAGAAGCGAAGATGTTCTTTCACGGTTAAATTTTCAAACAACGCTAATTGTTGTGGTATATAGCCAATTGCATTTTTAGTTTGTAATGAATCATTATACATAATCGTTCCACTCGTCGACTTAATAATGCCAGCCATGAGCCGCATGAGGGTCGACTTCCCCGCTCCGTTCGGCCCAAAGATTGTCAGCCGGTCCCCTGCATGGACAGTCGCTGAGACACTATTGACTAAATCACTTTTACTCTTTCGGTAGGATACATTATTCAACTGCAGCATAACCTCACCTCTCTTTCACATATTTATCCGAGCAACCATGTTGGTATAAATAAATACATCCATTCACTTTCTATGATTTGCCAATCAGCCAATAAAAAAATAATAAAGGAAGCTACACTATAGCTAATTAACCAAGCATACATCGACCATTTCTTTTTCACGAGAATGAAAAATAGAAAATAGATCAATACAGTACCGAATGGAATGAAATACGCCCAATTGTTCAACGGCACTTCTATCAGTTGGATTGCCACGAATGAAAACGAATAAGTAATTGCGAGCACACCAATGAACCAAGACCAATAATAGTACTGAGTTTGCTGAAGTAACTTCAGCCGTTCCAGAATTCCATCAGTTCGCCATTCATATAAAATTTTTGTAAAATAGCCAATAAGCATCGATAAATATAACCACATGATGATAAACAGTAATCGGTTTTCCGAATCATTCGTGTTTGATGAGGTATTTTGGGCACCACTGATTTGTTCAAATTTCATTTCAAAAATTGGGCGTGGCTCAAAATATTTCAATCCATATTGATAAACTTCATCCCAATCCGCTTCTGGTCGATAATGAGAAACAATCGATGCCGCTTCTGCCCGGACGACCCGACTCATAATCGCTGATGCGAGCTTCTCTTTGAATAAACCGTCCACATAACTATTTTCAGTCCGATACCACGTTACAATCTCATCTGTATTTCCGGAGAAAATATTTGCTTCCATTTCGTCATTGAAAACAAAAATGGCTTCTGCTTCACCTGTTGATAATAAACGAAGATCTAATGAATCCATTTTGGTGACTTGGAAAGGACGATCTTCAATTTCTGTTAACAATTCTTCTGTGATTGCCTGGTCAGTTTGATCGACAACCGTAATTGGCACCGATACTTGACTCATCGTATCCTTGACCAGTGGATAAATAACAATTCCTAATACGATTGGAATCAATACCATTAATACCCACGTCGTTTTTCTTTTGAAAATCGACTTCCATATGATAAACATCAGCGTTACACCTTCCTCCTAGGCAAGCCGTTTAACAAGAGAATAATGCCTGTACCAATCAACATAAAAATCCATTCGCCCCATGGCCATTGGTTGTGTGTCAATAGAGTAGCAAACCCTGTGTACAAGCTGCGTACCGGCATCAACCAAGTAGCCTGTATATACTCCGGTAAATAGGCGGGTGGAATAATAAATCCATTGACTAAAAGTAAAGCAACAGAAGCCAGTATGAATACAAACCATTTACTTGCTCGTTCCTTAATCAAACGGTCGGTGACCATAAACATTCCGGACAGAATCACAGCCATACCAAACCATTGGAATACGTATGGCCAGCTAAATGACAAGTACGTCTCAAACTGCTTGGATATTACCCATACCAACCCAAATAAATAAATCCAACTAAATGAAATATGAAATAGGAACGTTGCCAACCGTTGCTTAGCCTTTGTCACGGCAATCAGCTGTAAACGTTCTTGAATAGCTTGATTTTCTTTCGGTTGAAAGAGGCTCACTAGTAATATGTATGTCAAAAAGTAAATAAGTAAAATACCCGTTAATACAGCTTGGTCATTCCAGCTGAGCAAACCACTGGAAACGCCTTCGTGCATATCAAAAAGATCATTTCTTCCTAAGGCCAAAAACGTAAAATGGATTGTATTTTTCTGCAATACATCTTTCCGCTCTTTGCCTTCTAATTCACTGCTATAAAAATGGTGAACTGTATTAACACCTGCTTGTGCTGATGTGATATAAGATTGTCCACTCTCCAAAAATAATTGTGCTAATTGTGAACTAAAAGGGATTTGGTCATTCAAGTAAATCGTAATATTTTCATTATTTCCGGAACGAAGCTGTTCAGTAAAACCTTCAGGAATCTGAATAATTGCTGCCGCCTCTTTTGGATGACGTAAATGTTTTTGAAGATCGGTCCCACCGTTTATAAAATCAATTTGTTCTGCCAATGTTTGATCACCGGCCAACTGTTCGATCAGCGCCTTTGTTTCAAACGTTTCATCCTCATCGACTATAATCATTTCAACGTCATCAAGCTCTTCTTGAACAGTCGAATAGACAACGAATCCGACTACTGTAAATAGCGCTATCGGTAATAATAACGTAAATAATAAAAGGGTCGGTGATTTCCAAAGTCGCTTCCATTCATTTATCCATAGATGATATAACAATATTCACCACCCCTTTCACTTTTTGATATGGAACCATTATAGTATATTTTCGCTTCCCCGTTAACTTGCGATAAAGTTTTTTCGTATAAGGAGTACTTTAGGTAGTTGAAGCCGAGCAAAGAAACATAGTAAAAGTCGTGCACTGATTCATCTCTTCAATCATTGCACGACTTGTCTATGTTTTATCTTCATTTATAATTTCATCATTCTTTATCCGAATGTTTTCCTCGGTTCGATGGATGGTCGTCATCTTTATTAGACGGATGATCTTCTCCCTTGTTAGCCGGATGACCTTCGCCTTTATTGGATGGGTGGTCCTCTGAGCGATCAGGAGGACCGTTCCCATTTGAATGAGAAGGATGGCCATCCTCTTCATCTGAAGGATGACCTTTCTCTTTAGGTGACGTATTATTTTCTTCACTGTTAGAAGGAGTTTCATCTTCTTTTTTGTTCGATGGGTGATCTTTATCTCTATTAGAAGGATGGTCTTCTACCTTGTTAGAAGGATGATCTTTTCCTTTATCTGACGGATGGTCGTCTTCTTTATTTGAAGGGTGGCGATCTCGCTCGGTTTCATTTTCGTCTTTTGATTCATCGTCTTCTTGTGAATCTATTGAAGACTTATCTTGCTTATTCTCTTTCTTTTCCAATCCAGGAGGGAGAGATTGATCTTCTTGTATTTTCTTCATTAACCCGGGCGGCAAGGAATCGGCATTCGAACGCTTAATGAATCGTTTCATAATCTCTACTTTTTGTTCATGTTCGTGAGCATTTGAACGACTGTTTGGGTTCTCTGCTTCATTTTCTTGATCGACATCCTCTTCGTCTTTTGAAACGTTCGTATCTTTTGATTTATTGCTTTCTTGCTCTTCATAATAGGTTGTCAATGTTTCGCTCGCATAAGTTAAATTCATGGACTGATTTTTATGATGTGCTTGCTTGCGAACATGTTCCGGTATTGTGAACATAGCTACTTTAATGCGATCATTATAGTTATTTAGCTTTTCGGATATTTGACCAAGCAAGTCGGATTCGTCTTCATCATTCAAATAACTGATTCCAACCATTACTTCATGGTCTTTTTGGAGATAACCTAATTCTCCACTCTTTTGAATGATTGCCTCAGCTAAGTCAACCGCGGATTCATCCTGCCATTTTAATTCATTGATTAAGATGGTGCCATCTTTGTTTAAACCCGTTATATCAATCACTTCATCGTTTTTATTGACCGTCAATTCGATACTCGGGTTGATGTCAATGCTGACATATGCTTCAGCATTGTTCGACTGACCAACCCAAGAATATATCGGAAAAATAAGTATTAAAATAAGTGCTAAAGCGGTGCTAATACGAATGGACGAATGTTTGAACAGATTACTGAAAACGGATACAAAAGACTGACGATCTTCAATTGGAGGAACGATTGCTTCTTCACCAATTTCGATATCACTGACAGGACCCGTTTTCTGAAAGTCACCATCCTCTGTCAAAACGATGGCATATGTTTTTCGTTTTTCAATCAAAACACCTTTAATCACGCTGATCTACACCTCCTTTACATACTCTTTTAGATAAATAAAATCTTCATTGAGTAATATAAATACAGCAAGAATATACTTGCGATTTCGCTCAATTGTTTTCTTGCTGACGTCAACAAGGGGCAAAATTTTCTTGATCGGCAACCGCTTTTTTTCCATAACATATTGACGTATTTCTGGTTGCTCGTATATAATCTTAGCAATCTTTTGAGCCTGTCGCTTTGCATCTTGGTGCTTCGGTGAAAACTTCACCAATTCCGCAAATGATAGGTTATATTTCTGTAACTGTGCATTATATTCTTCAATTTCAATTTGTCTGTTCCAAGCGTGTTCATTTTCAATAAACTGACTCTTTGAAAGTTCTGATACACTTTTTTCGTCCGTATACGTCTCATTCGAATCGTCTGAATACTCTAGGGGGACGGTTCGACGATGATGTTTTTGCTGACGGATGTAGTCAATGACTTTTCTTGAGATTACCAGTCGAGCGAAAGTGAAAAACGAACTACCTTTACCTTCATGAAAAGAATCAATCGCTTCGTTAAAAGCAATTAAACCAATACTGAATTCATCATCTTGCTCTTGATTGATGTACCTTTTACAGACTTTCGACACACTGGTAGCGATGAAAGGCTGATAGTCTTCAATAAGGCGCTGACGAAGTTGTTCGTCTCCTGCTTGCACTTGGAGAACTTGTTGCTCGAGGGTTGTGTCATCTCTCTTCTGTCGGCTGAACACCCCTCATCACTCCCAACTCATTATAGTTTTCGAAACATTTATTCGCATTAAGACTGTTCATTTGAAGATTTGTCATTAGATTTCGGTAAAATGGAATCGCCTGTTTGTTCAAGTAGTGCTTCAATTGGAATCGCTAAACCGATTCGGCCATGTTCTGAGTCTTCTTTTGTTGCATAAATCACACCGATAACTTGTCCATCCTCAGTCATGACAGGACTACCGCTATTTCCTTTATAAACAGGTGCATCAAGCATGTATGCATTTTCTTCAATGGATATAGCATCTGTTTTACCAATTATTTTTCCCTCATTGGCTATTCCGCTAAACCGTAACGGATTGCCGATAAAATAAATTGATTGTCCCGTTAAATCCCCTGGTTCTTGATTGACGTCTAGATAAGGAAATTCGTTTCCTTCCAAGTCCAAAACAGCTAAATCTATTTCTTCGTATGTATGAATCACTTCAGCAGCATACGGACCCTTTTCATTCATATAAACCCAAAGTTGTTCCCTGTTCTCAATAACATGATGATTCGTAATGACATATCCTTCTGGGTGAATGGAAAAGCCCGTCCCCTTACTCGTTCCCGTATCGACTAATGCAATGGATTTTTTATGCGTTTGCATCTCCTCATCCATGAATAACGTTACAGATGTTTGCAGAAAGTCAATCGCAGGAATAGAAAAAATTCTCGGCAAAGCTGCCGCTAAGTTAATGACCATAAAAACAGCTATAAGCCAAAAAACCCATTTTGGAAACGGGGGGCCTTTTGGCTTGCTGTCATTAGCTGTTTGTTTATGTTTTCCTCTTTGTTCTTGAATAATTTCACGAATTTCTTCTTCGGTTAAATTTTCATACAGATCACGTTCGTCCGCGGTTTCGGGTGGTGATTGTTCGTTCAATGAATGATCCGCTTGCGAATTAAGATTTACATCTTCGTTGGTTGGCCCATGTTCATTTTGATCTCTGTCACTCATCGTTCTTCCCTCATTTGCCAATCGTCTTAGGAAACATTTTCCGGCTGTCTGCCGTGTTGCATTTCATACATCTTAAAGTATTCGCCTTTTTCTTTCAATAAGGTATCGTGTTTCCCTTCTTCTATTATCTTACCATGTTTTAAGACAAAAATTTGATCAGCTTGCTGAATGGTTGATAGACGATGAGCAATGACTAATGTCGTTCGGCCTGTTTTTAAAACATCCAACGCTTTCTGGATCATCGTTTCCGTTTCTGTATCGATGTTTGCCGTTGCTTCATCCAAAATCAGTATTGCTGGATCAAAAGCCAGTGCTCTAGCAAACGATAGCAATTGACGTTGACCCGTTGAAAATTCATTTCCTTTTTCTTTGACTGGCTCGTCGTATTGTAATGGGAGCTGCTCAATAAACGTATCTGCCCCGACGGCTTTTAACGCTTGAATCGCATCTTCTCGTGAAATAGACGGATCATTCATCGTAATATTTGAAAGGATTGTTCCTGTGAATATGAACGGATCTTGAAGCACAATGCCAATATGTTGCCGTGCTTCTTGTCTCGACCCAGCTTTGATATCTTTCCCGTCAATACGAATTACTCCATGTGTCGGATCGTAAAAACGAAATAACAAATTCATAATTGTACTTTTACCTGAACCTGTATGTCCGACAAAAGCGGCAGTATCTCCTGGCTTGATGTTAAATGAAATGTCTTTAAGCACGAATTGGTCCTTTTCATAAGCAAATGAAACTTGATCAAATGCAACCTCTCCATCATAGCGTTTGGAAGGTTTTTCTTTGACCTCCTCACCTGGTACATTGAATAATTCAAAAACCCGACTACCAGAAACGCGTGCTTGCTCTAATTGAGGGAGTTGACTAATAATACGTTCCACTGGTTCAAACAACCTGGTTAAATAATCGACGAATGCATATAGCACACCAGCTGTCACGACACTTGTCGCGTTTAATGAAGCACCACCGAAATATAGAATAAACACAACGAAGGTTAAGTTTCTAAATAGATCGACGAGATTAAAGGATGAGTAAGATGTAAATGTGTTCATCCGTGTTTGGAAATCTCTTTTCTTTTCATTTAACGCTTCAAATTCATCCTTCATTCGATCCGTCTGGTTGAAAGCTTGGATAATAGGCATCCCTTGAATTGATTCATTAATATTCGCGTTAATTTGGCTATTCGTTTCCCGGATGACACGGTTATATTTCCCACCGACTTTTTTATACACCTTCATCCAAACATATAAAATCGGCAAGAGAACAAGACAAATGGCAGCTAATTTTGCATTCAATAAGAAAAGTGCGATAAATATACCGGTAATATAAATAAACCCTGATGCGAATACCTCTAACACACGTTCATACAACTCTTTAATCGCTTCTGTGTCATTTGTCACCCTCGATAGTATCGTTCCCGCAGGTTGATCGACAAAATAAGAAACAGGTAGCCGTTGAATATGTTCAAACGCATCACCGCGCATTTTCTGGACAATGCGGTTGGACACATACTGAAGCAAATACGTTTTGTAATATAAAAAGATCGATGCAATGAGAATGAGTCCCATATATAAAGCAAGTAACCATAGAATCGGCTCTATTTCTCTTTTGAAAAAAAGAAATACTTCATTAGCTGCTAGCTTTTCACCCGTTGCCTGTATCGAGCGATTCTGGTATTCGAATTGAAATTGCCCGTCATTATTACTAATCAGCTTCGCATCTAAAGGTACTCGGTCATTTAAAAAGTAAAATGATAAACCATCTTGGAATAAAGTATAAACCTGATTTTGCTCCTCGCCATGAAGTCGTTCTAATTGCATCCCATTATAAGTGATTGCTGCTTCACCCTCTGTTTCCACATAATGATTGGCAACAGCGACAATATGGTCATCAATTAACTTTTTGGCGATGAATGGACCGGTTAGTTCTAATGCCACTGCAATGATCAAACAAAATAGTCCAATGAAAATCGTTTTCTTAAATTGCATGGCATAATCAAACAATCGTTTTTCTGTCGAAGGATTATTCATCTTGGTTCCCTCCTTCCATTTGTTGTTTTTTGTATTGAGAGTAATACCAGTTCTTATTGCGCATTAATTCATTATGACAGCCGCGTTCAGTAATTCTTCCGTCTTTGAGTACGATAATTTCATTGGCATGTTTCACTGCTGATAGACGGTGTGCAGCGATCAAAGTTGTTTTTCCTTTTCGTTCTTCTTTCAAATGTTGAATAATCTTCGCTTCGGTTTGACCGTCAACTGCCGATAATGAGTCATCTAAAATCAAGATCTCAGGATTTTTAATGAGCGCACGAGCAAGTGATACCCGTTGTTTTTGCCCACCGGATAGTGTGACACCACTTTCTCCAACAAGTGTGTCGAGTCCTTCTGGCAGTTCTTCAATATCCTTCTTCAAAGAGGCCATCTCTAAAATCTGGTAAATTTCCTCATCAGTTGCGTTCTCTTTACCGAACAAAATATTTTCTCGAACCGTTTTGGAAAATAAAATATGGTCCTGCGGTACATAACCAATCCATTCACGTGTTTGTTTTAGTGTATACGCTTGAATTGGATGCTCGTTGATGAATACTGTCCCTTCATCGCTTGGCGGATATTCTCTTAATAATTGTCGGAATAAAGTCGTTTTACCTGCACCCGTTTTACCAACAATTCCAACCGTTTCTCCTTTATCGATACGTAATGAAACATCATTTAAGCTGGAGTCAGGCGCATTTGGATAACGAAATGTAACATCGTCAAATATAATCTTTTCAACCCGCTCTACTTGAATCGGATTCTTTGGATCGTATACATCCGCTTGTTGGGATAACAATTCTCCAGTACGATCTAGTGAAGCATTTCCCCGTTGCATGACATTAATCAATTCGCCAACTGCGAACATTGGCCAAATCAACATGCCTAAAAAGATGTTAAACGTAACCAATTCGCCGATGGTTATGACACTTTGCATGACAAAAAACGCTCCATAACCGATTCCAATTGTGTAAGAAAGACCGACCAACACTTTGATGGTTGGTTCAAAAAGCGCATCCAACTTCGCAACTAAGATGTTTCGTTGAAATACATCCTCCGCTTGTTCCTTAAAGCGATCGGTATCACGATTTTCTTGCACGAAAGCTCGGATCACCCGGACACCTTGGATCGATTCGAGTGTATTATTATTCAAATCACTAAATGCCGACTGTGCGTCCATAAAACGCTCATGAATCTTTTTGCCGTATCGTTGCATAGTGATTGCCATGATTGGCAAAGGAATAAGCGCAGCAAGTGTCAATTTCCAATTGATCACAATTGCCATGACACCAATGATCAGTGCCATAAAAATAGTTGCATCGACTAACGTTAATATGCCGAAGCCGGCGGTCATGTTCAGTGCCCGCAGATCATTCGTACTACGAGCCATCAAATCACCCGTCCGGAAACGACTGTAGAAAGGCGATGTCATACGCATAAAATGGTCCATTAGCTTCGAACGCATTTTTTTCTCTAATAAAATCGCTCTTCCGAATAATGTGTAGTCCCAATAAATAGACAGCAAATAACTGACTGTCAATATCGAGATAAACAGAACAACATAATACGTGAAATTTTCTTGTGTGAGACGGTTGTATTGAATTAAATCAATGACCTGACCGACCAGTATAGGTGGAATGACGCCTAAAATATTGACAACGATTAATGCTGAAATCGCTAACGTGTATTTTAGCCATTGTTCCTTAAAATACCATGATAATTTTCGAAATACGGAAATCATCTGATTCCCTCCTTTTAAACCCGTTCTTAATAACGTAGATTGTTTCCGACTTGCTGTATTCGATTTTAGACATGCACAAAAGTGTCCTAAGTAACCTAATTTTGGACAAAAAAATGCCGTGGGTTATATAGCCCACGGCATGTGCATTCGATTAAAAGATTAAATCAACAATTCATTATTCATTCATCTTATAAGCATCTTAATTTGCAAACTTACAAAATGGATATGAATTGCTTAATCACGATCGACTCCAGCAAGGTCACGGACTTTTGTTTTATTATGCAATTTTACCTTGTTCATTCGTTTACTATTCAACATTTCCCTGACCTCCTTTAAAATTGATTTGCTGTTAAGAGTATAACCATTAAAAGTTAAGAATTCAACCACTTTTTTAAAAAATCTAAAAAATAAAAGATAATCTTAAGGCATCTGCTTACATAAATCTTCGTTCAACTCACATACTACTTGAAAAGGATAATTAAGGGAGATTCCTATGAAGCGAAAATCAACGAAGAAAAAACAACAAAGTCTTTTTCCTTCTACATTGGAAGAAGTAGAAAAAGATTTAAATGAAAAAGCGTTGAATAGTAGTCCGGATTTCACGATGAAAGTCGTTGAAACGGAAAGCAATCAACGAGTGGGATTCTACTTTTTATATTCGATTATTAAGCCTCAAGTAGTATACGAACAAATAATATCACCCATTCAAAAAGCGAAAAAAACATTAGACATTAAAGCAATCGACAATATGATTGTGTTACCGAATTCAAAACAAGAGAGCAATATAGACGAGATTGCTAAAAAGCTACTCCAAGGTGCCGTATGCATTTATATCGAAAACGACCAAAGTTGTCTCATGCACTCTGTCCCACTTCAAGAACATCGGTCAATCGATCGAGCAGAAACCGAATCACTCATTTTTGGTCCGCAAATGGCTTTTACTGGATCCATTGAAACAAATTTAAACATGGTTCGTAACATGATCGATACACCTCACTTAAAAATTGAACGATTTATTCTTGGTAATAAAATTCCGAATGAGATTCAAATGATATATATGAATGACATTGCAAATGAAGAAAATGTAAATGAATTAAGAAAGAGGCTTACTTCCTTGCAAAGTGAAGATATAATGAACGCTTCTGTTCTGAGTCAAAAAATAGAAGATAATCCGTATTCCTTTTTCCCACAGTATATTGTTACGGAACTGCCGGATCGTTTTACGTACAGCATCAAAGAAGGAAAAATTGGTATCCTTGTTGATAATAGCTCAGCAGGAATTGTTGCACCGATTACATTTTCGAGCTTCTTTGAATCGACAGACGATATTTATGGACGTTGGGTCATCGGTTCATTTACACGCTTAATGAGAATGTTTGCCATGATTATGTCCATTACATTAACGCCTTTATATGTCGCCGCATTGACGTTTCATTATGAAGTCATTCCAGAAGCACTCCTGTTGTCACTCGGCGAATCGCGTAATCGAGTGCCTTTTCCACCTTTGATGGAAACGCTAATTTTAGAAACCATGATGGAATTCATTCGTGAAGCAGGTGCACGATTACCGACAAAGGTAGGTCAAACAATGGGGATTGTCGGTGGTATTGTTATTGGACAGGCGGTCGTTCAAGCTGGATTTACGAGTAATATTTTGATTATTTTAGTCGCATTAAGTGCACTCGCTTCCTTTACGACACCTGATTATGTCATGGGGACGTCTTTACGCATATTACGGTTCCCTATTATTTTACTTGCGGGAACATTTGGTTTCGTCGGGATCTTTTTCATGGTAGCTTTTATCATTATTCATTTACTGCGGCTGCGTTCGTTGCATCGTCCATATACAGCACCAATTTATCCATTTAGATTCTCGGATTTTGATCAGTCACAAGTTCGCATCCCATTTGCATTGAACAAACGACGCGCCACTTCTCTACTTCCGAAAAAAACGAAGCGGAAAAAAAGTAATGCGGACCAACATCCACTATTTAATACAAAGGGAAAAGATATCGATGAATAGGTGATTAAATGAAGGATCAACTTAATATTCCTACACATTTAAAGTTTCGTGCAAGCTATTTATTCTTTATTTTATATAATATTTTGATTGGTGTTGGAATAGTTGAATATCCACGAAGAGTCTATAATTATGCACAGCAAGATAGTTGGCTAGTACTGATTCTAGTTGCGTTGATTGCTCATTCGATTGTTGCAATCACCATTTTTATTCTGAAAACCTATAAAAGTACAGATTTATATGGAATTTTACAAGAGACATTCGGTAACTGGTTTGCTAAGTTAATTTGCTACTTGTTCATCATTTATTTCTTTACTGTATACTTAAGCGCACTTGCAAAGTATACCGAGTTTATTGTAGTTTTCATTTTTCCTCAACTTTCAAAGTTCATTATCGGATTCTTGATTACAATTTTAATAGCTTACAGCATTTATGGAGGAATCCGTGTAATAGTTGGGGTTTCTTTTCTCTTTTTCTTACTAACCATTTGGGTATTTGGTTTATTGGCAGTACCCGCCAGTATGATTGATACGAATAATTATTTTCCGCTGTTTAATTTGGATCGAAATGGCTTGCTTCAAGGATTACGTGTGTCAGCTTATTCATTCATTGGTATTGAAGTTTTATGGTTTATATATCCTTATGTACGAAACAAAGATAAAGCGATGTTTTATAGTCAACTAGGTGTCTTAGCGGCTGTAGTCATACTTTTTATAAGTGTTATTATTTCAATTGGTTTTTATGCTCCAAAGCAACTAGAGTCACTGATTTGGCCTGTATTAGGCATGTATAAAATAATTTCTTTTTCCATCTTTGAAAGACTTGATATTTTCGCTGTTTCTTATTGGATCTTTATTATCTTGCCAAACTTAATTTTGTATGCTTGGTTAATCACACGTAGTCTCAAAAGAATACACCAAATTAAGCAGAAGCATTCAATCTGGGCAATTATTATTTTATCGGCAATAGGTTTATACTTCATTCAATCTTCAATAAAATTAGAAGCTCTTTTGGATGTTGCTGACATTTCCAGTATATTCTTTGTGTTTTTATTTCCGATACTTTTATTTCCTTTTGCAATCATCAAAAGAATTAGGGGTACTAAAAAATGAAAATGAAAATTAAAAAATTTTTTCTAATCTTAAGTATCGTGGTGTTATTAACTGGATGTGCAGAAGAACGAGTACTAGAAGATTTAGGAATTATTACTACTGCCGGATTTGATAAAGGTGAAGACGGTCCAGAAGTATTTGGTACATTTATAACTTATAAGTTTAGTCAACAATTAAGCAATGTGAATTCTCCAATACACTCATCTGGTCGAACAGCTCAAGATGCTTTTCATCTTGCCTTTGCAAAAACAGCAAAAAAATTAGTTACCGGACAACTAAGGGCTGTCGTCTATGGACCTGATCTCGCTAAAGAAGGCATTTGGCCTCACTTAGACACATTGCAACGAAACCAATTCGTTTCTGATTTAGTATATATAACCGTTTCGGAAATGCCATCAAGAGAAGTGCTCAATGCTCAAGTGTTTGAAGAAGCGCCTAATGTTGGTATTTATATTTATCGGTTACTGGATCAGGTGATTGGGAAGGAAGAGATTGTTGATAGTAGCTTACATGAATTTATTAAAAATTATTTAAAGGTTGGAGTCGATCCAATCACTCCAGTCTTATCAATAGAAGAAGATCGGGTGATTGTTACAGGACTTGGTTTATTCCAGGATGACCGATTTATCGATACGATTGATTTACATGAAGCCTTTTATGTCCGATTGATTCTTGATGAATTTAAAGCTGGAGAGTTACAAATTGAGTTACCCACAGAGAACTATCGTCAATTCATGGAAGATTTTGAGCCTTCTCCTGAAGAAGAAACATTTGAAATTACAATGCAGCAAATCAAGAGTGCTTCTCAGATCTCACCAAAAGACTCAGGAAAATATCACTTTAGTATAAAGATAAGATTTGAAGGTGATATTAGAGAGCTTACTAAAGAATTGGATTTGGAAAGCAAAGAAGTCATCCATATGCTTGAAAAAGATATGGCAAAAAAAATTGAGGAAAATATAAGTAAACTGTTAGAAAAAACACAAGAATTGAATGTAGATTCTTTAGGTTTCGGGACTTTTTGGAACGCTAAATTTAAAGGAGATAAAAAATTAACGGAGGAGGAATGGAGAAAAGAATATCCAAACTTTCAATTTGATATCGATGTCACAACAGAAATACTTCGTCATGGAATCACACAGTAACCGGTAATTATCGTAATGATGTGAGCATTTCGATTTCTTAAAAATAGAAACCCGAATGATGCAACTAAATGCACATTCGGGTCTTAGTTATTTTTTCATCGTTTCTTTAATTAATTGAATAACTTCATCTTTTGTTTTTCTCGGTTCATATTTTGCCATATGGTCTTTATAACGGAACCGCTCATTATATAACTCATTCACATGATCGACTAGTCGGTCTCCGTCAAGTTCTTCCTCTTGTAACACCGAAGCGAATCCTTGTTTTTCAAAGGACTCTGCGTTTAGTAGTTGATCTCCTCGGCTTGCTTGTAAAGATAACGGAATTAATAACATCGGTTTTCGCAAAGCCAAAAATTCAAAAATGGAATTGGCACCCGCTCTGGAAATAACGATATCACTGATTGCAAGCAAGTCTTTTAATTCATCTGTCACATACTCATATTGAATGTAACCTTCTTGTTGGATGGACGAATCAATATTACCCTTACCGCATAAGTGGATAATCTGAAATCTCTTTGTCAGCGTTTGTAGTTTTTCTCGAATTGCTTCATTGATTTTGACGGAACCTACACTACCACCCATTACTAACAAAACAGGCTTCTTCTGTGTAAATCCAGTAAATTCATAAGCCTGCTCACGGTTGCCTTGAAAAAGTTCTTCCCGAATGATTGCACCGACATACTTCGCCTTCTCTTCCGGTAAATACTTTACCGTTTCAGGGAAGTTCGTCAAAATATAACGCGCAAATTTTGAGGCGACTTTATTCGCTAGACCTGGTGTAATATCTGATTCATGGATTATGGCCGGTACGTTTTTAAATTTCGATGCGATGACAACGGGTACTGATACAAACCCACCTTTGGAAAAGACGATCGAAGGCTTTATTTTTTTTATTAACCGATTGGATTGATAGACGCCTTTCATCACTTTAAATGGGTCTTTTATATTTTCTTTTGACAAATATCTCCGAAGTTTTCCAGTTGAAATTGCATGATAGGTCACTCCAGATAATCCTTCGATTAGTTCACGTTCAATACCTTCATAAGAACCGACATAATGAACGTCATATCCCTCTTTCAAAAACTCGGGAATTAGTGCCAGATTAACGACGACATGGCCTGCCGTCCCACCTCCGGTAAATAAAATCGTTTGCTTTTCCACTGATTCCCATCCTTTCTGCAGTTATGTCTTAAACTATTCTTTATACTTTATTCATTATACTATTCTATGGTCATATTTCCATTGGAATCATTATTACTATCATATTTCCTACATAACAAGAAAAATAATAAAAAACTGCATCTACATAAAATTTCATGTAGATGCAGTATTGTTGAAGTAATTAGACAAACAATCCAGCAATTGTTGCAGATAGAACAGATGCAAGGGTCGCACCGACTAATAGCTTCATTCCAAAGCGTGATACGATTCTTCCTTTTTCAGAACTAATACCAGCAACAGTACCAGCAATAATACCGATGGAGCTAAAGTTCGCAAAGCTTGTCAAGAATACTGAAACAATAGCTTTCGTTTTATCGGAGAACTGTGCGGAGATATCTCCATATTGAGTCATTGCAACAAATTCGTTTGTAATAATTTTAGTCCCCATTAAGCTACCCGCATTAATAACTTCATCCATTGGAACACCCATTAAGAACACAAGTGGAGCAAGCACATAACCTAAAATTTGTTGTAATGTAACTCCAGTGAAAATACTTCCGATGATCCAGTTGACAAGTTCTAGAGATGCTAAAAATGCAATTAACATAGCAGCAACGATTAAAGCAATTTTACCACCGTCTAGTGCACCATTTGCCATCGCTTCAAAAACACTTTTTGCGCCGGAAACATCTTTTACATCAACTTCATCGTCTTCTTCTTCTGTTTTAACAGGTGCAATAATTGATGCAACGATCAAAGCACTGAACATGTTCAGTGGTAGCGCAACCAAAACATACTCTGGTGGAATCATCGTCATGTAAGCACCAACGATGGAAGCGGATACAGAACCCATCGCAGAAGCACTAACGATATACAGACGATTATCTGTTAATCGGTGAAACTGTGATTTAATTCCGAGTAACGCTTCAGATTGACCAAAGAACAGACTGTTAACAGCGTTAAATGATTCAATTTTAGGTAAACCAGTAATCTTAGACAAAACAGCACCGACATATTTAATTGTAATCGGTAAAATTCTTATATACGTCAAAACGGATAAGATCGTAGCGAAAAAGATAATAATCATTAAGACATCAAAAAGGAATACTTGATCACCCGATATCTCAATTCCTCCGATAACAAATTCTGCACCGGAACGGCCAAATGAGATTAGCTTGTTAAATAGGTCTGAAATCGCTAAGATAATTGTTTCCCCAACGGAAGTATTAAACATAAACCAGGTAATGATCACCTGTGCAACTAACATAATTCCTATACCTTTGAATGGTATGTACTTTTTATCATTTGATAATAACCATGCTAGCCCCAACACGATAGCTATTGCGACAATGGCTAATATAATTCCCATATTGTCTCCTCCTCATAAATAGAACAAAAAAAGATTTTAAACTATTTTTAAATGTATCAAGAAATAAGTTTTTAAGCAATAGAAAAGGGGAACAAAATTATATTACTTTTAGTTCTTCTCATTGTTTTTTTAGAGGTACCTCAGTATCATTTTGAATAACTTTTCTTCTTAACAAATTAGTCGAATTTTAAATCATTACTGTTTTCGCAAAGATATTTACAGAAGTGGGGAATTGATTAAGAATCGCTTCACCTAGTGAACTAGTCAGTGAACCTTGTTTTCGAACTTCATATAAAGTGTAATCATGACCTTTCTTAGCATACTCATAAAGGTAATTTAAGATCGAACGATACTCATCTGTTGAAATTCTTCCATCACTGATGTGTTCAATGGAAAAAGACCAATGGATCGTGTCATCTTTCATTAAATCATGTAGTTGCCTTAGACAATTGCTAATCGATGTAGATCCTTCAATCGTTGGTAAGTTCAATTGTTTTGACCAGGAAAAGATCGAATCACGATGATAAAGAAAGAACGTTAGGTGTTTAGAAGAATTTAAGTTTACAGGTAACTTGTTTGAATTCAGCAGGTGATTCATCGAATTAGAACAATCAATCAAGATTATTTTGATTATTTGCTCTAGTTTACATTCACGTATCAATGGATAGCGATAGGTGACTGTATCTTCGAAAGAAAATGGTAAACTCACTGCTTTCAATAAAGTATTTTTCTTATCAAATATTTTACGCGGATAACTATTTTTTTCATTTTCATATTTCTTTAATTCCTGCAGAAAGTTTTCCATATTAAATGGATAAACAGGTGTGTGAGTTGAAGAAAGCCCTTCTATTCGTTTCGTTTTTCCATCATCTAGATCAATTAGTTCGTGACCATGGAGAAGGGTTGGTATATTTATCATCCATTTTTCAAGATCGTCAAACAATTAATCACTCCTCACGCAAAAAAACTCGCTCATTAATATGTAGTTAATGAGCGAGTTATGATTTAACGATAAGATTTTGGATTCAACGCATCTTTAATTCCTTCACCGATAAAGTTAATTGACAGGATTGTCAAAACTAATACGATTCCGGGCGGCGCCCAAATCCATGGCATATGTTGCAATACATCCGGTTCTTGGGAAGCCTTTAACATATTCCCCCAACTTGGTGTTGATGAAGGTACACCGAAGCCAAGATAGCTTAAACCAGATTCTACTACAATCATATTTGCAAAGAGAATAGTTGATTGAACAATAATTGTGGATAGAATGTTTGGTAGTAAGTGTCTAGTAATGACTTTAAACGGGGTCGTACCGATTGATACTGCCGCTAACACATACTCATTTTCTTTTTCCGTCAGAACTTTACTACGTACAAGACGAGCAACGCCGCCCCAACTTAGTACACTAATGACAAGGATCAATACCCAAACACCATCTACTTGTCCGAATAGAATTGCACTTAGTACGATTACGAAAACTAAGAATGGAAAGTTCAAAACGAAATCCGTAAAACGCATTAAGATACTATCTATTTTTCCTCCGAAATATCCGGCGATTGAGCCGACGATCGTTCCGAAAATAGTAACTGCTACAGTACAAGCCATTCCGACGAGCAATGAAACTCGTCCACCATATAATAGTCTCGTAAAGACATCACGGCCACTTTTATCTGTTCCAAACCAATGATCAGCGGATGGAGGAAGCTCCATTTGTCCGATCTGTACGAGGCTTATATCTGCTGTCGTAATATAAGGAGCCAAAAATGAAATGATAATGATAAATAATAAATAAGCTGAGCTGATCATGGCCAATTTATTTTTAACAAATTTTCTTCTGGCTATCGCCCATGGCGACATGTTCTTTTGTGGCTTTGGTGCAGCGTTAGTAATTGTATTGGTTTCCACAGCCACTCCTCCTAATCTATGCGAATTCTCGGATCCACTATTCCATATAGTAAATCTGCCACTAAGTTTCCAATTAATACGAGTAATGAGAAAAACATTGTTAAAGTCATCAGTACGGAATAATCACGATTGTTCACCGAGTTTAAGAATAAGGTTCCTATTCCAGGGTACGTAAAGATTGCTTCTGTGATGACCGCACCATTAACAATGGTTACAATGTCGAATCCTAAAAACGTTATTAGGGGTATTACGGAATTTCTTAAAATATGACTGTTATAGATTTTTGACTCTGATGTTCCTTTTGCTCTTGCGGTTCGAACAAAATCCTTTCGACTACTTTCAATAATATCGTTACGTAAAAATTGCGTGTAACTGGCGGTACTTAAAGCACCGAGTACGATTGCAGGCGCTAACACATGGTGGAAGCGACTGATCCAATACTCCAATGTACCTGGTTGTAGCCCGATTTCATGTGACCCTCCAAATGGAATCCATCCTAACTTAAAGGAGAAGAAATAAATGATAACAACACCAGCAATATAGTTTGGAACTGCTAAGCCAAAATAATTTAATCCGCCGATGAAATGATCTAATTTTGAGTAAGCTTTTCTCCCGGCAGTCATCCCCATTGCGAAAGCGAAGATATATGTAATGACAATCGAACTTATACCCAGAAACAACGTGTTCAGCATTCGAGATTTAACGAGTTCTGAGACTTGTACTTTGTACTGTGTTGATTTACCAAAGTCTCCTTGGACAAAATTGGTGACCCAAGTCCAGTACTGAACATGTATCGGGTCATTATATCCTAATTTCTCTCTCATTTCCTCAATGTACTCTGGATCGGAATTCGTTGGATCAATTTCTCCACCAAGTGGATCCCCTGGCATAAACATAGCCAGGGAAAACACTACAATGGAGATAAGGAGTAGCATTGGAATCATGCCTAGTAATCTTCGGAGTGTATATTTTAACATGTCAATTCTCCTTATCGTTTCATACTAACGGATGGTTTACTTATCTGCTCCGTCTGTAACAAACCAGTTCATAGCGTTGTTGAATCCTGTTACATCGTATTCAAGTCCGCCTACACGTTCGTTGACAGCGTAAACTTCTTCAAGCTCACCAATGATCAATGCAGGAGCTTCTTCGTTTACAAGTTTCTGCCACTCAGTGTATACATCTTTACGCTTATCTTTATCGTCGCCAACAACTTCTACATCAAGTGCATCTTCTAAAAGTTTGTCAGCTTCTTCATTGTTGAAGCGTGGGTAGTTCCAAAGCTGGTCAGAAGCCCATAGAGCAGTTGGGTCTGGATCAGCACCGACGCTCCATCCGCCGAAAAATGCTTCGATTGCAGGATCATCATTTTCAATCATGTCATAGTAGTTTTGTACTTCTACCATTTGAAGTTCTGATTTGACACCGATTTGTTCCCACTGTTGTACAAGTGCTTGTGCACGAGTTTCAAATGATGGATTACCAGTATCGTAGTGAGAGAATGATAAGACAAACTCATTTCCTTCAGGGTCTTCTACGAATCCATCACCGTTCGTATCTTCATAACCTGCTTCAGCTAGCAATTCTTTAGCTTTTTCAGTAGAGTATTCGTATTGTTTCAAGTCATCGTTATCTGCAGCAATCCAGTGAGACGTAGGGATTGGTGCGTTTAGCGTTTTACCATAACCGCCGAAGAATGTTTCGATCCACTGTTCACGGTCGATTGCATGCCATAGTGCTTGACGCAATTTCTTGTTACTATATTTTTCTTTTTCTTCAACAATTTCACCAGCATCACTGTCAAATACGCCTAGTTTGAATCCTACATAGTAGTAAGATACGCCTGGGTATGTGATGACAGAAACATTGTCTAAAGCATCTGCTTCTTCACCTTGAGTTGGGTGAACTGGAACCATGTCAACCTCACCGTTTTCAAGAGCACCGATTACAGACGTATTAGCTACAACACGCACTGTCAGTCCATCTAAGTGTGGCTCGCCTTGCCAGTAGTCTTCGTTCTTTTCCAACTCATAATATTCACCAGCAGAAGTGTTTTTCACTTTGAATGGTCCTGTTCCTACAAGTTCAGTCATAGATGGTGCAGATTCTTCCATTTCAGCAACTTCGATTCCTTCGAATGCTGTTTGGTTCATTGGGTAAGTCCATAGATTCAATAAGTTGTTAACACGTGCTTTGTCAAATGTGATTTCAATTTCGTAATCGCCTTTAACATTCAACCCTGCAATTTCATCCGCATTTCCTTCACGGAAGTCAGCAGCCCCTTCGATTGTTTGGACGTTAGCCCAACGAGGACCCGTGTAATCAGGATGTGCTAGTGTTTCAATAGCGAATACCCAGTCATGAACGGTTAGATCGTCACCGTTATGCCATTTTACGCCTTCCTTAATTGTGAAGTTGTATGTTTTTTGATCTTCTGTTTCCCACTCCGCTAAATGAGGGATTGGGTTAAACTCTTCATCATATTCAACAAATCCTTCTTGAACAAACTGGTTGATTTCAGCTTCAGTAACTGAGCTATAGAAGTTGATGTCAAGTGGACCAGATGGCTCAGAGTCAATTGCATAAATCAATGTTCCTCCATCAACTGGTTCACCATCACCAGAAGCCTCTTCAGAACCTTCTTCCGAAGACTCTTCTTCTGTACCTTCTTCTGAGGATTCTTCTTCTGTACCCTCATCTTCACTTCCTTGCTCTTCATTGTCATCCCCACCACAAGCAGCTAGGAACATTGTAAGAACAAGCATCATGGCAATTAGCCAATATGATTTCTTCATTTTCTTTCCCCCTGTTTTTGAATATTAATTGACGTCTTCATCATAAAGGATGCAAGCTACGTGATGACCTGTCTTCACCTCCTTTAAAGTAGGCCTAATTTCTGAGCATTCCTCTTTAGCCATCGGACATCTTGTATGGAACGGACATCCGGATGGTGGATTAGAGGGGCTTGGTACGTCGCCTTCCAAAACGATCCTTTCCTTTTTCATCTTTGGATCTGGATGAGGTATGGCAGAAATTAATGCCTGTGTATAAGGATGAAGTGGTTCATTGTAAATTGATTCATTGTCGGCCAATTCCACTAAGTTTCCGAGATACATAACTCCGATTCGATCACTCATATGTTTTACTACACTTAGGTCGTGCGCGATAAACAAATATGTAAGATCAAAATCATCCTGGAGATCCATTAATAGATTCAACACTTGTGATTGAACCGAAACGTCTAATGCTGAAACTGGCTCGTCAGCGATGATGAATTTCGGGTTTAAAGCAAGCGCTCGAGCAATCCCAATTCTCTGTCTTTGACCTCCTGAAAATTCATGTGCGTATTTATCATAAGCATCTTGTGGAAGTCCGACTCGATTCAATAAATTTCTGACTTCTTCTTCGATTTCTTTTTTGCTTTTACCTTTGTGGTAGTTACGAATCGGTTCGGCAACGATTTCACCGACGTTTTGCATCGGATTCAACGATGCATATGGATCTTGGAAAACCATTTGAAAATCTTGTCTTTTCTTCCGTAGTTTATTGCCGACTAGATTGGTGATGTTTTCGCCATCAAAAATGATTTCTCCATCAGTTGGTTTCAATAAACGGAGAAGTGTTCGGCCAGCTGTGGATTTCCCGCAACCCGATTCACCAACAAGACCAAATGTTTCTCCTTTTTTAATATTAAAGCTGATGTCATCGACGGCTTTTACGTGTCCTACTGTTCTTCTGAAAAAACCACCTTTAATCGGATAGTAGGTTTTAAGATTTTTGACTTCGAGAATATTTTCTTTCGCATCACGTTGTTCTTTCTTGACTTCTGCATTTGTGATTGTCTCAGTTGTCGCCATTACGCATTCGCCCTTTCTTTTGGTCGGCTTTCATCGTATAAGATACATGACACCTCGTGACCGTCTTTCACTTCGCCAAGTAATGGAGTAATCGTCGTACATTCCGGCATTGCTCTCGGACAACGGTCAGCAAATTTACATCCTACCCGCGGCATATTTTTCAATGAAGGAACGATTCCTGGAATGGAACCGAGTCGATCTTGTTTCACACCCATTTTCGGGATCGAATCAATCAATTTCTCCGTATATGGATGTTTCGGATTTTCAAATAATTCTTCTACAGATGTTTTTTCAACAATTTCTCCCGCGTACATAACAATTACGTCATCACACATTTCAGCTACTACACCTAAATCATGTGTGATAAGTACAATTGCCATATCGTTAATTGACTGTACCTCTTTTAAAAGATCAAGAATCTGTGCTTGAACAGTCACATCTAGAGCGGTAGTTGGTTCATCAGCAATCAACAATTGCGGCTGGCAGGCAATCGCCATTGCAATCATGACACGCTGTCTCATACCACCTGATAATTGGTGTGGATATTCCTCAACTACATCTTCCGATCTTGAAATACCTACACTACGCAACAATGAAATAGATTTTTGTCTAGCTTCTTTCTTTGAAATTTTGAAATGATTGAACAAAACTTCTTCAAGTTGGAAACCGATTGTAAAAACAGGGTTTAATGCTGTCATCGGTTCCTGGAAAATCATTGATATATCTTTGCCGCGAATCTTATTCATTTCTTTATCGTTATAATTGGTAATATCTTTTCCATCTAATAGAATTTGTCCACCTTTTATCTTGCCGATCCCCTTAGGTAGCAAATGCATAATCGATAGTGACATTACACTTTTCCCACAACCCGATTCTCCTACGACACCGACGATTTTGCCGCGGTCAACAGTAAATGAAACATCATCCACTGCATTGTAGTACTCCCCGTCAATCGGAAATGCTGTTTCTAAATTCTTCACCTCTAGAAGTGGGCCTTTATTTTCTTTTGTATGTTCGCTCATCGAAAGCACCTCTGTTGTTTTAGATTAATTCAGAATTTTAATTTCAAAAAAATACTTAAAATGTAATAACAGTTATTTATGTACAGTAAATGAAATTGGTTAATAAATATATTATACAAAATTAGTTGTAATTTCAAGACTTTTTTAAAATATTTAATTTTAGTGTTTATTTAAACTATGTAAATAGTCGAAATATTACGTTGTTATTACAAGTATGTTTTATTATATCATGAATGATGTAATTAACGAAGGTTATTTTTCTTTTTTTCTTACTATTTTCAACATTTCCATTTATGAAAACGTTTACTATTAGCATTCAAATTCATTAAACATCTCTACTACTATCGTATTAATAGGTAAGAATTCCATGGGTAATAAACTGAATACTGATTATAATAAAATATTCTCAAGAAAATTTCATATCAAAAATTATTAGTAAAACATTTCATTATACAAGCAAAAAAGGTACCTATACGTAATCTCATACGTCATAGGTACCTTTTTCATAGTTTAAGCTAGTTAATATTCAATGGTGTTATTTTATTATCCTTCTAACAATAGATCATATGGATCTTCAATCATTTCTTTGACACGAACCAAGAACTGAACAGCTTCTCTTCCGTCAATGATTCTGTGGTCATAAGAAAGTGCCAAGTACATCATTGGGCGGACTTCAATTGAGTCATCTGGCATAACGACTGGACGTTTTTGAATCGTATGCATTCCTAAAATACCTACTTGAGGTGAGTTTAAGATTGGCGTGGATAGCAAGGATCCAAAAATACCACCGTTAGTGATTGTGAATGAACCTCCACTTAGATCGTCTAATGTCAGTTTTCCATCACGAGCTTTTTTAGCCAAGTCCCCAACTTCTTTTTCAATTCCTGCGAAGCTTAAACGATCGGCATCTCTAACAACAGGAACAACTAGTCCTTCTTCTGTTGACACAGCCATACCAATGTCGTAAAACTTCTTCTTCACTACTTCTTTGCCTTGGATTTCAGAGTTCACTAATGGGAACTCTTTCAAGGCACCAACAACAGCTTTCGTAAAGAAGGACATGAAGCCTAATTTGACACCGTGTTTGTCCAAGAATTCATCTTTACGTTCACTGCGAAGCTTCATAATATTCGTCATGTCAACTTCATTAAACGTTGTTAACATTGCAGCTTCTTGTTGAACTTCAACTAAACGCTTAGCAATCGTTTGACGGCGACGAGAAAGCTTTTCACGCTCAACCGGTTTGTCGAATTCTGTTTTCTCGCTGGTTTCTTCTTTCTTCGAAGACTTCGCTTTGCTGCCTTCTGCTTTTTGGCTTGCTGCTGCTTCTACGTCTTCTTTGGAAATTCGACCTACTGGATCTTTTGGCTTAATGTCATTTAAGTCAATGCCAAGTTCACGCGCACGTTTACGTGTCGCTGGAGAAGCAACTGGTTGGTCTGTTGCATCTGTTTCTTCTTTTTCTTCTTTAGCAGGTTCTTCTTTCTTTTCTTCCGCTTGCTTTTCAGTAGATGGTTCTTCTTTCTTTTCTTCCTTTTCAACTGTTTCTTCGCTTGATTCAGATGAACTACCACCAGCTTCACCGTTCTCATCAATTTTAGCAATAACGTCTCCTACTTCTACGTCGTCGCCTTCTTCTACAAGAACTTCAGCAAGAACGCCTGTAAAGTCAGAGTTAACTTCAACGTTTACTTTGTCTGTCTCTAATTCAAGGATGGCGTCTCCCTTTTCTACTTTTTCACCTTTTTGAACTAACCACTCAGCTACTGTACCTTCAGTAATCGATTCGGCTAATTCCGGTACAACGATTTCCTTCACGTTATTTTCCTCCTTTTAGTCAAGCTTTAGTGCTTCTTCAATGATTTGACTTTGTTCTGCTTTGTGAATGTTTGGATCACCAACGGCAGGTGAAGAACGATCAGGTCTACCTACGTATAACAGATTCTGTTTCTTCTTCATAATATCACGAATTCTGTCGTTGACGAATTCCCAGCTTCCCATATTCTTCGGTTCTTCTTGAACCCATACAATATCTTCAACATTTTTGTATTTTTTCAAAAGTTCTTTCAGTCGGTCTTCTGGGAATGGATAAATTTGTTCTAATCTGACGCAATGCAAGCTTTCTGTATTGTCCTTGCCATCTAATGCTTCTTCAAGGTCAACCATAACTTTCCCACTTCCGATAACTAATCGTTTAACGGATTCTGGGTTGTCTCCTGTTTCTTTATGCTCCAAGACTGGCTGGAATTTTCCTTCGCTCAGTTCAGTACCATCAACAGCAACGCGTTGATTTCGGATAAGGCTCTTCGGCGTCATCAAAATCAGTGGACGAGCGTTATCTTTTCCAACAATCGCAGCTTGCCTTCTTAATAGATGGAAGTATTGCCCAGCAGTCGTCACATTCGCTACTGTCCAGTTATTTTCTGCTGACAGCTGCAAGTAACGTTCCAGACGTGCACTGGAGTGCTCCGGTCCTTGCCCTTCATAACCGTGTGGTAGAAGCATAACAAGACTAGCAATTTGTCCCCATTTAGCTCGACCAGATGAAATGAACTGGTCAAAGATTACTTGTGCCACATTCGAGAAGTCTCCATACTGAGCTTCCCATAAGACAAGTGTATCGTCTGTTTGCACACTATAGCCATACTCAAACCCTAAAACTGCAACCTCAGATAGCGGGCTGTTATATAAGCTAAAGGAAGCATCGACTCCTTCAATACCGTGCATTGGGCTGTACTTTTCATTTGTTTTAACGTCGCGCAAAACGAGGTGACGGTGAGCAAAAGTTCCACGCTCAGAATCTTGACCAGTCATTCGGATCGGTGTACCGTCTTTCAAAATGGTTCCAAAAGCAAGTGCTTCACCGAGTGCCCAGTCGACTTTTTGACCTTCTTCTAATGCATTCTCACGACGATTTAGAATTTTTTCGAGTTTCTTAAATCCAGTGAAGTCTTCTGGACGTTTCAACATATCTTTGTTTACTTGTTTCAAAACATCTTGACTAACTTTCGTCTCGATTGAATCAAGCTCATCCGCAACTCCTTCCGGCAATGCTGGCACATACGTTTCATGAATTTCATGCTCTTTCATGCCATCATAAATGTCACGAAGTTTTTGAATTGCATCCTCTTTAAACTTCATTTTTTCATCTTCAGAAAGAACTTTTTCTTCTACTAAACGCTTCGCATATACTTCATATGCTGTATCATGCGCATCAATCTCTTGGTATAACAATGGCTGAGTTCCGCGTGGTTCATCCATTTCGTTATGACCATAACGTCTATAACCGACTAAATCGATAACGACATCTTTCTGGAATTTTCTGCGATACTGATAAGCGAATTCAACTGCACGGATACAAGCTACCGGATCATCCGCATTGACGTGAAGAACAGGCATTTCAAATCCTTTCGCCAAGTCAGATGCATACTTTGTAGAACGTCCTTCTACTTTATCGGTTGTAAAGCCAACTAGGTTGTTGGCGATAATGTGTACGGCCCCACCAGTTTTGTAGCCATGAAGCTGCGCAAGGTTTAGTGTTTCAGCGACAACACCTTCACCGATAAACGCTGCATCTCCGTGAATTTGTACAGAAAATGACTTATTGAAGTCCGGTTTTGCTTCACCATTATTTGAACGATCATCTTGGACAGCACGCGTGTATCCTTCAACAATCGGATTAATAAATTCTAAATGTGAAGGGTTATGACCTAAAGTGATCTTCGTTTTTGATTCATCTTGTTTAAAGTTTCCACCGAAATGGTATTTAACGTCTCCAGTCCAACCGTAATTAATTCCGGTCGAACCTTCTGAAGGTACCAATTCCTTGTTTGGAGAATGAGCAAATTCAGAAAAGATTCTGTCGTACGGTTTTCCAAGAATGTGAGCCAATACGTTCAATCGCCCACGGTGAGCCATGCCCATCATGATGTGCTCAACGGAATCTTTGTTACTATTTTTAACAAGATGGTCAAGCATTGGTACCATCACATCTAGTCCTTCAATGGAGAAACGTTTCTGTGCAACGAACGTTTTCTGTAAGAATGCTTCGAAGCCCTCAACTTCACCTAGTCGTTTTAGTAGATCTTTTTTATCTTCATCTGAAAAGTCAATTTCAAATGCTCCTGTTTCAACCTGCTGATAAAGCCATTCGCGCTCTTCATCATCTGGGATATGGTTGAATTCATATGAAGTTTTTCCTAAATACTTTTGTTTCAAGTGCTCGATATACTCGTAGCCGTTATTAATTCCTTTATGTTCATGACCTGCTAGTAACTTAACATCGATTTTTTTCAAATCTTCATTTGTTAAGTTATAACTCTCAAGGTCGATTAACGAATCATGCGATTGATCATGACCGCCAACTGGATAAATATCTGCACCGAGATGACCATGTCGACGAATGGCCTCAACTAACTTCATTGCACTTGTTAACTTTTTCAAGTCAGTAAATGAAGTGCTGCCACCTGACTGCGGCGCTACTTGACCACCACCTTGATCGGCATCCATCCATTCCGGTGCCCCGTATTGCTCAAAAATATGACGCAGCGATTCATCTACTGCATCCGGGTCGTCTAAAAACAGTTCATATTGCTCTTCTACATAGCCCATATTGGGACCGTGAAAAGCTTCCCAAATACGATTGCTAGACCCATCCATAGCCACGATTACTACCCCCATCAATTTTGGACTTTCATCCAATTGTCCTTAATGATATTCATGTCGTTTATCCGCTCGATTATCCATAACACATTTACCCGCTAAACCGGATTCACAAACTATTTGGAAGTCCGAGTGGAAAACGGCTTTATCCTCCAACTAGTATATATGATAAATGCATAAGAGTGAAGGATTTGAGTCGAAATTTCCCTACTTTTGACTAGTATCTTTCAATGTTCAGAATACTGAGTTAACTGTCATCGTATTTTTTAATAATTTTTTCCAATTCAGCATTCATTTGATGTTCATTTTTTGATAATTTCGGTAACATTTTTCTTTTATACCACTTACTTAAGTCTCCATTTATAAATATCCATTGGTTTACGCTCAGTTGACAAATACGATGTTTTATTTTCTCAGGTAATTCCTTAAACTGAATCGATTCATCCTTCTCGTTGAAGTGTTCATGAATGGCTGTTAAAAATCCATCATCCTCCTTCCTATTTAGAAGATAATCATCTGTGCTCATTTCGACGAAATCCTTCTCAATCTCGGCAAAATTTTTTAATAGAAAATGTTCAATTTCTCCATAGAAATATCGCTTCCCTTGCTCGATTGCTGTTAGAAATTTTTCTTTTTCTGTTATATGAAATCTCAAATCGCTTTTAATTTCATTTGAAAGTAAATGAAGCAAGTATTCACAAGTCACAATTTCCTGTCGATTCGCCATAGCCATAGAAAGTATATGAAAGATTAATCTAGGGTCTAATCCATCCATACCTTCATCAGTGAATTCTTGTTTTAGCGATTCATAAGGAGGCTGTTTACTTTGGTACAACGAAATCTTCTCAAGCTTTGTCATTTCGTGTCGACTAGATTGCAATCTAGAATAAATGACGGTGGCTGCAAGTGATTCTAAAGCAAAAGGTTGAATTTTTATTAGATCTTGTTCCGTTAGTTTTGATTTATAAAGCTTAACCTCTTCATCAAGATTTAAGTTATATGGCACGCGTTGAATAATCATTCGACTTGCCAAAGGCCTGTTCTCTGATGATGCAAAAAATTGTTCAAAATCTTCAGGATTGCTATGACCGATTATGACTAGGTCACTATGAGTCATTGCCTGACGTGGTATTTTGTATTTTTGTTCTTCAGTTACAGATAATAATGGATAAAGTAATTTTGGTGACAGCTTAAACAGTTCTTGTAATTCCAATATGCCTTGATTACCTACTTGAAGCTCCCCATCATAGCGGTAGGCATATGGGTGAGATTGTGAACCGTAATCTGTAATTGTAGAAAAATCAACCTCACCCATTAAATCAGAAATCTCCTGAACTTGTGGGTCTCCCGGCAAGAAAGTCCCTATGCCTCTTCGCTCATTTTCAGAAATTGTTATCCGCTCTACAGGAATTTTTCGCCAGTCATTTCCCCATTCAACTGTAAGTTTGTGAGTATTTAACGGAGATAACTCACCATGAACTTCATAACCGGTCACACTTTTAATTGTTCGCTTAAGAGATTGTGGCAATGCATGAAGTGGATTTTCATGAAGAGGACAATTAAATATTCGATAAACCGCTCCTTGGTCTGTTTCCGTAAAATCACTTAACGCTTGTTTGAAGAACTGAACGAATGTTGACTTACCACTTCCCGGTGGACCGATTAGCACAAGCATTCTTTTACGAATGTCATATCCTTTTGCGGCTGGACGGAAATACCGGGTAAGCAGCTGCTCTAGCAATTCATCCATCCCATATAGAAGGTGATGGTTGTTTTTTTCCATCGCATGCTGAATTGCCAAATATAGACGTTCGTGACTCGTCCGCGGAATAATATTCTTTTTTAATATTTCTTCAACATACATTTCCAACGTAAATGAGTGCGTTGTCATCATTAGCCTCCTTTAAATAAGGACTCCTCTATACTTTATTCGTTGTAAAACATTTGATTTCATAATTACAGCAAACAATTTTACGAACTTTGTTTGACGTTTCGTCGGTTTATAGTTCACAACAGAATAAATTTCAGCTATAATCAAATCATAAAGTATGCTTAAAGAAGAGGTGGATGCTACATGAATCTCGCACTAATTATTGGCGTATGTATTACATTTCTTGTTTCAATCTTCGCATCAGGTTATGAAGCAAAACGCTAATTTTCATTGGGCAAAAAATACACCAGCCATCGATTCGATTCGATGACTGGTGTTTTTATTTGTCCTAGTGTAAATTCGGAAAGCCTTGTTGACGAAGCGCCTCATAAACAATAATTGCTGCTGTATTTGATAAATTCAATGAGCGTACTTTTTCATTCATGTGAATTCGCAAGCAGCGATCTTCTTTACCTTTAAGTAGAGCTGTTGGAATCCCGTCCGTCTCCCTTCCGAATACGAAAAATATTTCTTCTTCTGGGTGACTGAAATCATAGTCGGTATAATGTTTCGTACCGAAGTTCTCTATATAATAATAACTCCCTGTCGGAAAAGCATCATATAACTCTTCAATCGAATCATAATAATGAATATTCACGTTATGCCAATAATCCAAACCTGCACGCTTCAACATTTTATCCTCTGTAGAAAATCCAAGCGGACGAATTAAATGTAACTCAGCCCCCGTTGCGAGCGCTGTCCGAGCAATATTTCCTGTATTCGCCGGAATCTCCGGTTGATATAAAACAATATGTATTCCCATAATATTTACACCTCTTAAGCTTTGTTGAACGGAAATATTATATCATAATTTACGTGACATTTATTCGGTTATGGATTCGATGGTCTAACTATTTTAATTGCAAAAGCCCAATTGCTTTATTATTGAACATCCGCATTTTCAATTACTAGTAGTTTCTCTTTCCGATCCAATCCACCACGATATCCGATTAATTTTTTATTCGATCCAATTACTCGATGACATGGCACGATAATCGATAATGGATTTTTATTAATCGCTCCGCCAACTGCTCGGACTGCTTTTGGATTATCGATTTTTTGTGCAATATCTTTATACGTTACTGTTTGACCGTATGGGATGGAACGAAGTGTGTTCCAAACTTGAGTTTGAAATGGAGTGCCGAATAATTTTATCGGTGTCGTGAATACTTGGTTTTGATGGTAAAAATATTGATTCAGTTCGTCGATTGCATGCTGGAATGCTCGGTTGTCTGTATGCAATGTGGTGTTTGGCAAGTTTTTATTTATCCATTGCTTCATCCAACTCCTTTTTTCTTCGATCGATCCATGTTCAATAAAATACAAAGTGTTTTCTTTTCCGCCTACTACCAACTTTCCGATTGGCGAATCAATCTCACGTATGATCAATGGTTGAGTCGACATTTCCATTCTCCCTCCGTATAGTCGCCATTTAAAAAGAAACTCAGGAGCTCGGATTTACACTAACACACAAAGAATAGAGTCAAAAACCTCGTCTATTACTTCGGAAATATACTTCATTAATAGAAAGTCCGAACCGATTCGCATATTTATGAATCACCGTTCGGATTTTATACTAAACTGTCTTTGTTCTTGTCGCTTTCGATTTGAATGACTTTCGTCAAAGAATTAGCAGAAGACAAGTCATCAAACGAGGCTGGGACAAATCTAAATTATAAACTCAGAAACACGAATGACAATCTAATTTAGCGTAGGAAATATACGGAGACTTCTGCGGGAGGAAAAGCCTAGGTGAGACCCCGCAGTGCGTAGCACGAGGAGGCTCAACAGCTGCCTGCGAAAAGCGGAGTATATTTCCGAAGCGAGTTTTTTCCGCATTACTAAATTAGAATGTTCGTTGAGTCAACTTTAAAAATTTTGTCCCAGCCTCCGCCTACTTCACATCAGGCCTTTTTATTACATCGCACTTTCTTGCTTTGTTAACGCCAAGCCTTTTTCCATTTCTATCAACACATCTTCATCTGTTTCTTTTTCCATCGCTGTTTCGATGAGTTCTTTCGCTTCCTCTGTACCGATTTTGCCAATCGCCCAAGCAGCTGTACCCCGGATGACTGGGCGTGGATCTTTATGCATTAAGTCATTTAACGTATCAACGGCTGTTTCGTCTCGGTAGTGTGCCAACGCAATAATCGCATTACGCTGTAAAGGTTTCTTTCCACGCCACGAGCCAGCCATGTAGCCGAATTTATCTTTAAATTCCCTGTTCGATATTGTCAGCAGTGGAATCAACCGTGGTTTCACCAACTCAGGGTCTGGTTCCAACTCTTCATGGAGATGAAAGTCCATTCCTTTATTTTTCGGACAAACTAGCTGACACGTATCACAACCATAGATACGATTACCAAGTTTTGAACGAAACTCATCCGGTAGAAAGCTCTTCGTTAACGTTTGAAAGGCGATACAGCGAGATGCGTTCAATTGCCCGCCTTGAACTAAAGCATCTGTCGGACAAGCATCGACGCAAATATTGCAATCGCCACAGCCATCCTCGACAGGCTGATCTGGTTCAAATGGTATGTTCGTAATGAGTTCGCCTAAGTAAACATAGGATCCATACTCTTCTGTAATTAACGCACAGTTTTTACCGACAAATCCTACGCCCGCACGCTCAGCTACTGCACGGTCATGTAATTCACCGGTATCGACCACCGCTTTTGTCGCAACACCATCAACTTTTTCATGTAAAAACTCTTCTAACAAACGTAACTTCTCTCGTAATACATCATGATAGTCTTTCCCCCACGAAGCTCTGGCGAAAAATCCACGTCGGTCTCCTTTTCGGCTTTTCGGAGCATCTTTCATTCTCGAAGGGTACGCAATAGCTATTGAAATAATTGATTGTGCTTTTGGTAACAGCTTGGTAGGAGTGGTCCGCTCTTCAACCGAACCTTTTTCAAATCCTGAATGATACCCGAGCGATTGCTGAACTAACAATCGCTGCTTCAATGTATCAAAAGTATCCGCCGAAGCAAAACCAATTTTTTGAATATTGACTTCAGCTCCGTATTCAAGTAATTCTTGTTTCAATTGATGAAAGTCCATGACCACCCCTCCTTTCTTTTACCGTTTAAATATAAATGGTTAACTTGCGAATTCGGTTAAGTGCACTAGCTAGCTCCATCCGCCGTGGACGGGCTAGTTCACCCGGATGCTCTTGTGTGTTTTTTTGAGTGAAGCTTAATCCGTTTTCATCTATTTGATGTTCAATCCAATCCAGCCACTCAGTGATGGATTTCTGTTCGTTTGTTTTCTTCAATGCCATATATTTTAACACATTTGCAATCATTCTAGTTTGGGAAACATCGACAATTTGTTCAACTAAACTTAAATCAATTGGATTTTTCCCGAATAAAATGGTTTCCTTACCTTTTGCCTGCACTTTCGGTTTATGGCCAAGCATTGAATGCAACCCATTTAAATTTGGTACACGATTCTGTTTGTATTCAATCGATTTCAGACTACTCAATGGTTCTCCGGCTATTTCCTTCGCTTTTTTTGTAACATTTTTCGGATAATATTGATCCATCATAATGACTTCATCGGCAACTTGAAAATAATCACCAGAGCCTCCCATCACTAAGATCGTTGAAATACCTTTTTCATCATACAAGGATTTCACGCGCTGAACAAATGGTGTAATTGGCTCTTTTTCTTTTGCGACTAATTGCTGCATCCGTTGATCTCGAATCATAAAATTCGTTGCCGTTGTATCTTCATCAATTAAGAGTGTATTCGCACCCGCTTCCAATGCTTCTACAACATTCGCTGCTTGTGACGTACTTCCACTGGCATTTTCCGTCGAAAAATTATTAGTTGATGCGCCATTTGGCAGGTCATTGATAAATGGAGAAATATCAACACCTGTAATACTGCGTCCATCCTCAGCACGAATTTTTGTAGCTGTTGGATCAGTTAAAACAAACTCTCGTCCGTCACCGGTAATATGCTCATAAACGCCTTCTTCAAGAGCTTGTAATAACGTACTTTTTCCGTGAAAGCCACCACCGACGATTAACGTGATTCCTTTTTTGATCGCCATGCCTTTTAACGGTTCACTCCAATGCGGTAGTTCCACAGAAACTTCTTTTTCTTTCGGACTTTGAAAAGCTACGGCGTCATTCATCGGCTTTGTACTGACTCCGCTCTTTCTAGGGAGAACTGAATCATTCGCAACAAAAGCAATCCAGCCTTCTTCATGCATTTTTTTCCGCAAAGCATCATGCTGATCAGCCAAATGAATCGCTTGAATCACTTTATCCTTGTCCAATGACAGCACAGACTGTTTCACGATATTCGTCAATGCATCGAAGAAAAGTTTTTCTGCTTCTTTTCCATTAATCCGTCGACCATTAGCAGGTAACCCAATGGATAGACAAATCGTGCCTTGATTTGGTTTCAATTGAACAGCCGAACGTTCTAAAATTACTTGGTCCGGAGCATCAATTTCAATTTTTCCACTCTTGCCGCTTCCTCTTACAACTACTTTTGATTGTTTAATAGCGTGATTCACAGAACGATTGATGACATCTTCTACATATACTTTTCTTCGTTTCGTTTCAAACCAGCTATTTTCAATGCCTAGTTTTTCTTTTGAAAAAATTAACCGGATTTTCGACGGTGCCGCAAAAGGATCACCTTGTACGTAATCAATCGCCAGTCGAAAATCAGGGAATGTGTACGTGTTGGCGATATCTTTATATGCTTTGTAGCTTTTTTGATTGATTCGTCTTAATTCTTGTCGTAATTGTTCCATCAAAACTTCCTCCATTAGCCTGCTTTTGATTCACTACGTTTTTCTACTTTTTCCATAATTGTTCGTCTCCATAATAACGGAATAATGACAATGAAGAAATATAAAATAGCGACCGAAGCCATTTTGACAGCGCTCCCGCTGACAATGCTTGAACCTAATAAATTATAGACAATCGTTCCAGGAATGATTCCGATTGTCGTCGCTTTCATAAAGTCACTTAATCGAACTTTTGAAATCCCAGCGGAATAGCTGATTAAATCAAAGTTAACGATAGGCATTAAACGAAGAACTAAAATATACATAAACCCTTTTTCTTCAAACCGATTACTTAAATCCCCAAGTTTCCCTTTCAGTTTTGCGTTAATGGCCCGCTGTCCAAACTTTCTTGCGACAAAAAATGCTGTGAAAGCGCCAGCAACCGAACCGATTAATGCAAATACAAAACCAAAGAGCGCACCAAACGCGAGCCCTCCAGCGATAGAAAAAACGGACGCTGGAAAGAGGACGAACGGTCTAACTGCATATAAAGCAATATAAAACAACGGAGCTAACCAACCGGCTTGATAGATAAATGTCCGAATGGTTTCCGGTGATATTGTTAATAAACGTTGATTGAATGAATATATAAATAATATAAATATGAGTACGAGAATGATCTGTACGACATGTCTCTTTTTCATCTGGCACCCTTCCAATCCCTTTTGTTCGTTGAATTCCCTTTGTCGCTAATCCTCAACCATTTAGTTGTAACATTTCCACCTAAGCTACGTCTAATATTGCAAATGATACGATGGGGGTCATTTATTTGATAAGATATTCTTTAAAACTATTTCTGATTGGATTCACTGTATTTATCACTGCTTGTTCTAGTGATTCACCTTCAGCTTTAAACGACATAGATATGGATACGGCAGAAGATGCAAGCTACGAAATGGCAAACGATGAAGCTACCGAAGAAAAAGCTCTCGGTTTTGAGGGCGAAGCAGAAGAAAGCCAAGAGCAAGAAATTGTTCAAGAAGATGAGCAAGTTGTAAAAAATCAGCTTCCTGACGTACAAATGATTATTTATACAGGACACATCCAAGTGGAAGTTGATGATCTGACAACGATGAATGAGACAATCCGAACGAAAGTTGCCAAGCTCGGTGGATATGTCGTAAGTTCTGAAGAAAACGTATCTGGAGAAGGCGAACGCCGACATGGGCGAATCCAACTACGTATACCGCAAGAGCATTATGAAGAAATGATGCAATTCACAGAAGAGAACTCAGCTAAAGTCATGGAAAAAGTTTCGAATGGTCAGGACGTAAGTGAGGAGTACGTTGACTTAGAATCAAGGCTTCGCTCAAAAGAGGCTGTGGAAGAAAGATTGCTCACATTTATGGACCAAGCAAAAAAGACAGAAGATTTATTGAAAATATCCAACGATTTATCTGCTGTTCAAGAAGACATTGAACGAATTAAAGGACGCATGGATTACCTGGACAATCAAGTTGCATTCTCAACGATCACAATTAATATTCAAGAAAACCAAGTGAAAGTTTCCGAATTACAAGGTAGAGATGACTTAAATACGGGAGAAAAAGCTCAAAGTTTATTTATGAATACAGTTAATTTCCTCATTACCATCGGTTCAGGATTCGTAGTCTTTTTAGTTGGACTTTCACCTATTTTAATTCCACTCCTGATTGCTGGAGGGTTCATTTGGTGGAAAGTACGCACGAAGAAGAGAAGTCACTCAAACGAGTAAATCAGAAGACTAGTCTTCTACCGTCGTGATCGATTGAGCAGCTGGAGGTAGTTAATCGACGGGTTGACGTTATTTTTCAGCGGCTTTGCATGATTTATCCGCGGGTTCACACAGTTTTTCGGCGGCTTTGCACGATTTATCGGCGGGTTCACGAAGTTTTTCGGCGGCTTTGCATGATTTATCGGCGGGTTCACACGGTTTTTCGGCGGCTTTGCACGATTTATCGGCGGGTTCACGAAGTTTTTCGGCGGCTTTGCATAATTTATCGGCGGGTTCACGCAGTTTTTCGACGGGTCTCAGCATTTTTTCAACGGCTTCACATAAAAAGCAGCTTTCACGATTGATAAACGGGTAAGCTGCTTTTCTGCTTATTCATCAGCTGGTAATTCAGCCAGTACGCCATAATGATTTTCACTAACTGAAACTTCCTTCGAATCAAAACCAATCTCTTCGACTTTTTTCATCAAATCACTTTCAGGTATACGTATATGAAGCGGAGGACCAGATTCTGTCTCTTTCGCTTTCCAGTCCAACAATAGAGTTTTTCCGCCTGGTTTTAAAATCCTTTTAATCTCTGATAATGTTTGATCTAAATCATCAACCTCATGTAACACAAAAGCCGCAAGCACTTTATTGACCGATTCATCTGGTTGTTCGATTTTTTCCAACCGGCTAAGTAAATAACGAACGTTTGATAAATTTTCCGCTTCAACATTTACACGCAGTTGATCCAACATCGCTTGCTGTGCATCTACTGCTGTAACCATCTCGGTTGTTTGCTTGGCAATTGGAATGGTGAAAAATCCATTTCCACAACCTAAGTCAGCTACTTTATCTTTTTCTTGTAAATCAAGGTCCGAAAGCACTTTTTCAGGTGGTAATACTTTTCTTCGTTCCTCACTCATTAAAAAATGTGCGTGATCGGCATGAAACTGATGTTCACTCAAAACAACACCCCATTATATAAAATTCTTTTGTTTCTTCTATTATATTGCCTTTACTTACTTCAATCTAAACATCATCGAGGATTTCATGTTTCTAACAGTTCAAGCAACCAAAGAAGCCAGGAACATTCCATTCCTGACTTCAATGATTAATCCATATGTTTTTCAATAAACGTATATAGTGTATCTAAGTATTCTTCTTCATACATAACGATTGCCTCTCCATGACTCGCTTCGTCAAAAATGTGAATTTCCGTTTCACTATGAGTATTTTCATAAAGTTCTTGAGCCATCGATGTCGGTACGAAGGTATCTTTGCCACCATGTAAATATAAAATCGGTAGCTCTGCATGTTCTACTTGATTTAAAGCTGATGCATCATATAAAGAGTAATTAGCCCGCATTTCCGTAATCTTACTTGTAATTGGCAATAACGGAAAGTCTGGTAGATTAAACATTTGCTCCATTTGATAATCGAATAAATCGTATGTACTAGAAAATGGACTATCAGCGACGACTGCTTTTACATTGGATGGCAGTTCTTCACCGCTTGTCATTAATACGGTTGACCCACCCATTGATAAGCCGTGCAATATAATTTCCGTGTCCGGTCCTTGCATGGCAATAATCTCATCAATCCAATCCAAGTAATCAAGCCGATCATGCCAACCGAACCCTATGTATTCGCCTTCACTTTCACCGTGTCCTCGCAAATCTGCTGTAAAGATATTGTATCCTAAGTCTTCATAATAATATTGTCCGTAAAGCGCCATATCTCTCGCTTTACCTAAGTACCCGTGTGCAAAAACGACTGTCTTATTTGTCGGCTCTTCCGCTTCCAAATAATAGCCTCGAAGTGATAGCCCATCAAATGATTCGATTTCCATTGGCTTAAAATCCGACTGGCTAAACCAACTCCTCCAAGACCCCGTCAGAAATACATCCATTGTTTCTGCAGATACGACTAAATCCTCGTTGTCTTGCAAGTATGTTTTCACCTCTCGTTTAATCGCTAGGTTATAGAAAAAATTACTTGCCACGATACTAGCTGTGACGAGTAGGGTGAAAACGACCAACCCACTAATAAACCAACGTTTTCTTCTTTTTGTTTTGAACACTTCTCGTCCCCTCTCTATTGTTGTTAATCTTAGCTGTAGTTCTATTATACAGAAAATTCTATAATTTTAATAGAGTGAATTTTGGGATATACATGAAAATATTGAGAAAGTGAGTCGCATATGGTCGATGGTAGTTCGAGAATAATTGATTCATAAGCAGTTAGATAAACAGTTACATAATGAATTCAGACTGTCTGGAAACTCTCGGACAGTCTGATTAGTCTTTTTGTTTTTTTACGTATTAATTGAAAAATTAATATTCTCATTTTCGTACAGTTTCTCAAAGTCTTCGTTTTTGGATAATTGTGTGTATAGGTCTTCCGGGGACATCCATAAAAAATCATTTTCGATCTCGTAATCTGCACCGTAATAATAAGCCAACCAAACTAGTTTCGAACAATAAATATATTCCCACGGGTCGGTCAGATCCTGGGTAGATAAATAAGAGTACTTCGGAGATGGATTTCCCTCATCCAAGTTTTTCTTGTACTCTTTTTCATAATTAATTGCATAGTCTGCAGCTTTCTCACCCATTTCGCTACTCACAGGTCGAAAATGAGCATGCTCAGGGTGTTTCATCTTGAATTGATCGATCGTGTCTTTCACAATGGCCGGTGTACCTCCTGGCGATTCGATCAACTCATTTTGATTGATAACAATCGCGGAATGACCGACAAACCCAGTCAACTTCTCGTTTACATTATCGCTTGCGACAAGTATATCGCCTGGCAAATATTCAGTTGGTTCGTCTCGCTGAGCTGTTAACCAATAATGGAAAACAACGTCTTTTCGTTCTCGCCAACTACTTTCTGTCATAACGATCGTTAAAACACTGGCTGAAGTGTTAACCAAATAAATCTCCTGACCGTTGAAAATCGATGCCTTATATTGACCATCTAAGTGAAATCGAAAATTATTAAAAACTGTTGGTTGCTTCATTTGGATGCGTACCCACTGATCTGCCGTTTCAATATGAAGATCATTCATTTTACTCATCACCCCTCCATCAATATTATTCATCGATGGTTAGGTGCGTGAGTAGAGACAACGGAATTTAATGCGTCTGAAACTTGATGAACTAGATAGAAGGAAATAAAATTTGTTAATGATATTTTTTATGCAATGTTTGACAACGTATGGTTTGATTTTATTATGCCATCCGAGGTCCGTCATTGGAGTTATAGATTTTCTTTCTTAGCGGATAGCTTTTTGGCTTGTTTCAAGTAATATCCCATGGTTACCAGCATAAGAAGGACGACACTGAAACTGAAAATCGAAACAAATATATTCAGCTTCGTCTGAAAAGAAATATTCAAAAAGGCCAGAAACAAGTTCACTAAAGTCAAGATTCCAAGCATTTTACTGATTGAATAATAATGTTGGATTTTTGACGCGTAATCTGAAAAAATATTGAATGGTCCATCTTCTGTTTTTTTTCGAAAAATTGCCCAATTCATTGCATAGGTAATCAATTCAACGTTACTATCCTTCATAATTTGAAAATATTCCTCATTTTCTTCATCTGTATTATTTCCAACATATTGGATTCGGTAGATATATTTACCCGCTTCTCCTTCTTCAAAGGTGTATTTTGTCAATGAATACTTCACGAGATGATAGCCCTTTTGAGCCATCTCATTTAACCACTTTTCTTCTTTTTCATAATTAATAAAGATCCTTCGTTTTATCATCGTCATTGATCGAAACCTCCAATTTTTCGGTGCCATTTTGAAGTAATTCCTGTAATCGTTTTAGCTCTTTTTTCAATAGGGTGAGGCCTTTTTCAGTCAATAAATATTCTTTTCGTCGTGTATTGAGATCTTCATTAACTAACTCGATCAATTCTTTTTGAACTAATGACTTAATTGCACCATATAGCGTTCCAGGTCCTAATTGAATTCTCTTGTTAGTGATCTCCTCAACCTCCTGAATAATTCCATAACCATGAAGCGGTTTCCTGACAGCTAATAAAATATAAAAGACCGTCTCAGTCAATGGAGGTTCTAGTTGATTAGTCAATTTCTTTCACCCCTAACTATATCGTCTGACGATACACTGTATATTTATTATATCGCCTCACGATACAGTTAGTCAACATTTTTTTCCAAAAATAAAAACGGTACCTACTATAGTCTAGTACCGTTAATACAACCTTAAATTTGGTAAGTATTCAGATTTCCGCTCTGATTAAAAAATCATAAATACCTGATTATCCTAAATGTTCAACCGACAGATCAATTCAAAAATTTACTATTCAACTGTTTTATAATTTTACGATTGAATCATATACTCATAAACTTCCAAATCAATTTTTCCTTGTTCTTGTTCACGCTCTTCAAAATTCTCCGTATGAATATAGTTCGTCAATCCTTCATAAAATGATTGATCATCAACTGATGAATTTGTTAAATAACCTTGTTTAACCAATACTTCAGCTATCTTTTGCTTTCGTTCTGAATCAATTGGAACGATGTTTCCTTCTTTCGTTCGGTTGAAATATAACTGATGTAATCGGTAAATTCGTGTCAATTCTTTAATTGGTGATGGGTGCTCATCGACACGAAGATCCAACATTCGGTTATTATACCCACCGTACCCACCTTTTTCTTTTTCAATTAAAATAGCAGCTGATTGCATACCACGTTTATCGCCACCTGCTTGCTGCGCAGCCTCTAAAGCCGCTAGCAGGCGATCGGCAAGTGGTTTCCCTTCCGTCGATTCAAACGTATCTGCCAACGCGGTAACCGTTTCTTCACTGACTAAGATATTCCCTTGCACAGCATAATTTTCACCTGATTTACCGCCAGCCCAATCGTAGCAATTATCTCCAGTAAAAGTAGCTGAACGTCCACTAAAATCGACCACTCCAACTTGTCGAAGCGATGCATCTGGATCGTCTTTTACCAATTCGTCCAAAACTTCTTGAGGCGTTTTTCCTTCTTCCATCATCTGCAGACCTCTTGGACCATAGCTTGTATTTGCGAGTGATTGTGTAGCAACTGCACCTACATTTGCTTTCACCCATGGAACGACTGCTCCGACACCTAAAAATTTTGATTGTGTGGCTACACCAATTTCGCCTATTTTCGGATCCAACCCAACAATGGAATATGTAGCAACTAAATTATCTTTTGTTTTACCCATACATCCCAACTCCTTTTGTTCAACACCATTTTCTATTTGATCAAAATTTTTAAACGTTTAGTTATAAAAAGAAAAATCATTCCTCTACTCATTGTGTTTGAGGAATGATTTCTGATTAATTATTTTTGATTGACTAGTTGTTTACGCAATAACTTTAACGCTCCAGACCAAGCATTCACTTGATCAAGCATCATGTTAATATTTGTTAAATGAAGCTCCTGTGGCTTGAATGTTGTGTAATTCTCAAAGTCGACAAATAGGGAAAGTGTTGGATGTGCACGAACATCAGCAACGGAAAGCTCTCCTAGAATGCCACGCAAATGTTCTGCCGCACGCGCACCACCTGTTGAACCGTAGCTGACAATTCCTGCCGCTTTGTTGTTCCATGGCTCGCGGGCTAAATCCAAAGCATTTTTCAATGAAGCTGAAATGCTGTGATTATATTCTTGAACGATGAATACAAAGCCATCCAATTCATCCAACTTTTCATTCCACTTGGCGATTCCTTCAGATTCACCTTCACCCATTAGTGGCAACTGATAATCTTTTATATCAACGATTTCATAGTTTGCATCTTTGCGTTCGTCTGCAATCCCTTTCACCCACTCGGCTACTTGCGGGCTGACACGACCTTCTCTTGTACTTCCTACGATAATTCCAATGTTTAAGTTTTCACTCATTATGAATTCCTCCTATGTTGGTTGTAGTGATTTATGGTAAATTAAATTACTAGCAAAACACGATTTCCTGATGGGTCAACAGACACCCAATGTTCTCCTTCTTGTGAAACAGCTGTACCGATTTTTTCTAATCGATTAACTGCTTCTTTGCGCGAGTCTTCTGATGGATACTTCACGGTGAATGCTTTTAGACCGGCGCCATTTTCTGGCATGGATGGAGCCCCAACGCCATTCCATGTGTTAATTGCGATGTGATGATGGTAGTCTTCGGTTGAAAGAAACGGTGCTTGAGCACCAAACCGGTTCACCACATTGAAGCCTAGACCCTTCACATAAAATTCTTCTGCAGTTTGCATTTCAGAAACATGTAGGTGAAGATGTCCCATAACCGTATCGGACGGCATCCCCTGCCACAGTTCATTCTGAGAAGCATGTTTTAATAATTCATCGAAATCGAGTGGATCGACCGTCATATGAACCATTTCACCATTCCATGTCCATTCAGCTGGATCACGGTCGTAATACACTTCAATTCCATTGCCATCCGGATCATTGAAGTAAAGTGCTTCGCTGACATCGTGATCAGAAGAACCAATAGGTATATTATTTCTGGAAATATGAACCACAAAATTCGCTAAATCCGCTTTCGTCGGCAGCAAAATGGCAAAGTGATACAAACCAGCTGTTCTTCCTTGCTTCGGTGTTACCCCTGAAGGTTGTTCAATGGTTAAGATTGCCGTCTCTCCATTAGCTGTTAAATTGGCAGTTGATGAAGTCTTGTCTAAAATATCAAATCCCAAAATCTTTTGATAGAATTCGATTGAACGATTTATATCGGTAACTTTAAGCTGGACATGTTCCACGAATGTGGCAGGCTGTTGATGAAATTTCATTATATTTCCTCCTAAACAAACCATCGAGGCGAAGTTAGCTAAAACGCTCGATGGATGAAGTGGTTGTAAAGTCACTTCAAGTTACTTTCTGTAAGTTAGTATATTTAAGTAAATAAAATTTGTCAACACAAGTATACCAATAAAGTTATTCGATCCAGTTAGTTAGATGCATATGATAGCTGATTATCGGGCTACTTATTTCTGGGTTATACCATTATCGCGGATATGCTTAAAATCGATTCTTATTAGAGTTTTGAACTACCCACCACTTAACAAACTACGGTTGTTTGAAGTGGGGGATTCCTAAGAACACCAGCGTAACCGCCAGTTATTGATTAGGCTAGCCCCGTAGCACCTACGGTTAGAAGTCTTATGGCTTCGTTTTTGATATTTATACTTGCGTTAAGGTCTCGATCGTGATGTTTCCCACAATCATTACAGGTCCATTCGCGTAAGGAGAGATTTTTAACGTTTTGATTGCGGTAGCCACAGTTTGAGCACAGCTGGCTTGAAGGGAAGTTTCTTGCAACGGTTATGACCTTCTTTCCATACCACTTGGCTTTATATTCAAGCATCGTGCGAAACTGTGACCAACTGACCTCACTGATTGCTTTAG
>NZ_VMHE01000059.1 GCF_007559425.1 Allobacillus salarius | reverse complement strand
GATAAGCCTGTTATCCCCGGGGTAGCTTTTATCCGTTGAGCGATGGCCCTTCCATGCGGAACCACCGGATCACTAAGCCCGACTTTCGTCCCTGCTCGACTTGTAGGTCTCGCAGTCAAGCTCCCTTCTGCCTTTACACTCTGCGAATGATTTCCAACCATTCTGAGGGAACCTTTGGGCGCCTCCGTTACCTTTTGGGAGGCGACCGCCCCAGTCAAACTGCCTACCTGACACTGTCTCCGAACCGGATCACGGTTCTGGGTTAGAATGTTCGTACAGCCAGGGTGGTATCCCACCGGCGCCTCCACCGAAGCTAGCGCTCCGGTTTCCTAGGCTCCCACCTATCCTGTACAAGCTGTACCAACATTCAATATCAGGCTACAGTAAAGCTCCACGGGGTCTTTCCGTCCTGTCGCGGGTAATGCGCATCTTCACGCATAGTATAATTTCACCGGGTCTCTCGTTGAGACAGTGCCCAAGTCGTTGCACCTTTCGTGCGGGTCGGAACTTACCCGACAAGGAATTTCGCTACCTTAGGACCGTTATAGTTACGGCCGCCGTTCACTGGGGCTTCGTTTCAACGCTTCGTGCCAAAGGCACTAACGCATCCACTTAACCTTCCAGCACCGGGCAGGTGTCAGCCCCTATACTTCGCCTTGCGGCTTCGCAGAGACCTGTGTTTTTGATAAACAGTCGCTTGGGCCTATTCACTGCGGCTCCCCAGGCTCGTAGCCTGAGTGAGCACCCCTTCTCCCGAAGTTACGGGGTCATTTTGCCGAGTTCCTTAACGAGAGTTCTCCCGATCACCTTAGGATACTCTCCTCGCCTACCTGTGTCGGTTTACGGTACGGGCACCTCCATCCTCGCTAGAGGATTTTCTTGGCAGTGTGAAATCAGGAACTTCGGTACTCAATTTCCCTCCCCATCACAGCTCAAGCGTACAGTGTGCGGATTTGCCTACACACAACCCTTGCTGCTTGGACGCGCTTATCCAATAACGCGCTTTCCTTATCCTCCTGCGTCCCCCCGTTACTCAAACGGATGGGAGGTGGTACAGGAATGTCAACCTGTTGGCCATCGCCTACGCCTTTCGGCCTCGGCTTAGGTCCCGACTGACCCTGAGCGGACGAGCCTTCCTCAGGAAACCTTAGGCATACGGTGAAGAAGATTCTCACTTCTTTTTCGCTACTCATACCGGCATTCTCACTTCTAAGCGCTCCACCAGTCCTCACGGTCTGACTTCAACGCCCTTAGAACGCTCTCCTACCATTGTCCTGCGGACAATCCGCAGCTTCGGTGATGTGTTTAGCCCCGGTACATTTTCGGCGCGGCGTCACTCGACCAGTGAGCTATTACGCACTCTTTCAATGATGGCTGCTTCTAAGCCAACATCCTGGTTGTCTAAGCAACGCCACATCCTTTTCCACTTAACACATACTTAGGGACCTTAGCTGGCGGTCTGGGCTGTTCCCCTCTCGACTATGAACCTTATCACCCATAGTCTAACTCCCAGTCATAAGTCATTGGCATTCGGAGTTTGACTGAATTCGGTAACCCGGGAAGGGCCCCTCGTCCAATCAGTGCTCTACCTCCAAGACTCTTTTGCTGAGGCTAGCCCGAAAGCTATTTCGGAGAGAACCAGCTATCTCTGTGTTCGATTGGCATTTCACCCCTACCCACACCTCATCCCCGCACTTTTCAACGTACGTGGGTTCGGGCCTCCAGTAAGTGTTACCTTACCTTCACCCTGGACATGGGTAGATCACACAGTTTCGGGTCTACGACCAACGACT
>NZ_VMHE01000058.1 GCF_007559425.1 Allobacillus salarius | reverse complement strand
GGGCTGCTAAAGCGCATGCTCCAGACTGCCTTGGGAAAAGCGCCTCCCCTACCCGGTAGATCTCGATCCTCTACGCCGGACGCATCGTGGCCGGAGTACTGCGGTTTATCTCGATGGCTACGAGGGCAGACAGTAAGTGGATTTACCATAATCCCTTAATTGTACGCACCGCTAAAACGCGTTCAGCGCGATCACGGCAGCAGACAGGTAAAAATGGCAACAAACCACCCGAAAAACTGCCGCAATCGCGCCTGATAAATTTTAACCGTATGAATACCTATGCAACCAGAGGGTACAGGCCACATTACCCCCACTTAATCCACTGAAGCTGCCATTTTTCATGGTTTCACCATCCCAGCGAAGGGCCATCCAGCGTGCGTTCCTGTATTTCCGGACTATAAAAGGATCTAGGTGAAGATCCTTTTTGATAATCTCATGACCAAAATCCCTTAACGTGAGTTTTCGTTCCACTGAGCGTCAGACCCCGTAGAAAAGATCAAAGGATCTTCTTGAAATCCTTTTTTTCTGCGCGTAATCTGCTGCTTGCAAACAAAAAAACCACCGCTACCAGCGGTGGTTTGTTTGCCGGATCAAGAGCTACCAACTCTTTTTCCGAAGGTAACTGGCTTCAGCAGAGCGCAGATACCAAATACTGTCCTTCTAGTGTAGCCGTAGTTAGGCCACCACTTCAAGAACTCTGTAGCACCGCCTACATACCTCGCTCTGCTAATCCTGTTACCAGTGGCTGCTGCCAGTGGCGATAAGTCGTGTCTTACCGGGTTGGACTCAAGACGATAGTTACCGGATAAGGCGCAGCGGTCGGGCTGAACGGGGGGTTCGTGCACACAGCCCAGCTTGGAGCGAACGACCTACACCGAACTGAGATACCTACAGCGTGAGCTATGAGAAAGCGCCACGCTTCCCGAAGGGAGAAAGGCGGACAGGTATCCGGTAAGCGGCAGGGTCGGAACAGGAGAGCGCACGAGGGAGCTTCCAGGGGGAAACGCCTGGTATCTTTATAGTCCTGTCGGGTTTCGCCACCTCTGACTTGAGCGTCGATTTTTGTGATGCTCGTCAGGGGGGCGGAGCCTATGGAAAAACGCCAGCAACGCGGCCTTTTTACGGTTCCTGGCCTTTTGCTGGCCTTTTGCTCACATGTTCTTTCCTGCGTTATCCCCTGATTCTGTGGATAACCGTATTACCGCCTTTGAGTGAGCTGATACCGGTTGGGCGTCGCTTGGTCGGTCATTTCGAATTACCAATGCTTAATCAGTGAGGCACCTATCTCAGCGATCTGTCTATTTCGTTCATCCATAGTTGCCTGACTCCCCGTCGTGTAGATAACTACGATACGGGAGGGCTTACCATCTGGCCCCAGTGCTGCAATGATACCGCGAGACCCACGCTCACCGGCTCCAGATTTATCAGCAATAAACCAGCCAGCCGGAAGGGCCGAGCGCAGAAGTGGTCCTGCAACTTTATCCGCCTCCATCCAGTCTATTAATTGTTGCCGGGAAGCTAGAGTAAGTAGTTCGCCAGTTAATAGTTTGCGCAACGTTGTTGCCATTGCTACAGGCATCGTGGTGTCACGCTCGTCGTTTGGTATGGCTTCATTCAGCTCCGGTTCCCAACGATCAAGGCGAGTTACATGATCCCCCATGTTGTGCAAAAAAGCGGTTAGCTCCTTCGGTCCTCCGATAGTTGTCAGAAGTAAGTTGGCCGCAGTGTTATCACTCATGGTTATGGCAGCACTGCATAATTCTCTTACTGTCATGCCATCCGTAAGATGCTTTTCTGTGACTGGTGAGTACTCAACCAAGTCATTCTGAGAATAGTGTATGCGGCGACCGAGTTGCTCTTGCCCGGCGTCAATACGGGATAATACCGCGCCACATAGCAGAACTTTGAAAGTGCTCATCATTGGAAAACGTTCTTCGG
>NZ_VMHE01000057.1 GCF_007559425.1 Allobacillus salarius | reverse complement strand
GAAAGCATGGAGGATGCAGCTTTACCTCTTGAATCTTTTCCAGGTACGGCACAAGTGGATTTTGGCACAGCCCCATTTAAGTATCATTCTGAGCTCATTGACTTACCTTATCTGGTCATGTCATTCCCTCATAGTAATAGCTTTTATTTTCAAGTATTTCCTTCGGAAAATACGGAGTGTTTACTTGAGGGATTACAACGAATGTTTCGTCATATGGGAGGGGTTCCTGCCACGATTCGATTTGATAATCTATCTCCCGCAGTTAAAAAAATACGAGCAAAAGGAGAACGAGAATTAACGGATACGTTTGAGCGATTTGTTTTACATTACGGATTTAAATATGAGTTTTGTAATCCCGGAAAGGGAAATGAGAAAGGCCATGTTGAGGCGATGGTTAAGTACGTGAGGAATAACTTTTTACTACCAGAAAACACCGTAATAAACCTTAATCAATTCAATGAAACACTTTGGGAGTTGGCCGAGCAAGACCGTAATCGCTTGCATTATGAGAAGGAGGTTCTTCAATCCGAATTATTTAAAGAAGATCAAGAAAATTGGCTAGTCCTTCCCGAGAAAAATTTTGATTGTGCTATTTACCAGAATGTAAAGGCTGATAAATATGGCATTGTTACAATAGACAAAAAACAATATTCTACCTCTCCGAGATTTGCCAAACAGAAGGTAAGTGTATGTATTACTTTTAACACCGTAGTTATTTTTAATGAAATTAACGATGTCATTGTTAAGCACTCTCGATTATATGGTATTAAAAGACGCTCGATGATATGGCAGCCTTATCTGGATTTATTATCAAAACGACCAAGAGCCATAAAGTACTCAAGTTTGTATGAGCAGTTCCCACCGACTTGGTCCGAATACTTGAACAGTTGCACGGAGGAAGAGCAAAAAAGCGCCTTACGTTTATTAGGAGAATTATTAAAAAACGATGATTTTACATTATTGAATGAGGCCTTGAAAATGGCTTCTACTCACGGGCATCCGAGTGCTGATCAAATTAAGCATTGTTTTTATTCGCTACTGAACCAAAGCAACACCTATGAAGCTATTAAACCTAGTATTCCGGTACCTAAGGTACCTGATGTAGCAAGAGGCCTTACTCATTACGATTCCCTCTTTCAGACTGGGGGTGAAGTAAGATGAGAGAACAAATTGAGGCCTATGCCAAACGATTAAAGTTGAGTTGGATTCGAGAACATTTTGATGAATTAGAGGCAGACAGTAACCAAGAATATCTTCTCAAACTATTTGAGCAAGAAGTGCAGAATCGAGAAGAACGAAAAGTTAACCTATTACTCAGTCAAGCGCAACTCCCGAAGACAGGTAATCAACCGTTTCAATGGGAGCATATCCGGATCCCTCAAGGAATTGATCGAGAAAGAGTGCTTGATGGAACGTTTATTAAGGAGAAGGAGAATCTTATTCTATATGGAGGTGTTGGAACCGGTAAAACGTATTTGGCGACATTAATTTGTCTGAATGCCATACATAGGTTTGGCAGTAAGGTGAAGTTCTTTACTGTGGCATCTTTAGTTAATAAATTAATAGAGGCGAACCAGCAAGGTTCCCTCCCCAAACTGATTAAACAGATAGAAAAATTAGACTTACTCGTTTTAGATGAGCTAGGCTACATCCCTCTTCATAAACAGGGTGCAGAATTACTTTTCCAAGTAATATCCATGTGCTATGAGAATAAAAGCATCGTCATTACGACAAATCTTCAGTTTGGTCAATGGAATCATGTTTTTGGAGATCCAATATTAACAGAGGCGGTTATTGACCGACTCATACATCATTCACATTTACTCGTTTTTACTGGTGATAGTTATCGCTATAAGGAGTCTTTATTGAACCAATAAATTGAGGTGGCAAGTGGGCATGCATTTTTAAATGCCATTTCATACATTTTTTACTTGCCAAATACA
>NZ_VMHE01000056.1:284-2148 GCF_007559425.1 Allobacillus salarius | reverse complement strand
AGTTCTGAACATGTTAAAACATCTATCGTGTTAAAAACCGATGATTATAACGTAGATAGAGGCGCTTATATTTCAGACGAATTAACGATAGTAGACGCAATTAATGGGCGTTTGCAGTATGTGATACCGAATGAATTTTTAAAACATTCAGGCAAGGTGCATGCTCAGGCATTCTTTACACAAAACGGGAGTAATAATGTTGTTGTTGAACGTCAATTTAGCTTCAATATTGAAAATGATTTAGTTAGTGGGTTTGATGGTATAACAAAGCTTGTTTATATCAAATCTATTCAAGATACTATCGAAGCTGTCGGTAAAGACTTTAACCAATTAAAGCAAAATATGGCTGATACACAAACGTTAATAGCAAAAGTGAATGATAGTGCGACAAAAGGCATTCAACAAATCGAAATCAAGCAAAACGAAGCTATACAAGCTATTACTGCGACGCAAACTAGTGCAACACAAGCTGTTACAGCTGAATTCGATAAAATAGTTGAAAAAGAGCAAGCGATTTTTGAACGTGTTAACGAAGTTGAACAACAAATCAATGGCGCTGACCTTGTTAAAGGTAATTCAACAACAAATTGGCAAAAGTCTAAACTTACAGATGATTACGGTAAAGCAATTGAATCGTATGAGCAGTCCATAGATAGCGTTTTAAGCGCAGTTAACACATCTAGGATTATTCATATTACTAATGCAACAGATGCGCCAGAAAAGACGGATATAGGCACGTTAGAGAAGCCTGGACAAGATGGTGTTGATGACGGTTCTTCGTTCGATGAATCAACTTATACATCAAGCAAATCTGGTGTGTTAGTTGTTTATGTTGTTGATAATAATACTGCTCGTGCAACATGGTACCCAGACGATTCAAACGATGAGTACACAAAATACAAAATCTACGGCACATGGTACCCGTTTTATAAAAAGAATGATGGAAACTTAACTAAGCAATTTGTTGAAGAAACGTCTAACAACGCTTTAAATCAAGCTAAGCAGTATGTAGATGATAAATTCGGAACAACGAGCTGGCAACAACATAAGATGACAGAGGCGAATGGTCAATCAATTCAAGTTAACTTAAATAATGCGCAAGGCGATTTGGGATATTTAACTGCTGGTAATTACTATGCAACAAGAGTGCCGGATTTACCAGGTAGCGTTGAAAGTTATGAGGGTTATTTATCGGTATTCGTTAAAGATGATACAAACAAGCTATTTAACTTCACACCTTATAACTCTAAAAAGATTTACACACGATCAATCACAAACGGCAGACTTGAGCAACAGTGGACAGTTCCTAATGAACATAAATCAACGGTATTGTTCGACGGTGGCGCAAATGGTGTAGGTACAACAATCAATCTAACTGAACCGTACACAAACTATTCTATTTTGTTGGTAAGTGGAACTTATCCAGGTGGCGTTATTGAGGGATTCGGACTAACCGCATTACCTAACGCGATTCAATTGAGTAAAGCGAATGTAGTTGACTCAGACGGCAACGGTGGCGGTATTTATGAGTGCTTACTATCCAAAACAAGTAGCACTACTTTAAGAATAGATAACGATGTGTACTTTGATTTAGGTAAAACATCAGGTTCTGGAGCGAATGCCAACAAAGTTACTATAACTAAAATTATGGGGTGGAAATAATGAAAATCACAGTAAACGATAAAAACGAAGTTATCGGATTCGTTAATACTGGCGGTTTACGCAATAGTTTAGATGTAGATGATAACAATGTGCCTATTAAATTTAAAGAAGAGTTCGAACCTAGAAAGTTTGTTTTCACTAACGGCGAAATTAAATACAATAGCAATTTCGAAAAAGAAGACGTACCGAATGCATCAAACCA
>NZ_VMHE01000056.1:0-274 GCF_007559425.1 Allobacillus salarius | reverse complement strand
AGTGATGAGGAACTTCGCGGAATGGTTGCAAGTATGCAAATGCAGATGACGCAAGTGAACATGTTGACAATGCAATTGACGCAACAAAACGCTATGTTAACACAACAGTTGACCGAACTGAAAACTAACAAAACAAATACTGAGGGGGACGTTTAAATGATGAAGATGATTTATCCAACTTTTAAAGACATTAAAACTTTTTATGTGTGGGGTTGCTATAAAAATGAGCAAATTAAGTGGTACGTAGACATGGGTGTAATCGACAAAGAAGAAT
>NZ_VMHE01000055.1 GCF_007559425.1 Allobacillus salarius | reverse complement strand
CGGGAAGAGCCCAAACCAACAAGCTTGCTTGTTGGGGTTGTAGGACACTCTATACGGAGTTACAAAGGACGACATTAGACGAATCATCTGGAAAGATGAATCAAAGAAGGTAATAATCCTGTAGTCGAAAATGTTGTCTCTCTTGAGTGGATCCTGAGTACGACGGAGCACGTGAAATTCCGTCGGAATCTGGGAGGACCATCTCCTAAGGCTAAATACTCTCTAGTGACCGATAGTGAACCAGTACCGTGAGGGAAAGGTGAAAAGCACCCCGGAAGGGGAGTGAAATAGAACCTGAAACCGTGTGCTTACAAGTAGTCAGAGCCCGTTAATGGGTGATGGCGTGCCTTTTGTAGAATGAACCGGCGAGTTACGATTTGATGCAAGGTTAAGCAGTAAATGTGGAGCCGTAGCGAAAGCGAGTCTGAATAGGGCGTTTAGTATTTGGTCGTAGACCCGAAACCAGGTGATCTACCCTTGGTCAGGTTGAAGTTCAGGTAACACTGAATGGAGGACCGAACCGACTTACGTTGAAAAGTGAGCGGATGAACTGAGGGTAGCGGAGAAATTCCAATCGAACCTGGAGATAGCTGGTTCTCTCCGAAATAGCTTTAGGGCTAGCCTCAAGTGATGATTATTGGAGGTAGAGCACTGTTTGGACGAGGGGCCCCTCTCGGGTTACCGAATTCAGACAAACTCCGAATGCCAATTAATTTAACTTGGGAGTCAGAACATGGGTGATAAGGTCCGTGTTCGAAAGGGAAACAGCCCAGACCACCAGCTAAGGTCCCAAAATATATGTTAAGTGGAAAAGGATGTGGCGTTGCCCAGACAACTAGGATGTTGGCTTAGAAGCAGCCATCATTTAAAGAGTGCGTAATAGCTCACTAGTCGAGTGACACTGCGCCGAAAATGTACCGGGGCTAAACATATTACCGAAGCTGTGGATTGTCCTTTGGACAATGGTAGGAGAGCGTTCTAAGGGCGTTGAAGCATGATCGTAAGGACATGTGGAGCGCTTAGAAGTGAGAATGCCGGTGTGAGTAGCGAAAGACGGGTGAGAATCCCGTCCACCGATTGACTAAGGTTTCCAGAGGAAGGCTCGTCCGCTCTGGGTTAGTCGGGTCCTAAGCTGAGGCCGACAGGCGTAGGCGATGGATAACAGGTTGATATTCCTGTACCACCTATAATCGTTTTAATCGATGGGGGGACGCAGTAGGATAGGCGAAGCGTGCGATTGGATTGCACGTCTAAGCAGTAAGGCTGAGTATTAGGCAAATCCGGTACTCGTTAAGGCTGAGCTGTGATGGGGAGAAGACATTGTGTCTTCGAGTCGTTGATTTCACACTGCCGAGAAAAGCCTCTAGATAGAAAATAGGTGCCCGTACCGCAAACCGACACAGGTAGTCAAGATGAGAATTCTAAGGTGAGCGAGCGAACTCTCGTTAAGGAACTCGGCAAAATGACCCCGTAACTTCGGGAGAAGGGGTGCTCTTTAGGGTTAACGCCCAGAAGAGCCGCAGTGAATAGGCCCAAGCGACTGTTTATCAAAAACACAGGTCTCTGCTAAACCGTAAGGTGATGTATAGGGGCTGACGCCTGCCCGGTGCTGGAAGGTTAAGAGGAGTGGTTAGCTTCTGCGAAGCTACGAATCGAAGCCCCAGTAAACGGCGGCCGTAACTATAACGGTCCTAAGGTAGCGAAATTCCTTGTCGGGTAAGTTCCGACCCGCACGAAAGGCGTAACGATTTGGGCACTGTCTCAACGAGAGACTCGGTGAAATCATAGTACCTGTGAAGATGCAGGTTACCCGCGACAGGACGGAAAGACCCCGTGGAGCTTTACTGTAGCCTGATATTGAAATTCGGCACAGCTTGTACAGGATAGGTAGGAGCCTTTGAAACGTGAGCGCTAGCTTACGTGGAGGCGCTGGTGGGATACTACCCTAGCTGTGTTGGCTTTCTAACCCGCACCACTTATCGTGGTGGGAGACAGTGTCAGGCGGGCAGTTTGACTGGGGCGGTCGCCTCCTAAAAGGTAACGGAGGCGCTCAAAGGTTCCCTCAGAATGGTTGGAAATCATTCATAGAGTGTAAAGGCATAAGGGAGCTTGACTGCGAGACCTACAAGTCGAGCAGGGTCGAAAGACGGACTTAGTGATCCGGTGGTTCCGCATGGAAGGGCCATCGCTCAACGGATAAAAGCTACCCCGGGGATAACAGGCTTATC
>NZ_VMHE01000054.1:1915-2298 GCF_007559425.1 Allobacillus salarius | reverse complement strand
ACGTCTACCATATAAACATTCTTTTATACTAGTGTTTGCATATAATACGGTTTCATAGACTCCTCCTTCCATCTCGTACATTTCAAACAACTTATCAAATACCGTGTCTTTGGTTACTTCTTTTTCAATATCAACTATGAAGGGGATATCAATTGGAATAAAACTTGACGTCGAACACTTATTTGTATTTGGATGAAAACGAACGAATCCATCACTAAATCCTGTTGAAAAAAATATTTTCCCTTGTGATAGCTCCGGATTTTCTCGCGCCCATTTAATTAACTCGTCTAATAGCATTTCTTTTTTAACTTTGATTTTCATTGTTTCCATCTCCTCTAAAATAAAGTTAGTTGCTTCTGTTCCTCGTATTCCAAACCATGTTG
>NZ_VMHE01000054.1:0-1905 GCF_007559425.1 Allobacillus salarius | reverse complement strand
TATTCCGAGCTCTTCCGCTGTATCAAATGTCTTTTTCACACCTTGCCAATCTGGTACGATATGCCCGTGAAAGTAATAAGCGCCATTCACTACATGGATATGTGCCACTCGCTCGTTATCCTGATACAGATATCTCTTAGAGCCGAAAAATTGGTTTAAGTATTCTTTACGCGCGTTATCTGTCATGGTCATTACTCCCACAAGTCAAACACTCTATCTACATAAAACTTCGCTTTTGCCATATCCTCATGACCATTCTTTAACGGTGCTCTAGACAAGTATTTGATTGCATTACCTATTGCAAATGCTAATTGTGGTGGATACTGTGCCGTTACTTGTTCAATAAAATCTATAATTTCAATATCGCCGTATGTGTAATGTGCTGGTTGCTTAACATTGTCTTGCGTTTCATTCATATCTACTTTTCTGTTACTGATTATGCTCATTATGCTTCACTCCATTTCTTGAACATTTGGTTATAAGTGACATCGAACCAGTACGGATCACGTGAATGTTTTTGTGGTACATTAAACAAATGTGGTTTCCTCTTACGTAGTTCAACCTCTTTACGTCGTTGCCTAGCTATTTCACGTTCTTTGCTCTCTCGTTGCATAATTCTGGATAATACGATTTCTTTATACTCAGCTAAGCGCATGCCATAAGGTGCGTTTAAGGCTTCTAACAACGCCCAGCCACCACGTACTCTTTTTGCAACCATTCCAGGAGTTAACCCGTTCTTTTTTATCAATTCATTTTCATGTTCGGTAAATTTATATGGTTTACCGTTAATCTTCACGACACTCATTTATTCCACCTCTACATTTACATTTCTAATTTTTAAATTGTCATACTCTAGTAATTCGTCTGGATTGTTATATAAGTAATCTGCCAGCGCTTCTTTTTCGATATCCACATCATCAAAATACTGATATTCAACTTCTGTAGGTATCCTTATATCAATCGTTGCGTTTATATATGCTTGCTGTTGCATTAGATCACTTCCTCAACTCGCATGATTATTTTTGGTTCTAGTCCATAACGCTTTGAGCTAGTTATTTCTGTAATTTGGTTATCGTCTTTCCACACATGACCATTACATGCGTCTAATACTGTTTTAATTAAGTTATCGATATCCGGCTTAGTCACTTTATACTGTCCAACCATTTCACTTTTCTTTTTCTTCGACCATGATTTAAGTAATGGAAAGTAAAAGTCTAATTCGATTTTTAGTGCGCGCTCTAGATTTAACTTAGGCATTTGCCCTTGTATATACGCTTTATGATTTGTATAAGCTGTTGGCATGTATGTTTGAACAAATCTACCTGTATTACGAAAGCGTGGACGAGGCGAGCCCATAGGTGCCTCGAACGTTTCGTTAAATTTAATTTCTATTTCCATGTGCCACCTCTAAATATCAAATATCGTTGCTTGTAACCCTAGCTCTTGCTCATATAAAAGCCCGTGAGCGCCTTTGAATCGTTTTAGGTCACTATCAGCCATGATTTTCTTTTCGTCGCTGAAATGGGCTCCTGTGAGCGAATAAACTTCATTTACGTTGTCTTTATACTTGATGACCTTAATATCTTCCGTGCCATCTTCTCGGTATAAGTAATATTTTTCTTTCGGCATTTTTAACACTCCTTAATATTCGACGATAGCGGGGCGTGTATGACGTTCTGCAAGTTTTTGGATAAATAGGTCGTACAACCTATTTTCATCGCCCTGTGCCTCATCTATGAGTTTCTGAGCGTACATATCTGAACACTCAAGTTTAGTTTTTAAAAATTCTTTGGTTACCATGCATCTCGCTCCCTGAAATCGTCTCCGATTACTCTTACTTTTCTCGCATTGTGTTTCATTCTTGAATTGATACGTTGCCAGTTCATATTTTGATTTAGTTCTTTA
>NZ_VMHE01000053.1 GCF_007559425.1 Allobacillus salarius | reverse complement strand
TGTATTTTGCAAGAGAAAATCTGATAATAATGCAAAAGAAATTCGAGAACTTTGCCAGCCCATTTTTTTATGATGGGTAGTTCGATAGAGCGTGTGTAACACGATAACTGTCACCGGTAAAACTTAGTATATGAGCATGGTGAATCACACGATCCACCAATGCAGCTGTCAGTCTTGCATCGACAAAGATGCGATTCCATTGGCTGAATTCTAGATTGGAAGTAATGATAAGACTCTTCTGCTCGTACCAGTCCGTAACTAGCTGGAACAGTAGCTCAGCCCCATCTTTACTAAACGGAATATAACCCATTTCGTCCAAGATGACGAGATCCACTTTCTTAAACTTGTTTCTAAACCATTGTAATTTTCCCTCGCTCCAAGCTTTCTCCAACTGATCCACCAAATCTGCTACGCGGTAGAAACGCACCTCATATCCTTTTCGGCATGCGTTCCGTCCTAACCCAGTGGCGATATGTGTTTTGCCGGTACCGGGGGAGCCTGTCAGAATGACATTTTCTTTTCGCGAAATGAATCTCAAGCTCTCTAGGTCTCCACGGTCGATCTGCGGTGGGAATTTCACTTGGTCACCCCATTGGAAACTGTCTAGCTCTTTATTGTTCATGAATCTGGCTTTCTTTATGAGACGTTCACCCTTTGCTGTATCACGAAGGTCGAATTCCTGCTGAAATAAGGCCTCTAGGTATTGACTGGGATCCTCGAAGGGGACTCTTTCATAAATATCTGCCACATAGGCTAGACGCAGCGATTTGCACATTTCTTTTAATCGATCACTCATGGATATTCGCCTTCCCTTCAGATGCAAGCTCTGTTGGACGCAAGGAATCATACATATTCCAATTCACTTCATATGGATGACTACCAAATTCTGAAGACGGATAATCTTTCGTGGGAAGTAATTCATAAAATCGTTCATCAATTTCATTCATACTATAGGTTACAATCAGTCCCATTAACCATTCAATTCGTTCTTTCTGTAACTCTGGTGATTCAATGCTTAAGTAACTGGTTATCCTTCCAGGTAGGTAATTGAAGTACCTAGAGTGGGACACAGATCGAGGCTTCCTTTTCCACATGCGCAATATGGATGCCCATGGTAGTTCACGGGTTTTGTTCATGTAAGGACGTGGTCCTTCGCCTAACACCTCACCGTTTGGTGAGATCACCTTGTAGGAATCCCAATAAGTAATCACATACAATTGGCTATAATGGTAACTAGTCGGAATATGAATGGGTTCACTGTCAATGAGAACTTCTCCATATTTATTGGCAGACACCGTTTGCTTGCTGAATACCGGGTAATCATTTTCTGGTAAGGCCAAGCAGTACTTTTTCTCTTCCTCGATAAGATCCTTAATCGGCTCCCCTTTCTTGTAGTGCTTACGTTCATGATCTTCTTTAGATTTCTGGATGAGCATTTCCTCTAGATGATCCAAATCTCGAATCACTGGGGAAGGAGTGAAGAAATTGTATCTTACATAGCCAACTTTGTTTTCTACATGACCTTTTTCATTCCCCTTCCTTGAATTACATGCCTGTGGCTCAAAACCATAATGACTTGCAAATTTCAGGAAACCTTCCGTAAATACCGTCTCACCATGTTTTCCTCTTGCCCTTACTACAGCAGCGGGCAAATTATCGATACGTAGTTTCCGGGGCACACGCCCCAATTGGCTGAATAACAATTTCAAACCTTCAAGGAAGCACTGTTGATTCTCTCCCGGCAGGGGAACAGTAAATCCCCCATTACTGTAAGGCATACTCATAATTAAGCAGTGAATATCTTTTACTTTTCCATCCTGGATAGCCTCTGTCACACCGAAGTCAATTTGAGCTTCAGCTGGAGGATGGGTAAGCCGGTCATATTCCTCCTTGAATGTCTCTCCATCTTCCATGAGCTTTTCCCGCCACTCTGCAATGAAGTTACATACGGTTCGGTAAGAACCTGGGAAACCCAGTTCCTTGAGCTGTTGAAAAATGATCTTATTATTCCGTCGCAACTTCTTCTTTAGGGCGTAATCCTCCAACAACCAATCAGAAACAATTTCACCCCATTTCTCCTCATACATCATCCCACGCTTTTTAGGAATAACTTCCGATGGAAGTTGATCCTCGTCTGCATATTTCTTTACTGTTTCCCAACTGAATCCAGTTCTTTTCACGATTGCATTAATCGATAATGATTTCTCGTTTCTCAGTTTTCTGATATGATTAACTTCAGGCATTGCCAGCATCCTTTCATTACCTCCACCATTAATTGATTAGTCACCATTTAACGGTAGGGTTTTTTGATTGGGCTGGCAAGCCTCTTTCTTTGTATTATGATAATTGCAGGGTTCTAAGATTTTCTTTGCAATTCTCACTACTTTTATTTTGCACTATACA
>NZ_VMHE01000052.1 GCF_007559425.1 Allobacillus salarius | reverse complement strand
GTAAGCGTCAAATAAACCGCACTCTAGTTTGAGTGCGGTTTGTGAGTTAAACTAATATTTGATTTAATTCTTCACTTTATCAGGTAGTTGATCTGACCAAGGAAGAAGAGGTTCGAGTGATTCACTCGTTAGTTCATTTATATTTGGTAATATCTCAAAAAGGTATGTGAGATATTCAAATGGTTTTAGATTATTTTCTTTAGCTGTTTCGATCACACTGTATATAACCGCGCTCGCACGAGCGCCTTTAAAAGTTTGGGCGAACAACCAATTTTTCCGACCAATTACAAATGGTTTAATGCTACGTTCAGCTCGGTTATTATCGATGTCTAACTGGGCATTTCCAAATGGTCGACGTAATTTTCGTTCTTGGTTGATGACGTATTTCATAGCCTGCCCTAGTAAGCTTTTCGGTGTGACAGTGTTCACATGTTTTTTTGTCCATGCGAAAAAAGCATCGACAACTGGAACACTTTTCTCTTGCCGATTTTCATGAATCTCATCAAGGGTTTTATCCTTCAATGAACGTTCGATTTTATATAATTGATTAATATATGCGAGGCCTTGTTCAGATAACGTCGGGCCATTTGATTTACCAAAGTTTCCAGCTTTGGTGGCTTCATCAAACTTTCGTCTAGCATGGGCCCAACAACCAGACAACTGAACATTAGGAAGCCCATCATAACCCTTATAACCATCCACATGAAGGATGCCCTTATATCCATCCAGGAAGCGCTTCGGGTGTTTAGTCGCACGGGTTGTTTGATAATCAAACAGCACACATGAAGGGTCTTCTCGACCTGATCGATACAGCCACATATATGACTTGTTTGTAGCTGATCGATCCTTTTCTTTTAACACTTGAATGGTTGTTTCATCTACATGCATGGTTGGTCTCGTAAGCAAGAAAGCCTTCAGGCTTTCATAGACAGGTTCTAGCCAATTCGTGGCTGCTTTAATCATCCAGTTCGCCATCGTTTGACGCGACAGTGTTAAATCTAACCGTTCAAGTTGTTTTTCTTGGCGATAAAGCGGCAATCCTTCTACATATTTTTGAGTCATAATATGAGCTATAGCGGATGGTGAAGCCATACTTTTAAAGATGACCGGTTCTGGCATTTGTGCCTTTGTAATGGGTGTTTCTACCTCATTCTTTTCACATTGGCGACATGAATAAACCGACCGACGGTGCTCTTTTATGTAAGCCGAGGCTGGAATTATTTCAATTTCTCTACGTTTTTCTACTGTCATTTCATGAATCGGACCCGAGCAGCAAGAACAAATTTGTTCGCTTTCAGGTAATGTGTGAGTCACGACTTCAACCGGAAGTTGATTAACAGAGTCTGAGCTCGTACGTTTACGTTTTTTTCGCGTATACGTGATTTCTTCCTCCGTTGGTTCCTCAACTTCCGGTGCTTCAGTGACTTCCGTCTCGTTAAAGAGCGGAAGCTCTATTTGGTTATCCGGAGTCTTTTCACTCGAGGAGGCAAAACGTTTTTGCTGCATGAGTCGAAATTGTTCCTCATACCACTTTATAGTCGCCTTTTGTTGAGCGTTTACTTCCTCAAGCTCCTTGACTCGCTGTGATAATTCTTCAGTTTGGCTAGGTGTATTCGTTGTATTAGTCATACCTCTATTTTACTATAAAAGCTTACAAAAATGGGCGGATTATACAACTTTTTTTGCATCAATTTTTGGATGAACTTTTCCCTCTTCTACAGTTAACCCTTCTAGTAACCATCGAAGTTGTCTAATGTCGATGTCCATGGTCTCACCCTCAAGCCCTTCGGGCCATTGAAAACGACCATTTTCGAGTCGGCGGTAGTAAAGCCAAAAGCCATTGTGTTCCCAATGAAGTATTTTGACTTTATCGCGACCACGATTACAAAATAAGAACAAATCAGAAGAAAAGGGGTCGAGCTGGAAGTATTCTTGGACCAGTGCTGCTAACCCGTCAATCGATAGTCGCATATCTGTTTCACCATGGGCAATAAAAATTCGTTGTTTTCCATTAAGGTTGATCTTCATGTTCGAATCACCTCCAACAGCTCCTGAAGGAGTTCTTGATCAAACCCTTTTTCAATGGTCATTCGTACATCTCGACATTCAACTTCAATAGAAGCGCTCGTATTTATCTCAATCGCTGACCATCCTGAGACCGATTGTTCCTTTGTCTGAACTTCTTCCGGGCAAAGATTTCGGCGTTTATTAATGAATTGATGATATGTGCATACTTGCTCTTGTTCGCACCATTCCTTTACCGTCAATCCACTTTCTTTCCATTCCTGAATTTTTTCAATCCACCATTCTTTTGAGTATACTTCAACATCATCCGATGTTGTAATTACGTTATGGGATTCTTCCACAAAACTACCTCCTTCATATCAAGATAGTTATAGTATGGAGGAGTGAGATGTGGAATTATAGGTGTGGTTATCTTTACGCTTAC
>NZ_VMHE01000051.1 GCF_007559425.1 Allobacillus salarius | reverse complement strand
GGCATTGATCTCGGAATTAAAGATTTTGCCGTCCTTTCTGATGGTACGATATACAAAAACCACAAGTATTTTAGAACCCTGGAAAAGAAATTAGCCAAAGAACAACGAATTCTTTCCAGACGTCAAAAAGGAAGTTCGAATTGGCATAAGCAACGGATAAAAGTAGCACGTGTCCATGAGAAAATCCAAAACGCCAAACGTGATTACTTGCACAAAATCTCGACTGATCTTGTCAAAAACCACGACATGATCGGGATTGAGGATTTGAGTGTCTCGAATATGTTGAAAAACCACAACCTCGCCAAAGCAATCAGTGAGGTCAGTTGGTCACAGTTTCGCACAATGCTTGAATATAAAGCCAGGTGGTATGGTAAGAAGGTCATAACCGTTGCGAGAAACTTCCCTTCAAGCCAGCTGTGCTCAAACTGTGGCTACCGCAATCAAGAAGTTAAGAATCTCGCCTTACGTGAATGGACCTGTAATGATTGTGGGGAACAACACGATCGAGATCTTAACGCAAGTAAAAATATCAAAAACGAAGCCATAAGACTTCTAACCGTAGGAACTACGGAGATAGCCTAATCAATAACTGGCGGTTACGCTGGTGTTCTTAGGAATCCCCCACTTCAAACAACCATAAGGTTGTTAAGTGGCGGGTAGTTCAAGAAACGAGGAACAACATTCTTTTTAAAAACAACGGTTTTTCTAATTGGAACTACAATACTTTTGTTGTCTGTGTTTTTCTTGCCTTGGTTAGCGAGTTATACCGCATCTATGTATCCTGAATTTGCTTATTTGCAATATCCAGTTTTAATAGGGATGTATGTAACAGCAATCCCATTTTTCTTTGCTCTATATCAAGCTCTAAAACTCTTAAACTATATTGATCATAGTAAAGCTTTCTCCGATCAATCTTTAGAGGCATTAAAAAATATAAAATACTGTGCAATTTTAATCAGTGGATTATATGTAATTGGAACTACTTTTCTTATCTCGCAAAGCTCCCTCCACCCAAGTGTAGCAATTATCGGATTTGCAATTATATTTACTTCAGTTGTGATTGCGGTTTTTGCAGCGGTTCTTCAAAAGTTATTCAAAAATGCTTTAGTAATAAAATCGGAAAATGATTTGACAGTCTGAGGTGAAGACAGTGGCAATTATAATCAATATTGACGTAATGTTAGCGAAAAGGAAAATGAGTGTAACAGAACTTTCCGAAAGAGTCGGTATCACGATGGCCAATATTTCCATTTTGAAAAATGGAAAAGCGAAAGCTATACGATTATCAACTTTAGATGCAATTTGTGAGGTTTTACAGTGTCAACCTGGTGATATTCTCGAATATCGAAGTGACGAAGAATCCGAATATAATGTAAGTGCTAAAAATGATAAAAAATATAACGACAGGTGATTTTATGGACATAAAGTTCTCATTTATTTTAAACACTGATCAACCAAAAGAAACGAAACCACAATATTCTGCTTATGACAATGGATTTATTGAAGGCGAGCTAAAGATAACGCTAAATGAAAAAGTTTTTTTCTCCGACCCATATATCAATCTTGCAGAGCTTGGAATACAATTAGGAAAATGGCTCCAACAAGTTCAAAAGGGGTACAAGGTGAATATGAATTATGAAACTATTGATCACGACGAAGTAATTCTCAACTTTCTCTATGAAGCTAATGACAATTGGCGGATTTTTTCAATCTGGCAAGAGTTTGAGTCTGAAGAATTCATTCCTACTACGAAATTAGTGGAAGTTGTTAAAGATTATTTAACTAGCTTAAACAATGAATTGCACGAAATAGACTATGTTGTAAAACTTGACAAGTACCTAAAATAAAATGAAATTTCATAAAATGGGTTTTGGGATTTCATACAAAAACATTTAATCCACACTAACTATTAAACATATGAACCAAAAATATTGAAGTTTATTATAGTGACGATCACCGCTATCCATATGGTTAATTCTGCAAAATGAACAAGGATTTCTTTTCGATTTGATGTATACTTCAATGTGAAAAATGCATAAATCATGAAATCAAACAACGCCCACCCGATAATAAACCATAAGAAAACATGAAATGAAAGACTCGGACTTGAAGATGTATTGATCAATAGTACAATCCACAGGAATAATCCTATTCCACCCATATACCAACTTATTTTCTTATGCAATGAGTTAATGTGTCTGTTCGTGAAAATATCTTTAATGTTCATGTGTAAGGATTTTCTAATGATGATTTGTATTAGCGTAATAAAAAGAAAAATAGCTATTAATATTAGAAAAGCTTTTACAAGTTCCATAACGATCCTCCATTCAATCGAACTTTTCAAATAATTTCATGTCCCAATTAAACCTCGAAACCTTTTTCACTATATTTCATTATAGAGGATGACGTACAATAGTTTGTGTAAAACTCTTGAAGACAAAAAAAGAGGTAGGGTATCCTCAGAGTAAACAACGAAAC
>NZ_VMHE01000050.1 GCF_007559425.1 Allobacillus salarius | reverse complement strand
TGTAGACGTCAAGTAGATTTTTACACTTTTTGCTCGTATCCTTTTTACACTTCCGCTTGAAAAATGCTTTTCCTGTTTTTCATGCGATAACTTTCCTCATTCTCGTCACCATGGATGACTTCTACTCGATGAAGTAAACGATCTAAGATAGCTGTTGTGATCCCTTGATCCCCAATAAGATTACCCCAATCATCAGGACTCTTATTCGAAGTAAGTATAATTGAACTTCGTTCGTATAAATGATTAATCAAATGAAAAAATAAGTTTGCTTCTCTCTGATCCATCGCCATATACATTAAATCATCAATTATTACAAGGTCGGCGTTTCTAATCCTTTTGAGCTGAACTTTAGATTTGTTTAGATACTCTTCTGATTTGAGAAGCTGCACCAGTTCCCCCATTGTAGCGAAATAAACATTGAACCCTCTGTCAACAGCCTCAAGTCCAAGTCCAATTGCAATATAAGTTTTTCCAATGCCAGGCGGACCCAGAATAATTAAATTGTACTGTTGCTCTAGCCAGCTTAGTTCTCGAAGTTGAGAAAGCTGACGAGCAGTCAGAACGCTTTGCCCTTTCAACTCAAACTCATCCAACGACTTTACGAACGGAAAGCGTGCCCATTTCATTCTTTTCTCCAGGCTTTTCGCTTCACGTTTGGTTAATTCATATCGAGTGATAGACTCTAAGAATTCCAAATAGGTCCATGAGGCTTTTTCAGCTTCGCGAAGAAGCTGGGGCAACTCCTCCGCAGTCTCTGCTAAACGTAACTGACGAAATTGATCTTGTAGTTCATGCACAGTCTTGTTCATCATTCCCTACCTCCTAAAATGCTGGTATATGCATTTAGCGAACGGGTGGAAGCTTTGATATGAGAATGCTTTGGAGAACTACTGTAAAAGGATTGTATCTCTTCAATCGGTTCGTCACACAATGTATCAAGGTGATGTGCGATATCGCGGAAATCATTCGCGTTGTAAAGGTTCTCTGTCATGCACTTCTTCAAAGTAGTCTCAATTAAAGCTGGATACTGCTGAATCACCTTATAGATAATCGTAAACTGGTCTCGACGATACCTCGGGTATCTCTTGCTAATCTCATCAAAATAAGCAGTTGCCCAGACCTGATTATCAAAGTAAGAGATAAGGCGTTGCTTAAGCTCCTCGATACCTTTAGAACGATCGCGGATATGGTGCCGGTTTTGAATGAGTTTTCCTTTTTCCGTACTGATAAAATGCTCGGCAATAATCTCACCTTTTGGTTCTTTGCGAATGAGTAGGGTCTCTTCATGTTCGCCTTTCACTTCAATCCATACTAGGTTTTCACTCTTTGTTTGATAAGTCCCAAGTGGAACGGAATAACGGTTAGACTTATACCGAATCGTGTTGTCCTTACTTACACTTCTTGTTATACTTTGATTATTAGTACTTTCATATGAAAGTAACGAAGAGACTGGCTGTAAGTGTTGCTTTTCGAGGAGAAACACTTCTGCTGGTCTTTTTTTCGTTGTCTGGTGAACCTGATGGTTCCCAGTACGCTCGAGCCACTGGATTGCCCGAGCATTCCAATCTTCTATATCACTAAACACACGACTGTCAGCGAAATTGCCTTTTATGTATTTCACTACATTTTCAATCATTCCTTTAGATTCAGGATCAGCTCTTCTACACAGATGAACTTTGAATTTACGCTCATTTACATAGCTTTGAAATTCAGCTGTTAAAAGCAGTTGGCCTGCATTTTCGCTCACTGAAATTAAGTGATCTTGATCATAGACGATTTCTTCTGTTTGTCCTCCATAAAACTGAAATGCATTTTCGTGACAACGAATCGCGTCCCTTGTTGTAAATGGACGGGCTTGCCATTCCATATATTTATGTCTGGAGTGAGCGAGTACAAAGGCAATAAAGTAGAGTTTGATGTCTTTGTTATTTATGGTTTTCTGTTTTGTTTCACCCCAGTCTACCTGGAGTTGTTTACCCATCGGTTGTTCGGGAACTGCTTCGTACTGACGAACAACTACCTTTTTTTCAATCTGATAAACTTCTCTAATATCCTTCACATATGCTCTTACAGTACTTCCACCGACCACTAGGTCGGGATATCTCTCCAAAAGCCAATCATGAATCTGAGCACTACTTAGGTGGGGATACTCTTCTAACCAAGCAAGTATCCAGTCCTTATAGTGATCTAGTTTTCTCTTCTTTCCCAAAGGCTGTTCAGAATAGGCCCTTGCTTCATCGAAGGTCATTTCTAAATACTTATAGACAGTCGGTCTAGAAATTTTAAGTTCCTTAGCGATTTGGGCTACCTTAAATTTTCTCTTATGTAATTCATGTATTTTTATATACAGCACTAACTTCTCCTCCAAAATCCTAACCTCCAGTAAAATAGTGTCACAATCTATTTTACTAAATTAGTAGGTTGATTGAGCAAAAGTGTAAAATCTTATCGAGCAAAAACTGTCAACTTTATTCTAGCGTTTACA
>NZ_VMHE01000005.1 GCF_007559425.1 Allobacillus salarius | reverse complement strand
TTTCAGATCTTGGTTTTCCTGAAGTGTAAAGTTGGACGATTTGTTCTTTGAATTCATCTGTAAAGCTTCGTCTTGAATGTCTAGTCATAATCATTCTCCTCATTTATTATTCAGATAAGTCTATAAGACCTTAACGAATCTGTCCAACTTAGTGTAGCCTGTCCACTCTAATCAAAGATAGCGTGCTGAAATAATGCTCTATCTTTGAATAGGGGGATTCTAATCAAAGATAGCATGTTAAAATTGAGCACTACCTATGAATAGAAGCTGTCAAATCAACGGTAGCGCGCCAAAAAAGAGCTTTATCCCCGAATAGCGGCCGCCAAATCGACGGTAGCACTCCAAAAAAGAGCTCTATCCCTGAATAGAAGCTGTCAGATCAACGGTAGCGCTCCAAAAAATAGCTCTACCCCCGAATAGCGGCCGTCAAATCAACGGTAGCGTGCCAAGAAAAAGCTCTACCCCCGAATAGAAGCTCTCTAATCAACGTTAACGTTTCAGAAATAGGACTCTATCCGCGAATACATAGAATTTACTCCAATCATTTCGCTGAACGTCTCAATGAATGCTCAACAAAAAAATGAGTGATATAATCGAGCTTTGTAAAGAGGTGAGCATTTATGGCGGCATTTTTCGGACGAATTTATTATGGTTGGGTGATTGTTTTTATCGGTGCTCTTGGAATTTTCTTTTCAGGACCTGGTCAAACGTATTCCAACTCTATTTTCATTGATGCGTACATAGAAGATTTTGGTTGGTCAAGGTCATTGGTTTCTGGAGTTTATTCCAGTGCGACATTGGTTGCTGGTCTCATTATGATTTTTGTTGGCAGGTTCATCGACCGTTTTGGACAGCGGGTTATGATGGTTGTTGTCGGTACATTATTTGCGATTGCTTGTTTTTTGAACAGTGCGGTCTCGACGATTTGGATGCTGACGATTGGCTTCTTTGCCATCCGTTTGTCGGGTCAAGGAAGTATGTCGCTCATACCCAATACATTGGCTGCTCAATGGTTCGTGAAAAAAAGAGGTTTCGCAGTTAGTTTGATGGCCCTCGGTAGTTTTATCAGTGCAATGGTTTTTCCAATTATTAATACATGGTTAATTGATACGTGGATTGGCGCTTTGCATGACAATTTTGGGGAATTCTGTTGCTTGTGATATTTGTTCCCGTTGCTTTGTTTGGCGTGCGTAACAAGCCTGAAAATATCGGACTCGAGCCAGATGGTCCTTTAAAGCACAAAGAAGAATTGAAGCCAGTTTTAGGAAGTGCTGTTGTGAAAGAAGCGGAAGAGGACTGGACATTGCAGGAAGCAAAAAAGACTTGTGCTTTCTGGGCAATATTAATTTGCGTTGGGATTCCGTCTATGGTGAACACCGGAATTACTTTTCACATTCTATCTATTTTCGGATCAAATGATCTTTCGCCAGGTGTCGCTGCGACTGTTTTAAGTTTAATGGCTATAGTCGGCATTCCAATGTCTTTCGTCTCTGGTTTTATTACCGACCGAGTCCAGACCAATTATTTACTACTGGCCATTTTCATCATTGAAATTATCCTTTTATTAATGTTGCTCGTTACGAATAACTTCTTTATGGCGACGAGGGAGATCACAGCATAAACCTTCGGTATGTCTATAAGTGAGCTGTATTATTTAAGGTTTATTTAGACATATTGTAGCGGATTGTTACAACAAAAAAGAACCCTATCCTAAATGGATAAGGCTCTTCGTTTCATTCTAATGCTGATTTGGCAAATCTTCGTCATTAATCTCTACAGAATGAGCTTGTATATCTGGAGTAAAATGATACTGTCCGGCCGTGAGAATAAAAGAAAATACGGTAACTATAAATAGTAGCTTCTTCACTTATTTACACCCCCTGTTTTTTCTAATTCAGTTTTATATTCAATAAAAGCTTCATTGACCACATTAGCAAATTGCTTTTTCCCCTCTAATGTAAATGTGTTAATCGCCTTTTCGTAATAGTATTCTGCTTTTTTATCGTTCAAACGTTTTAGGCACCTAGCTTTCTGATAGCAGTGCTCACCTAATAAATATAATGTTTCATATTGACTGCAAACTTTCAGTCCCCGTTCGCTAAATTCCAAAGCTTCCTCGATTTTACCTAAGCTCATTGCTGATTTAGAGGCGCCATATAACAATCGAATTAAAATGGTAAAGTCTTTTATCTTTGGGATCAGTTTAATTCTACTAAGAGCTTGTTTAAACACTCTTAAAGAGAGAGAATAATTTTTATCTTCGTTAAATAGTATGGCAATGCTATTCATGATTTCTAGTTCTCGCTCATTGAGAAATTTATGATTATTATTTCTACGTAAATTTAAAGCTTGGACCATTAAGTTCAGTGCTTGCTCTTTATTATTATGTACGTAATAAACACTTACACCTTTGTGCCAAATAAGAAATTGCCGAAAGTCTACATTCTCTAATAGCGGAGTATTAAATTGGTCTTCTATTATTTCCAGGATATTAATATAATCCCTCTCCCGCACAAGACTTCTGATCTGTTCTGTGACATCCTCGATGTAATCAATTCTCTCAGACTCTATTCTCTTAAAGAAATAATCAGAGTCAACTCCTAATCTCTGTGCTAGCATGTACAATGTTATGCTGGATGGAATCTCTTCCCCGTTCTCTAATTTACTAATTTGGGCTTGTGAACATATTCCTTCTGATAATTCTCCTTGGGTCATAAGCAATTCTTTTCGCTTTTCTTTTAATATCTCGCCAATTTTATACCAATACATATGCGCTCCCCCTTTTATATTGATAGATAACGAGTATAGGTGTGTTATTATCTAAATTTTAACATAATTATCAATTTTATTGTAAATAATTCTTAATAAAGGTACTAATATATTCCTATTATTATATTTTGAAAGTAATTTGGCGAATTAAAGAGAATACATAGTCTTTATCTTATCTAATTGATAATAATCAGAAATAAAAAAATATTTATTTCGTGTTAAGATAATTAAAATAATTAAAAGGAGGGATAAGAGTTATCTTACAGAAATAAATTATAGAAAAGTCAACAAAAGAACTGTAAGTCTTCACATTATAGAACAGGTAAGCGTCTGTTCATAGGTCGAGGAATACCTATTGGGAGTGAATAAAATGAAGCCCGTGAAAATTCTAACTGCTCTTGTTATACTATCAATTGCTTTTGCTGTTCCTGCTTTTGCTGAGAGCGATGGTGATGAAGCTTATTCTATGCTGGAGGACATTAAAAGGGACGAGGTTCCTGTTGAAAGAACCATCTTCATTGATAAAGGCGTTAAGGTCGATTTATTAGAAGATGGAAGAGTCGCACCTGTGAGAAACGTAAAAAGTTTGAATGAAGAACAGTTAGATGAAATTCTTTCTTATGCTAACTTCTCTAAAGAAGATTTAAATTATTTTGATATCGAACAAAAAAGACAGTTTGTTGCAACAGGAATTAAAAAAGTGGACTCAGAGATATCCACTAAAGAAATATATAACTCTATCAGTGGAGAGAAATATGTAATAACTGAGGAAAATATAGATGAAGTTAATCAAATAAAGAGAATGGACAATCTAACTTTAGAATCTCTCACTAAAGATTCGGGTTTTTCAACTCAAAGCACTAAATACTATAACCCTTTTCGTAGTTGGAGCGGAAGATCTCTAATATTGTACGTCGGAACCTATGGTAATGACTTCATCTACAATATGTACCAAGCCTTTCAATGGGATAACTTCCCTGGTTATGGAAGTAAAAATAGATTTGCTGTTTCCGCAGACCACTATCATCGCCTAAGAAGTGTACATGGTGAGTCTCATTGTGCAACCGGTGGCACATACTGTAATAATGTCTCTTACAGCCCAGAGCCCGCTGGAGCAGCATGGACTACCTTGTTAATGACTCACACAGAAAAACAAAATATGTATGCATATCAACATTTCTTCATTGACCAGTCAAGATCTAATCATAATCACACAGTTAGAGGGTCTTATATAAACCCTACAATAAGTGGTACTACAGTAGGTGTTAACATTGGTTGGGCTTCAATTTCTTGGGAACCATTTTACGGAGATGAACGTCATATAACACATAATTATACTGTATATCCAAACTACTAAAAATATTCTATGATGGAATCCCATTTAAAACACTTTCAGTGGGATTCCATTAAATTCATTAAATAGGAGGGAGTAATAATAAATGAAAAAAATTTATTTAATAATGATTAGCGTAGCATTAACAACTTTGGCTATCCTAGGTGGTAATTGGCTTTATAATAATTATACTGCGAAAGGCGGAGCAGTGGTTTTAATTACTGACAAGGTAATTGAAGATGAGCGGTTTTTGGTAGAAATTAACTACCAACCTTATGAAGTGCCAGAAGAGGAAATAGAATTAGTTGAAGTGCATCCGTCAGCTTGGAATCTTATTGTCGTGGAAGAAGAATACGAAATCAGTTATCATCAAAGGTTTTTTGACAAATATAAGCGGATAATAAATTTAAAAAATCATTAAGTAAATTAATGAACCATACCCCAGTTAGTGGACAGCATTAAAATCTTTTTTTACATCTCTTTGATACCCATGATCTCGAAGTTATCCATTCCTTCAACCGCTTTCCTCAGCCGTTGATAGTCAACCTCGCTCTCATTACTGTCATCATTTTCTTTATAGTGACCCATTTCCAAGACAACTCTGAACTGAAATGAACCTTTACTGCAATCACACGTTTCTGTTGGAACGTTTTTAATTAACACTTCGCTGCCGTTTTTGTGACGAACGGCTTTCACATCTTCTAAAACCATACGTTTCATCTCCCCACAATCTTGACATTTTTCGTTCATGTTATCACTCCCGTATAGTTATTATGTACTCAAAGTATAACACGCTTCATTTCTTAAACACTAATCCGAAATGGTGCAACCATCTCCGCGATTATTTAAAAAAGTACTTCAATCGATCCGTTACTCCTTTGTAAATGGTCGTCACTTCAAAACTCCTCTTTCCTTTTAAGGCAACTCCAATCGAAATTAATTCTCCATTGAAATCCCGGCCAACAACAGTCCTGAATGGGTCCTTGTTGAACTTATGAGGGTACTCACCAATATTGTACCCCTCATAGATGGCTCCAGTTAACATAGCCATGCCCAAGTCTTCCAATGTGATGTTGCGTTCAACCATTCTGTCTTTAGCAGCATGGTTGGAAAAGGTAATATTTTCATTTAGTCGCACGGTCTCTCTCAAACCTTGCATTTCATCTTCCCAATACTCTTGCATGTCTATCATCTTCTCTTTCCTTTCAAAAAAGTTTTTTAAAAATGGCTCTGTTAAAGTCTGTTGTTGATAATTTGATTTACAAGAACATATGTTCTATAATAGATTTAACTATATAAAAGCGGTGATAAACGTGAGAAAAACTGATATTCTTAAAGCCATTCAAAAACTAAATCCAGCTGAAAAACACCGATTACGAGAGTATTTGATTGATGCACTTACTGCATCTTCTTCGACAGGAAATGTTCTGCAAGAAATATCTGAACGCAAAAATAAGAGCGGTTATCATTGTCCTGACTGTGAATCAAAACATATCGTTCGGTATGGCACATACTCAACGATTGTTGATGGCGATGAAGTAGAAAAGCAACGTTATCGCTGTAAAGCGTGTAAAAAAACATTTACTGACCTAACAAATACTGCTCTATATCGAACACGCCATCTCAATAAATGGATTAAATTCATCGAATGTATGATAGAGGGATATTCTCTACGTAAATCTGCTGAATTAGTTGGTAATGTTACTCACGTTACATTGTTCTATTGGAGGCACAAACTCTTATCATCATTAAAACAAATGGAAATATCTAATTTTGAAGGTATCGTCGAAATGGACGAGACCTATTTCCTATACTCCGAAAAAGGACAAAGAAAGATTAAAGACAGAAAACCCCGCAAACGTGGTGGTTCCGCAAAGAAACGGGGTATAAGCAACGAACAAGTATGTGTCTTAGTCGCAAGAGACCGTGAAAAGATGACTTTTTCACAGACATTGGGAATGGGTCGATTAACAAAAGAACAGTTAGATAAAGCCATCGGACATAAACTTTCAAGCGAAAATGTATTATGTACTGATTCTTGGCGTGCCTTTAAAACATATGCCGCCGAAAAAGGTATGGATATCTATCAATTCAAGTCTGATGGTAAGGTTCGCACAAAGGGACTATACCATATCCAGAACGTTAACAATTATCATCGAAGGCTTAAAGGATGGATACAACGTTTTAATGGAGTTGCAACTAAATATCTGAATTATTACCTTGCTTGGTTTCAGGTGTTAGAATCCATTCAACATCAAAGGAATCCTATTACTATGAATGACTTGATGATTAAAGGTAATTTAATACAAAATATGGAAACGTATGATACACTTAGGTTATCAAGATTCACGATATAAACATCACTGCTTGTTCAACTAACGGGCAGTTTAGTTTAATATGGAATTTTTGGAATGAGGGGGGATGTTTTTTGTTTACCAAGAAGAAGTCTTTAATTTTAAGCATAGTGGTATTTGCCTTTAGTATCTTAAACTTTATTTTCAGCCCAAATATAATAGACCCAGGATTACTTTGGATAATTTCAACTGGACTACTGGTGATTGTGTCAGTCTTATTATTTTGTAATTATTTAAAGCTAAAATATGGCTTTAACACCGCTAAACTTGCAGGTGTTTTTATTGCAATTACAATTTCTATAATATTAGCCCTTATATTACTATTGTGGGTCTTACTTGCTTTTAATATGAACTAATGGGTGCTTTAGCGGAATAAGGAGTTGTCGATTAGGCGGCTCCTAATTGCATATTGAAGTAACGGAGCAGGATACTTTAAGATTGATGGTGTAATTTCGTTAGAGGGTTTGCAAATAATGAAAATCTTAATAATGAATCAAGAGAAACACTTCTACAATGCTTAGATACAGAAGATATTGATTATAAGTTGGATAATGATAAAAATGTATTGATTAAAAACAATGACATCTTCCTTACATCTGCTCGTTGTTCTTTAAGTATATGTAACGGGGGCGTTAGTTTAACAAGCAAATATTATAAAATGGAACTTCCATAAATTAAGAAGTTCCATTTTTATAAGGATTATCAACATTAAACTTTAACAGAGCCTTAAAAATAAAAAAACTGTTAGAAAGCGGTGGGCTCATAATCTAAGTGAACCTCTCACTCCCTAACAGGCGATTTAACTTGCTAAATTACTCTCCATCTTTCTGATCCTTTGTACAATAGCATCCTTGTGTCCGGATAGCATCTGTTTACTAAATTCCAGTTTGACATCGGAAGCCACACAACAAATTTTATTGTCCGATACAACACTCAATTGGATATGATCCGACAATCTCTTTCGTTGTAGAATTAGTTTTGCTATCCGTTCCGCTCTAATTAATAACACACTGTCACTTACGATAGGTGTTGATAAAGAAACGCGTGCCGCTTCTTCAGAGATTCCTAAAGCTTTCGAAATATCCTCAAATGTAATTTTTCTCATAGTTTCCTCTCCCTCATTAAATTAATTATTTCTTAAAATACCGCTGTTTTCCTTTGATTTTCTATTGAACCTTTGAAGTCTCATTAATTGGCGGCCACCAATTAATGAAAAATTAAGTTGAATTTGGAAACGGTTTTTATACCTAAATAAGCTTCAAGGGTTATTCCCTATTTTTTGGTAAAATTATAACCGCACTTTTGGATCTCCACATCAAACATGGTGGTACACCCTCCCATATCTCACAGCGTCGATGCGCAAAAATTCCATCGTTCAACTTAACCATGCGTGGATGCCGAATATGCTCCTTAAGTGGGTCTATGCCCTGAGTGATTAATATTGATCGGCTAATCCGTGCTTCAATTGTCAATGTTTCATCAAGTGTTAACAGCGATATTTATGCAACTTGGTTGTTATTGTCTAACATAGGTATGTCAGCCAACATTCTTGATTCACTAAACGCACACTGACGTGTGCCCAATACAAAGAAAATCTTAATTAGCTTACAGCTTAAAGCGACAAAAGATTGCTTTCCAGTCAATGGATTGTTAGGTCGATTCCGATAATAGTCATGTAATTGTTTAAAGTCTTCATTGTGGCAAGATAATGGTCTCGCTACTTGAAATAGAATGGAGCGTAGACGCTTTCTCCCGCGCTTTGAAATCGATGTTCGACCTTTATGAAGTCCTGACTGGTTCATTGTTAAATTCAGTCCCGCTAATTTAATGATTTGGCATGGATCTGAGTAATTAGAAAGATCTCCAATCTCTGCGAAGAAACCGACAACGGTCATTGCACTAACTCCCTTGATAGCTGTCATTTCAACAGCTCCGGGAATATATTGGATGAGTTCTTCAAGTTGTTCTTGATGAACCTTCAATCGTTTTGTTAATTGCTCATATTGTTCAACTAAATAGTTAAGCTCTTCCTTTGCCATGTTCAACCCAGCCTGTAAACCTACAGATTGTTCAGCGGCTTCTTTAAGCTCTTGAACACGCTTTAGACCGACGGCTCTTTTCGTTGCTTTGTTTATTTCGTTTAAAAGTTCTTGCTCAGTTGCCTGGATGATGTCACTGGGGAAATAACCCTGTTTTAGCAACTGAATCGCAGCCTTTCCAGTCCAGCTTTTGAACACCTGCTGGAACTCTGGGAAATAGCGATCAAGCAAGTTATGCATTTGAGCTTTAATCGATGATAAATCCTCTTGAATGATGTCATGAAGCTTCATGCCTTCGTGAAGCTCAGCATATACGTCTTCAGGTAGTGTCGGTTCATGGAACCGACCATCACGGACAACTTGTGCAATCACTTTAGCGTCCTTTGTGTCGTTTTTAGTTGGAGAATCATCATCCAGTTCTTTCGAACGATTAACCTTCATTGGGTTCACTACGACTGTCTGCAGGCCTCGATTTTTTAAATAGTAAGCAAGGTTTAACCAGTAGTGACCCGTTGGTTCCATGCCGATGATGACATGAGTTCGATTAAGTTTATGAGATAGAGCTTCAATCCAACCAATTAGATTGGTGAATCCTTCAAATGAGTTGTGGAACATGAATCGTTTGGCAAGATCAACTCCACGATCATCAATGGCACGCGCAACATGTTTATGTTTTGCGATGTCCACTCCGATAATCAATGTGTTTCCTGTAATTTGCTTTAATCGTTTATTTTGTGTAAAATCCATTTTAAGTCCTCCTTCGGTATTTTCGAGGTCCTTGCAGACACTCTCTATACTACCAAGGAGGTCTTTTTTTGTATAATCACGAAATCTGCGATTTTAAGTCAAATTTCTTTATTACAGGAATGCTCCTTTAGAAGTTTGTGTGAAATTGAAGACACAAAAAACCTCAACCAAAGAAAGAATTTGTCTAAAAAAGACATCATTCACCCTTAGTTGAGGTGTGTGCTCGAAAGTTAACATATCCAATCGCTTGATCGGAATTAAAATAATTAAATAAAAAGTAAATATAATTCTATTTCTCCTTGAGTCATAAGCAATTCTTTTCGCTTTTCTTTTAATATCTCGCCAATTTTATACCAATACATATGCGCTCCCCCTTTTATATTGATAGATAACGAGTATAGGAGTATTATTATCTAAATTTTAACATAATTATCAATTTTATTGTAAATAGTTCTTAATAAAGTACTAACATATTCCTATTATTATATTTTGAAAGTTATTTCGAGAAATAATGAGAATATATGATCTTGTTCTTTATTTTTCGTAAAATACGACAAATTCAATAAAAGATAATTCATGTTACATTAAACTTACACAATATTTAGACATCCTAGAGAAAACAAGAGGGAAAGGAGGTTTTTAAGGCTTATCGTAGAATTTGCGTTTAAAAACACAATAAAATTGGAGGTCATTTTATGCGAATCATTGTATCAACATTTTTGTTAGGGTTAGTTGCCGCTTTTTGCTTAACTTTACCGGTACTTGCATCTGATTCGAGTGTAGATGTATCAGATGAGATTACTAACAAGTATGAATATAATTATAATGGAATAGATATAACAACTGATGTCGAAAAAACTGAAGATGAATTAAAGAGGATTTACCAGTCAGTTATTGAACAAACAAATATTCAAAACGGAGAGTTCTCCATCTCGCCACTTCGAGATGATCCAGGGAATACTACTGTAATAGAAACTCCTCCGAATTATAGAACATATACCAACAAAACTCTTAATTTGACTATTGATGCTACAATAGGGTACTTTTTAAAATATATACCAACGAAAGTAACTGATAAGTTTTTCTTTAACTTTGTAGGTGCATCTCTAACAGACTTTGCTTCTGTAGATGAAACGTACGTTGGCTCATGGATTTCAAGTCATTGGAGTAGTTACCATCAACAACGCCGGTATGAAGCTACATTGATTTATTATCACGACGACAACTATTCTAGAATAAAAAGCATAGAAGTTCATGATGTGACGCATCTTTATTAACAGTTATAAAAATTTAGAAAAATTTTATGACAGACTAATTTGTCAAGAATAGTTTGGGGGAACAGTTATATGAAGACAATCCTAAAAATCATTGAAATTATTCTGCTTGCAATATTTACTATTGCATTGTTTTTAGACTTCTTTCCACAACCTAATTTTTCAGACTGGTCCTCCCAAGTATTCTGGCTTGCATTAATATTGCTAATCATTGCAGGATTTTTAAGTAAAAAGGTAGATGGAGATAAAAGCTCAAATAAATTTAGTAATTTTATACTTTTTTATACTATATCGCTAATAGTTCTTTTCTCAATAGCTGGGGGGGAGTCACAATCCGGGATTTCATTAACCGAACCGTTAATTTGGATTGTTTTTGTTTTAGGTTTCTTTATTGACATTAGAGGAGTTAGAAAACAAAAAAATTAATTAATTTAAATAGTCGAAATGAAAAAGCGAGTGCTCACTATATCTCAGCACCCGCTTCAATCAGTAGAAAACACTGACTGTCATTTTATTAACTCATGGCTGTATATCCGCATCCGTGACACTTCGTGTAAAAGCCTCCTTTATGCTTCAAAGCCACCGCTTCACCTTCACACAACGGACAATCAAATTTTACTTTTCCATCTTCTGTCCCCGTTTTAGCAAACGCATTTTTCATGGCTTTAAGATAAGCAACCATACTTTCAACGTTGTCACTAAGTTCTTGAACTTCCTGATCAATCATTTGGTCGTAATCCGCCTTGATTCTTGCCATTTCATTAACGGCTTGTTCTTTTGTTATAGCTCGGTATGCATGTTGTAAGTAAAGAGAAATCATACGTTCTAAGATAATCTGATCACAATTAAAATCATTATCTTCCATCTCATTCTCTATTAAGTTCACAAGTCCCTCTACACTTATACTGTTATGTTCCCACTTCAAAGCAACTCATGAGCTACATTTTTTAGCTGTTCAAACTCAGTATGGGTTTTAGCGAACATTTATTATCTCTCCCTTTAAAAAAGCTTTTTTGGTACTATACCGCTTCGCGCTTTCTTTGTTGGTTATGAATCATAATCATTAACATCTGCTTAGCTTCTTTCTCATTCAAACGCTCCAAAATCCGAAAACGCTGATATTCGCATTCTGTCGTTACCAACTTACGATATAGCTTTGACACACTCTTTCTAGCCATTTAGATAACCTCCCATAATTTTTAAGCATTGTGTTCGGTTATTCTTAGCTGATTTTCTTCAACAAACTATTGAGTTCTAATTCCTCGAAGACCTCAAGCGTACCCTTCTTATTCATTTTGATGACTGCTTCATCCAAGTCCTCGATCACTTTAAGATCTGTGACCAACGCAGAGAGCTGATTCTGTTTGGTATCATATGGGGTACAGCGAATGGTTTGGAACGGATTAGTTTAAATGTTATATGGCCGAATTACTTCGGTAGAAAATATATTGGAAGCATCAATGGTGTCGGTGTGACGATGACCGTTTTAGGCTCCTCTTTAGGACCGCTCCCGTTCGGTGTTGGTTTTGATTTATTTCATAGTTACACGCCAGTATTACTCGTTTCATTAATTTTTCCGGTTATAGGAATGGTTTGTGCGATCCTTGCCAAAAAACCGAATAAGTCAGAGATTCTAGCAAAATAGCTTGTGAGGTGTTGACGATGAGATGTGGAGAAAAATGCTTTGTCGTAGAAATGGAAGCGAACGGGGAGTCGCATACGAAGCAGTTAAATGCGCGAACACCGGCTGAAGCTCGAAAAAAGATTCGAAAACAAACAGGTGAACAAACGAAAATCATTTCAGTCTTGAAAAAATAAAGTACCAGCTCTTCCGCTGATCAAAGTGGCAGAGCTGGTTTTTTTAATGCATTCATCAATCTGATAACTGCTGGAATGCTTTGTTCACTTGTAAGAAACCAATTCCTGAGACCAATGCGGCAGTCGCACCGATTATGGCAGCGATACCAATGTCCCCGTACATCACCGAACCTAAAAGAATACCTATTACACCAATGACGATTAAAATAATTCCAACTACTTTCACTTTAAAAGCCCTCTTTTTCTTTATTGTAATCGAACTTTATGCAAATAGTAAGGATACAAAAAAGCATTATGGTTGAATTATAAAAAGTAATCTTGTAGAATTAGTACTAATTCGAGATAAATGAATTTGAGAAATATTAAAGGGGTGATTCGTTTGACAGAAGAACGAGACGAAGAAATGTCATTAAAACTGTTTGTTGTATTGACACGTGCGTTGGATGCTATTCAAAAGCGTGTCATTGAAGATATTAAACATTTAGGATTGAATCCGACTGAATTTGCGGTTCTTGAGTTAATTTATAACAAAGGGGACCAGCCGATTCAAAAAATCGGTGAAAAGGTTTTGATTGCAAGCAGCAGTATCACGTATGTAGTCGATCAGTTAGAAAAGAAAGAGTTACTTGAAAGGAAGCTACATCCAAGTGATCGACGCGTCAAATTAGCGACAATCACACAAAAAGGCAAGACGCTAATGGATGAAGTGTTTCCAAAACACAAAAAAGGATTGCAAGAAATTTTCGCAGGACTGGATGTAAAAGAAAAAGAACAGCTCATCGATCAATTGAAAAAACTCGGGCTTCATGCTCAAAACTTAAATTAGGAGGCGTGCGTATGGGAAAACAAACAAAAGGAATTCACCATATTTCAGCCATCGTCGGTCATCCGCAAGAAAACGTCGATTTTTATGCAGGTGTGCTTGGATTAAGATTAGTCAAGAAAACGGTTAACTTTGATGATCCAGGTACGTATCACTTATATTTTGGTGATGAAGAAGGAAGTCCAGGCACGATTATTACTTTTTTCCCTTGGGCGAAAGGTCGCAAAGGAAGAATAGGAGACGGCCAAGTAGGCGTGACAACGTACGTTGTACCAGAGGGGTCACTGGCATCTTGGAAGAACCGACTTGAAAGCTTTCAAATCTCATTTACAGAAACGGAACGCTTTGGTGAAAGATATCTACAATTTGATGACCCACACGGGCTGCATTTAGAACTCGTTGAACGAGAAGCTGGAGAGAAAAGTACTTGGGAATCTGATGGCATCACTTCTGACATGGCCATTAAAGGATTTGGTGGTAGCATTTTATATTCATCTAATCCGACAGAAACGGCCAATTTACTTGAAGATCATATGGGTTTAACAGAAATCGATGCGAATGAAGAATATATCCGCTATCAGTCGCAGGCAGATATCGGGAATATCATTGACGTAAAAATGGCATCAGGTGACCGAGGCATGATGGGTGTTGGAACAGTGCACCATATTGCCTGGAGAGCAACTGACGATAATGATTTAAGAGATTGGCAAGAACATTTATATCAAAATGGGTTTGGAGTCACAGACGTTAAGGATCGTAACTATTTCAACTCTGTTTATTTCAAAGAGCACGGCGGAATTTTATTTGAAATGGCGACTGACTCCCCAGGCTTTGCAATAGATGAAGAAAGAGATGAACTTGGTCGTGATTTAAAGCTGCCACCTCAATATGAAGATTTTCGCGATCAATTAACTGAATCTTTATATCCAATTGAAGTTAGAAAGCTATCGAAATGAGTTTTTGGGAGGAATTGTTAAATGGAACAATTAAAAGGAATGCATCACGTAACAGCCATTACAAGTAGTGCGGAGAAAAACTATGAATTCTTCACGTATACGTTAGGTATGCGCTTAGTGAAAAAGACAGTGAACCAAGACGATATTCAAACGTATCACTTATTTTTCGCAGACGATCAAGGAAATCCAGGAACAGACATGACATTTTTTGATTTTCCTGGAATCCCGAAAGGACAACATGGAACAAATGAAATCGCTAGAACATCTTTCCGCGTACCGAGTGATGAAGCGCTTGATTATTGGGTGAAGCGTTTTGATCGGTTAGAAGTCAAACATCAAGGAATTCAGGAGCAATTCGGAAAGAAAATACTTCCGTTTGTTGACTTTGATGACCAGCAATATCAGTTGATTTCAGACGAAAACGATAACGGGGTTGCACCGGGAACTCCATGGCAAGACGGCCCGATTCCATTGGAATATGCAATCACTGGTTTAGGACCAATTGTTGTCCGCGTTGATGACTATGAGTTTTTCAAAAAAATGATGGAACAAGTTTTAAAATTTAAAGAAATTGATAAAGAAGGTTCATTCCATCTATTTGAAACAGGCGAAGGTGGAAATGGTGGCCAAATAATCGTTGAATACAACACGGTTTTACCACGACATAGACAAGGTTACGGAACCGTTCACCATGCTGCATTACGTGTTTCAAACAGAGAAAACTTAGAAGATTGGATTAATCATTTCCAAAAAGTTGGATTACCCAACTCTGGATTCGTTGAGCGATTTTATTTCGGTTCATTATACGCTCAAGTCGCACCACAAATCTTATTTGAAATTGCGACAGACGGACCAGGGTTCATGGATGACGAACCATACGAAACACTTGGTGAAAAACTAGCATTGCCACCAAAGTTGGAACCACAACGTGAAGAAATTGAAAAAATGGTTCGCCCAATAGATACCGTCAGAAGTAAGAAAACAATTGAAAAAGAATATGAGTAAAAGGAAGCCCAACGTCATGTTGGGCTTTTTTGATATGAGGGTAAGGCACATATATTTTTAAGTTAGTCACATATATCTTTAAATTGGGATCATATTTTTTGATGAGGGGGCTCATATATCAGTGAAATAGGGCCAAATAGATGTTTAAAGGCCCATATTTTTCTTACTTAGGCTCATATCATTCCAACACGCCTAACCTCAACAGCTAAATTATGGTAGGATACAGGTAGAACAAACGAAGGTATGGATTGATCATGCAAATTTTATTCAATATTATTATGGGTATCATTTTACCGTTGCTAATTCTCGTAGCGGTCGGTGCATTATTGCAGCGAAAATTTACATTAGATTTAAAGACATTATCAAAGATCTTGACGTATTTACTGTTACCTGTTGTCGCTTTTGTCAATATTTACGAAAGTAATATCAACATAAGCATTCTCTTTGATGTCTTGTTTTTCCAAGGGATTTTATCCATTTTACTAATGATATTTTCGTATAGTGTCGTCAAATTACTTAAGCTCGATAAAGGGATGTCAGCGGTTTACAAGAATAGTGTTGTATTGATCAACTCTGGAAATTACGGAATCCCAGTCAGTCAGATGATTTTTCACCAACATCCACTAGGAATGACCATCCAGATTATTGTGATGCTCATTCAAAACTTCATTACGTATACATATGGATTAATGAATTCAGTTTCTGTTCATGCAAAAGGAAAAGGGGCTGCTTTCGGGCAATTTCTGAAGCTACCGATGTTATATGCTTTGTTATTGGGTGTGTTTTTGAAAGCATTGAATATTCGCATCCCGAATGTTCTTTGGCAACCGCTAGAAAACTTAGCGAATGCTTTTTTGGCCATTGCATTATTAACACTTGGTGCGCAGCTTGCCTACGTCCAGTTTAAAAAGTTTAATAAACTTTTATTGCTGTCAATCTTTGGGCGTCTGTTTGTTTCGCCGGCTTTGGCTTTAGGACTGATTTTTGTTCTCGGATTGGATGGTATTGTCGCCCAATCATTGTTTATCGCTAGTTCTTTTCCGTCATCTAGAAATAGTGCGCAATTCGCTTTGGAATTCGATCATCATCCAGAGTTAGCTGGCCAGATTGTTTTGGTTTCTACAATTGTAAGCAGTTTGACTGTTGGTGTCGTGATCTATGCTGCTGAAGTGCTTTTTGGATAATAAGGGGTGAAGTTAATGAAAAAAGTTTTAACAGATTTGACTTGGATTTTGCTTCAATTGTCCGCGGTGATTGCTGCATTCATGGGCGTTCTTTTGGCCGGACGAGGAAATGATTATTGGGTTTTCTTGATCGTTTTGACTTCTATTTTGACGTTCTTGGCAATTACACGTGCTACAAAACTCGCTGAATAAACTGATCGGAAAGAATTTCGCCGAAGTTGGATGGAATGCGTGTTTATTTCAAAAAAAACGACAACCGAATAAAGTGGTTGTCGTTTTATTTTTTCTATTATACAGTTGTTGGTTTTGAATTGGATTCTATACCTGTAGCTTTGGCAATAGCTTGCTCTAAATCATCGATTAAGTCATCTACGTGTTCAATTCCGACAGACAAGCGAATTAAATCTTCTGATACGCCGGAAGCTTTGAGTTCTTCTTCGTTTAACTGTTGGTGAGTTGTGCTCGCCGGGTGAATGATTAAGCTTTTGGCATCTCCAACATTTGCAAGATGAGACCATAGCTTTACCTGATTGATGACACTAGCGCCAGCCTCGTAACCGCCCTTAATGCCGAAGGCGACGACAGACCCCGCGCCTTTTGGTAGATACTTTTTGGCAAGTTCAACGGATTCATGGTTTTCTTGTTCCGGATATGAAACCCAGTCGACAGCTGGGTGAGATTCCAGGTAGTCAACGATCTTTCGCGTGTTAGCTACATGTTCTTTTAATCGAACATGAAGCGTTTCGATCCCAAGGGCGATCTGGAAAGCGTTGAAAGGACTTAATGCAGCACCGGTATCACGCAAAACCTGTACTCGGGCCTTTGTGATGAATGCAGATTCTGGTAAAGCTTCGGCATAAACTAACCCATGATAGCTAGGGTCAGGCTGTGTGAAACCAGGGAATCGTTCCGAATTCCAATCAAAATTCCCACCGTCAACAAGGACACCACCTAAAGATGTGCCATTTCCACCTAACCATTTGGTTGCCGAATGGACGACGATGTCAGCGCCGAAGTCAATTGGACGGCACAGATAAGGTGTTGCAAATGTGTTATCGATAATGAGAGGCACACCAGCTTCATGTGCGATTTCAGCGACTCTTTCAATGTCTAAAATGTTCAAACCTGGATTTCCGATTGTTTCGGCGAAAATGGCTTTTGTTTTTGGCGTGATTGCTTCTTTAAAATTCTCTGGATTTTTCGGGTCGACGAATCTTGTGGTAATCCCGTGTTTCGGGAATGTCGTTGCAAACAAATTGTATGTCCCACCATATAACGTTGAAGCTGAAACAATTTCGTCGCCAACTTCTGCTACGTTAAAAATGGCAGTCGTAATTGCAGCCATTCCACTGGAAAGCGCGAGTGCACCGACGCCACCTTCCAATTGAGCAACTCGTTCCTCCAGCGCACCGACTGTCGGGTTTCCAATCCGTGTATAAATGTAGCCTTGCTCTTTTAAGCCAAACAAATCAGCTGCATGCTCTGTGTTATTAAATTGGTAAGCATTCGTTTGATAAATCGGCAATGCACGTGAACCGGTTGCCGGGTCTGCTTCTAATCCTCCATGAATACTGACAGTTTCCAAACGATAATTTTTCTTAGTCATGTAAATCGCTCCTTTTAATTTTTAATAGTTTCTAAAGATGTTAATTTTTCTTGAATAAAGGGTCCCCATTTTTCAAACTCAACCAAAAAACCATCATGGCCGAATATTGTTTCGACTTCGTGATACTCTGCGTAGGCTCCGGCTTTTTCGAGATCTTTCACGAAGCGGTTAATTTTTTCTGGTGGATAGAGAAGATCATTTTGAAACGCTAAAGCAAAGATAGGTACATTGAATTGCTCAAGTACTTGTTGATAACTCCCTCGACCACGGGTGATATCGTGTCCGTTCATCGCATCCAATAATCGAATGTAACTATATGGATTGAAGCGCTTCGCAAGTTTTTCGCCTTGATAATTTAAGTAAGATTCTACGTCGTACACGCCATTTTGTTGCTGTCTGGAAAAGCGCTTGCTGAACAATTCTTCCGGTCGATAAGTGACCATGCCAACCATTCGTGCCAAATGTAATCCATCTTTTGGTTGCTCGCCATTTTTTAGAGCCGGATCGCGGAGAATGGCTTGCTTCGCGATATGGTTAAAGGCAATTGCATAATCGGAAAGAACAGGTGTGACCGCGATGGGTAAGATGGCCTCCATGTAATCGGGATACATTAATCCCCACTCCAAGACTTGCATTCCACCTAAAGATCCACCAATGACTGCTTTCAATTGGTCGACTCCTAAAATGTTGAGTGCAACAAATTGAGCCTCAACCAAATCACGAACGGTCAATGTTGGGAATTGATCCTGATAAGGTTTACTGTTCGATTGCAATGAACCAGGTCCAGTCGAGCCATCACACCCACCTAACACATTGAACGTAATTACTTGATAGCGTGTCGTATCGATGTATCCACCGTCGTAAATCAATTCATGCCACCAACCAGGATTGGATTCTGTCCCTACTGCGAATTGGTTTCCAGTTAGTGCATGACAAACGAGAATGGTCGGCGCATCGATCGGACCACATTGTTCGTAGGCAAGTTGGATTCCATCAAATTGTTCGCCACTTTCCAATCTAAAATTAGGAATGGAAACAGAACCATGTTGAACAGTATTTGTCATTGATGCTCTCCTTTCATTTAGATCTTACGGTATTAAAAAGACCTCCCTGCTTTGAGCAGAGAGGCCAGAATATACGAATATCGACATTTTGGTCCCTCTCATCTCTCAAAGCAGATTTGCTTTGCTGGAATTAGCACCTTTTAAAACCGTTGTTTAAAGGTTGCCGGGCGTCATCGGGCCAGTCCCTCAGCCACTCTAGATAAGAGTTTGAAAAATATTAATTTTTTGAGTTAAATGATATGTTAGCACGTTGAAGGGGAAGTGTCAACGCGTTAAGTGAGAATTTTTTTGTGTCTATACACCCGAACGATCGTGGAAATCTGGCGGGAAGTCGAATTCTATACCCTCGAAAGCCCGTAAAAATCTTGTGAAAGGTTGAATAGGAGGCCTCTATACCCCCGAACGGCTGTGAAAATTTGGCGAGAAGTCGAATAGGAGGCCTCTATACGCCCGAATGGCATGGAAAATTTCTCGAAAAGTCTTATAGAAGGCCTCTATACCCCCGAATGACTGTGAAATTCTCGTGAAAGGTCGAATAGAAAGTATCATTGTCATTGCAAGACAATTATCACAAAAATGGTTATATACATAGATTAATATGAAATACATTTTCAGAAAGGAAGTTAGCTTATGAATAACGGATACCTTCACCAAACTAATCATTCGATGTATGATTGCGGTCATCATCCATTTGTCGTCAACATTGCTGGTGCTACTCGGTCCAACGAAACATATCGGACAGCGATTTGGACGGGAGAATATTTTCAAGTGACGTTGATGGCTATTATGCCTGGTGACGATATAGGCTTGGAAATCCATCCAAATACGGATCAGTTTTTACGGATAGAAGAGGGGCATGGATTCGTGCAGATGGGCGACGATAAAAATCAACTAGACTTTTGTACGGAAGTCGGTCCAGGAAATGCTATTGTAATTCCTGCAGGGAAATGGCATAACCTGACGAACATTGGACCAACACCACTCAAGCTTTATTCAATTTATGCGCCGCCTGAGCATCCATATGGAACTGTACACGCGACGAAAATGAACGCGTTGGAAGCAGAACAAGGATATTAAAAATCAAGAGGATAGTCTTGAAATAAGAGAAATGCATGTCAAATGCATTTCTCGTTACATAGAAATTATTATCAGTGTTATTCGTTATCTTCAATTTGGAGTTGTACTCGTTTTGATACAGTGACCTTCAGTGTTAAATTGTCTGGCTTCGATGTTAATATGTAACGCTTCAATGTTAATTCACCGACTTTCAGTGTTAACGTGTCAACCTTCAGTGTTGGCGCACCTATCTTCTTTGTTAATTCATTAACCTTCAGTGTTAACCCACCTACTTTTCATATTTAAAAAGTAGCTAAAAAATAAAAATCCACGCCATAAGACGTGGATTTTTCTCGAATCTATTATGCTTTTTTCCCGTAAGGCAATAGATGGTAAAGTGTCATAAGGATTGTGCCACTTAATGCGATAAATCCTAATACAAAGTACAATGTCGATCCACCATATTGGTCAATAATTGCACCACCAAGCAGGGAGCCGATTATTCCTGATACACCGAAGAAAACGGCGTAAAAAAGAAGATGCCCGGTAGACTGCAAAATACGTGGAATCAGTCGTGTGACATAGTCCATTGCAGACAAGTATAAAATTCCGAATGTTAGTCCGTGTAAGAATTGCAATCCAATAATCATCCAATAATCATCGACAAGAGCAAATAAGAACCAACGAAGCGTGTAGATTGCTCCGGCTAAAATTACGAAGATCAATGTGTGATACTTTATGAACCATTTTCCAGCAAAGAAAAATACAATTGCTTCACTAATGACTCCGACAAACCAAGCAACACCGACGTTAAAGTTGGAGCCGCCTAGTTGAGCAATATATAAACCGATGTAACTATCATTCGCACGGTGTGATACGGTTAAAAACATCATAAAAAATAGAAAAAAGATAAAAGGCTTATATTTTAATAAACTAGCGGCATCTTTGAAGCTGATCGGCTCTTGTTCAACTTTCACGTCTTTCACTCGGAAAGTGACGAACAAAGCGATGAATGCGAAAGCCAAATATGGCCAAATCATGTATTCTACACCGTAAATAGTGAGTACGAGCCCAATGGCGAGCGAAGACGTCGCAAAGCCGACAGATCCCCAAGTACGAATCGTCCCGAATGAAACACCGACATCATCTGCACGTCGCTGCGCTAAGCTATCACCGAGTGCGCCAATTGGTGTTGAAAAGAAATAAAATAAAAATCCGAAGAAAATAAGTAAGTAAAATTGCGTGACACTTAAGAAAATCGAGCTGAATATAATTAACCCAAAAATACAAATCAATAAAAATCGTTTGACGGTTTTATGCTTGTCACTCATATAGCCCCAAAAAGGTTGGGATATAATTTGCGCAAGTGGGCCGACCGCTAACACAAAACCGATTTCTGACCCTGTTAATCCTCGTTCAGCAAGGTATAATGGTAGATAACTAATAATAATGGTATTGGTTGCGTGAAAGGCAAATAACAATGCCTTCAGAGGTGTCAACGATTGCTGTTCTGACATAAGATCACATATCCTTTAATTAGATTGACTAAATTACTATAACTCATTTTCAAGGGAGTTTCCAGAAACATCATTTCAAATGAAAAGGCGGAATGTACATGGCGATTAATTATCGCAAGTGTCCAGCGTGTGACTCAACGGATGTAATCCCAATCGTATACGGCGAACCCGATTCTTATTTAGCCATGGAATCCGATGAAGGAAAAGTCTTATTGGGTGGTTGTGTAGTCATGCCGAATTCACCAGAATATCATTGCCGCATTTGTGATAACGAGTGGAACCGTGAAAAATCAATAGTTCACGCATATGATCAAATTGAACAGTTGGAGATGAACATTGGTAGTTTTTCTGAAGGCCACACGAATATTTTAATAGATTTTATCAATCAAACAGTTGCGTTGAATCATAGATATATAGAAGAAGACTCATTTAAAAGGAAATTAACAAATGACGAAGTCAAAAATATTCGCTATGATTTGCGATTAGTCGATATTTTAAATTGGAGAAGACGATATTCAGACCCTCGGATTTTGGGTGAGCAGCAATGGAAAATTACTTTGCATAGAAGCCAGGGGCGTCAAAGTTTGAAGCGGTCTGGTGACAATCAATATCCTGAGGCATGGGATGATTTTGGTAAAATAATGAGTGACATTACGGGAAGAAAAATTGGCTGACTCAACAAATTTAGAAGGTGGGGGGAGAGAACGATGATTGAAAAAGACTATCGACCAAAATTAGACATTCCAAAAACAGCAAGCGAAAATTTTTGGGATATTATTGGCTATACAGCTTTTCTGGGCTCGTTGGTTTTTCTTGGACTAGTTTTTGGAGACTTACCTGACGAAGTGCCAGCACACTATAACGCCAGTGGCGAAGTGGATCGGTGGGGGTCCAAGTTTGAATTATTCATTTTACCGGGAATTGGCCTTTTTATTCTATTATTGATGCAAATATTGGAACGGCATCCTGAAACACATAATTATCCCCAACGAATCAATGAAACGAATGCACAGGAGTTCTATTTAAATAGCCGAAAAATGATAAATCTTATAAAAAATCTATGCTTAGTAATCTTTTCATTGATTTTAATTGAGTCGGTGTCTATTGCGATGGAATGGATCGAAGGCTCAGGTCCATGGCTGTTTATTTTATTAACTATTAGTGCGTTTGTTCCGATTGTTATTGGGTTATTGAATCAGCGGAAAATTCGATGACATTGAGCGATACTACAACTGAAATTTCATATCGGGCGGCTGGACCGGTTTATCGGGCGGTTGGAGCCGTTTGTCGGGCGGCTGGACCGGTTTATCGGGCGGTTGGAACCGTTTGTCGGGCGTCTGGAACGCTTCATCGGGCGGCTGGAGCATTCCATCGAGCGTCTCGACCGCTTGTTGTGTGCTAAGCTCTCCATTATCTTAAGTTATCCATCGATTGAAAGCCACTTAGGTGGAATCCTTCAGCCCTAATTTAACTAAGGGCACTAGCCCCTTTTCTGAAGTACAAGGTGACGAAGCTTACCTTAATGCATAGGATGATGTAAGCCTAGCAATTGAGGAGATGATTGATTATATGAACCACTCAAACTTTGGAAGACCTTATCCACATCCTGATGAAAGGCAGTGGGGAGACTTTTTACAAGGAATTTTCGGTTTTGGACATTGGGGGAACCAACCACCATTTGGGCCACCAGGTCAAGGAGGTAGACCGCCGAGCCCACCATTCGGACCGCCTGGTGGGGGACCAGGAAGACCACCATTTGGACCACCGCCAGGTCAAGGGGGAGGAGATGGCCCACCAAGTTCACCGCCACCATCATTTACACCTACTCAGAAACAAGCAGGTGTCTATGCTGTAGACCCAGGTGGCATAAGAGGATGTCTTTACCGGTATACCTATGTTTGGTTGAATAACCGACAACAGTTCTGGTATTATCCAACATTCGTCGGTAGAACATCCATTGCCGGCTATCGCTGGATGGGCTTTTATTGGGCCTATTTCGGCATCGATTTAAAACGAATCGACTCTTTCCAATGTTTTTAAAAATAGAGGGAGGCCAATTCTTGGCTTCCTTTTTACATATTTACATACGATCAAATATTATTTCTGTTAATTCATAATAGTAGAAAAAATCTATGTTAAAATAATAATTAAGAAAACTAGAGTGGGAGCTAATTGCTATGTATGAATTGAAAACAAAGGAAAACGATCGTAGTGTCATCGAATTCATTGAGAGTGTAGAAAGTGAGAAAAAGAGAGAAGATGCGTATCGTTTGCTCGACCTTTTTACGGAAACATCAGGCTATGAAGCGAAAATGTGGGGGCCGAGTATTATCGGATTTGGCTCCTATCACTATAAATATGATTCTGGCCATGAAGGTGATGCACCGTTAGTCGGTTTTTCACCAAGAAAGGCAAGATTCTCGCTCTACTTAGCGACAGGCGATACCAAGCGCGATGAACTACTCGGGAAGCTAGGAAAGCATAAAGCAGGCAAGGCTTGTATTTATGTAAACAAGCTACAAGATATCGATACAGATGTACTTAAACAATTAATTAATCAATCGATTGATTTTTTGAAAGAACGCTACGAATAAAAATATAAATAATTTAAAGATAGTGTACTAGCTTTATAGATGGAGGAATCATTTGTGGATGTGTTAACGCACGCCTATTTTGTCAATTTACAATCAGATGAATGGGATTTACAATACGAAGCTTATCAAGAGCTCTTGGAAATGACAAAGCAAGAAGTGGATTGGGCTTATGAGGTATGGGAGGATATCGTACAGGATTTATCGAACCGAGATGCTCACATACGTTCTCGCAGTGCTCAGCTCTTGGCACACTTAGCCATTAGCGATCCACAGAAAAGAATTCTTGATGATTTTGCACAACTGTGGAAAGTGACGACAAGAGATCCGAAATTCATCACAAAAAGGCATAGCATGCAATCGATATGGCGAGTTGGTTTAGCTGGTTCGGAGCAAAAAGATTTGTTGCTAGAGCACCTTACCGACTGGTTCAAGCATTGTCATCAAGAGAAAAATTGCGCGCTCATTCGTTCAGATTTATTGCAAGGGCTTCGAAATCTATATGATCAGCAACCTTGTGAAAAGATTAAACGAACTGTCCACGAGCTAATCGAAGTCGAAACAAACGAAAAGTATGTAGAAAAATATAAAGAAATATGGAAGAAATAATAGATAGGGCTCCTATATATCAGTAATCACCACAACTGAAAATAGAAGCCCTACGTCATTCCATATTTTACGATACTAAACGTAATCCGATCGTCGCGCAAATAATGAGGAAAATAAAAAATATTCGTTTCCTACTTTTCGACTCACCATAAAAAAGCATCCCCATAATCGCTCCACCTGTTGCACCAATGCCAGTCCAAACTGCATAAGAGGTACCCATCGGCAGTGTCTCCATAGCAAGTCCAAGCAAGGAAAAACTAGCTCCAAAAGCGGCAGCAAGATAAAGTACAGAGCGTATATTTCGTTTTTGTTGAACGAGATTCATCATCATTACGCCAACCATTTCAAATAACCCACCGAAAATTAACGAAATCCATGCCATCGTTATTCAACCGCCTTTCCTTCTTCGTCTTCAACTAACTTGAGTCCGATGATGCCGGCGAGCATCAATCCGATCAATAGCACTTTCGCTAAGCTGAATGGTTCATTAAAGATAATGAAATCCAATAAAACGGTACCAGCTGTGCCAATACCGACAAACACCGCATAAACCGTTCCGATTGGTAAATTTCTACCGGCAAGAATCAATAAATAAAAGCTACCGATCATTCCGATCACCGTCAGTGACCATTCAATTATTGAATCGGCATACTTCAAACCGACGACCCACATAATTTCAAAGAAAGCCGCGATGAGTACTTTCAACCAATCTCTTCCCATTTTAAAAACCACCTTTTTTACCAACAAATACGATTTCATTCATAACATAAGAAGGAATTTTACATAATAAAAAGCCCGAGATCGCTGACTTGATCGTTCAGCATCTCCCGGGCTTTTGTCCCTCCGTGTCACAGAAAAACTGTGTGTTTTCTCTCGGACCAGTCTGGAAATAAATCTCCACGGAACCCTAGAAAACATTCATATCTTGCTTTATTTTACATGAATTTATCATTTGCATCAAACCGTTACTTCTTCCCAAAGTAGAACAGGCCGACGAATAAGCCAACGAGGCACATAACGACAGCAAATATGAGGAATGGCCATGGTCCAAATTGGAATATTAACGGAACAGATAAAGCGGTCACTAAACCACCACCGAGAAATGGTTCATAAACGAGCTGTTTATACCCGAATGCTTCAAATGCAGGTGATTCGTTATCTGGGTCGGCCACGCGCATAAGCAATAAGCCAGTGGCTGTAACACCCATTGATTGACCAAGATCTCCGATACCACGCTCAAACCAATACGATGGAATGATTCGTGGAGCAAGAAACATAAACCCAAGGATGTTCCACGCAATACCTACGATAGCAAGTAATAAAAATGGAACGAGGTATTCACCGATTACGTCAATGGATACAGTAGCTATAGCTGTTACGATTAATATATCTAAAGCAAATCCTTGAATTCGGTTCATCATCTTTCGGTCGATGACTTCCGCTTGGTCTAACTTGTTGAAAAATATCTGTACGATAATACCACCAATCATTGCTAATGGGAAAAGTGGAATATACGTCATAAATCCTGCATCAAATGTAATGGATTCAAGCCAAATAAATAATTGCAATACTAAATAACCTACTAAAATAGCTAAACCAACAATAGCAAAATGGAAAGATAACGGTTCAATCGATTCCGGACGTAATGTCATCTTAGCTGCTGGTTCACGGTTCTCAAATTCCATGATACCTTTTTTGCGTAATTCACTAAATCCGTGAACATCATTGATGACTCTTGTTTTTTCTTTCCGAACGGCCCAGTTGATTAAAATAATTCCTGTAATGACACCTGCCAAAATCCCAACTGTCGCTAACCCGATCGATAAATCATAACCTTCTGGGAAGTTCATTTCTTCAAACGTATTTGCCATACCAGCAGCCGTTCCGTGACCACCTTCAAAGGCGACTTCAATTAGTGCACCTGCGATTGGAGGCACACCAAATAGTGGTCCTAATACTAAGAGGACCAATAAAATACCGACGACATATTGTCCCCAGCCAATTGTCCAACCAAAAGCGAGTTGAGGTCCACCGAAGTTCCAGACGCGCTTTAAGCCAGGAATAACTGTGCCAAGAAATAAAGTCGCAAAAACGACATTAATCATTAAACCAGGCAAAGCGGTCCAAACTTCTAAAATGCTTTCAGTCATAAGGCCATTTGCCCAAAAGGAATCTTCTCCGACAAAGTTTCCCATAATTTTACCTAATACTTGTGGACCAAGAAATAACGCCAAAAATCCTCCTATAATCGATGAGGGGATAAATAATTTCTGCAACCACTCAACATGTACACGAACCCACTTACCAACCAATAAAAAGATAGCTAAATATAAAAACGCAAAACCAATCTGTTCGGGGGTCATATCCCATACTCCCTTCTTTGCTGATAATCTAACTTGTTTCTTCCCCGAAAACCTCCCATTCAAACCGAAACGGGTTAGGGAGTGATTGGAAAGATCATTCGCTGTTATCAAACAATTGAAGGTGTGTTCTTATTTAGGAAGTATGACGGTGGGCGATTTTCCTTATGTTCTATGGTAGAATGATGGTTGAAATGAAAAGCTAACAGGAGGTCAATAAGTTGTCTAAACAGTTAAAAGTGGTTTGGTCGTTAATGATTTTAGCGGCAATCCTTGGGTTAGGTGCACAGCCTTTCGCTCAATTGATGAATGCGTTGATTGAAGTGAGTCTATTATTTTATCTATCTGTGTTTTCAACAATCAGCGTCGTTTTATTTTTAGCTGCAATTGGCTTAGGTTTTGCCTTTGTATCATCAAAGAAAATTAAAGATATTCAATTCGGTGTCTTTTTTGGTTTTTCATTTTTAGCTGGAGGAATCACTTTATTTTGGATTGTATTTACGATGATTCATTGGACACAATAACTTTTTGATAAATTGCGTTAAAGTTGATTGAATCTTTTTATCCGTCAATATAAATACGGTTGTAGATCAAACACATAACCTACATAGAGATGAATTAAGTAACCTAAAACGATGAATAAAGCGACTAAGCCAAGTTGATTCATCGATGTAGGTTTTTCTTTTATTACCTTGATAGTAGACGGGAACGTCAACATCATAGTGGCAATACTTAGCAATAATTGATCAATCCTATGCACTAAGAAAGAGACATTTAATTCATCCTCGTGGGCCATTTCATTGGGGATTCTTTCATAAGGTCCCCAAACGATTTGGCCTATTCCATTTTTAACGACTACCTCTTTCTTGCTAATAATATACTCATAAATATATGGATAAAACTGATTGACTACCCAAATCTCATAAATGAAGGCACAAATAAGCAAGTAACTCATAATCATCAACCAATTTCGTTTGAATTTTTCTAGCATCGAAATCACTCCAACCTTATATCACTATTTCCATTTGTAGGTCTATGATTCCTGCAATAGATATGGAATTTTTTCTAATATATGTATAATTTGCTTCACGAATTTAATTTCACCAAGTTGTCATTTACAATCAAAAATTCTATGATATAATCATTTGTGGAATTAACAAATGGGGCCATAGCTCAGCTGGGAGAGCGCTTCGCTGGCAGCGAAGAGGTCAGGGGTTCGAGCCCCCTTGGCTCCACCAAATAATAAATCGCTATATACATATCACAAAACTCAAGCTGAAATAGCTTGAGTTTTTTATTTGGCATTCAGTTTTTATCATACAAACGAACTGTTATATAAATCGTTTCAAAAAAATTAACAAAGCTGATTCTTAATAGGGGTCATTGAAAACGAACTATTTTATAATATCAATTAATAATGTTCGTATAATATAAACCCTTTTTTAATAGGAAAAGAAAGCGTTTTTTATATAAAAAGTACGTTTAATAAAAAATAATTCATATATTATTATTAAAAAATACTGTTGATTCACACTGTTTTATTTGGTATATTACAACCAAGTTGATAACAAATAAATATTACTCGTATATACTCGGTAATATGGTCTGAGTGTCTCTACCTGGTTCCCATGAAAAGAACCGGACTACGAGTTGAAGTGTGTAATGTTCGGTTTTAAGTCCGTTCAGTGTTTTTTGATGTTAACTTATATACTTTAACTTTAGGTCTGGAAGGTAGAATTCATCTACTTTATTCCAGGCCTTTTTGTTTCGAACCAGAAGACTTGTTTATCAACGAACAAACATGAAGGAGGAAACAAAAATGAATCGTTTAAAGGCACAGAAACAAAGTGAAAGTCGCTGGAAATATGCTTTATTGGTGGCTATCTCCCTAGTTTTAGCAACTGTTATGGCGGCTTGTAATTCGACCGCAAATTCAGAAGAAACGACATCTGATAATGAACAAAGACCTATTTTAATTGAAGGGCCGATGCCGATAGAGGCAGAAGCATTTGCGGATCGATTAGAGAATGTTGAGAAAGAAGCATCTGGTATTTATGATTTTTATATTGGCACAGTAGATGATTATCCTGTCATCGTTGTTAAAACGAGCAAAGGAATGGAAAATGCAGCAGCGGCTACTGCGGTGGCAATCGAGCGGTATAATCCGGTTGCAATTATTAGTCAAGGAACTTCCGGTGGGCATGATCCAAGTTTAAATGTGTTTGATATTGTGCTAGGAAAAAGAACGGTAAATATTGGCGCGCTTAAAACAAGAAATAGAGAAGATAATGAAGGAATTGAACCAACAGAATGGATCCCTATGGATTTAATGGCATCTGAAGGAAGTGCAGGTGAAGATCCAGATGCTGAGAACATTCGTTACTATGAAGCAGATGAAGATTTACTAGCAGCTGCGAATGCAGTGAAGGATAAACATACAAAGGGGAAAGTTGTTGAAGGAACAATCGGTTCTGCGGACGTATGGAATAATGAAGTGGATCGAATTAAATGGTTCCACGAAACATTTGGTACTTCTGTAGAAGAAATGGAAACTGCTTCTGCAGCACAAATTGCCAAAGCGTATGAAGTCCCATTTTTAGGTGTGCGAATTTTATCCAATAATAAAACGAACGATGGTGAATACAATCCAGACACAGCAACAGCGAATCAAGAGTACGTATATGAAGTCGTAAAAGAATATATAGCAACGTATCTGGCTAAGTAGTGTATCGTTCCGTCATTGGTCATACGGAGCTTTCAAATATAGGTTACAATCTAATTAAAAAAACATGAAGTGCGATTCTTAAAATGAGTCGTACTTTTTTATTCAATAATTAAGATTATAAAATAATAGATCAATTAGTTTTAGGTAAATTATTCCAAGCAGGAGAATTATGTGATACGCTAAAACTATTATTATTTAATTTTAATAAGCATATTCTTAACAAACCAGCTTTTCTTTATTGGTAACGCTTTTCTTTTCTGAACGGTAAAACAGAAAATATAAAAAGGGTGTCTCGTATGAACAAATTTGGATTAACCTCAATATTAATGTTTTTAGGTAGTGTGGCTTTTTTTATATCACCCGTGGACCTAATGCGAATACACTTTTAGCTGTATGTATTTTAGCTACACTTTCTGTTGCTGGTATGATTTTTGCTATTTTATCTAAAAAACTTCCTTATATCATAATTGGTGTTACGTTAAATTGCTTGCCGCTGGTTTTTTCTATGCTGTTATTTTTAGCATGGGCTATTAGCGAGCCTTAGTATTAGATATTAATTGAATTCACGCCGAAGGTTTATTATTTGCAAGTACTGCGAAGAGATGGGAGGGAACTGAATTGGATCATATTGCTGAAATGATTTTTGTTATTCTTTTGACGATCGGGACGGTTATTTCTTTCACAGGGTATAAACGGATCTGAACGAGTATCATTCTACCGCTCGTCTTTTTACTGTTGTTGTGTAGCAAATTATACATTGTACTTTTTGATCTGTTTAAATTTCGTCTCGTTGAAAATGTTCCATTCGAGTATATAATGGAATTCGTCTACCTATCGCCCCTTCCTCACCTTGCTTTCGAGTTCACTGCATATCTATTACTACTCATTTTTGCTTACCGATTTTTTACTAAGAAGAAAAGCAATTAAACGTCAAATAGATGCTAGAACTGGTGACTGTTCCTCTCTTTAAAGTCATTCTATTGGTATATACTCCCCCACAATCATGATTGTAACCATCCTTATGATTAAACCAGGCTACGGTATTGATAGTACCAGTAGAATCATAGACAGTGTAAAATGCGGAACCCGCTTGTGATATAGTTGGAATTATGAAGATCATGGAAGTCATTAACAAAATTGCAGCTAATTTTTTCATTAATTATTCCTCCAGTATAATGAAATATGAAAACTAAATAGAGTAAATTGCACTTAACCTTCCCCCCTTAACTACTATTTTGTACAAAAAAACAGAATTAGTTAAAATGAATTATGTTCAATATAAATATATTTAATCAATATAATTTAAAAAAACAAATTATTCCTTTTTTTCTAAGATCAACTTTTCTTTCTTTTTCGTATTGCTGTCTCCTTCTCGCCATTCAAATTCTATGATAATATCTTTTCCTTCTTCATGTGCTTCCCAAAAACCGAAATTATCAAATGAAGTCTCTATTGAATTACCATTAGTTACTTCATTCACTTCTGTTCCACTCTCAAAACTATTTTCACTCGTATAAGTTGTAATATAAATTGATTTAATATTTTCTTTCCCTTTATAGGTGAAAATAGCTGAAGATTTTTCAAAAATGTCAGAACTTCCCCGTGAATATGTGCCGGAAATTGATGCCACCCAATTCTCTGACTCATTTTTAAATGCAAATTCCTTTTTAGGTTCATGTTCGACGCATCCTGTAAAAATACAAAATATCAATAGAAATAGTATAGAAACGTTAGGCTTCATTTTTATAACCTCCCAAGTATTTCATTCTATGTTTAGGTCATAAAATCCTTTTTTACATTAAATTTCCTCTTTTTCTATGAAGATAGACTGTCTGTTAGCTGTTGAGCTTGTATTTTTGAATAAACATAGTAGTATTAATAGACCATTAGGTACCGTCAATAAGTTTGTGTAAAAAAGTAGGGTGAAACGGAGGAGAGTTATTTCCCCTCCTCGCTTTCGGTCTGAGATCCATAGCGTTCCTCAAACATGTCGCACAGTTCAGGACCTGCTTCTTTGAACTCACTGAGTTTGCGTGTGGACCATTTAGTGTTGCATGCATCTGAAACCATATAAATCACCTTTTCCACGGCTTTTTCGGAGTGTTTTCAGACGGTTTTTGAATTCCTTATTTGTGCTTTCAATGATGTTTGTCGTAGAAATTATCAGACGGATAGAGGAAGGGTAGTTCAGGAACGTGGTCAGGACGTTGAAGTCCTCTCTCCAGGACTTGGTGATCTTCGGATATTTCTTCTGCCAGTTTTCACAGAAGGCACCAAGCTGTTTTTCAGCTTCTTCACTACTTTTGGACTGATAGATAGCTTTCACGTCTTCGCTGATCGCTGAACGATCCTTCTGTCGAACTTTGTTCAGCGTGTTCCGTACTTTGTGAACGACACAACGTTGTACATCAGCTTTTGGATAGATAGCTTTCATCGCTTCTTCCAGGCCTGGAAGACCGTCGAAAATACCTAGAAGCACTTCTTCACAGCCATGACGGTAGATATCGGAGAGAACTTCCTCCCAGCCGAGGGAACTTTCCTGGCCACCGACATAGAAGCCGAAAATCTCACGATAGCCGTCTTCCGTGACACCAATGACGACGTATACGACTTCGTTGGCTACATCATCCCGGCGCAATTTCAAATAGATGCCGTCGAGATAAAGCACGGCATATCTTTTCTGAAGAGGACGCTCTTGCCAGGAACGGATATCCTCCATCAACACATCGGTGATGTTACTGATGGTGCCTGGGGCGTAAGCATGACCGAGAATGCGCTCGAGGAAATTTCCAATTTGCGCGTACTCATGCCTTTATGATACATCGTGATGATTAGTTTCTCCCAGCCACCGTTCATAACGCTGATAGGGTTGGAATACTTCAGTCTGAAATGCATTTTCTCGATCGGGCGGCACCTGTAGATTTTCGATACGCCCGTATTTCGTGTCCAATTGACGACCGTAACTGTCTGGGAATTGATAATCACCGCGTTGAACAATCCATCAAGCCTTTTGTCTTTGGAAGGAAGAACTGGTTGTTTAGTAATACAAAAAAAGGCGCTGAATCAAGTGCAATCATATATAGTGATGTGGAACAGCCAAGGAAAACGGGTTGAATCTATTTAATTACCTCAGCTATCTATTCGAGGTGCTCCCCAATATAGATCCGTCGAATCAAGACCAATTAGCTCTACACCTGCCTTGGTCGACTACACTCCCTGAGGCAAGTTGCGTTCCAAATAAATCTAAAAAAAATCATAAATGAAGTCCCTATCTGATTACAGGTGGGGATTATTTGACGCTTACAAACTTTTAACCTGCTTATAAATCATGTTAGCAATCGTACATTCCAACAAAACATATGACATTTGTCATATGAAATTCCTGACGTTCATGACTAGTCCAAAGAACAGTTTTTTTATACGATGAATGAACTGAAAACTTTTCTTTGGAGGCAGTTATGGCAAATAAAAAATTAGCTCAACTTAAAAATCATATTAAACCGTTTGAAAGCCCTGACACAAAGGCGAGTGTATGGCAACTGGTCAATACATTGCCACCTTTATTCTTACTTTGGTATTTAGCTTATGAAGCAATTTCAGTTTCTTTGATTTTATCCATCGTCCTATCCATTTTAGCTGGTGGATTTGTGGTAAGAGTGTTCATTATTTTTCATGATTGCTGTCACGGATCGTTTTTCAAAAACCGCAAGTTAAATCATTTTGTTGGAACGGTGACCGGAATTCTAACGATGTTCCCTTACGAAAAGTGGAAAAGAGAGCATTCCATCCATCACGCTACGAGCAGTAACTTAGATAAACGTGGTACAGGTGACGTTTGGATTATGACTGTTGAAGAATATAAAAAGGCATCAAAGTTAGAGAGACTTCAATATCGATTATATAGAAACCCATTTATTATGTTCGTCTTAGGACCGCTATATTTGTTTTTAGTAACGAATCGATTAAATCGAAAAGATGCAAAGAAGAAAGAACGTCGAAATACGTATTTAACTAACGTTTCAATTATTGGGATAACTGCTTTATTAATATGGGCAATTGGCTGGTCGAGTTTCTTGATTGTCCAATTACCGATTATGTTCGTTGCTGGATCACTTGGAATTTGGTTGTTCTACGTCCAGCACCAATTTGAAGATTCCTATTTCGAAGATGAAGCGGATTGGGATTATGTGAAAGCAGCAATCGATGGAAGTTCTTTTTATAAACTTCCACGTGTTCTTCAGTGGATTACAGGTAACATCGGTTATCACCATGTTCACCACTTAAGTCCGAAAGTGCCGAATTATAATTTAGAACAAGTGCATGAATCGACACCACCATTACAACAAGCAACAACGATTACTGTGGGATCTAGTTTAAAGTCAATTCGTTTTAGACTATATGATGAGGAAAGTAAGACCTTCGTCCACTTTAAAGAAATTAAAGAACGACTTCATACAGCTGATCGGCTATCTGCAGAAAATTAAATACAAAAAAAGAAAATCATTCATGCCGTGAATGATTTTCTTTTTCGTTAAAAATGGGTGATACTATATGAAAGAGACGAAGAAAGGGAATTTTCTGATGCAAAATTGGTTCAATTTATTTCCGAAAAACATTAGCTTAAGTATATATGTATGGGTGATTATGAGTTTGCTGCCCTTTTATTTTATCTTTCGGTCGAATACACAGTGGGAAATATTGCTCGGTATAGCTTTAATCGTTATTTTCTTCGGTGCTTATCGGCTGTCATTTTTATCGATTGGCGGATTATTGTATGTCTGTGTGTCGATTATGATGCTGATCAGTGTAGGGATGTCTTTGTTTTATGGTTATGTGTACTTTTCACTGTTCATTGCCTTTTTCATCGGAAATGCCAAGCATAAAGGTGGTTTTATATCACTTTATGTTGTCCATTTAGTCTTGACTGTTCTAGCTTCAGCTTTGAGTTATTTTACACAGAAAGAGCTGTTCTTTTCTCAATGGCCATTTTTGATTTTAACCATTCTTGGCGTTATTTTGTTACCTATTAATACATACAACCGCAGAAAAAGACAGAAGCTTGAGGAACAGTTATCGGATGCGAATAAAAAAATCTCTCAGTTGCTCGTTTATGAGGAACGTCAGCGTATTGCCCGCGACTTGCATGATACGTTAGGTCAAAAGCTTTCATTAATTGGGTTGAAAAGCGACTTGGCAGGGCGTCTCATTAATAAAGATAACAATAAGGCAAAAGGTGAAATCGACGATATTAACCAAACTGCAAGAACGGCATTGAATGAAGTGAGAGAAATGTTAGCCGGCATGAGGATTTCGAAGTTCTCCGAGGAGATCAAGCATGTGAAGCAGCTGTTGGAAGTGGCTACGATTGAGGTGGATATTCAGGGAGACAGGAAATTAAAATATGTACCTTCTTTAGTGGAAGATGTCATCAGTATGAGTTTGAAAGAAACGGTAACGAATATTGTAAAACATAGTCAAGCAACCCATTGCAAAATAGCTACAACGGAATCAGAACATGAAACGGTTTTACGGATTGAAGATAATGGAATCGGTATAGGGTCAAAAGAGCATTCAACGACCGGTCATGGCCTGAATGGCATGAAGGAGCGACTAGAATTTGTGAATGGACAGCTTGAAATTAAAAGTAGCGATCATGGAACAACATTAATTGTCACTGTGCCGAATGTCATGCAACAGTTGAAGCAGGAGGGATAAAATGATTCGTATCGTGTTGGCGGAAGACCAAGGAATGTTACTTGGCGCGTTAGGCTCATTGCTCGACCTTGAAGAAGATATGGAAGTGGTTGGGAAAGCAAGAAACGGTGAAGAGGCCGTCCGACTAGTTCATGAGCTTGATCCCGACATTTGTATCATGGACATTGAAATGCCGATTAAAAATGGCCTGGATGCTGCTGAAGAAATGAAGGAGCAGAAGTGCGAAGTGATAATATTGACGACATTTGCGCGAGCGGGATATTTCGAAAAGGCTCGTCAAGCAAAGGTTAGCGGTTATTTACTGAAAGACAGTCCGAGTGAAGAGCTGGCGAGTTCCATTCGGAAAATATTAGACGGTCGGAAGGTCTATGCGCCGGAGTTAATCGATTTGGCTTATGAGGAAGAAAATCCTTTAACAGATCGAGAAAACGAAGTCCTTCAGTTGATTGCTGAAGGGAAAAGTACCAAACAAATTTCAAAGGAACTCTATTTAACAAACGGAACGGTGCGCAATTACATTTCGGTTATCTTTGATAAACTCGAAGTATCGAATCGGATTGAAGCCGTATCAAAGGTGAAGGATAAAGGTTGGCTGTAATGGGTTTCTTATATCCGGTACATAAAGACTTTGCTTTGTGCATAGGTTCTTTATCCTTTAAACTGATAAAAGAGTAAGTTTATTAGGAGGGGATCATATGATTACTCATCTACAAGATACTGTAACATTGAGCAATGGCGTAAAGATCCCAGGTTTCGGGCTTGGTGTCTATAAAGTGGAAGATGGTGATACCGTCATTCATGCCGTTTCTTCTGCACTGAAAAACGGTTATCGTCATATTGATACCGCGACGATTTATGATAATGAAAAAGGCGTCGGACAAGCAGTCAAAGAATCAGGAGTCCCACGTGAGGAAATTTTCATCACTTCGAAAGTGTGGAATGACGATCAAGGATATGAAAGCACGTTGAAAGCTTTTGAGGAAACACTTGAGAAATTGGACACAGAATATTTGGATTTATACTTGATCCATTGGCCGGTAAGCGGCAAGTACAAAGATACGTATCGTGCACTTGAAAAACTTTATGAAGAAGGAAAAGTCCGTGCAATCGGAGTCAGTAACTTCCATGTTCATCATTTGGAGGATTTGATGAACGATTGTACGATTACACCAATGATCGATCAAGTAGAATTCCACCCACATTTGACACAAAGCGATTTACGCAAGTTTTGTCAGGAAAATAACATTCAGTTTGAAGCTTGGTCACCTTTGAAAAAAGGTCGCTTATTTGAAGATCCGACATTAATGGAAATTGCTGAGACACACGGGAAGACGGTGGCTCAAGTGATGCTTCGTTGGGATATTCAGCATGATGTTGTGACAATTCCGAAATCAATACGCGAAAAACGAATCGTTGAGAATGCCGATGTTTTCGACTTTACATTAAGTGAGGAAGAAATGAAGCGGATTGATGAAATGAATAGAGATGAGCGAACAGGCTCGAATCCGGATACATTTTAAGATGAAAAGACTAGAGGAAGGTCTGCGGTACTTTATGAGAGCTCCCAACCCCGGAAGCGATCATTTATCGAGTTCTTCCGTGTTAGATAAGCGGTCTCGATAACGGAAGCGATCGTTTATCGAGTTCTTCCGTTCTTGATAAGCACTCTCAACCCCTAAAACGGCTGCTCATATCCTGTTTCCGTTGACGAGGAAAGAAATGAAGCGAATAGATTCGAGAGTGTAATCTAAACTGTGTAAGTAGAAGAGCGTACGGCTTCTACTTACCGGTTTAGATTTTTTTTATTTACCAAGAATGATTATATATAGAATTGGAGGAATTTAATGACGAAGATTAAGCGTGACCCTAAATCAGTGAACCTGGCAAATAAAATTATCGAAGAATACCAACCGAAATCTGTAGAAGACATGCAGAACGCTCTTAAAGACATTTTTGGGCCAATGTTTGAAGCAATGTTAAAGGGTGAAATGAACCACCATCTGGGCTATGAATCGAATGATAAAGCCGAAAAAGAAACACCCAATAGAAGAAATGGATATGGTAAGAAAACTCTACACACTAGTTCTGGAGAAGTTGAAATAACGACTCCGCGTGACCGTGATGGATCGTTTGATCCACAACTCATTCCCAAGCGTCAAAAAGATGTTTCAGCCATTGAAGACAAAGTCATATCTATGTATGCCAAAGGCATGTCACAACGTGACATCTCGTCGACAGTAGAGGACATTTATGGCTTTTCGGTATCTCACGATATGATATCAGATATCACAGATGCCGTGCTCCCAGAGTTAGAGGAATGGCAGACACGTCCACTTAGTAACTGTTACGCCTTTCTTTTTGTAGACTGTATGTTTACAACCATACGGAATGATTATGAAGCGAAAAAGTATGCTGTCTACACGATTCTAGGGTATACCATAGAAGGCAATAAGGAAATTCTTGGTCTATGGTTAAACGAAACGGAAAGTAAGCATAAATGGATGCAGATCTTTGATGAAATTAAAGCAAGAGGTGTTGAAGACATCTTCTTCATTTCCATGGACGGTGTCAGTGGGTTGGAGGAAGGTGCCCGTGCCATTTTCCCTAACGTGACTGTTCAGCGATGTGTGGTCCGTTTGATACGTAATTCCCTAAAATATATACCAAGTAAAAACTATAAAGCTTTTACATCATCGCTAAAGAAAGTTTATGGGGCTCAAAGCCTAAATGCATGTAAAAATGCGTTTGAGTCGTTTAAACAGCAATGGTCAGCGTACCCTGGAGCAATCAATGTTTGGACCAAGCATTTTCATCATGTTGAACAACTATTTGAATATGGAAGCGCGATTCGTAAGATTATGTATACAACAAATGCCGTTGAAAGTATTCATTCCAGCTTCAGAAAGGTCACCCAAAAAGGCGCATTTCCGAATGAGAATGCGCTCTTAAAGGTCTTGTATTTACGAATCAAGGAATTAGAATCCAAGTGGAAAGGGGGCCATATTCAAAATTGGTCGCTAGTCATGAACCAATTACTTGTACACGAAGGGCTAGAAGAGAGTACAAAGGTACATTCAATGATTAAATCCTTAAATAGAGCGTAGATTACGAACGCCACCATTGACCTTGCTTGTTGTCCGTGTTGTGAACGTTATGCAGGTAAGCTGAAAAATAAAGCCTGAAGGCTTTCCTGCAACAAATGGTAACACGGACAAATCGATTCTAAGTATTCGGACGGAGGGGCCCCGCCCCCTTCCACCGAACACTAAGAATCAAGCGCTAAGGTCAATGGCAAGCAGCTTCCGCTGTGGCTGGATCTTTATATCATGCTAGACTTTCTCACGGCAATCTAAGTCATGGCAACTTGGTTAAAATATGGTGGTTGTTCAGATGTAGTTCTGAAAGAACTTACACACTTTATTTGACAAACCCCATGTTTATCATTGTTCTTTGGTAAACTGAAAAAGATTAAGAAACAAAACAAACTTCTTTGGTGGGAATCACTAATCGTTCACTGGAAAAAGCGTTAGATGAAGCTAAGACTTAAGGTGTTATGGTGAATTTTTAGACGTCAAATATGCCTTCTCGACTTACTAAATCCTTTTTTCTACTTACTGATTTCCATATACATTTCCCACTTATTCATCTTCTGCTACCTCCACTGGTGTATATCTTAGGATATAAACATCAAATAGAAGACACCTATGTTTATTGAAATATTGAGGTAAGTAAGTGTTTTTGTTTACCTTTATCTAAGAGCTACCAATTATACTCATGGTGGTCTTTTTTATGAATTTAATTAATTATTCTAATATGTGTAAAATTTTAATTAATATGTTATTATGGATGAAAATTTTACTAAAGGAGGGATTTATTATAATTAAAAAATATATTTTTATTATTACGAGTACCCTTTTGATAATGGGTTGTCAAAGTGTGAATTCTAGTTCTACGACAGATAACACATTTGATTTATCTGAAGATGAAGAAAAAAAACTTTCAGAATTACCGTTAGAAATTAAAGAGGAAATAATAGTGCCAACGACTTTTCCTTCAGAACCTGATAATATTCATATCACAATCCATAGAAACCCATCTAACGAAGAAGAAATTATGTATACCGAATTTACTTTTGTTTCCCGTGCAAATAATTGGACTGCACATCTTCAAACGTGGCATGTTGATACTTCTATTGATACAGAAAATTCTCTAAATAGCATAACTTTAGAGAATGGGAATGAAGCGATTTTACTTAAAGATACTAACCCTAAATTAATGGAATGGGTCAATAGCCAAGGGAATGTACAGACATTATCTTTCATAGAAGATAATGAAAGTAGCAATTATACAGTAGATGATTTTATAGATATAGCAAACTCCACAAAAAAACTAGAATATAGTTATTAACTATAACAAAAGGCAAATGTATTTATTTGTTTTCTTATAAATTATTTGGCTTTTTATACAGAAGATTGTAATGTTAAATTATTCAATATTCAAACAATTTTAAAATTTGGAGGTGTGCAATTTTGAAGAAGTTTCTTTCGATGTCTTTTCTTATTCTTATTTTGTGTAGTGTTTCCTTTACTGTTGCTCATGCGTATGGAACTAAGACGGTTACCAAGCTGAGTTATCATTACAATCAAGGTTCTTCTGATCACTTTCAGTTATCCCACTACTATAGCAAGCATTCTAAGTTCTCTCTCTATCAAGATCAACATATTACAAACTATGACGGATCGAATGGTAGAATAACCGCCATGAAAGTTCGGGGAACTGTGTATGACGATTCTTACCCTTACTGGAAGGTTAGTGTTTTTCAAGATGGTAAAGGTAACGTGAAAGCAAGATACACAGACCATATGGGAGAATATATTTGGAATAATTTCAGTTGGTATCCAGTGACTAAATTTGGTTATGGAAATGGAACAATGACTACCGTTTTAGTCTCTGACCTAATGGGAGCCGTTGGAGATCAAGCGGATGAAATTAAACTGGTCCACCAAGTAATGTTAAGATAAAAGGAGGTTGAGGTTGTGGAAAAAAGCAAAAAAATATTTTTAGCTGCTTTAGTAATATTAGTTTCTTTTAGTGCAATTTGGGGATTCAATGAAGGTTTTGAAGCTAGCGAAAAAGTTACTCCCCACCAAAATATAAATAAAGGAAATGTTCCTGAAGTAGCTTTAGAAAAATTGCCATCTGATTTCCAACAAAAAATAAAAAGACCAAAGGAACTACCAATTGAGCTTGATCAAGTAGTACATGAGGTTGCAAGTAATAAGGTTGGAAACCATTTCTCCTATGAGGAATCTTGGTTTGGTAAAAATGGATTTTTCTTGTTTAATGTGCTTAATGCCACTCCAGAAATCATAAGTTCAGAGGACAAAGAAAATAAACTCGAAAAAACTACAGTAGCTCTTTCTAATGGGGCAAAAGCAACCTATACACAGGGTATAAATGCCGAAAAAATATACTGGAATGAAGATGGACTTCAGTACTTATTATCTTATACTGTAAAAAGTAAGAAACCAGCAAATAAAAGCCAATTTATTGGATTAGAAAAAATGAAGAAAATTGCAGAAAAACTAGGTAAGTAAGTCAGAGAAAGCAATCGTACTATTAGATTAAGAAGAATTGCTGTGTGCCCAAACTATATATCATGAAGGAAGAAGCCAATCTCATAACTATTGAAAGAAGAGAGCTTTGTCGATTGCGACAAGGCTCTTTTTTGTTTTTTCTTAACTTGAATTTTTGAACAGCAGACTGTATAATAAACCTATATTTATTAGTTATTTTGCTTTGTTAAAGCAGTTGATTTCTCAAACATATTTGAGATCAAACAACATAGTTATTTTCCTTCTTAATTGAGAAGCCTTATGGTTTTTCGGAGCGTTGTTTAAATACAACACAAGTAATAACTAAAGTAATTTCAAAATAAAAGATAGCGTTATATCAAAAGACGAATTATATTCATTTCTCACAAGTGAGGAATGTCTATACATTCGTCTTTTTTTATATATAAAGATTTTAAGAAAGGGGGTGAATTGCAAATGCAGTACACGCTGGTGGCTCTTGAGTGGGATGATTTAGTTTTTGATATTCGACTATACGAGACTAACAACGATCGTAAAAATCCGTATTCGGAATTAACAAGCCAAGTATTAGGCGTTCCATACGATCACGCTTTACAAGTTTTAGTTGAATATGCACTCGAATTGCCAAAAGATACTTTAATTGTTGATCGTATTTTTCACGATGGTGAAATTAGAGCGGAATCAATTATGAGCTGCGAAGAGTTTAACAGTGAATTATCAGCGTAAAAAAGAGAGAAAACAGTCTAGAGCTTTTTACTATAATTTTATGGAAACTTACTCAGCAATTTTCAACAGCAGGTCGTCTGATTCATCAGGATTTCCTCGTCCGTCCGTATTGTTTGTTAGTACATAAATTTCACCGTTTGCAACCAAAATGTCCCGTAATCTACCGTGATTTTCCAAAAGAACTTCTTCATTTCCTGATTCAACATCAAAGCGATAAAGCGACTGTCCTGCAAGTCCGGTTACGAGCAAGTTTCCTGAGTCATCAAAGGCTGATCCGGATGGCGCCCACGTCTCCTCGCCAGAATGGATTGTTGGAGCCTTCATGTTTTTCTCCGTTTCATCTCCACGAATGACTGGCCAGCCATAATTATTTCCTGGTTCAATATGATTGATCTCATCATAAGCTGAGCTTCCGTGTTCTGAACTATATAACTCTCCGTTTTCGTTCCAGGTAAGTCCTTGAGGGTTCCGATGTCCGTATGAATAAACGAGAGATCCTTTAAATGGCTGGTCATCCGGAATGGAACCATCCAAATTCATCCGCAAAATTTTACCAGCTAAGCTATCCGTATCTTGTGACAATTGGTCATTGCCGGCATCACCTGTTGTCGCAAATAAATAGCCATTAGGACCGATAGCAAGCCGGCCGCCATCATGAATTCTGCCGCCAGGAATCTCATCAACCAATACGCCTGTTTCTTTCCATTTACGATCATCTAACTCGATTGCTACGATTCGATTGAATAATCCATCTGCTGTTTGATAGGTATGATAGATATAAGCTTTTTCCTCATCGTCAGGATCTAAAACCATTCCGAGTAAGCCTTCCTCACCTTGCCCGGAGGCGACTTCGCGCTCTAACTGTAGCGATTGCCGTTCAGCCGATTCACCGTCAAAGTGGACAATCGTTCCAGCTCTTTCGGTAATATAAAATTCCTCGCCATTTTTCACAATATCCCAAGGACTTTCAAGTTGATCGACAACGGTTTTTGGCTGATCGAGCAATTGGGTGGAGGTAGTATCATTTGATTTGTTTTCATCAACTGAGCTTCCTTGACTGTCCTGTTTATTTCCATCCAATTCATCTTCAGAAGATTGTTCATCGTTTGATTCTTTCGCCGGGGCTTGAAGAGGGGATTCACAACTAGCCAAAAGTGCTGTCATAATCAAGAGAGAAATAATCCATTTCAAAGAGGATCACTCCTTTGGTAGATTTAGTGATCTTTTTTCTGCGCCTCTAGTTGTTGTTCAAGTTCGTGGACACGCTGTTGAAGCTTCTCGGTTGGTTCTTGAATTCTTTCTGTTATACTTTTCAACATCGCAATGACGGTCAAAATAATCACGACGAATGCTAGCCCGAACATGACATAAATAATCATTAGGAAACCTCCTAAAAATTAATCGTTAGACAGGAAAAACGTTAGTAAGAAAAATAGGATGAAACTGAGTAATAAAATGGAACCACCGATAATATAAACGAGTAGGTTAATTGTATCTGAAATCGGAAGTGGATTTAAAAATTCCAACCACATACCGACCGTAAGTCCGATGGAGCCGATAATGCCTGTAATAGCATGGGCGATGGCGAGTTTCGGTGCTCTTACTTCAACGACACGGTAAAAAATGCCCCAAGCAAAAACAGTTAGCCATCCAGCTACAAGAATGTGAGCGTGAATAGGTTTAAGTGCGTACGAACCTGCACCGGCCATGTGTGCACCTAATCCAGCGCCAATTGCTCCAAATAATGCTGCTAATCTAATCAGTGTATTACTCCAAAAACGTTGATTCATCTTGTTCACTCCAAAACATGTTGTTTTCTTTACTATAACAATGAATAATATGAATTCATAGAAGGGTGTAGCAATTTTTTGAAGTTACTATCTTACAGTGGGCTTCTTGCTTAAAGCAAAGTATAATAGGGAAGAGTTTTGAGAGCTTGTACATAAAATAATATCTTTCTCAAAAATAAAACTGCTCGTTCAAACGAATAAAGTGCAACATGAAACTGTATAAGAAAAACGATACTGAAGAAAAGAGGCGAGTATATGAAAGCAATTATACAAAGCGTTACAAATAAAGTGACGACTAAGAAAGGTATGTGGGTGACTCTTTCTGCTTGGCTACTTATTTCAATTTTACTTGCACTGTTGGCACCTAGTGCGAAAGATTACGAGGTTACAAGTATTGAATCTTTGCCGGAAGATGTTCAATCTGTCATTGCACAAAATAAAATTGATAAACATTTTGGTAAAGAAGAAGATATTCCTGCCTTGCTAGTTTTTAAGGCGGAAAATAACGAGGTTGAATGGCAGGAGCTGACGAATATTGTGGATGCAATCCGCCAATCTGAAGTAGAAGGATTGAAAAGTATCCCACCATTAAGTGAAATGCCTCCACAGGCAGCAGCTTCTTTTCTTTCGGAAGATAAATCGACGGCTTTGATTCCGATGGCATTCGATCAGTCGATGGAAAACGCAGATCTTGTCAAAGAAATAGAAACGATTCATGAAGTTGTTGCTAGTGAAACAGATATAAGTTTATATGTAACAGGTCCTGCCGGAATTTCAACGGATACATTGGACTTGTTTTCCCGTGCAGATCTCGTATTGATTTTATCTACAGTTGGGTTAATTTTAGTCCTTTTAATTATCATTTACCGTTCACCACTATTGGCACTGATCCCATTACTCGCCGCGGGTTTCGTATATTTTGTTACGCTACAAGTGTTAGGGATTTTCGGGGCGTTCGGTCTCGATTATTCCAATCAAACGATCTCAATTATGTCTATTTTATTGTTTGCCGCTACAGTCGATTACTCCTTGTTTGTTTTCTCCCGCTTTCGAGAAGAGTTGAAGATCCATGAAAACAAGCATGATGCCATGCAAGCAACGATGAGTGCATTAGGACTGCCATTATTCATATCAGGAGGGACAGTGCTTGCCGCTATGCTCGTCTTGTTTTTCGCTCGATTAGGAGACTACCAAAATTTCGCTCCGAGCTTTGCGACGACGATGCTTGTCATTATTATTTCTTCACTGACACTCATACCTGCATTGTTTGCGCTGTTCGGAAGAAAATCCTTTTGGCCAAAAATTCCCAATGTCGGTGATGATAACATAAAACCAAACTCTTTCTGGCATAAAGTTGGTGAAGGAGTAACGAAAAAGCCAGGAGTTAGTGTTGTGGCTACACTAATCGTAATAGGTATCGCTGCAAGCAATTTAATGAACTTAGAATATGATTTTAATTTGCTCAATTCGTTTCCGGATGACATGGAATCGAAGGAAGGCTATGAATTAATTGAGGAAAAATTCGCAAGTGGTGACTTGGCTCCGACGACCGTTCTCTTTGAAGGAAAAGAAGAGGCCGCAGAAGAGGATTTACAAAAATTACGTGACGAGTTATCTAATGTAGAAAATGTCCAATCTGTTGAGCTACTAGGAACGACGGAAGGCAATAGGGCAGCTCGGTTTACACTGACTTTCATGGGTAACCCTTATGAAAAAGAAGCCATGGATCAACTAGAAACGATGGTTGATGAAGAACAAACGTATGTAAAAGCGGCAGGTTTAAAAGGAGATTTATATTTTGCAGGTGAAACCGCAGCCCAAGTGGATGATCGAGCACTGAACCTACGTGATTTTTTCGTCATCGTTACGTTAGAAACATTGTTGATTTTAGGTATGTTGATGTTTTTGACGAAGTCATTTAAACGTGCGTTTTTAATGATGGCGACAAACTTGATTTCCTTTGTTGCAGCAATCGGAGCAGGAATCTTTTTAACGGAGTTATTCTTTGATATCGGAACGATCAGTAACCGGGTGCCACTCTATGCTTTCGTTTTCTTGGTGGCATTGGGAATAGACTACAGTATTATGCTCGTTTCACGGTATTTGGAGGAACAAGAGCAACTAGATACTAGAGAAGCAGTTCATACTGCAATTGCAAATACAGGTGGTGTCATATCCTCAGCAGGGCTATTATTGGCGGCAACATTTGCTGTTCTTATGACACAACCGGTCCAGCTATTGTTTGTTTTCGGCTTTATCGTTGCCGTCGGAATTTTAATTGATACGTTTATTATTCGAGGTGTTTTACTACCTGGATTGTTGGTCCTTTTTGATAAAAAGAAGTAGCATTAAAAAACGCTGCAACAGTGTCATTCTGATGCAGCGTTTTTAAGTGCGGACGAAACACTGGTTGGGCATATTGTAGTAGAATAGAGATAAAAGGTTTAATCACATATGAATCTGTGAAAACTGATAATAGTTTTTACTGATTGCAAGCAACAAAGAGGAACACCAGGGGAGGAACCGAGATGAGGCTACTGCGTTTTATTGGAATGATTGCTATTCTAATTTTTATATTTTTTGTTCTTCCGATCAATGAATGGATGGCCAAGCCGAGCGGTGAATTGACGGTTTCAACCATGTGGGAAGATACAAAAGACAGTGTTCGACAAATCGATTTAAAAGAAATTGGTGACCGGATGGAATCAACCGCGAAGCGTGCAAAGTTTTTGATTTCCAGCTTAATGGACGACGAATCATCCGTGCAATTTCAAGAAATGCCCAAGCATGAACCGACGAAACAAGGTCATAACAATAAACCTGAAATTGAATTGACGGAAGCGGATATACAAGAATTCGAATACCGAGTATTGGAGTTAGTGAATGAAGAACGAAAAGCAGAAGGATTAGAGCCACTTGAATTTTCAGTGGAAGTTAGCGAGGTCGCTCGTGCCAAATCCCATGACATGGCGGACGCTAATTATTTCGATCACCAGTCACCGAATTATGGATCGCCATTTGAAATGATGCAAACTTTCGGGGTGGATTACCGCGCGGCAGGTGAGAATATCGCCATGGGACAACGGACACCAGAAGAGGTCATGAATGGTTGGATGAATAGCGATGGACATCGAAAAAACATTATGCACGATCAATTTACACATCTTGGGGTCGGTTATGTCGAGAAAAATGGAACGACGTATTGGACACAAATGTTTGTCGGACGATAATTTTTAAGAAAAAGGGGAAGATGTACTATAGAGTCACAAAGGAGGGGTTCAATTGAATCTTATTAAACCACATGACTATATTATTTTAGGTATTTATACAGTGGTTCTTCTATGGGATTATATGACATCTGGAGACTTCGGAGAATTCCTGATTTTCGTACTAGCTGGTGTCGTTATTTTTGCGCTGAATTATAAAAAATACAAAGGCGTTTCCAATAAAGAGATTATGAATTGGCAGTTGTTCAGTACCGGTTGGATTGTTGTGCTTGTCAGCCTGTTGGCGATAATCTTAGGCTATGACCAGGCAGCTATATTTTTCGACCATGGTTTATTGATTTTCATTATTCTGTTGACGCTTTTTGAAGTTTTCCTTTCATCCAGAAGGCTAAAACGAAACGAAGATCCTGCACGCTAAGCAGGATCTTTTCTTATGTTTCGTTAATGATCCAATCCGCAGCTTCACCGAGATCATTGAAAGATTTGTAAGCCAAGTCAGATTCATCGGAAACCATTAAGCTTTTCAACCCAGCAGCGTTTCCAGCCACTAAATCCACTTCACGGTCGCCAATCATGTAACTCGAATTTGGATCAACATCATACGCTTCAACCAAATCCTTAATCATGCCAGGTTTCGGTTTTCGGCATGCACAGTTCGATTTTGGATGGTGAATACAAGCTTTGACTTCAGTAATTTTCCCGCCAGCTTTCTCCAGTTCATAAACCATTTTGTCATGGATATCAATCAGCTCTTGGTCTGTCATATACCCTAATCCGACGCCACCTTGGTTGGTTACGACAAATAACTGATAGCCTGCCTCATGTAGCTTTTTGACGGCTTGCTTAACGGTTGGAAGAAAATAAAGATCTTTCGGCTTATTTACATACTTTACACGATCCGTAAGTACTTCATTAATGACACCATCTCGATCTAAAAACACAGCTTTGTTCATGAAATCACTCCTACCAATAGGCTCTAAACTTATGATATCCTAAAATACAACAAAGATAAAAAAATGGAGATGAAAATGAAAATAAGACAAATGGCTGTCGCTTTATTATATAAAAATGGGAAAGTTTTATTTGTACAACGAGATGAACACAGGACGCTTTTACCAGGTTACCTTGTACCTGTTGGAGGCCATATTGAACCCGGCGAGTTAAATGAACCGGCACAAGCCTGTGTGAGAGAAATTTATGAAGAAACAGGCATTCGCGAAGAGGAGATCGACGGATTACGATTAAAATATATTATTTATCGAATGAAAGACGAAGAGGTTCGAGTTCAGTATATGTTTGTCGGGGATGTATTAACGGACCGGAAACTCGTTAATAGTGACGATGAGGAGTTGGTCTGGTTATCCTCGAATGAGCTGCAAAATAAAAAAGTCACCTATGCGTGTTATTCAGCCGTTCGCCATTTTGAAGAGCTTGGTATTCAGGATGATGAAATTTATTTAGGCACGATGAATAGGTTAGACGGTGAACTCCATATGAGTTGGGCCATGTTACAGGACGGTTGAGGTACCATTCGGTTGGAGAGACATCGAATTATTCAGTAAAAATCCCTCGACTTATGGCAAGTCGAGGGATTTTCAATACTTATTAAAAGCCTAATACATTTTCCACATTTTCATCTTCATCAACGATTAATAGGATTTTACCTTTATCCATTTCTTTTTCATAATTTGTTGCTTCTGCTTCAGAAAAACCAACTTCTTCTAACTTGCTGCGAAGCTCGTCACCTTTTTTGTTGAACATATTGCCGACAGCATCAGAGAAGTCCTGTTTGATTGTACTTGCATCAGCATTATCTGCTACGCGATTTGTTCTGTCATCATCGTGGGACAATACATATACATTGTCTTTATTTACACCGTTATCTCTAAGCTTTTGAACATCTTTTGCTAATTCTTCATCATTATTGTACTCTTTTACAAATGGCATGTTGATCACTCCTTGTTTGATTTGTCTACTAAGTGTTTACCACGTGAAAATGGATATAAACATTCGAATATTTTATTCCTTCCAATCACTAGGCATCAAGCTATCGAGCATGGTGTGATCATGTTTTTGTAAAGGTTCCTTGGCTGGTCCTTCCAACACTTCACCAGTATATGAAAACCGTGAACCGTGGCATGGGCAATCCCATGACTTCTCACCACTGTTCCAATTGACCTCGCAACCAGCATGGGTACAAGTCGTATCGACAATATGAAGTTCACCAGAAGAATCACGATAGGCACCTTTACGGCCACCATCCATTCGGAAAGTAGTTGCTTCGTCATTATTTAGTTCATCAATATTATTGTTTTTTCGGTCCATTTTTCCTTTGACTAATTCTTTAGCGACATTCACGTTTTCTTTTACAAATTGTTGGATACTCGGGTTAGCCTCAAAACGGGAAGGCTTGAATAAATCTGCATAAGGCGTAATTTCTCCAAGCACGAGGTCACTTAAAAGCTTTGCTGCAACCGTACCATTGGTCATACCCCACTTACGATAACCAGTTGCTATTAAAATATTCGGGTTATCTTTCGTCATCGGTCCGATATAGGGCACCTTATCCATGCTTGTTAAGTCTTGAGCCGACCATCTATTCAAAATTTCATAGTCATCAAAAAGCTCATCCGCAAATCGCCGTAATGCTTTAAAATGTTCCATCATGTCTTGTCCTTGGCCGGTCTTATGATTTTCTCCACCGATAATGTATAGTTCACCATCGTCTGTCGGTTGGTAACGGATGGAGCGTTTCGGCGTGTCTGTTTTTAAATACATCCCACCTGGATATGGTTTGTTTGCTTTAATACTCAGTGCATAAGAACGTTCTGGATAAATACGTGTTGACCATAATGCTTTTCCTTCATAAAACGGAAAATGCGAACAAACGATAACATAGTTGGCCTTAATTTCTTTTCCATTCTTTGTTTTGACAATCACTCGCTTGTCTTCTTTCTGAATATCAATTGCGCTCGTATTCTCAAACAACTTCACACCCCGGTCGTCAACTAAACGGATGATATGTTTTAAGTATTTAACTGGGTGAAATTGATACTGATTTTTCATGGATAACGCATTTTCAATTGTTAAATCCATCGGAATGTTAGTCGTTAAATCGCCTTTAATATTTAATTGATCATAAGCTTTATATTCCGTTTCCAACTTATTTGCATACTCACCAGTCGTAGCATATAAAAAAGCATCTTGCTGTTCAAAATCACAATCAATTTGATTTTCCTCAATAAGATCCTTCATATATCGAATGGCATTTTTATTAGCTTCGTAATATTTTCGGGCAGGTTCAACGCCGTGATTGTTAATGAGTTCATCATAAATCAATCCGTGCTGAGCAGTTACTTTTGCTGTCGTATGACCTGTCGTTCCGCTGACAAAGCGACTGGCTTCGATTAAAGCGACATTCAACTTTTCTTTAGATAATATCTCTGCGGCAGTCAATCCGGTGATCCCACCACCGACAATAATCACATCCACGTCTAGATTATGCTCTAATGTCGGATAAGAAGATAGTTCAGTTGATTCGCGCCAAAAAGGGATGGCATCGGCAGGTAAGTCTGGCAAGCTAGACATCGAATTCCTCCTCATTCTTTTATGATTAACGTTTCCTAACAAATTCGATCTATACAATCCATACCACATTACATGAAAAATAAATTATCTTTGGAAAAAATTATAATTTTTACGGAAAGAATTTGGAAATATCACTACACTTTAGTATAATGAAAAATAAGTCAAAAGAATTGTCGATTATGAAAATTATGGAATAAATAGACAAGGGTACAAGTTGCTATCTAGTTCTTTTTACCTAAATATAAATTAGGTCTAAAAGTTAAAAAGGAGATAGGTGGAAATGGACCAGACAAAGTTATTGCAAGATCTTTTCTTTGATGGAATCCAAGACGCTATGATTATCATTCGTGTAGGGGATCAAGAAGATTACTACTATGAAATGATTAATCATAAAGCATATGAATTAACAGGACTTTCTGAAGAAAACCTCGGAGAACAGCTTACGGAAAAAGTACCTGGAATTTCTCGTGTTTTTGTGTTGGATAAATTTGACGAGATTGTCCATACAAAACAATCCTATTCATTTACAATGGGCTTTCCACAACCTAATAAGGACACGATAGCTCTTCATGTGACTTTGCGACCGATAGAATTACAAGATAGTAATTTTATCCTTGTTCATGCACGCCAAATGGATTACAAAGGACCTGCTGAAAGTCAGTATTGGTTGGATGATCAAAATTTAGAGTTGAGTAGGCAGCGTTATCGATCGCTTTTCGAAAATAACGAAGACGCTATATTTTCATTGGATTTAGATGGAAATTTTTTGGAGGTCAATAAAGCATTTGAAGTTCTTTCAGGATACAGAAAATGCGAGTTAATTGGCAACGCTGCTTTCCAATATATTGAACGAAAGTTGCAGCAAATACTTAAAAAACATTTCATCCAAACGATTCGCGGAAACGCACAAGTTTTTGAATTGACCGTTCCAGTGAAGAGTACGGTGAAAAAAGAACTTCATGTGACAATGACCCCATTAGTGATTGAAGAAGGAATTGTCGGGATTTATGTCATTATGAAAGATGTCAGTGAGCAACGAAAAGCTGAACGTGAATTGAAAGAAAGTGAAGAACGCTTTCGGATGATTGCTGAGAGTTCACATGACTTGATCACTTTGTTGGACCATGATGGTAATATTTTATATGCATCGCCTTCGTATGAATTTATTCTAGGAATACACCCAGATGAATATGTTGGTCAATCACTTTTGTACAATATTCATGAAGAAGACAAAAACAAAATCATCAGTGAATTCATTCGATCGATCAATGAAAACGTACCAATCACCTTGGAATTTAAGCAACGACATACGGAAAAAGGATGGCTATGGTTTGAATTGCAAGGCAAACCGATTTTTGATGTAAGTGGCGGATTTCTCCACATGGTTGTTGTGACGAGAGAAATTTCCGAACGAAAGAAATATGAAGAGAAATTACGTACGCTCGCTTATCAAGACCCATTGACCAACTTACCGAATCGAAGATATTTCCAAGATCGATTGTCAGAACGATTAGCAGAAGCTCGTCGACAAGATCATTCTAATTTTGCTGTCATTATGGTCGATATGGATAATTTAAAAGAATTGAACGATCAATACGGCCACGATTTTGGAGATGAAGCATTACGCGTATTCAGTCGGCGAATTTTAAATAGCTTACGGAGTGATGACCAAGTAGCTCGTCTTGGTGGTGATGAATTTATCATTCTGTTAAGCCATGTGAAATCCAAGAAAGACTGTGTCGATGTCGTCAAAAGACTGCACAATAATATTCGCAAGCCGATTAAAATTAAAGGCGTTACATTAACGTTGACAGCAAGCATGGGACTAACCATGCCGAAGACGCTTACATTTACAGAAGAAGAAATGATAAAACAGGCCGATAAGGCACTTTATCAAGCGAAGCAATCCGGTAAAAACACATATGAAGTTTTACTTACCGCAGATGAGGAAATATAGATATATAGATGGTATTTCGTATTTCATCTGAGGAGGTAAAATAATATGGTTGTCACATTAGTTATTCTTATTGCATTGGTCTCTATTGCTGCTTTGGTTGCTACGTGGATGATTGGAAAAAAATATGAGGAACAAGAACAACAGCGACTACGTGAAAACAATGCAACGTTTAGAGATGAACTAGAGCGTTCTTGGGAATATGAAAAGACAGCGTTAAATCGAAACATCCCTAATCTGACTTTTATTTATATTGCTTTCTTTGCGATCGTTATTTTGGCAGGAATCATTTTATATGTAACTTAACGAAATAGTAATCAAAATGTAACGTTCAGGCGTACATTTATCTGCTAAACTATATATGGCCTTTCCTTAATCAAATGAGGAATGAGCGATACATCATAGAAATGCAGAAAATGATAGCGTCTATTAGATACAAAGAGCTGGTTAAAGGATTACTTCTTTTGCCAGCTCTTTTATTTATGTAGGATAATTGAAAACATATATGAAAATATAAAGCCCAATCGATTTCTATATTTCATCGATTGGGCTCTTTTGTTTAAACTAACGTCTATCTTTGATCGTCTTCATCGACGTAATGACCGTGGTCTGGTACGCCAACTTCTTTAAAGTTATCTGCTAAATAATTTAAGCTTTTGTGTAACTCTTCACCTTGCATAGGATGTCCATGTCCAGTGATTGCAAGCTCTGGCTGTAAGTCCCTTAACTTTAGTACAGATGTTTCAGCAGCCTCCCAGTTTGGTGTCAAATATCGTGGAGGGGAGCTGATTTGCTTCTCTTGTGTAAATACGTCATACAAATTTTCCTGTTTGACTGTGACGAATGCGTCGCCGGCAATTAACGTTCTATCTTTTTCTCTGAATAGAGAAATATGGCCAGGCGTGTGCCCGGGTGTGTGAATCCAACGCCAATCTTTCATGTGTGGAATACTGCCGTCTTGTGGCAATGGTTGAACTTTATCTCCAAGATTAATTGGCTCTACTGGGAAAAGAGGCGATAGTTTGGCTACCATGCCACCTTCGACTGTTGGGTCCGGTTCTGGATACTTCAACTCACCTTGCAAATACGGAAGTTCGTACTCATGTGCATAAACAGGAATTTTCCAATAATCGACGAGCTCTATAATGGCCCCGACATGATCAAAGTGTCCATGTGTCAAAACAATTGCGACAGGGGGGCTTCGAAAAGTTTTCATTAACCGTATCAATGATTTTATTAGCTGACTTAGGCATACCAGCGTCTACTAATACCCATTCATCATCTGACGGGTTATTGACGTAATATAGATTCACAATTTGAATCGTTTGATACCAAAGATCTTCAGCGATTTTTTCGAAATGTCCACTTTCTGTGGAAGTGGTTGGGATATATTTATAATCATCACCATAACTCATACTGTCTTTCAAGATGTTACCTCCTATAGATGCTATTTTTATTCTATATATTTATCCGAAAATCGAAGTTATAAACAAAAAGTTTCGTAACAATAAAACTTCTACATAAAAAAATGCTCTGAAGTACATGTCAGCTTTTTTGCTAGAGCATGTAATCCTGAGCATTTCCAATTATTTTGTTTTATTTTTTTTAGGAACTACACCGTTATCGTGGTGATCTTCATTTTTTTGGTTCAATATAACGCGTAAATCTTCTTTAAATTTACGTGTAACCAATATATATAAGTAATCACCTGCTTGAATTTCTGTATCGCCGTATGGGGTGATTAAATTTCCATTACGAACAATCGCTGCAATGGAAGCTTTTTTTGGAAAATTAATATCTCGCAATTTATTACCGACGACGGCATGTGTTTCATTTGTTTGAAACTGAACCATCTCAGCATTCGCTTTGCCCAATGAAATCAATTCAATTGAATGTTCAGGTGTTACTTTCTTCGGTCCTAGTAAATCAAGCTTTTTGGCAAACAACGTTATCGTTGAGCCCTGTACGAGTGCAGAAATTAATACTGTAAAGAATACAATATTAAAAAACGTTTCTGAATGTTCTACACCTGCAACAATCGGGAAGGTCGCCAGAACGATTGGAACAGCTCCCCGTAACCCAGCCCAAGAAATAAAAATCTTTTCTTTAAACGTGTAGCCCATCTTAATCGTAGAGATAAAGACAGCGATTGGGCGTGCAACTAAAATAAGGAATACAGAAATCATGACACCAGAGAAGACGATACTACCTTTAAAAACTTGTTCCGGGAAAGCGAGTAATCCTAGAATCATAAACATAAATATTTGTGCAATCCAGGCAAGCCCTTCATTAAATTGGAAAATTGGATAGCGGTAAGTCAATTCGGAATTCCCAACAATTACACCAGCAACGTATACTGCCAAGAAACCACTTGCTCCGATGAGAGAAGCCGCACTGTAAATCATGAATGCAAAAGCTAAGGCCAAAATCGGATATAAACCACTCGATTCCAAGCTAATTTTATTAATGATAAATGACGCGAATCGTCCTAAGAAAATACCGAGGATTAGACCAACACCCATTTGCCAAAAAAACGCAGGGATCATTACGAATAAACTTGAATCATTTACAATCATTTCAATGAAAATAAGTGTCAAAAAAACGGCCATCGGATCATTGGTACCCGATTCAGCTTCGAGTGTTGAAGCGATTTTCGGCTTTACATTTCGTTCTTTGAATGTAGCGAAGACAGCTGCTGCATCAGTTGAACCGACAATGGAACCGAGTAATAATGCATGAAGCCAAGGAACGTCTAATAAATAGTGGGCAGTAAGACCAGCTAATACGGATGTGATAAGGACTCCGACCGTTGCCAATGACAGTGCCGGAACAATTGCTGGACGCATGGATTTCCACTTGGTTTGGAGTCCACCCTCAAAAAGAATGACGACAAGTGCTGCAACACCAATGATTTGAGCGATATCCGCATCATCAAAATAAATCCAACCAAAGCCATCACTTCCGATCGCCATACCGACGGCGATGAATAATACAAGGGAAGGGAGTCCCATTTGGCTAGAGAATTTTGCAGCAAGAACACCGCTAATTAAAAGAAAAGCGACTAATATAATTAATTGATCATTTCCTACTGAATCTAAAAACATTAGAATCCTCCATTAATTTTCTGTTTTTAATTTTATCATAATTATTATTGTTTTACTTATCAGGTGATTGGCCAGTTTTATATTTTTTGAAAATAATTAACAATTAGAAATTTATTTAGTATACTAATAATTATATTCTTTTTACATATTTTGTTGTAATACGGACCGTTTGAATATTCAGACTCCAGGCGGAAATAAGACAGTGCTGAGGTCTGTTCGCTCGTGGGGAAGCGATTGCTAAACTTTAGATATAGTCGTAAAAGAAGGGTGAGAGTCGATGGAAGAAATTTTAATTGAAGTGAAAGGTCTTAAAAAAGGTTACAAGAAAAGAAAAACAAAAGAGTGGGTTCAAGCTGTTGATGGTGTGGAATTTACAGTGAAACGTGGAGAAATTCTCGGCTTACTCGGCCCGAATGGTGCTGGCAAGACGACAACAATCAAGATGATCTGTGGACTCATCGTCCCTGATGAAGGTGAAGTAGTTATTAACGGAATTACGATGCAAAAGAATCGTCTAAAAGGATTGGAACACATTAGTGCTGTATTAGAGGGGAACCGGAATTTATATTGGCGCTTAACAGCGAGAGAAAACCTAGAATATTTCGCCGGGAACCGTGGGAAAAGTCGAAAAGAAAAGATGGGTGAAATTGAAGAGTTATTGAAGGAGTTCAAGTTAAAGCAAAAAGAAAATGAACTCGTCAGCAATTTATCTCGTGGTATGCAGCAAAAGCTGGCACTAGCTGTTGCTTTATTAGCCGATAGTGATGTGATTTTACTCGATGAACCGACGCTTGGTCTTGATATCGAAACAGGATATGAAGTACGCCAATTGCTGAAGAAAATTTCCGAGGCTGGAAAGACAATTATCATCAGTACGCATGACATGCCTGTCGTACAAGATTTATGTGAACGGACAGTAATTATCAATAATGGGAAAGTAATTGCTGATGAAAAAGTAGAAGAACTAATGAATCTGTTTGAAACAAGTGCTTACGTCTTGACGTTAGGAAACGAACTGACCGAACAACAGCAGAAGGAATTAGACGCAAAGTTTCCGATGAATGAATTGCTAGATGGGACCAAATTAACGATAACCTTGGAACAAGATAATGATATTTATGACTTAATGGATTTATTGAAAAAGGAGAACACAATCATTGAAAAGATCGACCGAACGACCATCAATTTTGAAGAAGTGTTCATGAATTTGATTCAGGAGGAGAAGAGCCATGCCATTCATTCAATTAATTAAAGCAAATACACGAATGGAATTCATCGAAATGAAGCGTTACCTTCCAAACACACTCAGCATGATCGGAACGATTTATATCATTTTTTTGGGTATGCTTTTGGGAATCAACATCATCGGAGACCCGGCACAAGCAGAAGCGAATATCCAACATGTCATCGTGAATTATATTTTTTGGTATTTGACTTTAGTAACATTAACGAATATCGGATTTACGATTACAATGGAAGCGACAAGAGGTACGTTAGAGCAATTGTACATGTCACCGCTAGGGATGTGGAAGATTCTCTTATCACGATTGATCGGTTATATAGCATTGCATGGAGTAATTGTCGTTGGTTTATTATATTTAAGTATGGCAACCGCGAATCAATGGCTATATTTAAAACCTGATTTAACCTTGACCATATTGCTAATAACGTTGGTCGGAATCGTCGGTGTAGGCTTTATGATTGCCGGAGCGAGCGTCATATTTAAACAGATTCAAGCGTTCATGCAAATTCTCCAGTTTATATTAGCTGCTCTAGCTTTTGTGCCACTTTCTGTCGCACCGTTCTTAATACTAGCCCCGTTTGTTAAAGGGGTAGACATGATTCGGCATGTTATGATTCAAGGCTACTCGTGGACAGATTTTACAGCGATGGATTACACCGCTTTAATCGTCAACTCAGTGGTATATTTATTCATCGGCATATTCTTCTACTTGAAGTGTGAAAAAATAGCAATGTCAAAAGGATTGTTAGGGAACTATTAATCTAATTTTTGCAGTGAAGCGGCCGGGGGAGAATTCTCTCGGTCGCTTTTTTAGATATGAGCTAAGTTGGGGGTAGAAGACATGATAAACATTGAAGAGCTAGATCATGAATATTTTATGAAAGAGGCTATCAAAGAGGCAGCAATTGCAGGCGAACGAGGTGATCTACCAGTCGGCGCAGTTATCGTACATAATGGAAAAATTATTTCGCGTGGAAACAATAGAATTAATACAAATAAAAACAACACATTACACGCCGAAATGACAGCCATAAATAGCAGTGCGGCGTTTTTACAAGAAAATGCTAGGGAGTGTGTGATTTATACAAGTTTGGAACCTTGTATTATGTGCTTGTCTACGATTGTAATGACGAACATACGCCATATCGTCTTTGCAGTCGAAGATAAGTATATGAATATGAAACCTTTTATTCATTCCAATGAATATATTTATAAGCGCGTACATAGTTACATAGAAGGAATATTAGAAAAAGAATCATTTGCAGTTATAGAAAAATACGATGAAAGAATGACTCACATGGTTCGTACAGGAAATCTTCAATAGTTTTTCTGTTATGTAAGGTTTTCGATCATCGGTTGGTTTTATTAAAGTTAGAGTTTGGACTGAACGAGCGTGAAATGTCATCGAGAAGCTGTCTCGATACCCGAATGGCAGCTAATGAAGCGTGAAAAGTCGTCGAGAAGCGATTAAGTCCATATAATTGTGTAAAAAGAATAGGCCATCCTTCTCTCCTGTGTTAAAGTGATTTCAACCACAAAATACTTTAGGAGGATGAGAAAGATGACCCAAGTTAATTTTAGCCTAAATATCGATGAATTAAAAGAAAAGGTAATGGATTCAAAGCTGGATGACGTACTAAAGTCTGCTCTTGTGATGGTGTTAAATGAAATAATGTTGAAAGAACAGGAAGAGTATTTAAAAGCTAGCCAGTACGAAAGGAATGACCTAAGAACCGATTACCGTAATGGCTTTTATGAGAGTGGCTATATGATCGGCTCATTTGAACTGAGACTATTAGTTCCACGCACACGCAATGGAGAGTTCGAACCAAGTGTATTTGAGCGTTACGAAAGAAGAGATCAGGCTCTCGTTTTAAGTATGTTGGAGATGGTTGTTAATGGCGTTTCAACACGTAAAGTAGGCAAGATTGTAGAAGAGCTATGCGGTAAATCAGTCTCTAAATCCTTTGTCTCCAATCTAACTAAAAAGTTAGATCCGATTGTGAAGGAATGGTTGAATCGTCCGTTAAATGTCACGTACTATCCTTACATTTATGCAGACGCCATGTATATCAAGGTAAGAGAAGATAATAAAGTCGTATCCAAGGCTGTCTATATCGTAGTAGGTGTCAATAAACAAAATAAACGTGAAATCATTGGCATGGAAATCAACCATGTCGAGTCGAAAGACGCGTGGTTGAAGGTTTTTGAAAACCTCAAAAGCAGAGGCCTGCAGTCACCCAAGTTACTTATTTCCGATGCTCATGCTGGATTAAAAGCCTCTGTCCCTGAAGCCTTCGTTGGGACCAGTTGGCAGCGCTGTACCTTTCACTTAAAAAAAGATTTAATCGAAAAAATGCCCAAGAAAAACGTAAAAGAAATCAAACATGAAATGAATTTAATCTATGAAACCGTTGATCCAGATATCGCCAGAAAACGTAAAAACCAATTCATTGAGAAATATGAAGATAAACATCCAAAAGTCTGCCGCTGTCTCGAGGATGGATTCGAAGACTCCATTCAATATATGAGCGAACCTACAGACTATCATATACACTTACGAACCACCAACAATCTCGAACGGATTAATCAAGAAGTCCGAAGAAGAGAACAGGTGATACGAATCTTTCCGAACACACAGAGTGCTGTTCGATTAATCGGTGCTGTGTTAATGGATGTAGATGAAAACTTAGATTTGAAAAGAAGGTATTTACCTAAGAAAAAAATCTCTAATTAATGAGGATTGCGATTGAGCCTCCTGGCGAGTGTGATTTCTACGCCTGGCCGCCAGATCTTTGAAAAAGAACCGGCGTGCCCACCAGGCTATCACACCCGCCCTCTCAATCCAATCCAGATGTCAAAGTTGAATATGCTGTTTTACCCGCTGAAATCACTTGAGAGAATTTACACATAATAATGGACTTGACTTCGAGAAGCCGTCTCAACGCCCGAACAGTGGCTTATGAAGTGCGAAACGTCGTCGATAAGCTGTCTCGATACCCGAATGGCAGCTTATGAAACGTGAAAAGTCATCGAGAAGCTATCTCAACACCCGAACGGCACTCAACGCAGCGCCAAATGTCGTTGATAAAGCATCTAATCCCCTAGATCAGAAGCGATAATCCCCCGAATCAGAAACGAGAGTGAAGTTTCGGTGGAATAGCTAGCGCCTAATCACCCGAAACGCAATCACGAATTTGATTTCAGTCGAAATACGGCGGTTGTTAGGTAGTGTTTAGCCTAGCAAGCATAAGTTAAAACAGTTATGCACCATTGAACATATATTAATAAAGAGTATGATAGTCTTTAGGTGGTGATTTGGTGGTTAGGTCTTATATATTTGTGTTGATTGCGGTTACCATCTTTTCCAGCAACTTGGTAGTCGGTAAAGCAGTTAGCCATATGTCACCTGTAACTGTAGTGTTCTTTCGTTTATTCATTGCTTTCCTCATTACTTTGCCTATTGGTTATAAACAGGTGAAATATCATATGGACATATGGAAGGAAAATTGGAAATACTTATTTGCGTTTGCTGTGACTGGCATTTCATTTTTTAACTTCTTTGTTTACTTATCCTTAAACTATACATCATCGACAAACGCTGGAATTGTTGAAGCAACGACACCAGTTTTTTCTATTTTTCTAGGTTATTTCATATTAAAGGAACGGTTGACGAGACGACAATTAATCGGAGCTGGAATTTCCTTTATTGGAGCAATCTGGGTCATTGCGAATGGTTCGTTGGAAGTTTTATTAGCGCTCGATTTCAATATTGGTGACATCTTCATGATTGTTGCTGTTTTAATTTGGGCGATTTATGGAATGTATGTCAAGCAACATAATCACAAGTTTCCTGTGTATGGCGGTGTAGTGATCATGCTCGGAATGGGCTTTTTGATTATCTTGCCCTTTGCTATTGCGAATTGGATCATCAATGGGTTTCATGTTGAACTCACGGATTATAAGGGCATGGCTGGATTGTTATACTTAGGGATATTTCCGTCAGTAATTGGGCTTATTTTTTGGAATAAGTCCGTCTCGGATTTAGGTCCTTCGTTAGCGAGCATTTTCTTGAACTTGTTACCTGTCTTTACAACAATCATGGCTGTCATATTTTTAAATGAAAAACTTGCGCCAGCTCAAATTTTCGGTGGAATCCTTGTGGTTGGAGGCGTCCTACTCGTTAATTTGAATTTGAAGAACATCAAGCGATTTTCAAAAAAAGATAAGAAAGCAATTGAGACGGATTAACCGAATCCCGTTACCTCATTGAAAAGGTAGCGGGATTTTTAGTCACAAAACAAATACCCCGATAGCACATCTCACAGACGGTCTCGAACAAATTTAAATAGAACGTCAAATCCACGCCAAAAAGCACACCACCCACAGGATGATATGCAAATTTGACGTATGCTATTTTTTAGTTGTTTATTTCGCTGCTTTTTGTAGCTTATGAATGATGCTTAGTGATTTTCCGGTACCAACAGCAACACACTCAATTGGGTTCTCTGCAATGTGTACAGGAACATCGATTTCGTTGGATAACCATTCTTGCATGCCCTTCAACAATGCACCACCGCCGGTTAGCATAATTCCATGATCGACGATGTCACCACTCAATTCTGGCGGACAGTTTTCAAGTGTGTCACGGATTGCCTCCAAAATTGCTTCTAATGATTCCCGTAGTGCGTCTTGGATTTCTTGTGAGTTAAGTTCAATCGTTTTTGGTAAGCCCGTAACTAAGTCTCGACCGCGAACTTCCATTGTTAGCGGATCGTGGTCGACTAAAGCATAACCGATTTCCATTTTGACGTTTTCCGCTGTTCGCTCACCAATGAGGACATTATATTTTTTGCGAACATGCTGAATGATCGCGCTATCCATATGGTCCCCGCCTGTGCGAATTGATTTCGCAGAAACGACACCTCCGAAGGATATAATCGCTACTTCGCTCGTCCCGCCACCAATATCAACGACCATATTGGAAACAGGCTCTTCAACAGGTAATCCAGCTCCGATAGCTGCAGCGACTGGTTCTTCAATAATGTGTACTTGTTTAGCGCCATATTCACGAATAGCATTGTCGATGGCACGACGTTCGACAGAAGTAGACCCCGTAGGTGCACAAACAATCACATTCGGTTTTCTTAAAGAAACACCGAGTTTTTTACTTACTTTTTTAAGCATTGTACTAAGCATTTGTGACGTAATTTCATAATCAGCAATGACTCCGTCTTTTAATGGACGAATGGATTGTATATTATGAGGTGTTTTACCGATCATTTCTTTTGCTTCGTTACCTACTGCCAATACTTTGCCAGTATGTGTGTCTATTGCGACAACTGAAGGTTCATTAAAAACAATTCCTTTATTCTTTGTATATATCAATAGGTTAGCAGTACCTAAGTCAATTCCAATTGCAGTGTTTGAAAACATTGTGTTGCCTCCATCTCTCTTGTGGTAATTTTTTCTCGAAGTTTACGTAATTATTCATTGTTTCGCTTCATTTTTATTGTTCGTTATGTGATGAATTGTGTCAACTGATATCCTCTTGCATAATGAGGAAATGATTTCTATATAACTATTTCCTATACCTCGTCAGTTTAACATTTTTTGAATGAAATTTTGTTAAAAATAGATAACAAATGAATTACATCATTATCGATCATGTAATAATTCTTAACTATCATAAAAAAAGAAACCTGCTCATCGAAAGAGCAGATTTCTGAACTGCGCTTATTCAAATGTCGCTAATGTGTTCGTTAAAACCAATCGATCGTCATCAACAGGTGACTCATCGACATCAGTAATCCATACTGTGCTCATCCCTAGCTGTAAAGCTGGTGCAATTTCGTTCATGAAATTATCACCGACAGAAACAACTTTTTCAGCATCTACTTTGTATTTCTCGATGACGTAATTAAAGTGTTGCTTTGTATTGACTGGCTTCAACGCGGATGGAATCACTTCGACAAAAAATTGCTCTAGCTCTAAAAAGCTCAGCAATCTTTTCGCATCTTCTAAATCACTATTGGTACAAACGACTAATGTCTTCCGTTTCGAAAGCTCTTGCAAATAATCCTTCAAACCAGGTGTATGATTCAAAAATCCTTCGAGTTCTGCCATCTGGACTTTTGTTTGGTTATACGATTCCTTTATTTCGTCCACAGAAACGCCAAAATGACGAGCAACTGCGTAAGGTGGCCACCAGCCGTCACCAATTGGTACCCATTTGTCAAAGTCAAAGTCACTCGCTTGCATAAAAGAAGGAGCATTTTCAACTTCTACGACTTCATTGTCCCAGTTTCTAGCTTCTGTCAATGTTTCTTGAAAAGGGTCCCACGACCAAATTAAATCTCTTTCGCCGTCATAAATTTTACCGATTTGAAGAGGTGATTCGCCATTTTCATATTCATTGTATTTCTCTTGAAATGCTTCTCGTAAATCTTTACGTACTCGGGATTTTAAGTTTTCTGTATGTAATTTAAAATGCCCTTTACCTTCATACAATGTTCCGTCCAAATCAAAAATAACTACATCTGCTTGCTCGATGATATTTCGATACATGCAAAATCCCTCACTTTGTATATTCTAGAAATTATTTTACCATAGGAATGATAAGCTTGGTAATAAAACCGTATGTTAGTCAAAAGAGCTTTTTTTCACAGCTGTTTTTCTATACAATTATAGGTGAAGCGTTCTATTTACAACAACATCATACAACAAAGAGGGATGGATGACGGTGCGCACATTAAAAACATTGATCGTAAGCATTTACCGAGTGCTTCGATCTGTTCCAACATTGAAGAAAATAAAAAAGATGGATAGAGAGAACTATAGTCGCGAAGAATACAACGCAATCGTGCATGAACTTCCTAAAAAAATCGGGAGAAGGATTTTTAAATCTACAGGCAGCAAAATTGTCGTTAACGGAGATGAGAAAATTCATGACTCACAAGTATTGTTTGTCTCAAACCACCAAGGCAACTTTGATATTTTTGCACTTCTCGGTTACTTAAAAAAGCCATTTGGATTTATTTCAAAAATTGAAGTAAAAAAGATCCCAATTGCTCGAACGTGGATGGAAAAAATGGACTGTCTTTTCTTGGACCGAAAAGATCGCAGGCAATCATTAAAGACGTTTAAACAAGGGATCGAGTTGCTGAAAGACGGTCATAGCTTATTAATTTTCCCAGAAGGCACGCGGGCGAGAAGGGATGAATTGCTTGAATTTAAAAGCGGTAGTTTATCTTTGGCCAGAAAGGCAAATGTCCCTGTTCAACCGGTGATGATTAATGGCACTTACAATATTATGGAAGCCAACAATAATCGAATTCGGAAAGGGAAAGTGTACTTAACAGTTTGTGATCCAATACTGCCTGAAGAATATGAACATATGAGTCTTGACGAGCTAGCTGATGAAACGAAAAAACGGATTCAAGAGGCTATGGATCAGACGAAAAAGTAAGCTCGTTCTTAAAAAAAAGTAATGAATCAAAAGAGAGGTGTGCGTATGTGTGGTCGCTTTACGTTAACTGCTTCACCAGAACAAATAATGGAAGCTTTTGATTTAGATGAGTTACTGGATTGGAATCCGAGTTATAACATCGCTCCGACACAGGACGTACTGACGATTGTTAACGATGGTCAGAGAAATCGTGGTGGTAAGATGCGTTGGGGCTTGGTACCTTTTTGGGCGAAAGATTTATCCATTGGCAACAAAATGATTAACGCCCGCTTGGAAACTGCGAATGAAAAACCGAGTTTTAAACGATTGATGGAGCGAAGACGCTGTTTGATTGTTGCCGATAGTTTTTACGAATGGATGAAAGAAGACGGAAAGAAGAAACCGCAGCGAATTTTTCGCGAAGATCAGAAGCTGTTTACGTTCGCTGGCTTGTGGGATCGGTATCGAGAAGGGGAAGACGAATACATTACGTGTACAATATTAACGAAAGACTCGAATGCATTTATGGAGCCGATCCATCATCGTATGCCAGTCATATTGCCTAAAACCCATGAACAAGAATGGATAACGCATGAACAAAAAGATGCGACTGAGATGCGTGACTGGTTATTGTCATTGGACGATGTTACGTTCGATCGCTATGAAGTCGACTCTTACGTCAATTCGCCTAGAAATAACGATGAGAGCTGTATTGCTCCGCTGACAACATAAAAAGAGCCGGTCTTGGTAGATCCAAGATCGGCTCTTTTCAGTTTCAATTTATTTAACTGGCTTTTCTTCGTTCTTCTTTAGCAACAGAGGAAAATCGTTTTGTTTCTGCAACAACAATGCCAGATAGACCGAGCAACCCGATTAAGTTCGGGAAGGCCATTAGTCCGTTCATGACGTCCGCAAAAACCCAGACCGTTTTTAGCTGAGCGACTGCACCGACAAAGATCAAACCGATGAAGACGACTCGGTAAATGAATAAACCACGTTCATTCGTTAGGTAGTTAAAACATTTCTCTCCGTAATAAGACCAGCCTAGTAAAGTGGAAAAAGCGAAGAATACTAGGCCGAAAGCAACAATGTAGCTACCGAAGTCTCCTAAGAAGTGTCCGAATGCAGCAGAGGTTAGATCCGCTCCATCATATCCACCTGCGAAAAATTCGGAGCCCGCCATAACGATTGTAATACCAGTAACAGAACAAACGATAATCGTATCAATCAGCACTTGCGTCATGGAAACTAACGCTTGTCGAGCAGGGTAGTCCGTTTTAGCAGCAGCAGCTGCAATTGGAGCAGAACCTAAACCAGCTTCGTTTGAGAAGACTCCACGAGCAACCCCGTAACGGATGACGGCACCAATCGCACCACCTGCAACTGCATTACCAGTAAATGCATCTGTGAAAATTAATCCAAGCGCGGCAGGTACTAAATCGAAATTCACGAATAAAATGATGAGCCCACCTATGAGATAAAGCGCTGCCATAATCGGTACAAAAAATGCAGTTACTTTTCCGATACTTTTGATACCGCCAATAATAACAAGCCCGGCTAATACTGCCAAAACAATACCAGTGACAGCCCCGTGAACATTGAAGTTACTTGCAAGAACATCAGAAACCGAGTTCGATTGCACCATGTTTCCGATACCGAACGCCGCAATCGCTCCGAATAAAGCGAAGAGTACACCGAGCCATTTAGCGTTCAATCCTTTTTCTAAGTAATACATCGGCCCACCAGACATCGTTCCATCTTTACTTTGGACACGATACTTTACAGCGAGCAATGCCTCAGCATATTTCGTCGCCATACCGACTAATGCCGTGATCCACATCCAAAAGACAGCACCCGGTCCCCCAAGTACGACAGCTGTCGCAACCCCGGCAATGTTACCGGTACCAATTGTAGCAGCCATCGCAGTCGTCAATGCTTGGTAATGTGAGATATCACCATCTGACTTTTTGTCTTGCCCTTTTTTAGAAAAAGATAATTTAAGTGCATAACCCATACTGTGAAACTGTAAAAAACCAAGACGAATCGTCAAATAGAGACCTGTACCAACGAGAAGCACAAGAAGGGGAATTCCCCAAACAATATCACTTGCCTTACTGAGAATATCATTTAACTGTCCCATCGTCGCATTCCTCCTTTTTTAGATAATTGGCTATCAACTAAATTTTCAGAAAAATTAAAGCGAATGTCAAGCTTTTTTTGAGGATTTATGGATGAACTCAAAAAAACCTTGTTTACTAGCACTATTCGAGGGAAATAGATATTATGAATATAATGTTATTATTTTATATTATAATTAAGCGGGTGATGGAATGGTGAAAGTATTATTTGTCTGTCTCGGGAATATTTGTCGTTCACCGATGGCAGAAGCAATTTTTCAAGATTTAGTGAGTGAAAAGGGGTTGGATGATCAAATAGTCATCGACTCTGCCGGAACAGGTGACTATCATGTTGGTAAATCACCGCATGAAGGTACAATTCAAAAGCTGACGGATGCAGGCATTAATTCAAGTGGTCTTGTTGCTCGTCAAATTAGCGAAGAAGATTATCTCCATTTTGATTACATTATTCCAATGGATGATGATAACTTGGACAACATACGTAAACAAATCGATGAAGATTCAACTATCGTCGTTAAAAAACTATTGGATTTCGTGCCGGATTCTGAAGTGAAAAACGTACCAGATCCGTATTTTACAGGAGATTTTGACGAAACATATGAATTAGTTTTTGAAGCTTGTCAACATTTATTGAACGATGTAAAAGTAAAACTTGAACCATTACAGGAGGAATACTAATGGAAAAATGGAAAAAAGGTATGTTAGTTGGAGCTGCACTTGGTTTATTTGTTTCATTAATCGATCGCCAAGAAAGAGAGAAAGTCAAAAATTATTCTAAAAATATGGGAAGTGAGATACGTCAAGTATACTCCCAGCCGTCGACGGCCATTTCACAATTACGAACAAAATTAAATGATGTTACAAGAGGCACGGACCGTGTCATCCAGCAATTGAATCAGTTGGAATCATTCTTTAATAAGTATGATAACCGTAAATAAACATGCATATAGTGAACGATAAGTATGAGTATTTGCTCAATGACTTATCGTTACTTTTTTTCATCAAATAAAACGAAATATATTGCAGGTGACGAGAATGATTTTTGAGAAAAAATTTTGGAAAGAACTATTTACGGAGTTTAGTAATGATGACGTAACGGGCCTTGCTGCTCAATTATCTTATTTCTTCTTGCTATCGTTATTTCCATTACTAATTTTCCTATTATCATTAGTTTCATTTCTACCGGTTACTCAAGATGACATTTTTAATATGCTCCAAGAATATTTGCCACCGAATACGCAAGACTTGATTCAAAATAACGTGCAGCAAGTAATTGATGGCGGTGGTGGCGGCTTATTATCGTTCAGTATTATCGGTACGATTTGGTCTGCTTCCGTCGGTGTCAATGCGTTATTGCGGTCGTTTAATCGAGCCTATGAAATTGAAGAAACTCGCTCGTTTATTGTGGCTAGGACGCTGTCTATCGGGCTCACGCTATTAGTTTTATTCTTGATTGCTGTTGCCCTAATGGTGCCAGTGTTCGGTCGATTGCTCGGTGAATACGTCTTCGGCATGATCGGGCTTTCTGAGCAATTCGTTCAAATTTGGTTTGTCATTCGCTGGATATTGACAGCGCTCATATTAATCGTCGTACTAACGATTTTATTTTTCATCGGACCGAACAAAAAGTTAAAGCTTGTACACACGTTACCAGGAGCGACGGTTGCGACAATAGGATGGATGCTCACTTCATGGGGATTCTCTTACTACGTTTCCAACTTCGGTAACTATTCAGCGACGTACGGCAGTCTTGGAGGGATCATTGTGCTCATGGTATGGTTATTCTTATCAGGCATGATGATCATTATCGGTGGCGAGGTCAATGCAATTCTCGATCGTCACAACCGCCGCTTGCTTTCAAGAAAAAAACAAATACCTGAATGACCAGCAAGCAACTGACTTGAATCGAATGAAACCCGAACTAAGATTGTGGACCTTAGTTCGGGTTTTTGTGCGCACGGTATGTGCTATAAACTGGTGGTGAAAGGCCACTGCAGGCTTGGCAGTAGAATTTTAGCCAATGGTAAGAGTGTCTATCAATGAGAAGCGTCTATTTGCAATAAGAAGCGTATCTAATCAGGGGTAGCGAGTGAAAGTCATGCTCTATCCCGGAATAGAAGCGTTCTAATCGGAGGTAGCGCTCAAAAAGTGTGCTCTATCCCCGAATAGGATCTCGCCAAAAAACACTAAGCGTTGTTCGGCTTTTTCTTCGGACCAAAGAAATACATCATGATACTGACAGCTGCCATGAACAATGCAAGCATGAGGAAGAAGGATTGATTAGCGAAATAATCAAGGTAAAAGCCGCCAAGGATTGGACCGGTGATGCTGCCAATACTAAACGCAACGCCACATAATATATTTCCAGCAGGCAAGAGCATTCTTGGCAACAGGTCTGTCATATAGGCAATTCCTAAGGAGAATAGCGAACCTAATAATAGTCCTGCCAAAATAAACGTAGCGAATAATCCGATGAGGTATTGGTCGAACCATGTACCCGCAAAGAAAATAGCTGTTCCACTAGACAAAACAATTGTTAACATTTTCTTTCTGCCAATTCGGTCGCTAAATGCGCCAAGTGGAATTTGTGAAATGATGCCCGCACCAGCAAAGCAAGGAACGATAATCGAAATCAGTGCAACATCATAACCGATCCGCATTGCGTAAATTGGGAAAATACTGTGTAAGACGGTTTCCAAAAACCCGTAAGCAAATGGTCCGAGTAAAGCAATCCAAGCAATTTTCGTTGCATTCGTAAAACGGGCTAATGTATTGGAAGACGAGATATCCATCTCTGTCTCATCAACTGGATAATCGTTTTTAATCCAAAACATAAATATCCATACAAACAAACATAGAACAGAACTAACGATAAACGGGAGATTTTGATGGATTGCTACTAACTGAGTAAATAATGGCCCAATGGTGAACCCTAAACCAAACATCAACCCGTAAATCGCGATATATGTACCACGTTTATGATCGGGTGTCGTGGTCGTAATCCATGTTTGCGTACCGAAATGAAGAATGTTATCCCCAATACCGATAAGCAATCGCAAAGCAAACCAAAACCACATTGATTCCCAAAGTGTAAATGAAAATAATGCAATAAAGACAACAGCACCACCGAGTAAGATGACTGGTTTATAGCCATATTTACGTAGTGGTGGCTCTAAAAATGGAGAAACAATTAAAATTCCTATGTATAAAGCTGTCGCATGAAATCCGTTTAACGAGGAAGAAACTCCATTTTGTTCAAAAATGATAGAAATTAGTGGCAATAATAACCCTTGTGAAAAACCAGAAATACCGACAAGACCGACGAGTACGGCAAATCTTCTTGCTGAATAGGACATAGACAATCCTCCGTTGCTTATAAGCAAAATTGAATGACGAACTTTCTCTCTATGTTAAAATAGAACCAGTTGAAAATCACGAAAAAAGAAGGATAGGTGAGTGACGAATGAAATTCACAGTAACAGAAGAAAAAATTACTAGTGAGCTTCCTGCAGGTGAACTGACGATTTCTGGAGATGAAAATGAAGGATTCCGTCCATTCCAGTTAATGGTTTCTTCATTGGCTGGCTGCAGCAGTTTAGTATATAAACGTATTTTGGCAAAGCAAAAGGTCGAATGGGATGAAATGACAGTTGAAGCGGATGTCACTCGTAGTGAAGACGAAGTGAACCGCATCGAAAAAGTGACACTGTTATTTAAAGTAAAAGGCAAAGATTTGAACCCAAAAAAATTACAAAAAAGTTTAGAGATTGCCTCGAAAAACTGTTCAATGGTTCAATCCGTAGTACCAACGATTGAAGTAGAAGAAAAAGTAGAAATCGTAGACGCGTAAAAATGTAAAGCGCTCAATAGACTCATCTTAGCTAAAGCTAGGATGAGTTTTTTTGTTGATGACCAAACTGAAAGACAATGCCTTTGATCGTAAACACATATTTAAAAATATAATGAATAAATTTAAAAAAGGGTTGTATTCATTTTAAAAATCCTTTACTCTAGTAAACAGATAAAGAGATAAATCGTTAAAGGGGAGAAAACAAATGGCATTTGTCGTTATCGCATCAGTACTAATCATGGTTATTTTAAGCTTATTGAGAGTAAACGTACTTCTAGCAATCGTCATATCAGCACTTTCAGCAGGCTTGATGTCTGGTATGTCGCTCGCGGACACAGTTAAATTATTTGTTGAAAACATGGGTGGCAGTGCAAACACAGCACTCAGCTACGTGTTGCTCGGTGGATTTGCAGTAGCGATTAGTTTGACAGGCATTACAAGAGGACTCGTTCAATTTTTACGGAAAGCGGTCAAGGGAAAACGCGGAGTGATGTTAATCGCAATTGCTCTCATCGCATCCTTATCACAAAACGCAGTCCCAGTGCACATCGCGTTCGTTCCAATTTTAATCCCACCATTAATTGCTTTGTTCGATAAAATGCAATTGGATCGACGTGCGGTAGCGACTTCATTGGTCTTCGGTTTAAAAGCACCATACGTCATGTTACCGGTTGGTTTCGGGTTGATTTTCCAAGGAATTATACGAGATAACATGGTAGAGAATGGAATCGAGTTTTCGTTGAATGAAGTCACTCAAGCGATGTTGATTCCAGGATTGGGAATGGTTGTTGGGCTGTTGATCGCCCTATTTATTACGTATCGGAAAAAACGCGATTACAGCCAGATCGAAGCAACTGAAGCGACTTCAAACATGGCAGATGAAAGTGATGAACCATTCCGTTTCGAAACGAAGCACTTCATGACATTGATTGCCATCGTTGCTGCATTAGTCGTACAAATCATCACAGGAGAAATGGTGCTCGGTGCCTTAACCGGTTTGCTTCTCATGTTTATCTTAGTAGCAGTACCATTTAAGCAAGGCGAAGAGGTGATGTCAAAAGGGATTGGCATGATGGGAATGATCGCCTTCATTATGTTAGCCGCATCAGGTTTTGGTGAAGTGTTAAAACAAACAGGTTCTGTTGAAGCGCTAGTCGATGCATCATCAGGCATGCTAGAAGGTAACAAAGCGGTCATCGCAATGATTTTACTCTTAGTCGGTCTATTGATAACGATGGGAATCGGAACGTCGTTCGGTACGATTCCAATTATTGCAGCATTGTACGTTCCAATTGCTTTAGCTGCAGGGTTTTCGCCAATGGCCATTGCTGTTCTGATCGGTACAGCCGGCGCATTAGGTGACGCAGGTTCACCAGCCTCTGATAGTACGCTCGGTGCGACTGCTGGATTGAATGTTGACGGAAAACACAACCACATTTGGGATACGTGTGTACCTACATTCATTCACTTCAACATCCCGCTACTCATTTTCGGTTGGGCAGCATCGATACTTTTATAAAAAGTATGAAGGTTGGTTGTTTCTTTGTAAAAAGGGACACCAACCTTTTTTGAATGGTTTTTCTTCTTTCTGCGAAACCTATAGGCAGAGAAGGAGGAAGATTTTTATGAAAAAAATATTAACTACTTTTTTAATAATTGCTTTTGTCATTGGTCAAAGTTTGCCCATCTTAGCTGTATCTAATGAATCTTATGGATTCGGCTATAAAAAGACGGAAGGAGAAATACCGCCAGACTTAGGATTTTACGCACCATTAATTGAGAAATATAACGGTTACTATATGGGGAATCCAGATGAAAAGAAAATTTATTTAACTTTTGATAATGGCTATGAAGAAGGCTATACAGGAATGATCTTAGATGTTTTAAAAGAAAAACAAGTACCGGCAACGTTCTTTCTCACCGGGCACTATGTTGATGATGAGCCAGAGCTAACGAAGCGCATGGTGAATGAAGGCCATATTATCGGTAACCATTCCGACAAACATTTGGATTATACAGCAGCAAGTGATGAAAAAGTAAAAAAAGATCTGCAAACACTTGATGAAAAAATTACAAAGGTAACATCTCAAGATCATGTGAAATTCTTCAGACCAGCAAAAGGTGTCTTCAGCGAACGAACACTAGACCTTACGAATAAACTAGGCTATGTCAATGTATTTTGGACAGTCGCATTAGTCGATTGGAATACAGGGGAGAAAAAAGGGTGGGAGCAAGCCTATCGAGGCGTCATCGATCAAATTCATCCAGGTGCAGTTGTGTTGTTACATGCGGTTTCTGAAGATAATGCAGAAGCACTCAGCCATTTAATTGATGATTTACGAAAAAGAGGTTACGAATTTGCGTCACTTGATGAACTATTGTGGGATGAACTGTTGCCGTTTTAATCTGGTGAGTGGATTTATTGACAGTTAGCGCGTGCTTATCAACAGTCAGCCCAGCTCTATCGACAGTTAGCCAGCACCTATCGACAGTTAGCCAGCACCTATCAACAGTCAGCCAGCATGTATCAACAATCAACGTAGCTTTATCAACAGTTCGCACACATTCATGAACAGTAAATGTGGAGTAAATTGTGTCTCCTCACTTTTTTCAAAGTTCCTGCCTCTCCTGGTGAAGCATATCAATTTTTTGTCAGCCAGCTGTTAACCATGTAAACTAAGGGTTAGTTTGAAAAGGGAGAGAAAATGAATGTGGAAAGAATATTATCATGCGCCGGGAATGTATGATTTCGATTACGCTTTAAAGCGATTATCATTAGATCCGTTAATTAACGTAAATAAAAAAGAACGATATGTCGATGTGCCGTTAAAGCTAGCTGAGAATGATCAATGTGTTGTTCGAGTAAAAGCAGAAGGAACAATTGAAAAGCCTGTTTTCTCTGTCATGTCCGATCATGACGAACAACAAGATGTTATTTTTGAACACATCCGAAATATATTTCAGTGGGATAAAGACCTTCAGGAGATTCATGATTATTTCCAAGGATCAGATTTGTCACTGCTATTCTTCACATACCCAGGCACGCCAATTGTGCGGGACTTTGATTTATATGGTTCATTAATGAAAACATTAATTCATCAGCAACTTAATTTACGGTTCTCGTATGAATTGACTTCACGGTTTGTGAAAGCGTATGGAAAAGAAGTCGACGGAGCTTGGTTTTATCCGACACCAGAAGAAGTTGCGAAATTGGACTATGAAGACTTGAAACAACTTCAATTTAGTCAGCGGAAAGCTGAGTATGTCATCGATACATCACGAATGATTGCAAATGGCGAGCTTGATTTGAAAGAAATTAGCCGGTTAACGAACGAAGAAGTGTTCAAGAAATTAGGTGCCATCCGAGGCATTGGTCCTTGGACGGTACAAAGCTGGCTGCTGTTCGGGTTAGGCCGTGACGATTTACTGCCTGGAGCCGATATAGGAATCCAAAATGCTTTGAAGCGACTTTGGAAAATGGAAACTAAACCACTGAAGGATTACATTGAAGAAAAAGCTGAAGATTGGGCACCATATCGGAGTTATGCGGCAATTACGCTTTGGAGAAGTATAGAATAGGAAAAATATCCGAGACAATATTTTTGGGAGGTAAACTTACCTCCTTTTTTATTTTTACATAGGATTTTCTTGTAAGCAACGTACATTTTACATAAAAAAATCGAATCTAAAATACTTATCAATCGCTGACACTTTCATAATAATAGAGTGTTGCACTGATTATTATTTTATTGGGAAAATTGACCAAATTGATGCATATTTATGGTATTATAAATGTAAATATCAGAAGACTAATCAAACAGATTACTCTTAAAGAGAAAGTATTATTTTATGAATACAATGTATTTTGTAATTAGGAGGAATTTTTTATGTCGAAGCGTTTTTTTCTTTTGTGTTTTATGCTTATTTTTACCGTAACTGTAGCTGTTGCCTGTAACAGTGAAAGTGATGATGAAGCGACGAATGATCAAGAAAATTCAACTCAATCCAGTGAAGATAAGAACGCTCAAGATAGTGAGGAATCTGAATCCGACTCTGATGATACGCAGAATGATGACTCAACAGAATCTGAGTTAAATGATGATCAAAGCTCAAATGATACAAATGACGATGTTGAAAAGCAATCAACTACTTCTGATGAGCGTGCTTCTAATGATGACAAAGAGCTGCCGGAAACCATTGAAATAAATGAGCAAATTCAACACGAAGAAGGTGTTACTTTTACACTTGAGAAAATCTCTTTTAAAGAAGATCATATTACAGTTGACTTTAATGCCGAAAACCATTCAGGATTTAAACAATATTTAGCAAGCGGAGGCAGAGCTAAAAGTTCAAATTTAGGTGGTATCACGTTACAAGACAATACGGGTTATAACTATAGGTATGTTGCCGATGATGACTCTGACAGAATTAAGCTTGAGGATATGGAGAAGGTCACTGCGACAGTTAGTTTTGCGGGAAGAATTCAAGATGATGCTCAATCACTGACGTTAATATTTAATCCTGATAATGTAGAACCCCAATTTAATTTTGAAGATATTGAAATCGAATGGTAGTCAACATATGGTAGAGAGGAGTATCCTCAATGCGTTCTAATTATAAATACATTTACTTAAGTATGATCCTTATTGTTTGTATGATATTTTTCTCTGCATGTAGCAATACTGAAAAAAGTAACGGTGAATCAGTGGATGATAAGGATGTTACAAGTGATGAAAGCAATACAACAGATGAAAATGAAAGGGTTAACGAAAGCGAAAACGAATCTGTTCAAGAAGAGAAGGTTCCAACTTCGACATTCACTATAACAAAAATGTCATTTGGTTCCATAATCCTTAAGACTAAGAGTGACGTTGACTCCAATTTTGAAAAAGAAATAATGGAAACATTGACTGAGTATAACGCTGTTGGAACAGATGATGGTGCAATGTTGACGTTACCTGAGGAAATTTTATTTGATTTTGACTCCAGTGAATTGCGTCCTGGCGCTGATGAGGCGATTGAACAACTATTACAAGTGATAGAAACAACCGATGATACAGTTACAATCGTTGGACATACGGATAGTAAAGGTGAAGATAGCTACAATCAAGAATTATCCAAAGACCGAGCGGATGCTGTCCTTGATGCATTAGTCAATAAGGGTGTTGAAAAGGAACGGATGACTGCCGAAGGAAAAGGGGCATCCGAACCAATTGCCCGAAATTCAAATAGTGATGGCTCGGATAACCCTGAAGGCAGACAGAAAAATCGTCGGGTAGAAGTGACGGTGCACGGCTTTAACCAATGATATGGCGATAAGCGGGCGGGACCCAATATTGGTTGCTCTCTTAACGACCTTACGAGCAATTAGGTACTGACTTCGGTCGGTGCCTTTTTTTGTGTACTAATTAGTTATAGCAATCAATAATGGTACAAGTTTGAGATCATATATTTAGCCGAACTCACTATATTAATACTCTCCATCAACTAAATCCACCCCTGTATCACCGTCACCACTACCACCCGTTTCTGGTAATGGATAATTGGCACAGACACTAGCGAAAGATGGTTTTTTTAGTTGGTCAATTATTTGGAGTCTTGAAGGATTAACAATTGTTTTGCCATTGCCATGAATCGTTAAGTCACCTACTACACGAAGACGGTTAGAGATGCTATTAAAATACTTTTGAGGGTCTTGATTGACGTGAATCGTAATGTCACCACCTACTTGCAATGAACCTTTATTTTTATGAAAGAAAATCCCTTGTTTAAACAACGCGTCCCCGCCAACCGAGACAGTAACTTTATCAAAATAAGCGGGTTCATCAGAAATAAGGTGTTGCCTGACACCAAACTGGCTTAAGTAATCAACCCCTTGTTTGAAACGTGCACTTCCACAAACATTAAACGCAGCGTGTTTATTGGATTTTGAAACTAATTGGCCCTCGAAATACGCGTGATCACGAATCAATACTTGAGTATGCGGATTCCCATCTATATACATTTCGTTAAAGACACCCAAACCGAGAATCGTTAGCTTAGCATTACTGTCAACATTAATCTTTCCATCCGAATAAAAGTCACCTGTAGTCAGTTCATTGTTTTTTATTGTTGCTCCATCCTCACCAATATAAACCGTTTCACCTTCTTCTGCCTTGCAACCGTTTAAGTTCTCTGAACAGTCATAATCCGGATTTTCAGGTGGTGATGGGAATTCGTTGCTAACCGAACCCCAATCATCAACATCATCGAGTGAGCCACCGCTTGTCGCAAATCGTAAACGATAAGTTACATAAATATCTTTTTCAGTTTCATCGTCTACACCGGTCACTTTGAGGAATAGATTTGCACCGTCATCGGTCATTTCATAACTGGAATTTTTCCGATCGTCTTTAGATACCAAGAATTTGCGCTCTGGATAATCATCATCAACAGTAAAATCAGCTGCTTCCTCACTCAACATTTTAAATAAATTGTGAAAATATATCGCCTTACCAGCGGTCTCAAAGTCTTTTTCATCGACATATTCAGTGAGTTTCATCTCAGTGAAATCCGTACCGAGCTCAGCCAAATGAACCGCCCGATAGTCTTCCGCGATGATTTGATTTTGCTTTCCTTGCGTTAAAATCGAGTTCATAATGACCGTAGAAAAAAACATGATGAGTGATATAACGATCAGCACCATCAATAAAGCAGCGCCATTGTTGTTGGATATAATTTTTAAGAAGTGACGATTTCTTTTCAAAATGACCATCCTTTACTCGTTCCTCGAATCCGACTTCGGAGATATGCGGTATAGCTGTGTATCGATTGAAAATTTTTTGAAACGTTGATCGCTCGATGGAACAACGGTTACTTGAAGCGGAATGGACCGTTGCGATGATAAGTTAATTTGAATCGATTCACCTGGTTGCAAAGCCGTTTGATTCAGTGAAACATCAATTCTGTATGGTGATGTATTAATCGTAATCGAATCATCGCCATTGCTTGTGAGCAAATAAGAAGATTCACTTTGTCTGTCAAGTATGTAAACATCCGCTTTTCGATGTGTAGTAATCAAATGATTGATGAATAGATTGGCTTCTTGTTGAGCGATTGAACGTGTTTCCGTTTGACGGTAATTTTCGATAGCTTGTGTAGCCATTGAAAAAATGAGTGTACTCACTAAGAAAAATAAAACCAATCCAGCAAGCAACTCAACTAACGTAACTCCTTTTTGATTTTTCATGAAGTCACCTCGAATAAATAATAAGTCCGCATAATTTCTTCATTATCTTTGTGTAAAATTTTAATGATACCTCGTAAAATATTTTCATCATCTGATTCTCGAAGTTCAACTTCTAACGAAAAATCAGGATGTTTGATAAATTGACCATCGTTTTGAACAGAGGGAATCTCTAACGAATCCCTCGTATTGAATTGTTCATATGTACCGGGTGACAACTCATTTGCATCAAGGTTTCGCATATCTTCCAACACAAGATTACTTAGATTTGTCGCGGTTAATTTGTCTTCATTGATATTTTGAAAGTTTGCTGATTGCGGGAACAGGGTAAAAAGACCTAGAAGAACGATTGACAAAATAGTGAGCGCTCCGAGTATTTCAATCAGTGTAAAACCTCTCTCATTAAAAGAAATATATTTTTTCATAGTAAATAACCTCGATTTAGTTATAGGACTTTAGTATAATGTGATTATTAAGAATAGTATAATATTAAATTACTAGAAGTAGCTTTAAAAGTCACATAAAAGATGACAGTTTAAGGGGAATTACAAGTGGTCAAAAAAATGAAGCTTCGACTTGGCGAATTACTCGTGCAAGCTGGTTTGATTAGCGAAGAACAATTGAATGAAGCGCTTGAAAAGAAAGACTCCAGTCAAAAACTCGGAGACTATTTGACTGAACAGAATCTAATAACAGATGTTCAAGTTGCTGAAGTGTTAGAAGAACAGCTTGGTTATCCACATATTCGTCTACATAATTATTCATTCGATACGACACTTTTAAAACTTATCCCGAAAGAGTACGTTCAAGAGAAAAGCATCGTTCCATTGAAACGTGAGAAAAATAAGCTCTTTTTAGCCATTTCTGATCCGCTAGATTATTTCACACTTAATGATGTCAGGTTAATGACTGGATTTGAAGTCGAACCCGTAATTGTCGTGAAGGATGAAATCAGACAAGCGATTTTAACGCTTTATGAGCAGGAAGACTTCACGGAAGAACTGGAAGAACAATTTCGGGAGGAAGCGGTTCATGACTTAACGATGGAAGAAGCAAGCTCGCCGATCGTGAAAATTTTGAACCAGCTTTTCCAGCAAGCTGTCATACAAAAGGCGAGTGATATTCATATCGACCCGCAAGAAACGAAGGTGTGTATCCGCCTACGAATAGATGGAGCACTAAGGACGGAACAAACCTTTTCTAAAGGTGTACAAGCATCATTAATTACCCGGGTAAAAATTTTAGCTGGTCTTGATATCACTGAACAAAAAGTGCCGCAAGATGGACGAATTAAGATGAAGGTAGAAGGTAGAAAAGTGGATTTTCGTGTCAGTACGCTGCCGACCATTTTTGGCGAAAAAACCGTTATCCGAGTGCTTGACACTGCGGCTACCTCAAACAACTTAGAGGAACTCGGCTTCTCTGAAAAAAATTACGAGAAGTTCGTCAAGATGATTGAAGAACCTTTTGGCATTGTGCTATTGACCGGACCGACCGGCTCAGGAAAAACATCCACCATGTATGCCGCACTCACCCGATTAAACGATGAATCGATTAATATCATCACGGTCGAGGATCCGGTGGAGTACCAATTGAATGGCATCAATCAAATTCAAGTCAATCCGAAAGTCGATTTAACATTTGCAAATGGATTGCGGGCGATTCTGCGACAAGACCCCGATATTATCATGCTCGGTGAAATCCGTGACCAAGAGACAGCAAATATGGCAGTCCGAGCATCAATTACAGGACACTTGGTACTCAGTACGCTTCATACAAATGATTCGATTGGAGCGATTGACCGATTGAAAAACATAGGTGTCGAACAATTTTTGATTGGCTCCTCGATCAATGGCGTGGTTGCACAACGCTTAGTGAGGCAGGTTTGCCGCGAATGTGTACGGGTTGTGGAACCATCAATTCGGGAAAAAGCTATTTTTAGTAAGTATAATATAGAGATAGAGGCGCTCAAACGAGGTGCCGGCTGTCCGTCATGTAATCAGACTGGCTATCGTGGCAGAACAGCGATCCATGAAGTGTTATACATCGATGATGAGATCCGAGAAGCGATATTAAATGAAAAAACATCCGTTGAAATTGAACAATTAGCGAGGGAGAAAGGGTTTACCTATTTGTTCGAGGATGGGTTGCACAAAGTAAAACAAGGACTTACGACGACCGAAGAAGTCTTCCGAGTCGCTCAAGAATAACTGGGGGCATCGATCATGGCATCGTTCCGCTATACTGTATTTGATATCGAAGGAAAAGTTGAAAGAGGAAAGCTTGAAGCTTACAACAAAGAACAAGCTCAAAAAATACTGAAAGACCAAGGCTATAAAATTGAAGCCATTAATGAAATAAAAGAAACGATTTGGAACAAAGATCTTTATTTCGGTAAAATCGTTAAACCGCGTGAGTTCGTCGTATTTTTAAGGCAATTTCAAGCGTTATTGAAAGCAGGTTTAACGATTGTTGAAGCGATTCATTTATTACGTGAACAAACGAAGAATAAATATTTTCACAAAGCTTTGTATTATATCGAAATCGATTTACGTCAAGGAAAGTCACTGACACAAGCGATGGCGAATCATCCGAAGATTTTCTCAGAATTTTTTCGAAACATGATTCATAGCGGAGAAGAGAGTGGATCACTCGAACCGACACTCAGTGCGCTAGCAGATTACTATCATAAGCAGCACCAGACAAATCAGAAGATGAAATCTACATTTGCCTATCCAGTTACCGTTCTAGTCGTCGCCATTGCCGTCGTCGTATTTCTATTAATCTATGTCGTTCCACAATTTGTCGCGATGTTTAATTCGTACGAAGCAGAGTTGCCGAGTGTAACAAAATTTGTACTCGGAGCAAGTGACTTTGTCGGCAACTTTTGGTGGTTGCTACTAATTCTAATAATTGGTATTATTTCATTAATTTATTATTTGTTTAAGCAAGAAAAAACAGGGATGAAAATGGAACGATTTCTATTAAAACTACCTGTCATCGGAAGTATATTAGTTAAATCAAACTTAGCGTCAATCGCCCGGTCGATGAGCTCCTTGCTAGGAAATTCAGTTCCGATTATCCAGGCAATGGAGCTGACCGAAAACACGACGAGCAATCGAATTTTTAAGAAAGCTCTCGTAAGGACAAGACATTCGCTTATCCAAGGCGGGTCTTTCGCAGAACCACTGAAGAAGCACTGGGCATTTCCTTACATGTTCACTGAAATGATTGCTGTCGGCGAGCGAACCGGGTCATTGCCGGAAATGTTAAAGCAAGTCGCAAGCTTTTATGAAGAAGATTTGGAAACAGCCAACGAGCAACTGAAATCATTATTGGAACCATTGCTGATCATCACATTATCCGTAGTCGTTGGAACGATTATCTTATCAATCATCATGCCAATGTTTGAGCTGTTCAATCAAATTAATTAATTGACACATCGTCATCGCTAGAGTATTTCACCATATTCCAAGTGATGTTTGAATAACATAATAAAACATTTAAAAGGGGAGAGGATTTTATGCAAGCTATTTTAAGAAAGCGTATTGGCAATTCAAAAGGGGTTACACTTGTTGAGTTGTTGGCAGTACTCGTTATTTTGGGGATTATCGCATTGATCGCCGTGCCGGCGATTGCGGGGGTTATTGAGGATTCGAAAGAGAGTAGTATTAAATCTACTGCGATTAATATGATTAATGCTGCTGAGTTGTATGCAGTAACAAACGATGTTACTGAAGTAACATATGATAATATAAAAAATGATTATGTAAAAGAAAGAGACGGGATCACCTGGAAAACAACACCAAAATTTGATTTGTCTGGTGATGAGATCAAGTTTTCAGGTAAAGCAACTATAGATGATGATGTCACAGTTAATTTCAATGATGCTACTGTTAACGATATAAATGAATCTGAGGGTGGAGATGTCGGTACTTCTGCAGGCGGTGAGGCATAAAAAAAAGCAACCAAGGTTTTGATTAAAAAGCGCGGCGATTCGCCGCGCTTCCTATTAATCTAGTTAGGAATGATGGCGTTTGATCATAGGAATTTATCTTTACATAGCGGTCCTTGGTTTAATCTTGGGGTCTTTTTATAATGTGGTAGGTTTACGCATACCAAATCGGGAGTCAATCGTACACCCGCCATCGCATTGTCCGAATTGCCAGCACCGATTAACACCACTTGAACTCATCCCGGTTTTTTCGTATATCGCACTCGGTGGAAAGTGCCGAAACTGCCAGTCGAAAATCTCATCAATCTATCCATTCTTTGAAGCGTTGACAGCGGCATTGTTCTTGTTTGCTTTTTATCATATCGGCTTTGATTGGAATCTATTAATCGCTTGGAGTTTGATCAGTTTATTAATTATCATTTCGATTTCCGATATCCATACACAATTAATTCCCGATCGGATTCTCATTTTCTTCTTTCTATTAATAGGTTTGTTACGTGTTTTTGTACCAACAGAACCTTGGTATGATGCTTATCTCGGAGCCGTCGTAGGATTTTCCATATTACTGATTCTCGCTGTCATTAGCCGTGGGGGTATGGGAGGCGGCGATATTAAGTTATATGCCGTCATCGGTCTTGCTCTCGGTATGCAAAATACGATTCTATCTTTATTATTGGCCGCATTTCTCGGTACAATTGTCGGCTTGATGTTAATGCCTTTTGGCAAAATCAAACGAGGCGTACCTTTTGCGTTTGGGCCATTTATCGCGGTCGGTGCATTATTGGCCTATTTTTATGGCGATTCGATGATTGAGTGGTATATTACAACATTCTTCTATTAAAAGGTGAAAACATGAAAAACAATCTATTCATCAACTTGGAAATTAAAGATTATGTCATTCGATTCGTTGAATGGAATGCAGAGACAAGAACGATTGTGAAATTCGACGAGCATTATATTTCGCGAGGAATCATTTCCAATGGAGCGATTGAGAATCGAGACGAGTTTTTAAAAATCATCAGAATGTTAACCAAGAAATGGCGTTTGAAACGAAAACAGATCAGAATGACGATGCCTGATGCATCCGTGATTATTCGGAAACAATCCATTCCTTCAACAGTTGTTGAAGATGAGATTCAACAATACGTATCATTTGCATTAGGCGAATCAATTCATCTGCCATTTGAACAACCGGTGATTGAGACACTTTCTTTAAGTACAAAGGAAGACGCCGTGGAAGAAAAAGAAATCGTCATCATTTCAACAGATGAAGAGCTTGTTCATGAGTATGCCGATTGCTTTCATGAAGCGGGTTTAAAGCTCGTTTCAATTGATATTTCACCATTAAATTATTATCGACTATTGGAAGATCAAGAACTCATTGAACAGTCGGATGAGCTTTTATTAATTCAATATCATGTAGAGAATGTCGTATTTGCTGCGATGGAAAATGGATATCCGATCTTTATCCAGCAACTTTCATTATTTGACGATACGACCGATCCACAAAGCTACGGACCAACATTGCATAAAGAGGATTTTAGTCGCCAAGAGGTGATGGAACAATTCAGCGAAATCAACACAGAGATTGAACGAATTCATAGGTTTTTTCGATACTCCATGAACGATGGGAAGAAGCAATTTACGAAAATGGCATTAGTCGGTGACACGCCATTTTTGAGTGAGATTCGTAGTCAATTGGAAGAGCTTTATGATATCCCGGTAATTGAATTGGATGTAGAACATTTTTCCGGACCAAAGGGTTTAGAGGTCGAGGAGCGATTTCATCAAGCTTTAGGGCTAGCAATGAGGGCAGGGATCTAGATGGCAGTCGAGATTAATTTATTACGTAAAAAAGAACCGAAAAATCAAGGGTCTTTTCTAGTCGGTGCGTTATTAACGATAACGACTGTATTAGCTGTTGCCATCTGTTTTTTGCTCGCCTGGCAACAAGGGAATGAAATGAGTTTAATCAATAGCCGCCTTCAGCAACAAGAGCAACTTAACCAAGCATTGATCGAGCAAGTTGAAGGCCCGTTGAATGATAGTGAATTACAACAGCGGAAAGGTTATGTTGAACAAGTTCGTCCATTATATCCAAAAGTTAGCTCAGCCTTGCAACAAGTCTCTAACCAATTGCCAAGTTCAGCAACGATTGAACAGCTTACCTATAATGAAAACATCGTTGAAGTCTCGGTGAATGTAAGTACGAGCCATCAAGCGACGCAATACTTAAATCAATTGAGAGAGCTTCAAGGTGTGGATGATGTGTTGCTACATTCGATTTTGGCCATCCCGGAGGATAATCAATACTCCGCTGTTTATACGTTGCAAATTGAAGCGGGTGAATCATCATGAAAATAAAGCTTCAACCAAGTCAAATTAAGATAATCATTGTTTGGATGCTCCTTCTTGTTGTAGGGGGGACGGCGTTTTACTTTTTTTATTATAATAGTCAAGCAGATGAATTAAGCCGAACTGAACAAAAGCTGGAGATCGAAAAACAGCGAGAAAAAGCACTGAAGCAAGCTAAAAATGAACAAGAAGAAATGGATGAAATAACGATGGATGATTTACTCGTTCAATTGCCCGAAGGACTTGATGAAGAAGCTTTTGTACAGTCGATCGAGCGAGCAGCAAAGAGAAGAAAAATTGTCGTCGGAGAGTATATTTTCGAGGAGCCAACAGCCATATTTGAAGACAAAGAAATCATCCAACAGGTTGTGACATTGAATGGGCAGGCCAATTCGACGCGTGCAATTGAGCAATTCATTCAACAATTGGAGTCGGAAGAACGGATTATTCAAGTAAGCCGAATGACATATCAAGAGCAGGATGCCGATGATATAGGATTCCAGGCTGAAGTCATCATCTATGGAACAGGTAAACTAGTGAATCGAGAAGATGGATAAGAAGAAAGCTGAGCAGTCGATAAGGTTATCGATTCTCAGCTTTTTTTGTACTGAAAAAGCTTCAGCATTAAATTCGATTTCTTCAGCGTTAATTGAGTCAGCATCAGTGTTGAATCCAGTTTCTTCAGTGTTAATTGAGTCAGCTTCAGTGTTAAATCCGGTTTCTTCAGTGTTAATCAGCTCGGCTTCAGTGTTAAGCACGACACCTTCAGTGTTAATCAGCTCGGCCGCCATCTTTACCACTTCGCGTGACAACAACGACCTTCCTTTTAATCAATCGCTTTGTTTCGTAAAGATACTATCGCGAATAGTAAACATGACAAACTCACTAATAATGCAATCAAGGAACTAAACCAAATCTCTGTATCCAAGTCACCCGTGTGCAAGTAGATGGCAATATATTCCGTTATTTTAGCTGGACTCCATCCGAGTACGTGACTAAATATGTTCGTCATAACTGACAAAATAATGACGGTAATAATCGATAAGAAAGCGATCAATCCAGGTGATTTGAACCAAGTATTATAAAGGATGACGATGGCGATGAGTAAAGTTAGCCAACAAGCATAGAACAACGCAGCTACAATTAGTTGGCTAAACGCTAAGTCTCCGAAAAGAAGATTAATATAATACCAACTTGCCAATAGTCCGAGAAACAATGAAACAATCATGAGTAGCCAGTAAGAGAAGAACTTTGCGGTAACATAATTCGTATATTTTACAGGTTTGGCGAGAACCAGTTCATACACACCGCTTTTGATCTCACCTGAAATGGTACCCATAGAAATGACTGTCAGTATTAAAACACCGATGATATTTAACTGAGAAAAACTCATCATCATCGCTTCGGAAGGATTAGGCATCGGAATATCAATGATTGTTCCTTCTGGCAGCCCGCCAGCAGACTCGATGATTATCGGCATATAGTAAGTAGAAATAGGATCCATAATTGAGATCAGGATGAACACAATCGGCACCCAAATCCATTTGAAATTTCGCCAGTTTTCGGTTAGTTCTTTTTTAAGAATGACGGTCCATTGCATTATTTATTCACCGCCTTCATAAAGATATCTTCCAATGTCCCTGATGTAATTTCAAACAATGAAAGTTCCCAACCCTCTTCTTGAACACGTTCAAAAATTGCTTTTCGAGCAGCATTTAAATCATGCACAGTAACATCAAAGACGCCGTTTTCTTCAGTCACTTGGTACACTGAATCAATCTCTTTCAATTTCTCATGAATGAATTTCGGTTCTTTTTCAAAGGAAAGACGGATTGTAACTGTCTGTTGCATGCCACGAATCTCTGAAATCGGTCCTTGTTCGATTAATTTTCCATCATTCATAAGAAGAATCTCTTCGCTCACTTCTTCAGCATCATTTAAAATATGAGTGGAAAATAAAACAGTTGCATCTTTTTTCAATTCACGGATTAGATTCAAAACTTCTCTTCGGCCAATCGGGTCAAGGGACGAAACCGGTTCATCAAGCATGATTAGTTTTGGTTGATGGATCAATGCTTGAGCAATCCCGAGTCGCTGCTTCATTCCCCCAGAATATTTTCCGATTCGTTTTTTGCCAGCATCTGTTAAGTGTACTAGCTGCAAAAGTTTCTCTGACCTGTCAGAGACTTCATGTTTAGTCAAACCAGCTAGTTGGCCGGCATAGTGTAAGAATTCTTCGCCGGACATCCACGGATAAAAGCTCGGATGTTGTGGTAAATAACCGACATATTTGCGGAAATCCTTTGAAAGCGTATCTTCATTAAATAAAATTGTACCACTGGTCGGTTGAATGAACCCAGCTAACATACGCAAAGTCGTTGTTTTTCCCGCACCGTTCGGTCCAAGCAATGCGACACACTTTCCTGGATGAAGATCAAAACCAACATGGTCCACGACATTGTGCTTCGAATACGTTTTCGTTAAATCTTTCACAGAGACTAACTCCATTTTTTATCTCCTCTTTCCAGCGATAAAATAAACGATTGGACCGACAATATTAATGAAAATTATGACGAGAGTCCAAACCCACTTCGGTCCTTTCGGCTCATCATTTTTAGCCAAATCAATTAACGCAATGACCATTAAAATTAATTGCAGTATAAATAACGGTGCAAGAATTGCTAAATTCTCTTGAATAAGTGTTAAACCTTCTTCCATCTTCATCTCCCACCTTTTACTGATAGACTCTATAAATCTCTATTTGTGGCTTTACCAAATACATGTAAATATTCTAAGCATACGTGCGACCTTTCAAAGCGGTGCGCGATAGCGTGTGACCGATCGATTTAGCACAATAACCGCTCGAATAAGCCACTAAACTTTATAATATACATACGTTTATTCGTTCAAAAAGGTTTCAATTCAATCTATTGAACTTTTATTAATAGTTGAATAAAAAAATGATAGCCAATATTAGTATTGACTATCATTCTTTAATTCATAACTTATATTTTATTTAAATCGGATATTAATTTTTCGAGCATGTTCAATACGACGCGTTGCTTTTTTACAGGCAATCTAGCAAGCTCGCGAAATCGCTCGTTGAATTGTTTGTTTCGTATGATGAAGTCTATGAGTTGAATAATGTTTTCATCTTGCTGTGAGACTTCTTCTTCCAATGAATAAATGCGTTCAATTTCGCGGAGGACGTGTTCTTTTGTGATCGAACGTCCAATCAGTTGATCAAGGGAAATTTCAAAGAGTTCACTCAGCTTAATCAACACATGTAAGTCGGGCTGCGCTGATTGGTTTTCCCATTTGGCAATCATTGAACGAGAGACATTCAAAGCGTCTGCGACATATTGTTGCGTCCAGTTATTCTGTTCGCGAAAATATCGGATATTTGCTGCTAAATTGAATGGCATTTATACACACGCTTTCCGTTTAAGAAGTAGCGGTCATTACCGCTTGATTAAGCAATCAGGATACTGGAAACATACGCTATATCTCATCATGCTATCACTAAAAAATACGGAAAGGGAGGTAATGGTTGTTCTTATTCTTCACATATAAACTATTGTTCCGAATAAGAACAATTGGGACATAAAATGATCATTATATTCGTATACAGGTTATCCACAGTGAAAAAGGTATAAATTTAACTATTCACAGACTTATGCACATTATCCACAGGTAAGAGCGTGTGTTCTTGTGAATAAAAAAGGTTATAAAAATGGGTTTTCACAGAGTTACACACAATTTGTGGATAGCTGTGGATAACTTAGTAGCCAATGGGGAAAATCATTTCAATATACCGATGGACTCATTTAACCGCATAAATGGTTCGGATATGCTCCCAAATTAATAAAATATACATCCAAAACCGGTGGATATGCGCCCAAACCGGAAATATATGCTCCCAAATCAAAAATATATACGCCCATTTTCAAAATATATGCAACCTCACTACATAAATACAAGAAAGGTCGATTGCTTAAGCCTCCAACTCATCCACTACAAGTTGTTCACGCTCATTGATAAATAATAGATAGGCATCTTTATGAATAGCAAACAGTTTAAAGCGCTTTTCACCTTGATTGATCTTTTCATAAACATGCGAAAAAGTTTCATCGGCTTTTGCTGCATACGGTATTTTGTTCATGGCTGCGATAGACCGGGCATTTAATTCATTAACTTTCAAAAACACAAGGTCGATATCGTGTTCAACGAACAGTTCATATAAAAATTGTTCCTTCGCATATTGGTTATAACCTTTGCCGAAGAAAGGCTTCCCGAGCCATGTGGCCATAAAACCAGCACGTTGTTCGATATCATATAACGTAATCGCACCGATTGGACTCCCCCAATCGTCCATGATTGTTCTTGAGATTAACTCGCCATTATCTTCTTGCTGGGCAAACCGGTTCATTAAAAAGTAATATGCCTCCAAGGAATCAGCTTTTTCTCGAACGTACGGTTTCACAGCTTGATCATTCAATAGTGGAAAGAGAATGTGCGCATCTTGTAGTTCACGTTTTTTAAGCATAATAAAACACCCTCCATTAATATGAGGGTGTTTAAGAAAAACGGCCCACGTGTGGCGTTCGTTTCACCCTCGAATTTTTATCTGTTACAACAAAAATTCGGGGTGGGAATCGAACCCACTAGAACCGCATACAATCAAGCGGTGGCGCACCATTTGCCTTCCCTATTTCTCTAAAAAAATCATACACTTTTTTTGGCGATTTGCCAATCGTTTTTTATGTCGAAAAGCGAATTTTTTTAAAGGGAAAATCCATTATCTATAAATATTATCAAGTGCGCGATCTAGTGAACGATATTTAAATGAATAGCCGCTGTCCTGCAGCTTTCTTGGCAAAACATATTGCCCTTTCAAAATTAAATCACTCATATCTCCTAAAGCAATACGGACAGGAGTGGAAGGGATGGATAGCCATGTCGGTCGATTCAATGTCTCAGCTAATTTTTTACCAAAGTCCTTATTTCGTTTCGGTTTAGGAGCCGTAAAGTTAACAGGTCCTGAAATGGTTTTGTTTTGAATAATCCAATCGATTGCCAGCACGACGTCTTGGATATGAATCCATGACATCCATTGTTCTCCAGAACCGACTTTTCCGCCGACCATCATTTGATACGGTAAAGCGAATAACGGGAGTACGCCGTTGTTTCGATCAAGAATGAGTCCAAATCTCGTGAGGACTGTTCGAATGCCAAGTTCTTCGGCTGCCTGAGCCTCAGCTTCCCAGACATCACAAACTTCTGCCAAAAAGTCACGTCCAGCTACAATCGTATTTTCTGTGAAAATTTTTTCGGTCGATGTTCCATAATAGCCAATTGCTGAAGCGTTAATATACACTTCAGGCTTCGTTTTCAACGTATCCATAATGCGAATGAATTCTCTTGTTGTTGTCATGCGGCTTTCCAAAATCGAACGTTTTCTTTCTTCCGTCCAGCGACCACTATTCAGTGATTCACCAGCTAAATTGATACAAACATCAACTTGTTGAATCGGTATTTCTGGTTGGCTATCAGGCGTTAACCATTCGATATATTTCACATACGGTTCATCTTTATGTTTTTCTGGATGACGCGTCAATACGTAAATCATATTTTCCGGATTTCGAAAATGGTCGATCAATTGTCTGCCGACAAATCCGGTACCACCAGCAATCATGATTCTCAAGTGGAAGTCCCTCCTATCGTGTACTATAATGGAAGTAATTTAAAATGAGGTGTCTGTATGATTGTCAGTCGGATAACAACACAAAAGAAGAATAAAAATCGATATAATATTTTTATAAAAACGAATGAAATAGAATCTTTCGGGTTTGGTATTCATGAGGATTTGTTGATCCGTCATGCCATTCGAAAAGGGATGGAAATTTCCCAGTCCGAAATCGATGAAATCAAAAAACAAGATGCAATCCATCAATACTATACCCTTTCAATCAATTATTTAAGCTACAGAATGCGAGCGGAGTCTGAAATGGTTGATTATTTGGTAAAGAAGGAAGCGACAGAAGAAGAGATCGCTTTTGTAATGGAAAAACTAATCCAAGAGAAATTAATTGATGACGTAGCCTTTAGTGAAGCATATGTTCAAACGAAAATAAACACGACAAGTAAAGGTCCGAATAAAATTAAGCAAGAATTGATGCAGAAAAAGATTTCGCCTGCTACGATTGACGATGCGATGGAAAAGTACTCAAAAGAAATAGAAGTCGAAAAAGCAGCCAAACTATTAGGGAAAAAAATCCGTCCATCCAATAGAGAGTCATTTCGTACACAATTGAACAAAGCGAAGCAATCGATGTTACAGCAAGGCTATCAGATGGATGCTATCCAAATGGCAATCGAAGAAATCGATCTGGAAAAAGATGATGATGCAGAGAAAGAAGCTCTCTACCATCAAGGTGAGAAAATATGGATGAAGCAAGCGCGTAAGCATGAAGGTGGCATGCTCATTCAAAAGGTGAAAGCATCTCTGTACCAGAAAGGTTTTCAAGGCGATTTGATTGAACAGTTTATCGATGAAAAGTTGAATGAAGAAGTAGAATCCTAAAAAAGGAAGTGGTAGGAATGGAAAGAAGATATAGTGAATACACAATCCCAGAGTTGCGTTCAGAAATTGGTCGGTTGAAGGCGAAAGCACAAAATGCTGAGCAGCTCGGTATGGTGAATGAATTTGAAGTGTACCAACGAAAAATGGTCATGGCCGAAGCTTATATGATGGACCCAAAGGATTACAGTAAAGGCGATGTGTACGAGCTAGAAGGCGCAGTTGGAGAGACGTTTACGATTAGCTATTTGAAAGGCGTTTTTGCTTGGGGTACGAGAAGAAGTGTTGATGGTGATATAATTGACGAAGAAGAAGCTCTTCCAATCTCCTTATTGAAAAATAAAATCGAATTGTACTAATTTAAAGCAAGGCTGCCTCGAATTACAATCGCCAGGCAGCCTTGCTTTAAGATAGAACGTCTAATTTTTTTTGTAGTTTTTCTTCGGAATAAACCCAGCCAGTATACGAAGTCAGGATATTATAAAACTTATCCAACGTAACGACTGCAACGAACGGATAATGACCTTTCGAACGGTACCTTAAGTCGATGAAGCGGATTTCTATATAATCATCGTGGCGATCAATTTCATAACGATAAACCGGGGAAAAGTTGACGAAAGCTTGCACGTTTTTATCGAGTAATGCAGCATTCATCTCAGCAGTTTCAGGTAACGGTTTCCGATCGAATATATCGAGAATTTCAATATGGCCATCGACACTATCAGCAATGAAAAATTGATTATCTGCAACGACGGCAATCCGCCACCAATTATGCTTGATTGTCGGCTGCGTAATAATTCTTTCAATGTTTTTATCGTGAAAATGCCGTTTTAAAATATCAACAATTTCTTTTTTGTCCAAGTATCTTTTAATGTGATAAAGAATGTTGATGAAAAAGACAATCGTAAATGTATGAATTGGATTTGCTCCGAGCAACCAGGCGAAAATGCCTGCAACGAATAGATAGAAAATAAACGGATCGAATGTATTGATAAAGCCCATTGCTAACCATTTATGGCTAAACGGCCTGAGCGCTTGTGTGCCGTACGCATTGAAAATATCGACCGTCACGTGTAAAAGGATAGCGAGCATCGTCCAGAGCCATAAATGAAGATAGGAAATTTCCGGCATAAAGAAAAAAATAGGAAGTGAAACGAAAAAGCTCCAAAAAATGAGCATCGGCGGTGAGTGGGAATAACCACGATGATGTCGAATATACGTTGCGTTGTCCTTTAATTTAAAAATTGTATCGAAATCCGGGGCGATTGAGCCAATGACGACACCAAAAAAAGTAGCAGTAAATAAACTTGGATTAGCTTCAATGACCGGATCTATTACAGAGAGACCACTTAATGCGACCCCCATCGTCAAGTGAGTTGCAGTATCCAATTGTGCACCTCCTTTTAAAAAAATATTATGTAAACACGAAGAATGGTGAGTGAATCATGAATAACGCGTCAACCACATATATACCCGAAAATTTTGATAAACATTCATTTCAGCAAGACTTAATTAGTTGGTACCAAAGCATTAAAAGAGACCTTCCTTGGCGGGAAAATCAAGATCCTTACCGAATATGGGTCTCCGAAATCATGCTACAACAAACACGTGTGGATACGGTAATTCATTATTTTAATCAGTTTATGGAACGATTTCCTACCGTCAATGATTTGGCCAACGCGGATGAACAAGATGTATTAATAGCTTGGGAAGGTCTTGGTTATTATTCACGCGCAAGAAATTTACATACAGCAGTAAAAGAAGTCGTCGCTACATATGATGGCCAAATTCCATCACAGTCATCCGAACTGAAAAAATTGAAGGGGATCGGTCCATACACGTTAGGAGCGATAATGAGCATTGCCTTTGGTGAGCCAATTCCTGCTGTTGATGGTAACGTGATGCGTGTCATGTCGCGGATATTTGAGGTGTATGATAATATTGCCGATCAAAAATCGAAGAAAAAATTTGAACAAGTTGTAGAAGCAGTTATTTCAAAAGAAGATCCTTCATCTTTTAATCAAGGATTGATGGAACTCGGCGCTTTAATTTGCTCGCCGAAAAAACCCAAATGTAATGAATGCCCTGTTTCATCCTATTGTACGGCATTCTCAAAAGGTATCCAAGAAGAACTGCCTGTTAAAACAAAAGCGAAAAAACAACGAACGATTGCTTATTTCGCGATGGTGATTGAAGCTGATGGACAGTACCTTATTCAAAAACGACCAGCACAAGGATTGCTCGCAAATTTATGGCAATTTCCATTGGTCGAGCAAGCTGAGTTTCCGAAAGATGAAGCCGTTCACTATATCGAACTGGAATATGATTTGAATCTCGAAATGGTTCATGAAGGTAAGCCGGTGAAACACGTATTCAGCCATGTCATTTGGGAAGTCTATCCAATTTTTTGCCGCGTTTCGGACGGAGATATTTCAACGGATCACGGACAATTTGTAACGTTGGAAGAGATGGATCAGTACCCACTTTCAAAAGTCCAGCACAAAGTAAAACAGCAGATTGACTCTTAAGCCTTTAGCACTTGAATTAATTGACAACGAATTTCGATGGATAACCTCCGCAAATGTTGGACAAATTAATCACTGCGGAGGTGATATAAATGGCTAAAAACAAACGTCAGCCAAACGAAACTGCTGCAGGAACAAATATCAAAAAGGTGCAGAAGCAAAACCAATCTGCTCAAGGAAACCAGTTTGCAGAAGAATTTGCTAGTGAGACGGATGCTCAGGAAGTTCGCCGTCGAAACAAGCAATCTGAACAAAAAAAGTAAAATAGCGATGATGTGACCAGTCGTGCGATAAAGCACGGCTGGTTTTTTAAATATTTTATGGGTGGACGCGCGTGCTGGTTATCGACAGTTAGGCGCGCTGTATCAACAGTCAGCGCTCGTTTATCGACAGTTAGGCGTGCCGTATCAACAGTGAGCGTGCGTTTATCGACAGTTAGGAGCGTCGTATCAACAGTCAGCAAGCATTTATCAACAATCACCAACAATAAATTGTACATACGAAGCGGCACCTCACAACGAACGCATCTTAATCGCTATGGTGTATGTCCTGTGTTACAATTAATTCAAAATAAATTTTGAAACGTAATTGTGCGGAAAGTAGGTATATCATGAAGAACCCAAAGGCTGGTGAAGTTATTGAAATTCAGAGTTACAAACATAATGGCGCCATCCACCGGGTTTGGGAAGAAACGACTGTCTTAAAGAGTACTTCTTCAATGTTAATCGGAGCGAACGATCGGGTGTTGGTGACAGAAAATGATGGTCGTACTTGGTTTACGCGCGAACCAGCGATTGCTTATTTTACGGCAAATTATTGGTTTAATGTTATTTGTATGTTACGAAATGACGGTGTCCATTATTACTCGAATATCGGCTCGCCTTACGTACTCGATGAAGGCGCAGTTAAATATATCGACTATGACTTGGATATAAAAGTTTTTCCGGATATGACTTATAAAATATTGGATGAAGATGAATTTATCGAACATAAACAGTTAATGAATTATCCGGTAGTACTTGAACGGATTTTGTACAAGCAGTTAGGCATTTTGGAACAATGGATTCTACAACGGAAAGGTCCATTTGCACCTGATTTTACAGAACGTTGGTATGAACAGTATCTGACTTATTGAATTGTGCAATAATAAAGACGCTACAGGCTGCTGAATCGTACTAAAGGCAGTCTTTTTTTGAAAAAATATCACGATATAAAAAACAAATAGTTGTTTGAACTTACAAGCAGGTGAAGACATGGATAGTATTAAGAGGTATTTGGCCTTTGTTAAGCCATATAAATGGAAAATTTTCTTTACAATTTTAATTGGAATAGTGAAATTCAGTATCCCGCTATTGATGCCGTTAATTATAAAATATGTGATTGACGACATCGTTGGTGCGGATGCATTAAGCAACAGTGAAAAGTTAGATAAACTGCTTTGGACGATGGGAATTGCATTCTTCTTATTCCTAATTATACGTCCGCCAGTTGAATATTTCCGTCAATATTACGCTCAGTGGGTAAGCAGTAAGATTTTATATGATATTCGAAATACATTATTCGATCATATTCAACGGTTGAGTTTGAATTTTTACTCCAGAACGAAAACTGGAGAGATTATTTCTCGAGTGATTCACGACGTTGAACAGACGAAAACGTTTATCATGACAGGGCTCATGAATTTGTGGTTGGACATGGTGACCATCCTAATTGCGATTGGTATTATGATCTGGCTTGATCCGTTGTTGACATTAGTCGCAATTGTCCTGTTCCCTGTGTATGGTTTTTCGGTAAAATACTTTTACTCACGTTTACGTAACTTAACACGAGAACGGTCACAAGCACTCGCGGAAGTGCAAGGGCATCTGACAGAGCGTGTACAAGGAATGCCAGTCGTCCGTGGTTTTGCGTTGGAAGATCATGAACAAAAACAATTTGACGATCGAAACTCTCACTATTTGAACCGCGCATTAGCGTTTACAAGTTGGAATGCGAAATCTTATTCAGTGACACACACGATTACAGATTTGGCGCCACTATTGTTGCTTGCAGTCGGTGGTTATTTTGTCATTGATGGGAACGTATCGCTCGGTACATTGGTTGCCTTTACAGCTTATATGGACAGGGTTTACAACCCATTACGACGATTAGTCAACTCATCAAACCAACTAACACAAGCACACGCTTCGATGGACCGTGTGTTTGAATTCATGGATGAAGAATATGACATTACCGATGAACCGGATGCAAAGCCGATGCAAGCTGTCAAAGGTGATGTTCATTTTGAAAATGTATCATTTAAATATAATCCAAATGAGTCATACGCACTTAAAAATATCGATCTAAAAGTCGCTGAAGGCGAGACAGTTGCTTTAGTCGGAATGAGTGGTGGAGGAAAGTCAACGCTTGTCAGCTTGATCCCTCGATTTTATGATCCAAGTCTTGGGAAAATTACGATTGATGGAATAGATATTACAAAGGTACAAGCACGAACGTTGCGTGACCAAATTGGGCTCGTTCTCCAAGACACGATTTTATTCAGTGATTCTGTTGCGACAAATATTCGGATGGGAAATCCTGACGCAACTGATGAAGAAGTGATTGAAGCGGCAAAAGCAGCAAACGCGCACGACTTTATCATGGAACTTCCAGAAGGTTACAATACGCTTGTTGGAGAACGTGGTGTTAAGCTATCCGGTGGTCAGAAACAGCGTGTTGCGATTGCACGTGTCTTTTTGAAAAACCCACCACTACTTGTGTTGGATGAAGCGACATCCGCTCTTGATTTAGAAAGTGAACACTTAATTCAAGAGGCGATGAACAAGCTAGCCCACGACCGAACGACGTTTATCGTGGCTCACCGTTTATCAACGATCACTCATGCGGATCGGATTATATTAATTGAAGATGGACAAATCAAAGAACAAGGTAGTCATGAGCAACTCATGCGTCGAAAAGGAATTTATTATAACCTTTATCAAGTACAGGAATTGGATGATGAAGGGAAACTTACGAAAAATAAAGTAAGAAATATACGATAGAGTACTCCAAGAAAGCTAACAGGTTTTGTCCAAAAGTTAGAATAACCTACAAATAAGCGGTCTAAGCCACGTACGGCTTGGACCTCTATTTTTTGCCGTTACAAGTGTTTTCATGACCAGTAGGAATGCGAGATTTAGTCAATTGACTGAAAAATTTACTAAGTTCTTTGCAGGTAAATAGAGGGTTTCTGATAAAATGGATATAACATTTAATTGAAATGTTCATTAAACGTTGCCAGCTGATAAAAAAATTTAAAGGAAAGAGGTGATATTTTGCTAGAAGATAAACCTAAATGTATTGAATGTGGTAAAGAGATTGAAGCTGAGGACGATGTTTTTGTAAAAATGCGCTACCCAAAGCGTAAGGGTCTCACTGAAATAAAAGCCTATTTAAGTAACGAGGGTAAATTTATTTGTGAAAGCTGTTTTAATAAAGATTCTAATTTAAAAAGATAAATTAACGAATAGATAAGGTGGGGGTAAAATGAATAAATACATCGCAGCAATATATACTTGTTCAGGGTTTATTATTATAGCTTTATCAGGTATTGGAAAAATACTTATGATCGGTTTACCAGAATTCTATGTGAACCAGGAAGAAAGTAGCATAATACCCTTAATAACATTTATAGCCGGCGTAATTACAGCTTTAATTGGACTATCTTTTTATATAATGAAATTACTTACCTATGAAATTAGAAAATAGACAATCTTGCTCAACTATAAAATAGTAATGACAAAGCAGGTGTTGGTCATGTCAAAAAGTTATGTCGTAGTTACATATGATGTGTGTGAACATAATGATTTATACGAAGATATGAATGAATATATTTTAGATTCATCTACCGATATGGATGAGCAAGTAAAAAGGTTTGCTGAACAAGATATTGCTCCCTTAGTCAAAGTTTACGAGACGGCTTCAAGTGATTTTGGGGAATTAACACTGTACAAGGAATATAAATTCAAGGAATTTGAGTGTGGTTGTGAATAGTAGCCAGCTATTCTAAATCGGAGCAACCAAGCGAATAAGTGTTTTCTTACGAATGAATGATATTCTGGAAACAACTATGTATGTTTTTCGTATTGTTAAATAAAGTGTAAACTCCCAACTGATACGGGAGTTTTTTTATCGCCTTTTTATTCTGTACCCTAAATCCAAATAAATCTACCAGTTTTTCTTTTGACCGATTGAACTAGCGTATATTTTGTAGAAACGATAACAATGCAGCTGCAATATAAAGTTTATTTTCAGAAATGATTGAATTCATGATATAGTATGGGAAAAGCTTACATAAGGAAGAGCGATATGTCATTTCATAAATCAATTCTTGAAATAAGTATATTTCGTACGCTAACAGTGGTTGCTGTGCTTTTGTTATTCGGTGGGTTGGTGATTTCAGCATTTGGGCATGCTTTTTTATTGTTGTTTTTGGCAATACTCATTGTTGCTATATATGGGCTAGGGAAATTTTATGAAAAGCATGTGGATGACTTTTTGGAGGTTACAGTTGCACAAAGACAACAACGGGTCGATCCAGGGGGTACCGGTTCAATTGAAGTGGTCATTCGGCAGAAGGGTATTTTGCCATTACTGATGGCGAAAATTTCAATGGAAATGGATCATGCCATTGAGTTAAGTGGGGGTAAGATGCATCGCCGTCGAGAACGAACATTTGTCGAAAAGCCATTCAGCCTCCAATTTTGGGAAGAAAAAACGATCGAATTTCCTTATACGGCAAAGCAGCGTGGCGTATCACAAATCCGATCGCTAGAAATCATTTTACCGAATCCCTTTAATCTGAATCAGATCTATTTAAAGCTAGACGATTTGAATTTAACAGAAGTAGTCGTTTTTCCAAAGAAAAAAGCTGTTCATCATTTGCAGCACGTGCAGCCAAAAGGAAAAGGCGAACATGTAACACAGCAATCGTTATATATCGATCGATCTCGAAACATCGGTACACGACCGTATGAATTTGGTGACCCTTTTAATCAAATCCATTGGAAAGCAAGTGCAAGAACAGGTGAATTTCACGTGAAAGTCGACGAACGGGTCAGTCATTTATCTCGGATGTTTTTAATTAATGTGAAATTAACACGTAACAACAGAGAAGCGTTTGAAGAAATGGTTGAACAAGTTGCATATTTGGCGATGGATGCGACGAAAAAAGGAATCCCTTACTCCTTATATATCAATATTTTATCGATGAATCGTGTTCCGTTTATTCACCAGGCTGAAGGAAAAGGGGAGAAACATCTCGGGAATACACTTGAACTGTTGGCAAGAATTCAAGGTGGGACCTTTACCGTTCCGTTTGAAAATATGTTGAATCAAATTATTCTAAAAGAACCATTGGCGACAGATGTTATTCAAGCAGGGATGAACCATCCAGATTACGATGATTATTATCGAATGTTCGAACAAAAAGGATCACGTGTCCATCACTTGCAGACTGACGAATCCCAAGAAAAGGGGGTGGCTGCGGATGGATCATTTGCCTAATCGTTATGTTCAATTTTATCAATACATATTAGAGCTGTTCCCGATATGGATTGTTATTTATTTTTTTCATATGCAAAATAATCTTGGTGCATCACTGATTTCATTTTTCTGCTTGGCTATAGTAGCTTATGCAGTTAGTACGCTTGTTTTTTTGAAGTCAGGAAAACCGTTGATTGCTCTCGGTCCAATCCTCGCAGCAGGTCTGGCATTTTTATTCGGCTATCATTATGTGCTAGTAATAGTCATGGCCATTGTTTTGTTTGTTCGGATTGAGTCTCATTTACTGAAACCCGATCAAGACCATGAAGAAAAGATTCTTATCAGTACGTTGGTGATGAGTGTTGTCGCATATGAATTCATTAACGGGCATCCATATGCAAACAACTACTTACTAATAGCGGCTGTCTTTTTGTTTACATTTTTACTTGGACGATTTCTGCTTTATTATTTCAGCGACCCGGACGGCGCGAACAATGTTGGCAAAAAGAAAGCCATTTGGTTTCTTAGCATTGCACTGTTGCTGTTTGTTGGCACCTATTCGCTGACTACTCTTTTTCCGTACATTCGCTTGCTTTTTGGATATGTTTTTTATGGGGTACTGATGGCTCTTGCTTGGATTGTTTCTCCAATTATGCAGTTGACTGAGTATATTAATATCGAACCACCGGAGATTGAATCTATAAAAAGTGATCCAGAATTCGTGACAGGACCCGAACAACAGCGAACAGAAACAACGATGCTTGGTGCGTACATCGAATGGTTTTTATATGGTGTCGGTGGATTGATTATCTTACTCCTTGTATTTTTATTTTTAAGGTACCGAAGAAATTTGGTGCGCGAGGATGCAACGCAGAGAGAACAAACAATTACGGTGAAGAGAAATCGTACGACGGAGCAACGTTTTTGGAAGGGTAATCGTCATCAAGCACCAAAAAATCCAATTCGAAAAATGTACTATCGACTGGAGAAATGGGCTACAGATCAAAACGTCGGTCGTTATCGTGATGAAACGATTGATGAGTGGCTCGACAGGCAACAAATTTTTGGACATGAACGCCAGGAAGTCATCGAGCTTTATGAGAAAATACGTTATGCCGAAAAAGATGACGAGAGCAGAGCAAAATCGTTTCAAGATAACATTTCACTACTGAAGCAGATGCTAAAAAGCAAGAAGGAGAGCAACAATGAATAAATGGTCAATCTATCAAGGTGCCGTCGGGATTGTTTTAATCATAAGCGCTCTGATTTTTAACTATATGGAAATTGATCTCCATTACCAAATCGGTGATTCGATGGGGATGGTTACGTCTCCATTGTTAGTTATGACAGGTTTTCTGTTCATTAGTGGTCTCATGTGCTTGTTCTTTCTTTTTCAAATAAAGAAAAGCCGGACGTTTTTACAACATCCGGCGTGGAAAAAAATGCTTCCTATTATATTTGCTTGGTTCACGATATCGTTTATCGCTTTCATTTTAGCTTTTCAAAACGATTCATTGACAGAATTTCTTGATTCTCGTGTTAGTTTTTATGCATTGCTGTATTACTTCACGTTTTTATGGCAGTTGCTGTTAATTACTTTTGTTCATAAATTTTCGGGTCCAACGACTTCAGCGGAAAAGCAAATTGAATATTCATATCTAATGAACCTAGCGTTAATGCTATTGCTTATCTTACTCTTTTAATAGAGTTCATGATCAGGTGCTTTCTTTAAATAACTTTTCATCAACATTTTGCAATGCATCATTTCTTCATGATAATCATATAACATCGACGCAAGCGGGATTAACTTCAACCGCGCTTCCTCATCACCTTCATCATAATAATTGATCAACTCTACGATTAACCCCTTCACATCTGGGGTCGAAACACTATGGAGCGGATCGGTATCCTTTGAGCGGATCCGTCCTTGATACATCAGCATCAATTTCTCATGTGTATGCATCACCTTATCGACTTCTTTTAAAATTCGCTTACTGATGTCTTTCGAAATATGCTCAATGTCATAATCCAATCGATGTAAAGTCGTCAACAAATCATACGATTTACGGGATAGAGAGATGAGCGAGCGGAATATGACTAACTTTCTTGCTCGTTCAATACCTCTAGAACGCGAATATGTCCGTTCTTCTGAAAATAATAAATACGTGTTCTCTAATTGCCACAGTTCCGTGTTTAGCGTTTCAATTTCTTTTTTAAGGGCAGGCTGATCGGCTAGATGCCTTGTCGTTACACGAATCCATTGTAATAGGTCCGAAGTCAGCTCACTGATCTGATTAAATAATTGGATTTCATATTTTGGTGGTAAGAAAGCTAAATTCACTAGGAATGCGGAAAAAATACCAATTAAAATTGTCGTAAATCGTATTCCTGCAAACTCTAGGTATACGACATCCGCAGAATACATCATCAATGCGAGAAGCGCAATGATGGCAATGAATGTCGTATCTTCTTTCATTTTGAAAAAAGTACATATGCCTATGACAACTACAATACCTATACCAATTAGGAAAGGGGCATTCCCTGCTGTCAGTACGATAATGATTGCAATTCCAGAACCTAAAATATTCGCTTGAATTTGTTCTGCCATCGTTTGAAAAGAACGATAGATGGAGGGCTGTAGTGACGTTGCTGCCGCAATTGTCCCAGCAAAGAATCCAGCCTCAAAACCAATCAAGGTGGCGATATACATCGTGATCATAATAGCTACGCCTGTCTTGAATGCACGTGCGCCTAGTTTCATTGAATCAACCTCCAATTCTTTTCAAACACCCTTGTCCAGAAATTACTCTGAGATGTAATGAATATCGAATCTCTTCCTATCTTATAACAATCTACTACCTATCACAATCTGATATGCAACAAAAAAAGAAGTGTCCGCACAAATTGCGAACACTTCAATCTGGCAAAACCAGAAAGGAAGGGAGTTTTCATAACATCGTTCCTATAATAAGGGGTAATCCAATAATTCTGAATTATCTATATATTAACACATTCATTTTAAAAAACAAGACTCTTTTTGCTTTTTTGGAAAAGTTTTTGTGATTAATTTAGGATTTTGCCATTTCTGCAAAGCTTTCATCAACCGCTTGTAACGTTTTTTCGATATCTTCATCTGTGTGAGCAATCGTTAAGAACCAAGCTTCATATTTTGATGGTGCAAGGTTGATGCCTCGATCCAACATCAACTTGAAAAATCGAGAAAACATTTCGCCATCGGTATTTTCTGCTTGATCATAATTTGTAATTTCTTCATCAGTAAAGAAAACCGTAAACGCGCCTTTTAACCGATTAATTTTTACCGGTAGACCATGTTTATTGGCACTTTCTAAAATACCTTCTTCCAAGGCTTCACCCATAGCGTCTAACCGTTCATAATTCACAGGATCATTCAACACCTCGAGACACGCAATTCCTGCAGCCATCGAAGCAGGGTTCCCAGCCATTGTTCCTGCTTGGTATGCAGGCCCGAGTGGGGCGACTTGTTCCATAATATCCGCTCGTCCACCATAAGCACCGATTGGTAGACCGCCTCCGATAATTTTACCCATGGCAATCATATCTGCGTTTACACCTACTAAGTCCTGTGCACTTCCATAATGGAAGCGGAAGGCAGTAATGACTTCATCAAAAATTAATAAACTCCCATTCTCATGTGTCAGCTCTTTCACTTTTTCCAAGAAACCGACAGCAGGTTCAACAATACCGAAATTACCGACAATCGGTTCCACTAGTACCCCGGCCACTTCATCGCCGAATCGTTCTAATGCATCACGGAAAGCTTCCACATCATTAAATGGAACGGTAATTACTTCTTGGGCGATACTTTGAGGTACACCAGCAGAGTCAGGTGTTCCTAACGTAGCAGGTCCAGAACCTGCAGCGACCAACACTAAGTCAGAGTGACCGTGATAACAACCGGCAAATTTTATGATCTTCGTTCGATTCGTATAAGCACGAGCAACTCGGATTGTTGTCATAACCGCTTCCGTACCAGAGTTTACAAAGCGTACTTTGTCTAATGTAGGAATTGCATCTTTTAACATTCTCGCAAATTGGTTCTCCAATTTTGTCGGCGTTCCGTATAACACACCATTATAGGCAGCTTCAGAAATCGCCTCAGCAATATGTGGATGTGCATGTCCGGTAATAATCGGGCCATAAGCACCTAAATAGTCGATGTATTCATTCCCATCAACATCCCAGAAATGACTGCCTTTCGCTTTTTCCATAAATACTGGAGTTCCGCCGCCAACCCCTTTATATGCACGTGATGGCGAGTTGACACCGCCGAGGATTAAATCATTTGCTTCTTCATAAAGTTTTTCAGATGTAGTTCGATTCACAACAACATTCCTCCTAAAAGATTCTCGTTAACCATTCTAGCATAACGATTTACGAACATCTTTTGAAGAGAAACTTCATATAATGAAGCATTAACGAAGGAATTGGTGATTACATGGATCGGTTTTTCGCTATACTTATCATTCTAATTATCATCAGCAGCTTATTCGTATTCGTAAAAAACTATCAAGATGTACGTGGAGCTTTTTCGAAAGAGTTATTTACCTCGTTTATAGCCATCTATTTCATATTAATGCTCGGATTTGCTTTGCTCTATTTTTTGCTATCTGAAGCGGGGTTTTCACTGCTCGTCAATCAGCCGCTCCAATCCGGAACGTCCTTCGAGCGGTTTTTTCATTCGGTCTACTTTAGTGGTGTCACACTGATGACTGTCGGTTATGGTGATGTAACACCAATTGGCATCGGCAAACCGATTGCTTTATTTGAAGCGATGATTGGGTATTTGCTCCCTGCAGCATTTTTGTACAAGCTCCTCGGTTAGTCGCCAAGATACAACTTATTTCCCGGGAAATTTCCCAAACTTTATGGAGCTTTGTCGAACCAATGGTAAAGCTGAAATGAAAGGTATAAATATTTGTCACTGTCAGAAAACTTCGGTAATCTTATAGTACAAACAATCATAAAGGGGATGTTCTCATGACAGTCGAAGTAGGACAAACAGCACCTGATTTTACACTACCAGCCAGTAACGGTGAATCCGTCAGTTTATCGGACTATCGCGGAAGATTCGTTGTTTTATATTTCTATCCGAAAGATATGACACCGGGATGTACGACTCAAGCATGTGATTTCAGAGATCAATATGAAAAATTCAGTGAGTTGGATGCCGTTATTCTAGGTGTAAGCCCGGATTCGGTTGATAGACATAACAAATTTATTGAAAAACATGAGCTGCCGTTTTTGTTACTTGCAGACGAAGATCATCAAGTTGCAGAAACGTATGATGTTTGGAAATTGAAAAAGAACTTCGGAAGAGAATATGAAGGAATTGAACGTTCCACTTTCATCATTGATCGTGAAGGTAATCTAGTGAAGGAGTTCCGAAAAGTTAGAGTAAAAGATCACGTAGAAGAAGCATTACAATATATCGAAAACAATTTGCAATAAGTCGAGCCAGTTAAAGGAGCAAATCGATATGAAGGTACTAACGACATTTAAAACGAAAGCAGTAATTAAAGAGGATATGGAAAAGAGCTTTCCTAAAGTCGAATTTTTATGGAAAGAGTCGATTGACGAAGCGGAACCAGAATTGCATGAAGCTGAAGTGCTCATCACCTATGGTGTGGATTTGACTGAAGAACATATTGAGAAAGCAAACAAGTTGAAGTGGATCATGGTCGTCTCAGCTGGTGTTGATGACATGCCGTTAGAAAAGGTTGCTGAGAAAGGTATTTCCGTAACAAACGCACGAGGAATCTCAGCGGGACCTATGGGTGAATATGCAATTGCAATGTTGTTGCAAGTTGAACGAAAAGCGAAGGAGCTTTATGAAAAAGAAAAAGCTCATGAATGGTCACGAGCAGTAAAAATGGTTGAGATCTCTGGGAAAACAATGCTTATTGCAGGAACAGGTGCGATTGGCCAGGAAGTCGCACGTTTGGCGAAAGCTTTTCGTATGAGAACAATTGGCATATCAAAGAGTGGCCGGGCGAAAGAGAACTTTGATGAAACGTATACAATCGAGGAACTAAACATACAGCTAGGGAACGCTGATTATGTCATTAATGTTTTGCCAGCAACTACAGAGACAGAGAAAGTGTTCGGCACTGAACAGTTCGATGCAATGCATAACGAAGCTATATTTCTGAATATGGGTCGTGGAACAACAGTAGATGAAAAAGAGTTAATCGATGCGTTAAAACAAGAAAAAATACAGCACGCGATATTGGATGTAATGGAAGAAGAGCCTCTGAACGAACAAAGTCCGTTGTGGAGTTTAGAAAACACGACGATTACACCACATTTATCTGGGATTTCTAGACATTATCAACCGAGGGGTTTTGAGATCTTTAAAAAGAACTTAGATGCATACTTAAAAAATGAAGAATTTCCGCTCAATCAAATCGACGCTCGAAAGGGGTATTAATATGCGTATATATACACGTTCGGGAGATAAAGGGGAAACGTCCTTAATTTATGGGACACGAGTTCCGAAAAATGACGTCCGGGTTGAAGCTTATGGAACTTGTGACGAAACAAACTCGATGGTTGGATTAGCACTAAGTCAATTGACCAATGAAACATGGGAAGGGAAGCAGGAAGTAATTGATGCACTTCACAGGGTGCAAACGATTTTGTTTCACGTCGGTGCAGAGCTTGCAACGCCGAGTGATAAAGAGGTTATGTGGAAATTAAAACAAGAACATATCGATCAGTTAGAAACAACGATCGATCGCTGGGATCAAGATCTTGAAGAATTAAAAAATTTCATTCTGCCATCTGGTCATCCAGCAGCTGCGAGCTTACATGTTGCGCGAACAATTGCCCGTCGTGCAGAACGTGTCACAATATCAATGGGTGAAGACTTGACTAATCCACTCGTACAATCCTATTTAAATCGTCTTTCTGACTTTTTGTTTGTTGCAGCTCGATATGTCAATCATCATTTGGGCGGCGAAGAGCTACCTTTGCATACAGACATTTAAAAAACGTCCAGCGAAATAGGGATTTATTATAGTAATCCGACTCTTTTTAAATGAATGAATGACTTAGCTTATTTAGAAAGAATACAATTTAATTGACAATCATAGCAATCGCTTAGTAAACTAAATTATAAGCATTCTAATGTAAGAATATTATTATTTAGGAAAGCGAGGTGCATGACGGTGCCTGAACAAAGATTACAAGAAGCATTAACAACGTTAAAGGAATCGGGTGTTCGTATTACACCACAGCGTCATGCAGTGCTGGAATACTTGATGCAATCCATGAAGCACCCAACTGCAGATGAGATTTATAAAGCATTGGAAGACAAATTTCCGAACATGAGCGTTGCGACCGTCTATAATAATCTTCGCGTTTTTTTAGATATCGGACTTGTTCGAGAATTAACATATGGAGATTCTTCCAGTCGATTCGATTGTAACACTTCAGATCATTACCACATTATCTGCGATGAGTGCGGTAAGATTGTAGATTTCCATTACCCTTCATTAAATGAAGTGGAACAACTTGCTGAACAGGTAACAGGATTTGATGTATCCAATCACCGTTTAGAGGTTTATGGCACTTGCGAAAATTGCCAGCAGATGGCAAAGCATTAATAAACTGACACAAAAAAAGGGCTAATCGATTAGCCCTTTTTACATATGCACAGAAATGAGATTGATTATGCTGTTATTGATCTTGTTGTTCTTTCCAATATTTTTTGGAATTATACTTTTCATCAAATTCTTTACCTTCAAGATTTCGGTCGAATGTGAGAGGCTGCTTGCAATGCATGCAGGCGTCAACACGTCCAAGCATTTTCGTCGGTCTGCCACATTCCGGACATTCAATCGGAATGGCTTTCGTTGATAACATACCAATCCATAAGTAAATAACGGTACTCAATCCAATGGCGATCAAGCCGAGAATCATGAAAGTGACTAATAACCACTCAATATTTCTGAAATATAGTCCAATATACATAATGATCATTCCGGCGAAGATTAGCCCTAAGGCTACCGTCCGGATTTTATTAATTTTACTACTGTATTTTAACCCCATGGTGAACCTCCTTCTTTCCATAAGAATTATAGCATATCTGTCCCGCAACTTGTTAATAGTAGAGTGAACATTCAAGAGATTGTCGAAAAGATAGAAAAACTAAAAAAGGTTTCGTTTTGTAACTGACTTGTATAAAATGAAAGTATCTACCATTATTGATAAAATATTCTAATAAAACATAAAAGCATTGAGGGGGATTATATTGAAGGGTACGTGGAAATGGCTTCTACCAATCTTGATTGTTGTAATAATTGCTACTGGTACATACTACTGGATGAACGAAAACATCTTAAATGAGACCTCTGAGGCTGAGCCGGAAGTAGAAAAAGAGATTGAGCAAGCAAGGGAACAAGCAAAACAAGACGTAACAGAAGAAGAAATCGAAGAATATAAAGAAGAAGGAAAAAACCCGTTTGGACAAAAACGAACACAAAGTGAATTGTCTGAAGCGTATTATCAAGAGTACATTCATGGTATGTCTCACCAAAAAGTAAAAGCCAATAAAAAATGGGGTTTTTATTTAATAACAGAGGAAAGAATTGAATGGTTATTGAACGGACTGGACGAAACAGGCATCAATAATGAAGATATCTATAGAGATATATTAACTCGATGGTCTAATGGAGATTTTTCACAGGCTGATGAAGATCATAATACAATATGGCGGATGCAAAATGGAACTGTCGGTGAAGCTTATGGCATTTTAAGTGAGGCTGAAGAAGCGGCATATATTGAGCAAGTGAGAGAAGGATCAGGAAAGCGATAATCGAAAATGCAGGTCAATGAGCACATTTTATATTTTTGGGGATGCTAATGAGCGACTGAGGAACCGGTGGCTCATTAGGGATGTTCCAAGATAAATAAAAAAAGACGAGAATAACTATTGACTTCTATAAATACTCCATGCTATATTTATAACCGTCGCAAAAAACGGCTAAATAAGTTGCTAACACAAATTCAAAAAAGTATTGACGCAAACTTGAATGCGTGTTACATTTATAAAGTCGCTGTTTTGAGGCGGCAATAAATGACGAAGAACATTTCGAACCTTGAAAACTAAACAAAATAGCCTGAAGTCAATTCGGTTTCTTTCTTATTGATTGGGAAAGAA
>NZ_VMHE01000049.1 GCF_007559425.1 Allobacillus salarius | reverse complement strand
GTTTTTAAAAATGCAATTCAAAACATTGGAGAAGTCTTTGTATTTTTAAAAAGAGCAATTATGAAATTGATTCATTTAGAATATTTTTCTAAATAATTCTAATTATTATTAAGTTAATCAAGGAAAAAGTAGTCTTACGTTTATGTCATCAAAAAACTCCCTTTCCGTAAGTCACTCTACGAAAGGGAGTTTTCGTTATTTTTTCAGTAATGATGCCGCTTCTTCATCCACAATCACTGTTACATGATTATGTGATTGAAGTGCAGTAATTGGCCAATCTTCACTTTGTGGACCTTCTACTAATTGTTGAATCGCTTCACTTTTATTTGTTCCATTGGCGATTAGCACGATTTCCTTTGCTTCCAATATAGACCCAATGCCCATCGTAATCGCATGTGTTGGTACTTCATCCATCGAACTGAAAAAGCGAGAATTTGCTTCACGTGTGGATTCAGCTAATCTTACTTCATGTGTATTCGATGAAAAAGATGTTCCAGGCTCGTTAAAGGCAATATGTCCGTTAACGCCAACACCTAGCAATTGTAAATCAATGCCGCCTTTATCTTTAATGATTTGGTCGTATGCTTCACACTCTTTTTCAATGTCCGTCGCTCTGCCATCAGGTAAAAAAGTTTGCTCTGGAGATAAGTTGAGCGGATCGAATAGTTTTTCTTTCATATAGTAATAATAGCTATTTGGATCGTCTTTCGGTAGACCAATATATTCATCCAAATTGAACGTCGTAACATGGGACAAATCAGCGTTTTTCTCTTGTGCCCATTCGATTAATTTGTCATATAACCCAAGTGGTGTACTGCCTGTCGCAAGTCCTAAATTAATGTTGTTTTTCTTTTGGATTTGCTCAATAAAAAATTCTACACCTTTTTGGCAAACCTCTTCGTAGTTTTTTACGACAATCACGTTCATGTTGCATCCCTCACCCTTATTTTATTTATCAATGGTCAAATAACCTCTACAAAATGTTTTCTTCACTTCGAAGTCTTCTGTCAAAACGACAAGGTCGGCATCGAGCCCTTCTCGAATGGCCCCTTTATAATGATCGACACCTAATGATTTAGCAACATTTCCTGAAGACAATTGTGCAAGCTTCATGAGGTCCATCGGCTTTAATTGAGCAGCGTTTTTCACCGCTTCATTCATTTTCAATACACTTCCGGCTAGCGTTCCATCCGCTAAACGTGCCTCACCGTCTTGGAGTGTCACTTCCTGTCCACCTAAGTCGTAAACGCCGTTTCTCAAACATTTACCACGCATCGAATCGGTAATCAACATCATCCGTTCAGCACCCAAATTTTGATAAGCCAATTGAACCATCGTTGGATTGACATGAATTTCATCAAAAATAACTTCTGCTTTAAGTTGATCACTCAAAAATACGGATCCTGCAACTCCTGGCTCACGATGGTGAATTCCACGCATGCCATTGAAAAGATGAGTCGCATGCTTCAAGCCATTTTGTTCTGCTTTTTTTACATCTTCATAAATAGCATCCGAATGGCCGATTGACGCAATGACTCCTTGATTGCTCAAGTGCTTGACGAATTCCTGTCCACCTTCCATTTCAGGTGCCATCGTGACGACTTTAATTAATTGATTGGACAGTTCTTGCCATGCATCAAATTGTTCCAAGTCAGGTCGTAAAATATGTTTAACGGGCTGTGCTCCCGCTCGTTTTTCATTAATAAACGGACCTTCCAAATGAATGCCTAGAATTTCCGCTCCTGTATAATCGGTCTCAACGAAACGTGCGACATTTTGAAGAGCCTGATCGGTCGCTTCTTTGCTTTCTGTAATCGTCGTCGCTAGAAAGCTAGTCGTTCCTTCCGCTGGCACGACCGATGTCATTTCTTTCAGTGCCTCCATCGTTCCATCCATCACATCATAGCCATTTGCTCCATGGATGTGAATATCAATGAATCCCGGAAAAACGATTTGGTTCGAAGTCAGTTCAATCACACGAATGTTTTCATCATTCGGTGCTTCTTCCATCGGACCGACGCGTTTAATTTTCTCATCTTCCACAAGTATGTAGCCAGGCTGGTACACTTCTTCATGCCCAACAACTCGGCCACCTTTAATCAACAACTGATTCACAACAATCGCCTCTTCTTTATGAAAAATTCCAATCTTTAACCATCTTATGTATGAAAGCACTTCCTCTAGAATTGTACCACTTTTATTACCAAAAAAGTAGTGAAAACCGCATAGGTGGTCGTTTATTTATGAGGGAATCAAACGTACTTATGATTTGAATCATTATTTTGCTTTCATGAATTTCTTGCCAGGTCATCCGTTTGTTTTCTATTACCAATGTACTATAATGAAAAAAACGCGCGATTTGTACGAGTTGCATTACATAGAGGGAGGACTGAACATGCAACAACACCATTGGAATCATTTAAGAGACATCAGCTTTGTATTGATCGGTGCCTTTGTTCTTGCTTTCAGTGTCAATTATTTCATCATTCCGAACATGCTTTCCGAAGGTGGTGTCATCGGTCTGACCGTTATTCTCGTTTATCTTTTTGACTGGTCACCTGGTGTGATTAACTTTGCATTGAACGCCGGACTAGTAATTGTCGGTTATAAGTTTTTTTCCAAACGAGCGTTAACCTATACAGCACTATCGGTTGTTTCAGTAGCTGTATTTTTATTGGTAACGGAAGGTTGGAGTAGTCCAATTGATGATGACCCATTACTTGCTGCATTATTTGCAGGGGTTTTTATCGGGTTAGGTCTTGGACTTATGCTCAGATCGGGTGGAACCGCTGGAGGAACCACCGTTATTGCACAAATTATGCACCAAGTATTTGGGTTTAGCGTTTCTGGTGTCGTGTTGTTCATCGATCTCGTGATTATCGCTGGTTCTTCTTTCGTCATTGGACAAGAACGAGCCATGTACACATTAGTCGCTGTATATATCAGTGCGAAAGTGATCGATATGGTATTAGAAGGACCAAATGCCCGAAGCGCTGTCATGATCATCAGCAACCAATCGGAAGCATTATTGGAAGCTATTACAGACCGGTTAGCTAGAGGTGTCACCGTCTTAGAAGGTCGCGGCGGTTATTCGAAAATGAACAAGCAAGTTCTCTATATCGTTGTAAACAAGCGGGAAATCGTCCGACTCCGAAAAATTGTCGATTCAATTGATCAAGATGCTTACATTACCGTTCACCGCGTTCAAGAAGTTTATGGTCGCGGGTATAAAGGACATACGAAATAGGTGATCATGTGTTGTGACTGTTGATAAATGTGAGTTGACTGCTGATAAACGTGGGCTGACTGTTGATAAACGCTTGCTGACTGTTGATAATAAGGCGCTGGCTGTCGATAAACACTTGCTAACTGTTGATAATAGCGTGCTAACTGTTGATAATAGCGTGCTGACTGTTGATAAATGCTTTCTAACTGTTGATAATAGCGCGCTGACTGTCGATAAGCGCTTTCTAACTGTTGTTAAACGCCCGCTGACTGTCGATAAACGCTTTCTAACTGTTGATAACAGGTAAGCGTAAAGATAACCACACCTATAATTCCACATCTCACTCCTCCATACTATAACTATCTTGATATGAAGGAGGT
>NZ_VMHE01000048.1 GCF_007559425.1 Allobacillus salarius | reverse complement strand
ACTGGCGGTTACGCTGGTGTTCTTAGGAATCCCCCACTTCAAACAACCATAAGGTTGTTAAGTGGCGGGTAGTTCAAAGGGTGAATGTCAATGAGAGTCGGCTTAATCGGTGCAGGAACAATTGGCAAGTATCTACTTGATGAGCTTTCTGGAGAAGATCAAGACATACGAATTACCAGTGTCTTCGTCCGGAATCTAGAAAAATACCAGCATTTAGAAAAGCAATATGGTGTGAGTTTATACACAACTGTCGATGATTTTTTAGATTCCTCAATCGACGTTGTTGTGGAAGCCGCCAATGTTCAAGCAGCTAAAGAAGTGCTGCCAGACATTGTAAGCAAGAAAGAAACCGTATTAATCAGTATTGGGGCGTTAGCTGAAGAGACATTTTTCGATGAAATAGTAGAGATCATCAAAGAGAAAGATCATCGAATTCACTTACCATCAGGAGCTATCGGTGGTCTAGATCTCGTTGAAAACGTTACTGAGGCGGGAGTCATCGACGCTGTTTCTTTAGTGACAAGAAAACCAGCCCATACATTGTTGAGTGAACCGACCGATGAAACAAAGGTTGTTTTTGAAGGAAACGCGGCGGAAGCTATTAAACAATTTCCTAAAAACATCAATGTATCGATTGCTCTAGCACTCGCTGGAGTAGGCTTGCGGCAAACAAAAGTGACTCTGCTAGCTGATCCGAATTTAGATAAAAACATACACGCCATCGAGGTTAGCGGTGATTTTGGTACAGCTTCGTTTGAGATAAAAAATAATCCATTTCCATCAAATAAAAATACTAGTTACCTAGCTGCTGTAAGCGTCCTTGGTACATTAAAGAAACTGACCAAAAAGATCAATATCGGTTAAGCTTATAAAATTATTTAATCAAAAACAGTTAATGAAAAATTTGTTCATAAAAAAGGAGCGTCCAGGCGGAATTAAAACCGGATGCTCTTTTTTTGACTTATTTTTGGTGAAACTTCGTTCGATTCAAGAAATGAAACAATATTAAAATCCTGTCCGATTCGAACAAAATCAGTTATAATAAAGAGAGAATTTTAAAGGAGAAAAGCTCATGGCATATCAAGCGCTCTATCGCGTATGGCGACCAACAGATTTTCGCGATGTCGTCGGACAAGAGCATATTACCCGCACCCTGCAAAATGCATTATTGCAGAATAAAGTTGCGCACGCCTATTTGTTTACTGGACCCCGTGGTACCGGTAAAACGAGTGCTGCAAAAATTTTCTCGAAGGCGATCAACTGTGAACGTTCACCAGTTGAAGAACCTTGTGGTGAATGTTCAGCTTGTCAGGGGATCCAAGACGGGACAGTCTCCGATATTATTGAGATTGATGCTGCATCGAATAACGGTGTCGATGATATCCGGGAAATTCGTGACAAAGTGAAGTATGCACCGACCTCTGTCAAATACAAAGTGTATATTATCGATGAAGTACATATGCTTTCACAAGGAGCGTTCAACGCGTTGTTAAAAACATTGGAAGAACCTCCGGAGCATGTCATATTTATTTTGGCGACGACGGAACCGCATAAAATTCCGCTTACGATTATCTCACGTTGTCAGCGATTTGACTTCAAGCGGATTTCGCAGCAAGCCATTACGGACCGCTTGAAGTATATTTTAGATGAAGAATCCGTCCAATATGAGGAAAATGCGATGATTCATATCAGTTTAACTGCTGAGGGTGGTATGCGTGATGCACTGAGTTTACTCGACCAAGCGATCGCTTACAGTGATGACTCGACGATTTCAATGGATGATGTACTTGCTGTGACAGGATCCATTGCCCAAGAACATCTTTTTACGTTAACCAATGCTTTATTGGAGCATAATGCTAAAGAGACCTTGCAACTGTTGGATCATCAACTGCAATCCGGTAAAGACCCAGGCCGCTTCGTCTTTGACTTTATCCATTACCTTCGAGATGTATTGATGTATAAAAGCTCTCGGGGACAAGCTGAAGTACTTGTCCGAGCCATTCCAAATGAGGATTTCAAAGAGCAGACGGAAAAAATATCTCGACATTGGCTTGAGACAGCAATTGGAATTTTAAATAAAACACAGCAAGATATGCGCTGGACAAATAGCCCGCAAGTTTTGCTTGAAGTTGCTTTATTGGACCTGCAAGAAATTGACCTTCATTCGACGGAAGATCAACCCGCTGCACCTGCAGAAGATACAGCTGTTTTACAAAGACAGGTTGCACAGCTTGAAAAAGCATTGAATCAGTTGAAGGAGCAAGGGGTTCAGGTGAAGCAAGAGCCTTCTCCTGTGAAGGAAACGAAGCGGAGGACGAATCGAGGCTCTGGTTATAAAATACCATACGAAAAAATCCGACGAACACTCACGGAAGCGACGAAGGAAGATATTCAAAATGTGAAACAGAATTGGGCAAACTTCATGGACCAGCTGAAGCGGAATAGTCCGCCAGCTCACGCGAAATTGGTCGATAGTAAGCCGCGAGCCGCTTCAGGTGACTCGTTGATTATTTCTTTCCGTTATGAAATCCATTGTTCATTAGTCATGGAAAATCAAACTATGATAGAATCACAATTGAGTGAGTATACTGGGCAGCATTTAACGATTATTCCAGTACCAGAAACAGAATGGACAACAATTCGAGAAGACTTTTTGAACCAACAACAACAAACGGATGAACCAGCAAAACAGGAAGAAACTGAAGAAGATCCTTTAGTCGCTGAAGCCCGAAAGCTTGTTGGAAACGAACTACTTGAAATAAAAGAATCTTAAGGAGGCATTTATATGCGTGGTGGAGGAAACATGAATAATATGATGAAACAAATGCAAAAAATGCAAAAGAAAATGATGGCGGCTCAAGATGAGCTTCATGAAATGACATTTGAAGCAACAGCTGGTGGTGGCATGGTGAAAGTCACAGCAAATGGTAAAAAAGAAATCACGGATGTTGAAATTAATGAAGAAGTTGTTGATCCAGATGATGTAGAAATGCTACAAGACTTAATTCTTGCAGCAACGAACGACGTCATGAAGCAAGTGGAAGACACGACGAATGAAAAGATGGGTCAATTTACCAAAGGTATGAATATACCAGGCTTCTAGGAGGCGCGCTTCATGTATTATCCAGAACCAATATCAAAGCTCGTCGACAGTTTTACAAAACTGCCAGGCATTGGTCCGAAAACAGCCGTCCGCCTGGCTTTTTTCGTGTTATCGATGGAAGAAGATGATGTGTTGGAGTTTGGGAAAGCACTCGTCAACGCGAAACGTGAGTTAACGCATTGTAGTAACTGTGGGCATATAACCGATAAGGACCCATGTAATATTTGCACGGATCCAAACCGAGATAACACGCTTATTTGTGTCGTTCAAGATCCAAAAGACGTGATTGCAATGGAAAAGATGAAAGACTTCCAAGGGAGATATCACGTATTGAATGGTGCGATTTCACCAATGGACGGAATTGGGCCGGAAGACATTAACGTCACATCGTTGATTGAACGCTTAAAAGATGAAGAAGTAGAAGAACTGATTTTAGCGACAAACCCAACGGTTGAAGGTGAAGCGACAGCCATGTATATTTCCCGGTTAGTGAGACCGTCTGGAATTCGTACAACCCGAATAGCCCATGGATTACCAGTCGGAGGAGACTTGGAATATGCAGACGAAGTAACATTGTCCAAGGCTATGGAAGGTCGACGGGATTTATAAGGAGATTAAATAAGTATATAAACAATCCGCACTGTTCCTTTTATGGGAGCGTGCGGATTTTTTAGGTGGTCATTCTAGCTCGCAGGGCAAGAAAATAAGCTAGAAAGGTCGAATAGGATTGCTCTATACACCCGAATGAACAAGAAAACAAGGTGAACGGTCGAATAGAAGTGTTCTATACGCCTGAATGAGTAAGAAGACAAGCTAAAAGGTCGAATAGGAGTGCTCTATACGCCCGAGCGAGTAGGAAAATAAGTTGAAAGGTCGAATAGGAGTGCTCTATACGCCCGAATGAGCAAGGAAACAAGTTGAAAGGTCGAATAGGGGTGTTCTATACGCCCGAGCGAGTAGGAAAATAAGCTGAAAGGTCAAATAGGG
>NZ_VMHE01000047.1 GCF_007559425.1 Allobacillus salarius | reverse complement strand
TGAACCAATAAATTGAGGTGGCAAGTGGGCATGCATTTTTAAATGCCATTTCATACATTTTTTACTTGCCAAATACAAATGGTATTACATTTAATGATGTTAAAATAAATGATAAATGCAATGAAATTTGTACTTTTATTTCTGATTGTATAGACAACGTATGCTCTGCTATTAACCATGACCTTACTTTTGTTGACCATCAATTCAGGTTTAATGAAGTAAATGTGTATGCTCAAGTAGAGAAAGGTGAAGAGAAAATTGAAGATATTGATTTAAAAAATGCGGATTTTCTAATAGCCTACATCGATATAAAAGAACCAGACAGGTCAAAAATCCCAAGTCAATTGGAACTATTATTCGCAAGTGTCCGTGATGATGATAGTATTGAAGTTTTTAATTACGATTATGATTTTGTTCTTCTTAAAATTGGGGAATTGTATGAAGGCTATGCCCACGCTTGTGAACCAGTAGATTCTAATTTTACTAGCTATAGAAAATATAATATCATACTCGATGGCCAAGCTAAATTTCATGATATAGTGCTGAATAAAACGAAAATGAAATATTATCCTTTTGCTTCTAATCAAAAAATTGTTATCTATAACGAAAAGACAGACAGTAAAGAAGAAATAGAAGTTAATCTTAAAGAAGATACAGGAGATTAATTACTCTAGCTTAAAAGATGATGGTTTAAAGTGGCAGTCTTGCTATTTTAACAAGAGGCGACTGCCTCCATTGCTAATCACATTGGTACTTCTTGATATAATAAATGAAAAAGGGATGTCGATGATGAGGGATAATAACCAGTTGTTTTATAACTTCGAACAATTGAGATTAGATAAAAAACTAGAAAATATAATGAATAAAGCAGTTAATTGTCAACTTCAATTGTGGATGCTTGAAATTTGTGAGGAAAAACGCATTTCCCAACGCTTGTTATACTCATGGGTAATACCTACTGATTATTGTGACGGTAAATGGTATAAAGCAGATGTAGAAGTTAAGTGGTCCCCTAACACAGGTGCATATAAAGCAAATATAAAAAAGTTTACATTTTATTCCAGTGGAGAGTCAATTTCATCTCTTTTTTTGGAGTTATTAAAAGGAAACTCAATATCTAAGGCTTGTGAAAATCTGAATCTTATCAAACCGCCAAAAGAAGTATCAGAGTTCTCATTAAGCCCTTCACCAGAACAATTATATGTTGTACGTCCACCTGTTTTTCTTGAAACAGAATCTATAAACCTATTGTATAAAGACTACGTTCGTCCTATTCAAAGTCCTTCTCGCTATGTATCTTGTATATCTGCTTCGTTATTTCACTTGCAGAAAATGAATATTTGGGGAGAGAGTGACTTACCTAGTAAACCATTAGATTGTGCTGATGAATTGGTAAGGTTCTGTATAAATGCTTTGAAGAAGGAAACAGGTCTTAAATTTGAGGGTAGTGATTCTAGTAGATTGGGTAATATAGAATGGATTGCAACACCATTACTGGATCCAGAAGAATCACCAATTGATTTTAGTACAGTAAAAGAAAATGTTTCAGATCAAAGTGATAATTTTAATTTAAAGGCGATTAGTTTTAGAGAAGTTGAGGTTTATTTACAATCAGGGCTGAATTTGACTAGCAACAAACTTTTAATAAGATGTCGTTTAAGAAATAATCATGAAATAGTGCTAGATCAAGTAAAGTTAGTTGATACCAAAATTGCTGAACAGGGATTGCGGTACTCTGCAAATCAACAAGTTAGTCGGATTCAATTGACAGTTTGGATTGCTAACTCAGAAGATGGTGAATGGGATATTTGGTATGAACAAGATACCCCACTTATGAGAGAAATGAACATGGCGATGGGGTTGGTTGGATTACAAGGAAATGTAAAACTTAGCACCATACAGGAGTGGAAAAATTCTAAAAAGATTGAGGATAGAATTCAACATTATGAAAAGGTAAAGCAAACCAGTTATCAGCATTCTAATATAGCTGGATATGTTCATGATCCTTGGAATCCCGCCTCAGAAGAAATAAAAAATTATGCCGAGCGTTTATTTCCCCCTAAATCAAAGGGGAGGTTTTTCAAAAAAGGATGGGGAGATAATGGTCCATCTGCACTTAGCTTTGCTGAATGGTTTAAGTCAATAACCAATAATACAGAAAGCAAATTAATATCAATCATAGATCCGTACTTTGACACGGTAGGCATAGAATTAATAGCACATACGCCCACAACAAATACCTCATTTGAAGTAATTACATGCACTCAGGTTGTATCAAACGATGATAAAGCAGAAACAAAACTTAGTGAAATTGATCCACAAAAAAAAAGCTTAGACCCTGAACGTGCTAATCGAATTAAAATGGGTTGTGAAAACCTAAGATTAATTTTATCTCGCTTGCAACTAAAGATACTAGATATACGTGGTAATCAAAGTGGGAAAGCTTCCTATTTTCATGATCGTTATATATTAATTTACGATAGTAATGGAAATGTTTCGGAGGGATATCATTTATCAAATTCTCTTCAGGCTGCAACAAAATTTGATCCGTTATTGATAACTCCAATTCCTCCTGATATCTTAACGAAAGTGGCTAATTATGTAAATGCACTAAGGAATGCCCAACCACCTATCGTAAATCATGCATCAGCAATACAGCTATACCCAGAAAAGGTTGTGAATAACGCCACTTATGAATATGGGGTAAAAAGGAACAACGATAATAGTTTTTCAAAGAAGATTTCTAAAACAAGCTTATTTTTTGCAGAGTTATTACAGGATCCTGATATAGTAACCGCAAATATTGAATCTATTAAACAGAAATTACTAGAGAATAAGTTAATAGATCCAGATAGTTTCCAATTTGTTGTCGAAAATGAAGAGTTTATATATAAAACCTTAAATGGATTTTCTGAAAAGCTAGTGTACAAAGAATATAGAAAGTTCTCCTTGCTTTGGTGGAGTTTTTCAATTTGGTTAGCAAATATAGTTAGTTATGAAAAGTATTTATATAAGGTATCTGATTATCAGGGAGTAAAGCTCGGGGAACGAATCATGTCTTATCTAATAGATACTCCTGATGTAATAACCAAAGGAATTAATGAAACGCAAGAAATTACTGTTCATCAAAAAAATCATTTCCTAAATCATAACTTTAAAGGAAGCTTATATGATGCCTATTTATCATTAGATGGATCTTATGATAATCGTTTATATGGGCAGTATCATCTTCAATTTGCAATAAAAGCAATTCTTTATATACAGCCGTCGTTAATAATAAATACAATAGAAAAGTTACATGAAAAGTCGAAATATCAAAAAGGAAATATTTCTGTCGTAAGGGCGTATCTGTTGGATGAATTAATTATTCACTTGTTGTTTAATCCAAGTCACAATTTGATAAAGTTGTTATTATTATCTAGCGTTCCATCTCTTCGTGGACTAGGATCACAAGCAAGATGGTTTCAAATAAGTGAGGTTGAGGATTTTTCAAAGCCCTCTACCTATGATCTTGCTGAACTCAGCATTAATGAACGCATCTTTGCATTTTCAGAGTGGATTTACCACCTGCGTGTAAAAGCAAATAGATTGGGTAATGAGTCAAAAGAAATCAAAGATGTAAGAATAAACATATATAAACAGATTCAAGAATGTTGGCCCAATAATCTCTCAGAATCTGACAAAAATTATATTTTAAGACGTTTATCTGGGCCGTCTATTGGTGATTGGTCAAAAGATATTTATCATGACTTAGTTCTAGGTTTAGTTCAAGATCAAAAGATTGAAAGTGATGAGTCTATTCTTTTTTGGATTAATATATTGCTTGAAAAAATTGAAGGGAGTAAAGGAGGCTATGTTACTTTCTATGCCCCAACAGATATCTTATTAACGGAACTATGCGCTAGCATCTTACCCAATCTATCAAAGGAAACTTGGAATGCAAAAGTTAAACAATTTCAGAAGTTAATAAATAAATGTAATCGAGAAGTTCGTCTTCCCTTTGAAAAAAGTAATAATTTCCACAATTGGAATAAGGTGAAAAAGCAAGGGCTGTGGTTGAAAGCATTTTTTGAATTGGCATACCCAGCTGCAAATGATAAAAAAATAGATATAGCAGAATTACTTAACCGAATGGATAAAAAATTGATGATTAGCTCGGATAGTACAGATCAAGATTTATATGACTTTGCAAACCAGACCACCTATCCATGATAGTCCATATGTTAGGTCATTAATAACAACGTACACATCAAACTCAAACGTACCACCACTTATTTTGCCTCCTATTAATGTTGTTAAAATGATGGAGGATAAATAGGGAAAAAAACGGCAACGATAATTGTTGTAGTTTTTCTATTAATCTACTATACTAGTTTTTGCTAAATGAATCAATTTCATAAATCTTAGCCCTTACAGGGCAAGGGTTTCAAAACACAAAAAAGGAAGTACCTCCCCAAAG
>NZ_VMHE01000046.1 GCF_007559425.1 Allobacillus salarius | reverse complement strand
CTGTTTTTAAAAATGCAATTCAAAACATTGGAGAAGTCTTTGTATTTTTAAAAAGAGCAATTATGAAATTGATTCAAATATAAATGATTTAAAAAAATACTTTAATGCTACCACTTAATTCATCTCTAATTTTGCAGGTATTCTTTTTTAGAAGATGTTGTTAAGATCATCAAGTTTGCGTATTATTAAGTAGAAAATACAACAGCCAGCAATATAAAATGCTGGCTTATTGCAATTCATAAACAATTAATTTACGATTTGATATAGATTATAATCCAGATATAAAAATTATTCTACTTATATTTCTTTTCATGTTTTCTCTTATCGGCATTTCTAATATCATTGCTAGTTATAATAGGCTTTATCCTTTCTCTTGTTCTTTCGTGGATAAAATTTTCTTTAAATCCTAATTCTTTAAGTAAATAGAATTCTAGTATGTTACGTAGGATATGGAAAGCAGTTAGTAGATCTTCTCCTTTAAGAGCTTTATCTTCTAGTTTCTGATTATAGTGAGTGTAGTAATTTCTTGTTTTAGCAATTAACTGAGGAAATTCAATAAATTTGAATTCTCCGGTATGAAAGATGAATCTATAGTATGCTAGTAGTAAATCAGCCAGACGACTTCTTAATACAACAAAGTTTCTGCATCCGTTTAGCAAAAACTTTCTATCTTGTTTCCGAAGGGCTTCAGGCCTTACTTCTAATAACTTTTCTAATCTTTCTTTATAATCATGAAGAGAATAAGCAACCCTTCGAGAATGGTAGGTTTCTAATGCTTGTACCATATTCATGAAATGCCGACTAACTGATAAGTTTTGATTGTATAAACTGTCAATATAGAGTTCGATAATGGGTTCCATTATAGCTGATACCTCTTGCCATTGTGAGAAATTTGCTTGTTTTAGCTCACTCAAGCTAAAAAGATAATCATGTTTTATTAACCGCTTGTCATTATTTTCACCTTTTAAAGCGTGTTTATAAGCGTGAATAACTTCTAACGGCCGAATATGTTTCTCGTAATCTTCAAATTCATAATAAATATCGGGACTTTCAACAATCATCGAGTCGTAGCTTAGAGGGATACCTACAGCTATCTCGATAAGTCTTTTCATTTGGTCGGCTATTTTCATAAACCACTCTAATTTTTGCATTGATTGTGCTTCAATTATAAGATGTGGAGTTTGCTTTAATGTTAATTCCTCTTTCATGAGGTAAAACGGATCACTAAAGGTCAAATAGTAGGATATACTGTAAACTTCATTTGAGAATATTTCAATAGGCTCTACAATTTTTAAATCGATAAGAGAATCCCCTCTTTTGTCTAAATCAGGTCTGACGTAGTTTGACACATCACCCCACTGAATTATACCCGGTATGCTAATATTCATTTTAGAAAATTTGATCTCTTCTTCTTTATTAAAGTTTACACCATTAAACATGAACTGGGCCTTATACCCAAATACTTCCTCGGTCCCAATCCTACTTTTGGTACTTATTCTAGAACAATTGACAAGGCTAATCTTAGCACCATTAATCGTTGAACCAGTAATAAAAGGAATCTCAAGAGGAAGTTCAAGGTAACCCATCATAGGACCATTATTAGGTATACGGATATATAATACTATGCCTCCTTTATCTTTATTTAAATATAAGTCCCCTGTGTATTCCTTCCCTGTATTGTTAATCTTCCAAAAACCTGTTGCGGATAAGTTTACTTTCATTATTTCACCTCCACAAAAGCGTTGATAACTATCTCTAGTGTATCTATATATGGCGAAATTTTACAACATTATAAAAGGGGGATTTTCATCTATTTTAAATAAAGTATTAATTGCTACTAATAGATTCATATCAGGCCTCATTATGCTTAGGATAACAAATTGTCGATTATTGGAAATATGGACAAAGTAATGTAATATTGTAATAGATGTAATAGATTGAAAATTGTTGTTCTTAATTTGATAAAGGAGGTTACTATGAGTAGAGAGGCAGACCATACTATAAAGGGATTTTTATATCAATTTAATAAAACGTTAAATGCCATTTTGATGAGTAATGAAAAAGAAAATTTACAAATAGAAGGAATTATAGAAGATATAGATATAGAGTCGTCAAATTTAACTAGCGCAATACAGTGCAAGTATCATGAGTCAAATACTCAATTTAATTTATCTGATATTTATAAACCGGTTCTTCAAATGTTGTGCCATTATTTGGAAAGTGGTAATTCCAATATTAAATATATATTATATGCTTACTTTCCTAATGAAAAAGTTGGATTTAAAAGAATTACCATAAGTCAGCTTGAGGAAATTACTTCAACTAATAACTTTGATTATATCAATAAATACGTATCTAAAATAAAGCCCCCAAAGGATAAACAAATTGAAGAAATACTAAAAAAGCCTAGAAAAACTACTGAGGAAAAGGCAAAAATAAGAGAGTATTATAAAAGCAATGATCTTGAATCAGTTGTTGATTTAAGGAAGTTTTTAAAGGACCATTTTGTTTTCGAGATAGGTCACTCTTATGATAGTTTAGCGCACGAGACGAAGAAACTATTAGAAGCAGAAGGATTTTCAACTGATGACGTTAATGATTTATTTTATCCTAACGCAATTCAATATATAGCAGAAATTAGTATTATACCAGAAGAGAGAAAAAGGATAACAAATAAAATCGAATTAATAGGATTCTTAAATAAAAGTAAAAAAACAGCTATGAGCCGATGGACAAGTGAACTCTTATCTCGCAAAGAACTCTTAAAGATTAAGAGAAAACAATTAATGCCATCTTTAAATGCAAATTCTAGATTAAGATATTTTTTAATTGACCCTGATTATATTGAAGACTTTGATGATGAGTTTATTCTTTTTGTAAAAGAGTATCTTGAAAAATATAATTCAAAAATCAAATTGCATACATATACTCCTTGCTTTTTTATAAAAACAAATACTAATAAATTGTCAGAATACCATCAAAGGTTTGTGTTAAAAGGTATTCCAATAATAACAGGATATATTGGTGATACATTTTTATTTGAGGAATTTAATAGAGATCCAAAAAGGATAGTAAAAGACAACTGGGTGGAATTTAAAGCAAAAATTACTTGCATTTCAGATGATATAAAAGCATATATCAACACGAAGAAGTGCGATGATTTATATGTTTTAGGTGACATAAATACTAGTGTACTAGATACAGTTGATGTCAATATTGAGCAAATAACTATTAATGATTTTAAAGAGCTAAAATATATATTATCTATTATTAAGGAGGTTTGACAATGGATAAGAAAATTGGAAGTGTCGTAGAAAGTTCACCTCACTCTATTTTGGTTAAAATTGATAATCTAAAGACTTTTGAAAGCGCTAAATCGGAATTGCAAATAGGCAAGTATGTAAAAATTCAAGAAGGAAATCATAATTTTGTGTTGTGTGTCATTCAAAATATCAAAATTGCAACAGAAAAAGAAGAAGATGTATTTATTCTTACTGTACAACCAGTAGGCCTATTTAAAGAAGAAGAATTTTTTCAGGGGAATGCTTCACTACCATCACCAACCGAACCAGTATTTTTAGTTGAAAATGACATATTAAGTAAAATATTTAATGATGACAAGAATCGAATGTTTCACTTAGGAAAGTTAGCTCAAAATGATGGTATTGATTTTACTTTGGATGGAGATAAGTTTTTTAGTAAGCATGTTGCTATAGTAGGTTCGACAGGATCTGGAAAGTCCTGTACTGTAGCTAAAATCTTACAAAACGTTGTAGGAATTAGTGATGGGAAAAATATAAATAAGTCCAATAAGAAAAACTCCCATATTATTATTTTTGACATTCATTCTGAATATAAATCAGCATTTGAACTTGATAATAATGAAAATTTTAATCTAAATTACTTAGATGTTGAAAAATTAAAATTACCTTATTGGCTAATGAATTCGGAAGAACTAGAAACTTTATTTATAGAAAGCAATGAACAAAATTCCCATAACCAAGTATCACAATTTAAGCGAGCAGTAATATTAAATAAAGAGAAATATAATCCAAAGATAAAGAAAGTTACATATGATTCACCGGTCTATTTTAATATCAATGAAGTATTCAACTATATTCACAATTTAAATGAAGAAGTTATAAATAAAATTGAAGGGGAGGAGCATTTACCTAAGTTAGCCAATGGAGAACTTATAAAAGACCGGAATTCATATTTTGATCAAAAATTTGAATTCACTACATCTAATACTAGTAAAGCAACTAAAGCGTCTAATGGACCGTTTAATGGTGAGTTTAATAGATTTTTATCTAGGTTTGAAACAAAAGTAAACGATAAGCGTTTAGATTTCCTTATGTTAGATCAAGACCTTGTGGAAAACTCCAAATATAAAACCGAACACTTTGAAGAAATATTAAAGCAATTTATGGGATATCTGGATAAATCAAATATTACAATAATTGATTTAAGTGGGATTCCTTTTGAAGTTCTGAGTATTACTGTAAGTTTAATTTCCCGTATTATTTTTGATTTCGCTTTTCATTACTCTAAACTGAAACATGGAATGGATAAACATAATGATATTCCGTTTATGATTGTATGTGAAGAGGCGCATAATTATATACCTAGAACCGGGGGAAATGATTATAAGGCTGCAAAAAAATCAATTGAAAGAATAGCGAAGGAAGGGAGGAAGTATGGTTTGAGTTTGATGGTTGTCAGTCAAAGACCATCAGAAGTTTCAGACACGATTTTATCTCAATGTAACAACTTTATAAATTTGCGTTTAACAAATATTAATGATCAAAGTTATATTAAAAACTTGTTACCGGATAATTCCCGCTCTATATCTGAAATTCTGCCAACACTCTCAGCAGGGGAATGCTTGGTTGTTGGTGATTCAACACCGATACCTAGTATTGTCAAAATGGAGCTACCAAATCCAGAGCCAAGATCACAAAGTATAAAATTTCATAAAGAATGGTCAGAGGATTGGAAAACTCCTTCTTTTGAAAATGTAATCAAGAGATGGAGAAAGGAAAGTGTGTAAATTACTCACATCTATTACTAATTAATTAACAATGAGCATTGAGAATTAAAGTCTCAATGCTCATTTTTTGCCTCTTAAATCACCACGGTGAACCGTACCATAAATAGTGGTAAAGCAGAGGATGGAAGTTGAAATGAGCAAAATGTAAACGCTAGAATAAAGTTGACAGTTTTTGCTCGATAAGATTTTACACTTTTGCTCAATCAACCTACTAATTTAG
>NZ_VMHE01000045.1 GCF_007559425.1 Allobacillus salarius | reverse complement strand
TTTTATTCATGCAGTAGCTTCTCAGCCACCTACATAAATTAACTGCCAAAGACTACATTTTTAGTTTGCCATAAACATTAGCATCCGTTAGGTAGTAACAACTATCGATTTGGAAAAGTTCCATTAATAAACACCTACTTATTTTGTATAATCATATGCTCATATAATATCACTTCTCAACGTCCTTTTTCACATTAGCACAAAAAATCAAGTTTCCCAGAATCATTCAGTTATACTGGTAGTAAGAGTAAGAGGTGATTCAATGTCCTATCAAGATCATGAACAGGCTATTCAACGATCATTGAATTTTATTGAACAACATATGACTGAGCCATTGCAGCTCAACCGTTTGGCGGAACAAGCTGGTTATTCGAGATTCCATTTTCAACGTGTTTTTCGAAAGATCATTGGGAGATCAGTTGCCGAATATGTGAGAGAGCGGCGGATGACACAAAGTGCTAGGGAGTTAATTACGACAGATCAACGAGTGATTGACATTGCGAGTCGCAAGAATCCTTCACGAGAGCTTTTAAAAAAGTTTACAACATAACACCTAGTGAATATCGGAAATTGCTTAAACAATTAGTTAGCAAAGGAGAGATCATTGTGAGTAAGACGAGTAACGCACCAAGTGGTTGGATTATGACTGGGGAATCACCATATGATTATGAAACTGGGTTAGACAATAACATTGTGCATAGTGGAAATTACGCCGCCTATTTGAAATCAAAGCATGAAAAAGCACGAGGCTTCGCAACACTCATGCAACAAATCAAGGCAGATCACTATCGGGGAGAACGGGTTCGTTTTTCTGCATTTGTAAAGAGTGTAGATGTTAGAGAAGCTGCAGGCTTATGGATGCGGATCGACCATTCTTCTGGAGAGGTCCTTGCTTTTGATAATATGATGGATCGTCCGATCAAGGGAACAAATGAATGGAATCATTTTAGCGTCGTATTGGATATTCCAGTAAAAAGTGAAGTAATCGCATTTGGCGTATTGCTCAACGGACCAGGCCAAATTTGGATAGATGAACTTGGCTTTGAAATGGTAGGCGATGATGTTCCCGTTACAGACCAACGCGCCACAGAAGGTTTATCCAGTGAACCTGTAAATTTAAATTTTGAAGATAATACTGCAACAGAGAAAACCAATTGATGGGGAGAGGAGTTAATGATTCGTGAGAAAAATATTATCGGTTTTATTAGTACTTATTAATTCAGTAACTTATCTTATTGGACTTGGATTTTTGTTTGGAGAAGACCGAGAAATAAAACAAAGGTAGTCGCGCATTGAACTTCGTACGAGGTTGCTGAGAAGGATGGTGAAATCATTACGTAAAAACAAAAATGATGAAACTAAAACCAATATGATTAGTACGCTGATCGGTTGGAGTGCAGATGCACTTTTGTATTCCTAGGCTAGTGATCAATTTAATTAAAGCTATATTTTAATTCTGTTGCATTATAAAAGAGGTTGTGAAAGAAACGAGAGCTCATTGTCGTTTCTTTTTTTGTGTAAAAGGTAACTGAAAGTGAGCTTTCTTCTGTGGAATAAGTTACTTTTGATGAAACATTCATTTAATTGCATAACACACCACCTATATTGATGCGAAATCAACCGAGAATATAGGAAAAGGGTCCAGTTACAGAGGAAAAGCGCATAATATATTATTGATGGGTGCAAATCACAATAGGTTTAGCACCCTGTTTTTTTATTAATATTAAATTGATGATTGTTCCACAAGTTCCCATGAATCACTACAGTATTTTTCTGCAAATGGATATCAGATTTTTCAGAATGTACCAACATAATTATGTTAAAATGATTATAAGAATATAACTACTTATGTTAAACAAGCGGGCCAGTTCGTGAACTAAAGTTCAAGCCATATATAATTCAGAGGAGTGCTAAATATGTCTAATGGTGTTATTGCGATAGTAGGAATAGTCTCTGCTGTGATATGGATAGCGGTTTCCCAAGAGTCTGTAAAACCTCCAAAAGAGCTAAATTGGCGAAAGATGTTAACCTTATTGTTTGCAGGTTCTTTATCAACATCAATTATAATCATTTCGTTTTTTCAAAGTCTTCCGCTTTAGTTCCATTAGCAGGCGCTTATTTGGCAAAAGATTTGGCTGTTCTAAGTCATAGTATTGAACTTGTTGTATGCAAAGTAAAACAAGGGAGGAAATTGGGAAACATTCATCTTTCTTTAGTAGCCTTATTAATGGCGGGTATTGGCGTATGGAGGCTATATAAAGAAAGCAAAGAAAAAGAACTTTTTTAAAAAATTAGGTTACACGTTATTAGGTTCATATGTTTTAATAGCAAGTATTTTATTCTTAGTATTACTTGTACCATTATAGGGCGCGTTAATTTAACAATGTCTTATGCAAGATATATTCTTGATAGAGATCGTAAAGGAGCGAAAAAATGTGTCTAATGATATTAAAGTCGAATTCGAAATAAAAGCTTTTGGAGAAGAAAAAATAGATGATTATAATGATTCATTTAAGGGATATGAAGTTGCGAGAAATAAGGTGTTGTCAAAAGAAATAACATTGGGGGAGCTTGAAAATTACATATCAACCATCTTTGAAGAGGTAAAGGGTGATTATGGACAACAACCTGAACAACTAACTGCAAAAATCACCATTAGAGCGAAAGAAAAAGAAGGCGAAATTACTTATCTCGGTTGAGCCTGATCTATTCTTCAATCGGGCGCGATTGTTGCACTAAGTTGTGACAAAAACGGAGCCAGGTTATGGAGCAAGTCTGAAACATTTGATGAATGGAATCATTAATAAATCAGGATGAGGGATTAATGATTAATGATAAAAAAGTGGAATTGGATACTATTTTTTATGACAATCGTTTTGTGTATAGTAATTTTTTATATTAATTATAAATACTATGCTGGTGTAATTGGGATGGGTTTTTTTAGCCAACTCATTGGTTTATCATTATTTTATAGTGTGTACGGCTTATTTAAAAAGGAAAAAAGCCGACGAATTAACTTTGTAAATGGTGGAATAATTACTTTGATAATTATTATGTTTGTTATCGCAATACCTGATTATACTTATAAAGAGTCAAGGCAAATTGTAGCCTCTGATTATTTGGGTCAAAAAAATACGGATACAGTTGATATGCCTATATTAGACAAAAAAACAGTTCCCACGAATAGTTCTTCTTCCTGGTTATTGTATGATCAACTTTACTATGTAGGAATTAAGGATGATCAGCAAAATCAAATGCTTTATTACGCTGTTGATCCAATTCAGGGTCGGATCTTAAAACTAGATCAACCTTTTTGGTGAGGTTAAACTGAGTAACTAAAATTCAACTAACGAGCGCGACATAAGGCAGCAAATTATTTAGCAACAGATGTCAAATTTTTCAGAAGGTACCAACATATTTATGTTAAAATGATTATAGCGATATACCTATATATGCTCGACAAATGAATCCAGATTTCAACATTAGATATTGTGAAGGCGGCGTACAATAGATAGATTCAAGGATATATCATGTGTGACAAACCAATATGTTTTAACTAAGATGTGAGTTCAATTAAATCATATTCTTAATGCCTTTGGCGTTAATATGTGCAAATAAAATTTCAAAATACTTATTAAATAAATAGTTATTTTTTTCATAAAAGTAGAATATTTATTTGGTTTATAAGTTGATTCATTGTATAAGGGGGAATAAACCATGCAATTAGGACTTGGGTATAACGAAGTCAGGTTAGTTAGCTATACACCCGAATGGAAAGAAGAATTTATAAAAGTAAAAAAAGAATTAATGAAACATACAAACCTTGAGGAGAATCGTATTGAACATATTGGAAGTACAGCGATTAAAGGTATGTCTGCGAAACCAATCATAGACATAATAGTGGGTGTAGACGATTTACAAATGGTAGATAAACCTTTAACGAAGAAATTTTATCAAGCAGGTTTCTTAAAATTAAAAGTTGAAAGACCTGGAGAGATAGTGCTAGCGAAGTTTACCGACGATACCTACAAAGAAAAAACACATTTTATCCACTTAGTAGACTATCAAAAAGAACTTTGGAAGAATTTGATATTCTTTAGAGATTATCTGAATTCGAATGAAGCAGCCAGAGAGCGATACTTAGAAATAAAACTAGAGTACCTAAAAGATTCTTCGACAGGGGTAAACGAATATACTAATTTTAAAGAAGAATTTGTTAAAGAAATCTTTACGAAAAGAACTGATTAGGTAATCCGTTTCGCAATTTGGCGCGGTTGTTAATTTCATTTATTTAAATATTGCTAAAGGAGGTGAGTAAGTATGTTTCTAGACTTGTTAAACACATTGTTTATTGATGCGACTACCTTTTATCTATATTTAGGAATCTTGTTGATTGTTTTTGGTGCAATTTATGTGAACCACCTTTACAACAAGCAACTTCACAACAGTTCTTATTTATTTACAGATAGTCACCAAAACACCAAGGTCAATATGAACCCATTTGAGAAACCGATTATAACCAATGAATCATTTGTCGTATGGCTGATCATGACGTTTAAAAGAATAGATGAAAAAGACGACAAAGCAGATGACAATACCTCTTATTTTAAACAGATTTTTAAAATAAGAGGAGGACAAGAATGGAACAAAACAGCTTACTCACTTTCATCAGAAAGTATTCTTTTTTAATTTTACTACTGGCATTTTTGCTTATACTGAGCGGGTGTAGCAATAACTTTACACCCGTTGATAGTTCATCTACAGGGTTCTTTTCACATTACTTTGTATATCCGATGTCACTTTTGATTAAAAAAACTGCTCTTTTTTTACAAGGAAATTATGCAGTGGCTATTATTGTTATTACAATCGGGATTCGTTTTGCGCTATTGCCATTCTTCATTAAGCAATCGAAGAATAGTAAGGAATCCCAAGGGAAAATGGCATTGATCAAACCGGAAATGACTGCGATACAAGAGAAGTACAAAGGAAAGAACAGCCCAGAAGATCGGCTGAGTATGCAAAAAGAACTAAGTGCTCTTTATCAAAAACATGATTTTAACCCGATGAAAATGGTAGCAGGTTGTCTGCCTATGATTCTTCAAATGCCGATTCTTATTGGTTTTTATTATGCGATTAGGCGCACACCTGAAATTGCCGAGCAATCTTTCTTGTGGTTTAGTCTCGGAGAAACCGATATTTTATTCGTTTTAGTGGCGGTGCTTATTTACTATCTGCAAGCAAGAGTCAGTTTGAATGGCTTGGAACAGCCCCAACGCAAACAAATGGCGTTTATGGCGGTAATCTCTCCGATTATGATCGGGATCATTTCATTAAACGTACCAGCAGCCCTACCATTATATTGGGCAGTGAGTGGTTTATTTGTAATTGTTCAGACGCTGATTATTAAGAAAACCATCCACGGAACATAAATTAGCTTATTATTTAGGGGTGCAAATCGTAATGGATTTAGCACCCTAATTTCTCAGGTATTAAGGTACTTTATGTAAGATTAAAACAACTAGAATATATGTACATCTTGGACAGGCTACACTGAGTTGGACAGATTCGTTAAGGTCTTATAGACTTATCTGAATAATAAATGAGGAGAATGATTATGACTAGACGTTCAAGACGAAGCTTTACAGATGAATTCAAAGAACAAATCGTCCAACTTTACACTTCAGGAAAACCAAGATCTGAAA
>NZ_VMHE01000044.1 GCF_007559425.1 Allobacillus salarius | reverse complement strand
CCCATCATAAAAAAATGGGCTGGCAAAGTTCTCGAATTTCTTTTGCATTATTATCAGATTTTCTCTTGCAAAATACATACGGTTTTATTTTTTTAAAAAGATTTTAAATTTGGTTTATAAAACTAAATTATAACCTCTTTATTAAATAGATGTACCGGTGCATTAAATAATAATAAGGAGTGGTATTATGGCAAGGCTTGTTGATGAAGGTTGGATGAGAATCACAAAAAGTCCGAGTCAGCTTAATGATATGGCGGAGTTGTGTGACGAACAGTATTATAATGGGTATTATGGTGTTTCAACAAGTCATATTTATAATACAGTATCAGGAGTTCTCTCTACTGTTTTTTCTTTGTTTTATAATATGAGTAAAACTTCTACTGCTATTGGTATTGTAGTTGATAATGTTGCGGAAATTGCTAATTCGGTTAGTCAAACTCAGTTAGAAGGATTTCTTAATGGAGAAAACATGTGTAATGAACTAAGAGATTACTGCTATGCGAATGATATTATAAATTTAGACGTTACTATGTATTACCATGAGTTCCAAACTGTTGACGGTCGTTTAAATAGGTATCCTCGTGGTAACCCTCATGGCGATCATCAAGGGAAAGCATATCGGATCAATCGAATGCAACTTTCAAATGGACAATGGATCAGTCCACAATATGGTTAATTAAGTATTCTAAAAACGCCTCTAAGTTGTTATAATAACTTAGAGGCGTTTTTCTATTTTAAAGAAACCGGGGGAATAATTAGTGAAAAAGTGGATTTATTTCTTTATTATTTTTTGTGTAGCAATCTTTATTATATATACCTTCTATTTTAAAACAACTACGTTTAAAGAAGTTTTACCTTCCTTGTACGAAGAAAATGACATCAAAAATATTATTATTAATGAGACAATAAGGGATGACAACGGAAAAAGAATAGAAGAAAGAAGAGTATCAATTAACGATCAAGAGAAGATAAAGAGATTATTGAAAGAGTCTGCTAATATGGAACTCAAGAAAAATAGAGATCTTAAAAGTAAAAGTTCCCCTCCCACTTCGTTTTACCTTATTCGTGTGAACTTTGTTCAAACTAGAAAAGACTTTTCTTTTAATATGGGAGATAGTGATTTAATTATAGGTGGTTCAAATAACTATACAATAGTAGAAAATAATAATTTAAAACAGGCACTAAATCAAGAGGAAATAGACTGGAAACCAGTAAAATAAGCAAAAATTCTCACTATGTTAAGTCGGGATATGGTTTACTTCTTCTTCATAAGAATCAGTGAATAAGTGGAGATAAGTAAAGCAAGGATTGAGAGGATGAATGAAGTCCAGTACATACCGCAACCTAGTGAAAAATTCAATCCGCTCCAACCAAATGCTTTCCATCCGTGACTCAAAAGACCTATAGTAAACCCAAAGAAAGGTAAGATAAATAAAACTAAATGTAGTAAATCTTCCGTTATATTAGTCTTGTATTGGTTTAAATTTAGTCACCTATTCGGTTACCGAGAGTGTAATCTAAACAATGAATCATCATTTGGGCTATGAATCGAATGATAAAGCCGAAAAAGAATCACCCAACAGAAGAAATGGATACGGTAAGAAAACTTTACACACTACTTCTGGAGAAGTTGAAATAACGACTCCGCGTGACCGTGATGGATCGTTTAATCCTCAACTCATTCCCAAGCGTCAAAAAGATGTTTCAGCCATTGAAGACAAAGTCATCTCTATGTATGCCAAAGGCATGTCACAGCGTGACATATCTTCAACTGTGGAGGATATTTATGGTTTTTCGGTATCTCACGAAATGATATCAGATATCACAGATGCCGTGATTCCAGAGTTGGAGGAATGGCAGACACGTCCACTTAGTAACTGTTACACCTTTATTTTTGTATACTGTATGTTTACAACCATACGGAGTGACTATGAAACGAAAAAGTATGCAGTCTACACGATTCTAGGATATACCATAGAAGGAAAGAAGGAAATTCTTGGTCTATGGTTAAACGAAACAGAAAGCAAGCATAAATGGATGCAGATCTTCGATGAAATTAAAGCGAGAGGTGTTGAAGACATCTTCTTTATTTCGATGGACGGTGTCAGTGGGTTAGAGGAAGGTGCCCGTGCTATTTTCCCTAACGTGACTGTTCAGCGATGTATGGTCCATTTGATACGTAATTCCCTTAAATATGTACCAAGTAAAAACTATAAAGCCTTTACAGCAACGCTAAAGAAAGTTTATGGAGCTCAAAGCCTAAAAGCATGTCAAATTGCATTTGAGTCGTTTAAACAACAATGGTCAGCGTACCCTGGAGCAATCAATGTTTGGACCAAGCATTTCCATCACGTTGAACAACTATTTGAATATGGAAGCGCGATTCGTAAGATCATGTATACAACAAATGCCGTCGAAAGCATTCATTCCAGCTTCAGAAAGGTCACTCAAAAAGGGGCATTCCCAAATGAGAATGCGCTCTTAAAGGTCTTGTATTTACGAATCAAGGAATTAGAATCCAAATGGGAAGGTGGCCATATTCAAAACTGGTCGTTAGTCATGAACCAATTACTCGTGCACGAAGGGCTCGAAGAGAGAGTACAAAAGTACATTCAATGATTAAAGCCTTGAATAGAGCGTAGATTACGAACGCCACCATTGACCTTGCTTGTTGTCCGTCTTGTTGGTTTTATGCAGGTAAGCTGAAAAATAAAGCCTAGATTCTTTCCTGAGACAAATGGTAACACGGACAAATCGATTCTAAGTATTCGGACGGCGGGGCCCCGCCCCCTTCCACCGAACACTAAGAATCGGGCGCTAAGGTCAATGGCAAGCAGCTGCCGCTGTGGCTGGCTCTTTATATCGTGTGTAAGCTTTCTCCCAGTAATCTAAGTGATAGAAACTTGATTAAAGATGGTGATTGTCCAAACGTTGTTTGAAAGACTACTTACACACTTTATTTGACAAACCCCGGTTACCCCTTAAAAAAGATCCAAACCAGCTTTAATCATTTAACCATTTAAATTCTTAAATCCTTGATCTTCAATAATTAGATCGATTTATTTTCACCTTTAACTTGATAAAATTTTCCGTAGTAATTTATGTCTTCTTTCTCAAAGTAAATAGGCACAACTGCCCTTATTTGACTGATTCCCAATCCACGTCCTTATGATTATTTAGTGCCTGTTTTAAATTATTATTTTCTACTATTGTATAGCTGTCTGCCGCCCTTAAACCGCTATCTACCATATAAAAACTAAAGTTCTCGCTAGTATTTTCAAAGATCACACTTATGAAATAAAATGAAGTAGTATTGGAAGCTTCACTATGAAAGTCCCCGTTTTTCTTGAGCTTCATATCAGAAGACTCTTTCAATAATTTTTTTATTACTTCTTGATCTGTAATTGATATTTTTCTTTCTTTATCCATTTTGTCATCAATGATCTTCTCGCTAATCTGAATACTTTTGATGTTATTTTCGTACAAGGAAGGGAAGACTTCTTTAAACGTAGTCGTTTTAAAATAGAAGATATATACAATGGAGATGGCTACACAAAGAGCAAGAAAGATAAAAATCCACTTTTTCACAAATTATCCCCTCAATTCTTAAAAATTAGGCTCTGTTAAAGTTCATTGTTGATATTACTTATAAAAATGGAACTTCCTAATTTGTGGAAGTTCCATTTTGTAATATTTGCTTGTTCAACTAACGCACCCGTTTGTTTAAGATGATTTGACAATCATTAACTTCTTAATAACCGTAGCAGTTGCAAACCATCAGAAGGGTGACCGTTATATGCTCCCATCCAACGAGGATAGGTTATAGGAATAATCGTAGCAACGAATTGAAAAAGGTTAAATATTGCCGTCCCCCATAAAAAAGAGCGTAAATCACCATGAGGTAGTAGCGTAGCTGTCATTCCGAATAAAAACCCAAGTAACAAAGACATTATTGGACCACCAGCCAAAGCAACAGCCCTCTGTTGTTTCTTTAAATTCCCTTCCCAAGCAACGAAACCTACATAAGACCAATATATATGAAAATGAAGCCTTCCTATTCTGAAATTTTCTTTATTCTCTTTATTTCTATTTCCTAAATAAACATGTGCATTAGATTTTGAAGTGGAGACAACACCAATACCATGTCCTATTTCATGCAGTAGGACGCATATTGGGATAACCAAAATATAAAAAAGTAGGAATAATAACATTTATTAACTCCTTTACGACTAATATTTCTTCTGAAACAATCTGCCTCGTTAGTTGAACAAGCAGTAATGTTTATATCGTGAATCTAGATAACCTAAGCGTATCATATGTTTCGATATTTTGTATTAAATTCCCTTTAATCATCAAATCATTCATAGTAATAGGATTCCTTTGATGTTGAATGGATTCTAACACCTGAAACCAAGCAAGGTAATTGTTCAGGTATTTAGTTGCAACTCCATTAAAACGTTGTATCCATCCTTTAAGCCTTCGGTGATAATTGTTAACGTTTTGGATATGGTATAGTCCCTTTGTGCGAACCTTACCATCAGACTTGAATTGATAAATATCCATCCCTTTTTCAGCAGCATATGTTTTAAAGGCACGCCAAGAATCGGTGCATAAAACATTTTCATTTGAAAGTTTATGTCCGATAGCTTTGTCTAACTGCTCTTTTGTTAATCGACCCATTCCCAATGTCTGCGAAAAAGTCATCTTTTCACGGTCTCTAGCGACTAAGACACAAACTTGTTCGTTGCTTATGCCTCGTTTCTTAGCGGAACCTCCACGTTTGCGGGGTTTTCTGTCTTTTATCTTTCTTTGTCCTTTTTCTGAGTATAGGAAATAGGTCTCGTCCATTTCAACGATACCTTCAAAATTAGATATTTCAATTTGTTTTAATGATGATAAGAGTTTGTGCCTCCAGTAGAACAATGTAACGTGAGTAATATTACCAACTAATTCAGCAGATTTACGCAAAGAATATCCCTCTATCATACATTCGATGAATTTAATCCATTGATTGAGATGGCGTGTTCGATATAGAGCAGTATTTGTTAAGTCAGTAAAAGTCTTTTTACACGCTTTACAGCGATAACGTTGCTTTTCTACTTCATCGCCATCAACAATCGTTGAGTATGTGCCATACCGAACGATATGTTCTGATTCGCAGTCAGGACAATGATAACCACTCTTATTTTTGCGTTCAGATATTTCTTGAAGAACAGTTCCTGTCGAAGAAGATGCAGTAAGTGCGTCAATTAAATACTCTCGTAGTCGGTGCTTTTCTGCTGGATTTAGTTTTTGAATGGCTTTAAGAATATCAGTTGCTCTCACGTTCATCACCACTTTTATATAGTTAAACCCATTATAGAACATAAGTTCCTGTAAATCAAATTATCAACAACAGACTTTAACAGAGCCAAAAATTAAAAAAGATATAAACCATCTTTAATCATTTAACCTTTCAAATTCTTGATCTTCAATAAATGAAATCAATTTATTGTCACCTTTAATTTGATAAAATTTCCCGTAATAATCCAGATCTTCCTTGCCGAAAAAAATAGTCATATGGCTTCCGGAAGAGTCAGTAAAAGTTAGTACATAATAAATATCAGGGCTATCATTCATTTCTCTTAACTTCATATCACCAGAGTGACTTAAAAGAAGCTCTGTGAACTCTTTCGCTGAATCGTCATCTTCAATAATTACTGTCTGATCTGCTGCGTTGGATTCTGCTGTTCGATATCGGTTAATCTCAACTTCAATTACATTATTTTAATTCCATTCTGAACTCGAAACGATTTCTCCAAATGTTGTAGTTTTTGTTTGAATGAAGAAAAAGAACATAATACTGAATCAATTTCATAAATCTTAGCCCTTACAGGGCAAGGGTTTCAAAACACAAAAAAGGAAGTACCTCCCCAAAGTC
>NZ_VMHE01000043.1 GCF_007559425.1 Allobacillus salarius | reverse complement strand
CCTAACAAGGAACGTACGTTCTTATTATACACTACCAGATTGTGTTTGGGAAGTAATAACCTCATTTTCGGACAAGAGGCTGGGACATAATCGTTAAAGTTAACACAGAAACGAACATCCTAATTCAGTGTAGTGGAAATACCCGCTTCGGAAATATACTCCGCTTTTCGCGGGCAGCTGTTGAGCCTCCTCGTGCTACGCACTGCGGGGTCTCACCTAAGCTTTTTCTCCCGCAGAAGTCTACGTATATTTCCTACGCTAAGTTGGATTGTTATTCGTGTTTCTTAGTTTATAACCTTGATTTGTCCCAGCCTCTTGTCCGAAGGCGATTCATCTCCACCCTGGCTTCGCCTGAGGATGGAGTCTTCTCGCCTAAATCGATAAAAAAAAGCTCACCGGTAAAGGTAAGCCTTGATTTTTGTATGTAACACCGTGCACCCGTTGTCGACCAGGCCATCATATGCGTTACGCAAGTTTGCAGCTCAGCCCAGGCGATCCTGCGTCACATAGAAGGGTTCGCTTACTGCTGCTTCCTTCCGGACCTGACAGGGTTCGCGAGTTTCTATTGCGCAGGACCCAAGCGTCAACACTGCGCCCTTGCGGCAGGCCATACAATGACCTGGCCTCGAACGGGAATTCAGTCCCACTATAGCGGATTGTGGGTTACAGGGCACCGCTACCTCCCCACCTAGCACGGCAAGTATTGAATATGCACTCCTAATTGAAGTGCACTACCTAGTATATAGCGATTTGAGGAAAAATGCAATCGGAAAAACTTACTGATTCGCATTCTTCTTCTTTTGATTTCTTAAGTTTTTAAAAAACGTTTTCAACAGTTCCGCACATTGTTCTTGCAGCACGCCTGGCACAACTTCTGACTGATGGTTAAATCGCTTTTCATCCAATAAGTTCAGCAATGTACCAGCACACCCCGCTTTCGGATCCGCTGCCCCATAGACGACTCGTGGAATTCTCGATTGAACAATTGCTCCAGCACACATTGGGCAAGGTTCAAGTGTTACATAGAGCGTGCAATCTTCCAACCGCCAACTCCCAATCCTCTCATTCGCTTCTTGGATGGCCATCATTTCAGCATGGGCTTGACTATGTTGGTCTGTTTCTCGGCGATTATATCCTTTACCAATCACTTCTCCATTGTGAACAATGACTGCACCAATCGGTACTTCATTGATTGCTTCAGCTTTTTTCGCTTGCTCAATTGCTTTTTCCATCCAATAAATATCCATTGGTGGCCAGCTCCTTTATTTAGCCTTTTTATGGCTGAATCTCCAAGTCATAACTTCTATTCGTACACATAAATATAACATATACTGCGCAAAAAGGAGTGTACGTGATTGATCATCCATACCGTTTCTCGAGGAGACTCCGTCTATTTACTTTCTCAACGTTATCAAACTGCTGTTGATTTGATTGTCCAAGCAAATGAATTGGATCAACCAGAAGACTTAGTGGTTGGGCAAGCATTAGTGATTCCGATTGATTCTTATACCGTCCAGCCAGGTGAAAGCTTATATTTAATTGCTCAAAAATTGAATACAACTTATCAAACACTCGCCGCTTATAATGATTTGAGTTTAGAAGCACCTCTTTTAATCGGGCAGGTGCTGGCCGTTCCGAAGCCTGCTGAGCGACCGATTGTTTCCAATGCGTACATCGAGCCTTCTGGTGGAGTCGTCAGTGAAAGGTTGCAACAATCTGCACGCTCAAAAGCCCCCTACTTGACTTACCTGGCGCCATTTACGTATCGCGTCAACCGAGATGGTACATTAAATCCTCCTCCACTTGATGATTTTCCTGCTATTGCTGAAGCAAACGGAGCGGCTTTAATGATGGTTATAACGAATCTAGAAGAAGGGGCTTTTAGTGAGGAGCTTGGCCGTCTCATTTTAACCGATAATACGGTGCAAACAAGGCTGTTAGATGAAATCATCCAAACAGCGACGGACATGAATTATCGTGACGTTCATTTTGACTTCGAATTCCTTCCTGCAGAGCTAAAAGAAAGTTATAATGATTTTTTACGGCGAGCGAAACAACGGTTACAAGCCAATGATTTATTATTATCTACTGCATTAGCACCGAAAAACAGAGCGGACCAGCCTGGACAATGGTATGCGGCGCACGATTACAAAGCTCATGGCGAGATCGCTGATATGGTTGTACTAATGACTTACGAATGGGGATATAGTGGGGGGCCACCGATGGCTGTCAGTCCAATCGGTCCGGTTCGTGCAGTCGTTGAATATGCTCTTACCGAAATGCCTGCTGAGAAAATCTTGCTTGGCCAAAATCTCTATGGTTATGATTGGACGCTTCCTTATGAACCTGGCGGGGAATACGCTCGGGCACTTAGTCCAAACCAAGCAATCCAACTCGCACGGTCTATGAATCAAACTATTCAATACGATGAAGAGGCTCAGGCACCGTTTTTCAATTATTGGGACGCAGAAGGAAATCAGCACGAAGTTTGGTTTGAAGATGCACGATCGATTCAAGCAAAGTTTGATTTGATCAGAGAACTAAACCTCCGTGGCATTAGTTATTGGAAGCTAGGCTTGGCTTTCCCGCAAAATTGGCTGCTGCTTCAAGATCAGTTTGCTATCGTTAAAAATGTTTAATAAATAAACAGTCTAAACATCCAGACGGAATTAAAGTCTGGGTGTTTTTTATGCTTACATATCAAAATTATCATCAGTCAGATTCGATTTTCGCTTCCCTAACCTTTGTTTCCGCCAATTCATACGCTTGTTTCAATCCATTTTGATCAATCTCAGCTTTTGAGATTTCCTTATAAGGAACTTCTAATGAAAATGTTTCTTTAAATGGTCCGTTGTTCAATAAAATTCGATTAGGTTCTTCCCAATAAGCCACCATTTTTTCTTTCATCCCTTGGAATTGTTGACGAAAACCATGCTTAAACATTTTCGTCTCGTTCTCTTTGTCGATTCCTGGTTCATTTAGGCAAAAATATAACGATAAATCGTCACAAAACTGCAATAAGTGAAAGTGAAAATCAAATGCTCTCTCATTAAACTGCTCACCGAGCTCCTTTTTAATTTGGTTGTTCTTCTTCATTTCCCGGGAAATATACTGTTGAATAATTGGATTCTCAGCTGAATGATCAAAAAACGACAAATAGTGATGACTGCAAAGTAAACCCGCATATTTCGACTCGCTTCGCACTTCATCTACACCCTTTTGGTAATGTTCGAGCTTTGGTTCCAATGGATAATTCATAAAAGAGTGCGGTTCGTGTTTTTCTTCGTTCCACGTTGGTTGATCATCCAACGGAATCCAAGCTCGATCATGTTGCGTAATGGCAAGCTCCACTTCTTCACGCAATTGCTCTGATAAAAACAATTCACTCGGCCAATGTTTCGCAATTTCTCCACTTACCTTTGCATGATCATGCTGTGTAAACATCCGAAAAGATTGGTCATTTTTCGTTACAATCACTCAATTCACCTCATTGTTAAAGGAGTATGTACAAATAAAGATGCCCCATTCTTATGGGACACCTTTTATTTACTATTCACGATTAACCATTTAATACTTTCAACGATTCACGGTTGAATGCCGGGATATCGTTTGGGTTACGGCTCGTAACGAGATCGTTATGACAAACGACAACCTCTTCATCTTTGAAATTAGCGCCGGCATTAATCATATCTTGTGCAATTGATTTATACCCTGTTGCCATACGACCTTCTAATGTTTTTGCTGTAATTAATAGTTGTGGGCCGTGACAAATAGCTAAAACTGGTTTATCTTTATCCGCCATAAATGGTTTTACGAACTCAACAAAACGATCGTCCGCCCGCAATTGGTCAGGTGAAAAACCACCAGGAATAAACAAGGCATCAAAATCTTCTGGTTTCACGTCATCAATGGAAGCGTCGATTTCTACTTCCGTTTCACCTTGTTTACCTTGTACGACTTTCCCTTTTTCTTTTTCAATCGTTACCACTTCATGGCCTGCGTCCTTAAATGCATTTACAGGCTCTGTATATTCAATGTCCTCGAATAAATCAGTGATTACACATGCGATTTTTTTACTCATTTAAAACATCCTCCTCTGAAATATAGGGTTATGCCTACATTAAACAACTTTCCCACATGAGCATCTACTCAAACATCACGGATAATTATGCTTCGTTAATTTCGGCTGGCTGTTCAGGTCTTTTCCAAATTAACTCTAAAATAACAGCGATAGCAGTTCCGACTAATAACCCGTTGCTGACGACTTGTCGTACCATATCAGATAATCCTGAAAAACTATCAGCTGGGAAGAACATTAATCCTGAACCGATCAATAAGGAAACCGTAATGATTGTCGTATTTCGGTCATCCAATCGATTTGAAAATAAGTTTTTAATTCCTAAGCCCATCAACTCAACAAAAGTAGCTAGTAAGGCCGCATTCGCAATTGGAGCTGGAATTTGTGCTAGGTAATAAATCATGCTCGGAAAAAAGGAAGCTAATATTAGTACAGCCGAAGCAATCAAGAATGGTCGTATTCTTTTTTCACCGGTTAATTTTAAAAATCCTGCTGAAGAGGCCAAAGTAATGACGGCAATACCTGAGAAAATACCCGATATCCCGTGGTTTACCCCTAAAGTAAAACTAGATCGGTTCATATCTCCATAAGAAACTCTCGCCTTTTCTTCTCTTACATCCGTAACAGCAGAAAGAGCTGCAACAATATTGGAAAGTAAAATGACAGCCGTCAAGAGCGCGATTGGTATGAGACTCCAATCCCAAATCGGTGTTCCCCAAGCAAACCATTCAGGTGCTGAGATCGTCTGCAAACCATTCGGCCGTTCGGAGCTTGTCCCGATAAAAAGTTCATATACGACCCATCCAACCACAATTCCGATCAGAACAGCATAACTTTTCTTCCACCCGTGTGAAAACAACGACAATACCAACACGAGAATAAATGTGATAAAACTAACGATTGTCGCATCAAGTTGAATAACATCATATTCAGCAACACCCGTCATCCCTTGCAAAAACGTGCCTCCCAGTTGAACAGTCAATAAGGTTAAAAAGACACCCGTCACAAGAGGGGTGAAAATGGAAATAATTTTTCCGGAAATCTTGAACAGACCAAATAACATTAAAAAAATGCCCGTTAAAATCATGGCCATTTCGAGTAATCGTAATGAATTTTCAGCCGAGCCAGTTGCAGTTGAAATCGTACCTGCGAAAACCGCAAATGTACTTACCCAAATACCTGCAGGACCATCAACGATTGGCATTTTATGGCCAATCCATCCTTGAAGAAAACAAGCAACGCCCATAATAAAAAACGTCCGTTGCATTAATTGCATGACTTCTATAGAACTCATATCGAATAAAGGACCAATCACGATAGGAATCGCGACGGCATTCGCCAGTAAAAACACGAACCATTGAATAATTGAAAACAAAACAAATTCCTCCTGACTGCATGCTTCGTTTGTTTCTATTCATTAGCATACTCCTTTTAATCGACAGAATCCAACGGTTTTTCGTGTAAAAATTGGGTTTTTTGTGCCGGTCAGGAGTAGATAGTGATTGGGTTTCCTTTTAAAAAATAAGATCTGTTAAATCTTGTTGTTGATGATTGCTTCAATTAAACAATAAGGAGTTAATATTCTTTCTTAAAATTCAATTAATTATGTTACTCTAAAGTTAATTGAACTTGAACATTGTTGAGTTCATTTATCTTCAGCAAACGGGCCCGCTTGCTGAGTTAAGGGAGGATAATTTGAAAGACTTTATTGGTACATTCGGTTCTTGCCTTATTATTAGTTGGATTCTTGTATTTTTTATTGGTTTTTTCTTGGAACATATATACATTACAGCAGCTATATTCGCCTTCTTTTTGGCCATAATCATAGCTATTTTTATAGAACGAGAATCGAGAATTGAAGAATTAGAAAAAAACGTGGAAAGGCTCTTAAATAACCAACAGGACTCCGAAGAATAAATGTTCTTCATAAAACGAGCGCAGTTGCTTCATAAGTATTACGTCTGAATTGGACTAGATGGTTCGTTCAAATGAATGAAAATGAGATTGAATTTACTTGAAAAAGATCACTGTATTGATTGTTTTGTTACTTGTGTTGGTAGGATGTAATCAGCGTAATGCCGATTTAGAGGATTCCATTAATTCGATTGTGAAAGATGAGAGTAAAAGTGAGATCAAGATTCAATCACTTACTAACGTAGACTGGGATAAAGCATTTCTTTTTACGCCATATAGTACAGAGAAGAGCATTGAAGAACAGCTGGGAACAGGATTTAATGATAAGAGTAATATTGATTTTCGAGATGATATATATTTATCGATTTAGGCGAGAAGACTCCATCCTCAGGCGAAGCCAGGGTGGAGATGAATCGCCTTCGGACAAAAGATGACAATAGTCATCTTCCTTGTCCGAAAATGAGGTTATTACTTCCCAAAACACAAGCTGGTAGTGTATAATGAGAACATACGTTTTCTTGTTAGGAGTGAAGTAATCTTGCTGGTAAACAAAGCCTATCGATTTCGAATCTA
>NZ_VMHE01000042.1 GCF_007559425.1 Allobacillus salarius | reverse complement strand
TTTTATTCATGCAGTAGCTTCTCAGCCACCTACATAAATTAACTGCCAAAGACTACATTTTTAGTTTGCCATAAACACTTCAATTCACTTAATATATTTACCACTGAAATATAAAGTGGATTTATTTGATATTTCATCATTAGTTCATAGATGATAATGATAGATAATAGTGTTTTTCCTGTACCTTTTGTCTTGCTATAAATGTAGAGACCCTTTCCCATATCATTCATTGTTTCAAAAGATTTGATAAATCCAGATGCTACCTTTTGCGCATATTTTGCATGCTTTATAGCATCTTTACTTTGATAATGGTTAACGTTAAAATCTTCTAAGCTCTTATGATGATATTCTTTCGGAATTCTAGCAGTTTTAATAGAATTTAGTAATTGTCTTTGCTCTCTACACTTGCAAAATGTCATCGCTTCTGTCCCATCTTCTCTGCGATAATGAATCATACCACTTCCATCACACTCATTATAAATACACTTATTTGACGGCTTAGTGATTTTCCCTGGCTTTTTCAACGACAAATCACCCATATCGTTCGAAATATTCATCTTCGACATAATCTCCTGTATTCTGTTCATTGTTAACAACCTCCTGAAAAAAATAGTTTTTATGCGCTTGATCAAAAATATAGTTTGTTACATATCGAAAAGAACGAATTTGATCGTTTTTGTGTTGTGGCTTAAACTGGCGAAAACAATCCTCAATCCATTTCAGAACTAGGTTAGTGTTCCATTGCTCTTTGACTACTTCTAAAATAGCTTTATAGTCATTAGATGATATTTTGGACTTTCCACTAAGCTTCAAATAAAGTTCACATATTTTATTAAATTGTTTAGAATCATTGGATTTCATATCATCATCAATTGACAATGAAGATGATATTTCTGATAAATTATTTGTATTAGTATCTGTAGTAATCTCTGGTATTGCAGTAATACCTGTGCGTTTCGAAAACTCATTATAATTATTCAACTGTTCAGTATTTGTTTCTCGAGCATCAAAATCTGCGCTTCCAGTTAACAAATTTTCATCTTCGAAACGGTATCCAATCTTTTTTAAATCTGATGTCACTTTTACTAGATTTACGCGATATTGAAATGTTTTATCCCATCTATAGATAGGATTGCTTCTTTTATTTAGATATCCCTTTTTTACCAGTTGATTTATGTGCTTCCGCACTGTATTTACAGATACGCTAAGCATCACTTCTTCTTTTAACTCTTCTGCCTTCTTATAAATCCATCCATATTTTAGGGAAACATCACCTTCCTTACTGCCATTTTCTAACCTTGTTTTTTCTTCTAGTAAATATTTACTTACATCCTTGGTACGTTCACTCCAGTAAATAAACTGATTTAGTATGATTGCTTCTTCTGTGCTGCCTGTTAATTTGACGTACTCCTCTTTAATTACAGCTCTTTTTAGTTTCTTTTTAATTTCTATCACCTTCCTCTCCGTTTTAATTGAATAATTTTTAGTCCTGTTGCTTTATCAACGATAAAGCCTAAATATTATAAAGTGGTGTTTTTCATATTTTAATAGGTTAGATAAAATTTTTTTATAAATTTAAACGACCACCTGCTAAAGCAGGTGGATTTGGACATAAATGTCTGCGACTAAAAGTCGCTGTTCAGACTAAAGTCCGCTGAAAGACCTTAAGCTGAAGCTCACTTAATTAGACTAAACTCATTCATCAATCCTGAAGATATCACCCCCTGGCTCGGTTGATTGATTTGCTATATAGTTTCTAATGATTTCTTCCGTCACATTGCCTACGGTCGCACAAAAATATCCTCTTGCCCATAGGTGTTGCCCCCAGTACCTCTTCTTCAGAGACGGGAACTCCTCTTGTAATAATCTCGATGATCTTCCTTTGAGATACTGCATGATCTTACTTGGAGCAATACTCGGCGGGCATGATAACAACAAGTGAATATGATCTTTACCTACGCTTCCTTGCAATATCGTAATATTCCTTGCTTCGCACCCCTGCCTAATCAATTCCCTGGCACGGTGGGCGACATCTCCTCGTAACACATGGTATCTATACTTTGTTACCCAGATGACATGGTATTTTATATCATAGACCGTATGACTGCTTTTCCGATATCCGTCCATACTTACTCACCTCAGTTTTAAGTATGGACAGGGAAAAGCAAGGCTAAAAGCGTATCCCGTCTAAAGACGGGGGAGTTAGACCACGCTCCTGTAACTTAAAAAGATCACTACTGAAGCCCAGTAATGACCTTTTAAATGAACGTTATTTAAGTTTGTCAAAAAGATAATAGTCTCTTTTTTCATTTGATCTGTGATTTGATTAGATTGATATATAACTTTAAAAATCCTAAATATAAACATGACTCTAAATTGACCGTTTATGACTATTATCTACCCGGTTATAGACAAAGTGTATATTTCTTACATGAGTATCGCTATAATAGTTTCATTAGATTAAAGGGAGGTCCGTAATCGTATATTTAAAATCTAAATCAACTGAAACATCACATCAGACAATGATTAAATACAACTTCGTATTTCATGAGTTATGGGACAAATGGTACAGAAATGGAAATAACAAAAATTTTTCTTTACATAATACTGCAGAAATGCCCAAAATATAGAAGTATATATGAAAAGAATATAAAAGGAGATTTTATTAGTGAGAGCATTTGATAGAACGGGCTTTTTTATCCACCAGACAACAAAGGTAAGAATACGTAAGTTCTTAGACAAAGGAATAGAGGTATATACCTATTCGAAAGATGGTAAATTAGGTTTCATACCATATTGTAACTTAGTAACCAATATAGATAATCTTTATGAAGGAAAATCACTTTATGTCCACTTTCTTGGATATAAAAAACCCCATCTCTTTTTTACCGAAGAGGGAACAGTATTATTTCCTGATCTTCCGTAACAGGAATATTAATTAAAGACCAAAATACTACAATTATTCAAAGCTTGAGGAGTTTGAACATACCTCAAGCTTTTTTGTGTAATTAAAAACTGTAAATGATATAGCTACTCTAAATGATCGATATAAAATTTCAAGTTGCAAAAAAAAAGTTTTTATTTCCTCTTAAAATATCATTTTTTCGCGGTTATCATATTTCAGCAAATGACTAGCCGGCTGTTATTTGTGTGTTTAATCCACAAATAGATAAGGGGAGAGTTCATTCATTATGATAAAAAACGAAATTTTAGATTTTGATAAGCATTACAAACTTAAACTCGCAACAAATAAAGAGTTAACAAAAATAAAAGGCTATGACTTTCTAAACTTCCTAACAGACTTAATGATTAAATACTCGGATACTTTTATTACTGAATTGGAGGATGAAAGATGATAACTAAATATACAAGAGCATACGCCTATGTTCGTATTAGCACAAATAAACAACTAGATAACACATCTATTGAACAACAAATTGAAGCAATAGAAAAGTATTGTAAGGAAAATAATATTATTCTTGTAAAAACATATGTAGAGGAACCAGCATCCGGGGAGAGTTTTTCAAATAGACCTGAGTTTAAAGAGATGTTTTATAATGTTTTCCAAGAGGAGAATAACATTGATTCCATCATTGTATTTAAACAAGATCGTATCTCACGGAATTCACTAGATTCACAATATATCTTTAGCCGTCTTAAAAAAGCTAACAAGAATTTAATTTCTATTGCTGATAATATCGACACAAACGATCCTAATTCAAAATTAATCTATCAGATCTTAGGTATTATTGCAGAAGTTGAAAAAGATCTAATTTCCTTTCGTACATCACTAGGTATGGAAAAGACATTTGAAAATGGCGACTTTAACGGTGGAAGGGTATTTGGGTACAATTTAATAAATAAGAAATTAGTAATTGACGAAGATGAAGCAAGAGTAGTTAAATACATTTTTGATTGTTACTCCAATAAAATGTGGGGTTATAGAAAAATAGCTAGTAATTTAAATATGCAAGGTATCAAAACTAAAAAGGATAATCATTGGTCTATTACTGCTGTTAGAACTATTCTCAATAATAAAATCTACAATGGTTATGTTAAATGGAAAGGTAAATATAAAAAAGGTAACCATTATCCAATTATCAGTGAAGAGCTTTGGGAAAGAACCCAAAAACTTTTATCACTACGTAGTTATACCCAAGAAAAAATACACAACGGCTCCTTTCCATTATCGGGTCTATTAAAGTGTCCTACTTGTGGAGGCGCAATGGTACAAGGGAATGCAAACAAAAAGTACAAATATTACGTGTGTGGCCGTTTTAAAAACAGTGGTTCTAAAGCATGTAAGTCGAACCTTGTAAAAAAGGAGTATGCGGAACAAGAGGTTTTATCACAGGTTATGAATTACCTTAACGATTTAAACCTCTCTGTACCATTACAAACAGTTGTTATGGATAACCTAAAAAGTGAACTTGAACCAATTGAAGAGGAACTTAAATTGCTAGAGAAAAATTTAAATGAATTAAAAAAAGAGAAGAAGGATCTCTTGCAACTTTATACAAAAAGAATAATCGACATTGATACACTTAGTGATGAAATGAAAAGAATACAGAATCAAGAAAGTGAACAAAAGGAATTTAAAATACTACTAAAAAAGCAGATAGAAATAAAGAATAGCAGTGACGACTTATTACCAGTAATTAATCACATTGCCAATGATTTTAATTCACTTTATAACCTGCTAGACGACTATGATAAAAAAGAATTACTCCATTTTCTTATCAAAGAAATTCAAGTAAATACTGGAGAAAAGCCTAAAGACCGTACAATCAAGAAAGTCGTTTACGAGTTTGATGAAGATATATTTGAGGAAATAAGTCGTGAACTTGTTTAAAACCGGTGGGGCTTTTATAGAAGGCATATAATCCTTATTCTGAAACGTAATTAGCCGTCTATTCTCAATTGAATAGACGGTTAATTATAATTTTTACTTACGACTGCACAAAGCTTAACAGTATTTCCTTCTTCCCATGTATTTTGTTTTTTTGGTAGTTTATCTAGACTTCCTTAATATGTACGAGAACTCCTTTATTCCAGTAGTTGAGTTAATGCAGGAATGAAAGGTGATATTAAAGTCATGTGATTGGCAGCTGTAGTAATAAACTTAACGTAATAATCTTTAAAATTATTTGTACCCTGATTTCTCTCCATATTATGTACAGCCTCAATTAACTCTAATTTTTCATTTGGGTCTTCAACATTCTCCTTTATTATTTCTTTTAAATCCTCAAATAAATTTTCTTTATTTATATTTACAATATTTGTAGACGAATCAGAAGAGTTGTTATTTACCCTTGAATTTGCACCATTCAAATTATAAACAATTTGTTGCGGTTGATGTTGTTGTGCTTTAATAGCTGATTCCTTCTTAACCTTGCATTGATAATGTGCAGAAATCCCCATTTGTTTGCTATAAAACCCTCTTTCTAATACCTTGTACCTTTCCACTAAACCATTATCGAGTTTCCTAATTAAGACATCGGATTCTTCAATAGGTAAACTGCCATCATCAATAAATATCATGTCTGGTTGTACATTTGCATTTATGTTTTCTATAAGTTCCCCATTTTGCTTTTCTAATGTGACTGTATCATACATCATACGACCTAACATTCATCTGCCACTCCTCTCAATTAATTCTTTTTACTAGGTTTTCTACAGCATGAGGTTTCTGAAACAATATAACACATTTACTTAAATCAAAAACCTTTGTTATTGTTAAAACCTATATTAAGATTCGTATCACATCTATGTATAATAAACGTTACTGACCATCAATACGCCTAAACCTTTATCACTTTTACCTTCAGATTTAACGATTAAATCTGCATATGTTTTGTATTGCAGCCAAAAACAACTCCTATCAATATTTCAATTCCTTTATCCTCAATTCCAATTCTTTTAAATAGCATTACGTACGTTAAAATCTCTAAAAATCGAATAATATTTGTTTCTTCTCTGTCAAATATGGTATGAAAATTACTATGTACGATTTTATTTCTTAACTCCACTAAAAAACTTGCTACTTCTTCTATTTTGAACCCACTTGGAAATATAAATTCCATCGATTCTTCGAGAATATTAATATTTTGTTTATATGCATTTTCTATTTTTTTCCTCTGACCAAACTGAGTGCCTAACTGAGCAATTCTACCTTTTACTAGACTTAAAAAAATTCTATCATCAGCACTAATTTGATCATTGTTACCGAAATTATTTATTACCTCCAATAAATCTTCTTTTATCAACATGGGAGAGTTATCTACTTTTCTTTCGTATAGGGCAGGATTCTCCTTGCATTCATTTTCAAATGCAGCGAAAATCGCAAGGAATCTTTCGATATCGTAGGAATACGATTCATTAATATCTTTAGGATAAAAATTCAAGTTTATATTTTTATTATCAGCAGCAAATTGTAATAATTGTCCAATATAAGGTTTGAAATAATCATACTGTATAACAGGGAAAGCATTAATATTCCTTAATTCATATGGTTTATTATGGTAGGTACCTAACTTTTGCCTTCTTCCATCAATTTTGCCCACGATTATTATAGGCTTAAAATTAATTTTTAACTGGTGACTAACTAATTGAATAAACTTCAATACAATAGTTACTAAATCATGGACTTTTTCTATATTATTTGTTTCTTCAAATAGCACAGACAACTTGGTACCGTCAATAAGTTTGTGTAAAAAAGTAGGGTGATCCGGTGGAGGGTTATTTCCCCTCCTCGCTTTCGGTCTG
>NZ_VMHE01000041.1 GCF_007559425.1 Allobacillus salarius | reverse complement strand
TTCTGTTTTTAAAAATGCAATTCAAAACATTGGAGAAGTCTTTGTATTTTTAAAAAGAGCAATTATGAAATTGATTCTACTAATTAAAAAAACCGCTATTAACATGTACAGAATCATTTTTTTACTCATTGTAGAAAATTCCCCTATTGATTAAATGGTTAAATAACATTTTATCATATCAATTATGTTAAAAGGGGATAAAATCAAGAATTTATAGAAAAATCCAATTTATATCAATCTAAAAAAATGTTAACCGAGGTTTTCACCTACACCAATTGGTGAACAAGCATTCCAATTCCCTTCCCACTCCTCTTCGATTAAACTGGCAGGAAGTACTCAACAATAAGGAATGAATTCCATGAACTATTATAGCGACGTGTTTCAATACCGGGGTAGTCATTATTATTTTGGCTACTACCAAGGGAAGCTTCTGAAGGGTTCCCCGATTATTCATAACCGTCAAAAACAATGGGGTCCAAAGAAAGACCGTCATTTTATTATTGATAAAAAACTCTTCGAACAGGTAATTAACCGGTTTTCTCCAGCCATTTTGGAAGAAATTCACGGGCTTGCTGATGCATTGGAGATGAGTTTAACGGAGGCTTACCGACTCTTTGGTGGCTATTATAAGGAGTTTGTCCGGAGTGGGTGTTCGATTTTCACGGAACCGGACTTTATGGTAAGAAACTATGACAGCCATCCCGTTGGCTATGAAGGAAGGTATATGTTTTATCAGCCAACCGATCAAGGGTATGCTGTCCTTGGACCTTCCATGCAAATTACCGGCCGGATCGATGGGATGAACGAAAAAGGATTGGTGCTAGGCTATAACTTCACCCATAGCAAAAAATCAAGTGATGGTTTCATTTGCAATATGATTGGACGAATTGTTTTGGAAAATTGCGCGAATGTAGATGAAGCAATCGATTTACTAAAAGAGATTCCTCATCGTCACTCCTTTAGTTATGTGCTCTTAGATCGAAGTGGTGAATCTTATGTCATTGAGGCTTCTCCAAGAAAGGTTGTCTCCCGGAAATCGAATGTGTGCACCAATCATTTTCATTTGCTCGATGAAGAAAATCGCTATCGACAAGAGGAAACAAGACAGCGTGAGAAAACCATTCAAGAGCAACAAAAGCATTCAACCAATCCGATGCAGGCATTTCGGGTGATGAATGATCCACAATATGATGTTTTCTCCAATAAATATGATGCATCCGCTGGTACCATTCACACATCTGCCTACTTTCCGAAAGAGATGAAAGCTTGGTTTGTCATCGGTCCAAATCGCATGCCTGTTATGTTTGACTTCAACAAATGGCTTCAAGGAAACCAGGTTCTTGTTAAACGAATGAAGGGCGAACTCGATTATTCGAGACCTTTTGTGAATATGGAGAGGTTATGACGTAACTAAATTACACACAAAAAAAGCTTGAGCCAAAAGCATGTGATGAACACACATTTCGGTCTCAAGCTTCATTTTGTATATTTATTTCATCGATTTACTGTGCAACTAATTCATCGATTTTCTTTACGACTTTTTCATATGGTTTGTTTAAAACAATAGCGACTTCTCTGAACAGAATGTCTTGGATGTTTTTCAGCAGTTTCCCATCTAGCTCACTAAACTTTCGGCCTTCTTCTTCTGTTTCTTGCTTTTTGCGTAGTAACGTACTTGCTACCTTCGCAATTTCCAAGCGGTCACCTTGATTCAAGATACTTTTATAATCTCTCGTTCTCTGTTGGGGTCTTTCAATCCATTCAACCCCTTCTCCACTGAACGTTTCAATGACTTTTTCAGCCTCTGATCTGTTCATGATTCGTTGCATGTTTTTTTGTTTACTTTCAACAGGAGCATGAATTGTCAAATTCTGATCATTATCAACCGGCTGTAACATGTAATACTTTTTCGTAACGCCACCATACGTTTGATCTTTAATATCTTCTACTCGACATATTCCATGTGATGAATAAACAATCAAATCTCCAATGCTCAGCATTATATTGGCTCCCTTATGTTGAATTGTCAACTTAGTTTACTTTAAGTATATCCCTTTTATACATTTTTGTCAACTAAGTTGATTTAATGCCAATCTTTTTGTATAGTAACTTAAGAAAATAAAATAGGAGTGAACAGAGTGAGCTTCAACTTACATCAATTAGATTTACTTGATTTAATCAGTGAACGGCATCTGAAGTTACGTAAAATATCTGAAGCACAGTGGAATCGTCATCACGAACTCCCCATTTCTAAATCTGAATGGTTTATATTGTTACGCATTTATCAGGAGAAAGAAACGACTGTTTCCTTTATATCCAAAAGCGTCGATATTACCCGACAAGCAACCCACAAGTTCATCAAGCAGCTTCAAGAGAAAGGACTCGTCGAGGTAGGTGAACAGGAAAACAATCGAAAAGAAAAACGAATTCAATTAACAGCTTTCGGAAAAGAATGCTATGAAAAAAATGAGCAATTACAGGCGAATTTAGAAAAGGAAATTGCCGAGCACATTGGTCAAAAACGACTAGAACAGCTAAAAGATATCTTAAAGATGAACTGGGGAATCGAGGACTAAGAATTTCTTCTCTCCGGTTATATCGTACATAAAAAAGGAGCATGAACTGCCATTAAACAGTCGATGCTCCTTTTTATTATGAATGAGTCGCTTCAAATTCAACGTGTTGAAAGTCTAGTTTTTTTGCTGTGAATTCTTTCACTTCACGAACAAGTTCTGGATTATCTTTTAAGGATTGGCCATACGAAGGAACCATTTCTTTTAATTTTGGCTGCCATTCTTTAACACGGTCTGGGAAGCATCTTTCAATCAATTCAAACATGATGGAAACAGCTGTAGAAGCACCCGGCGACGCCCCTAATAACGCAGCCATTGAACCGTCCTCCGAACTAACTACTTCCGTACCAAACTTCAGAATTCCTTTGCCTTCATCTGTATCTTTAATAATTTGCACGCGCTGACCAGCTGTTGTCATTTCCCAATCTTCATCTTTAGCAGTTGGGATAAACTCGCGTAACTGGTCCATCCGCTTCTCTTTCGATAGCATTAATTGCGAAATGAGGTATTTGGTTAACGTAAAGTTTTTCATTCCACCCGCTAACATCGTCGTTAAGTTATTCGGTTTAATGGAACTGAACAGATCTGCGTTTGATCCCGTCTTCAAAAATTTCGGAGACCAGCCTGCAAATGGACCGAAAAGCAATGATTCTTTCCCTTCAATCATCCGTGTATCTAAATGCGGAACGGACATCGGTGGCGCTCCAACCGGTGCTTTTCCATACACTTTGGCATAGTGTTCTTTCACAAGCTCAGGTTTTTGTGTGAAAAGGAATTCTCCACTTACCGGGAATCCGCCTATTCCTTTACTGCCTGGAATGCCTGTCTTTTGTAGTAAATGAATACTTCCGCCACCAGCACCGATAAAGACGAAGTTCGCTTCATGGAAGGTAACGTTTCCGCTTGCGACGTTTCGAACCTTTACTTCCCATGTGCCATCTTCATTTTGCTCAAGATCATCGACACTATGCTTGTAGTTGATGTCAACGCCTTCCGTTTCCAAGTGTTCAAACAGTTTACGTGTCAACGCACCAAAGTTCACATCTGTCCCGTCATCGATACGTGTTGCAGCTATAGGTTCGCTAACTTCACGTTCTTTCATCATTAATGGAATCCATTCCTTCAATTTTTCAGGATCATCCGAGAACTCCATATTTTCAAATAGCGGATTATCGACTAATGCTTCATACCGCTTTTTCAAGTACTCAACATTTTCTTTTCCATGAACAATACTCATATGTGGTAGCTGAATTAGGAATTCTCTCGGTTTATCCATAAGTCCCTTATCTACTAAATAAGACCAAAACTGCCTCGATTCCTGGAACTGTTCATTAATTTTTAGAGCTTTGGTTGTTTCGATTGTTCCATCTGGCTTTTCTGGCGTATAGTTCAGTTCACATAAAGCGGAGTGCCCTGTACCAGCATTATTCCATTCGTTCGAGCTTTCAGCACCAGGGCCATCTAGCTTTTCAAACACTTTAATGCTCATATTTGGGTCCAATTCTTTTAAAATAGATCCTAATGTCGCACTCATAATCCCTGCACCAATAAGAATCACATCTGATTTATTTGTTGTTTCACTCATAAGTAACCTTCCCTTACAAATTGTAGTGAGTATTCGCTTATGTAAGCGCTGTCCTCCAGCACAATTTTATTATTCAAACATAACTTATAAACGTTATATATTATATCACAAATATTTACATGCTTAAATACCTCTTACTTGTTTTATGACACATTTTGACTGGAATATAAGAATAGCGTATAACCTCATTACTGAAATAGGTTATACGCTATTAATAATCTGTCCTACTTATTTAAGAAATCAGGGTCTTGATAAGATGGATTTGGATACGTATAAAAACCTTCACCAGATGAAATACCCATCTTTCCTTGGTCTATATAGTTTTCCTTTAGATACTGTGCAATCTTTTTGGAGTTTTCATCTCCACTGTTATATTTTTAAAGCTCATTTAAACATCTCCACATAAAAGTTTTTCTACAATATTATTTTACTATAACATTCTCGGTTTTACACTAAAAACGCCCGGAACGGAATATAGAGTAGATCATCCAAGCCAACATACCAACAGCAATGACAAATCCTATTTCAAGTGCTGGTATATCCCACAGGACAGAGCTTTGACCAGCAATCGCAGATCCGATGATGACACCGGTCATGATCAAACTGAATGCTAACAAGATGATGCTAAATGACAGCAGGTTACTGACACGGTCCATTTTAGAAAGAAGATAGTTCAATGCTGGCATTTTTATCTCGACGGGTATCTTCCGTTCTTTCGCTAAAGCTGTCAGCTCCCGGACAATCTCCGGCATATCCTCAATGACATCAGCGTATTCATCGACGTGATTATAGATTTCTCTTGCAAACCTTTTCGGATGGTACTTATCCCGCATCAGCTTCCGACCAAATGGTTCAGCGGCGGTGATGATGCTGAAATTGGGATCCAACTCTGCAACGACACCTTCTAATGTCAGTATCGTTTTTCCAATAAGCGTGAAATCTGATGGTACTTCAATCTGATGTTTATGAGCGATTTGAAACATATCCGTTATAGCCTGTCCTAAGCTAATTTCACTAAAAGGCACATCATAATACTTGATGAGGAATTGATCGACGTCACCTTCCCATTCATGTTCATCAATATCAGCCGGAACGACACCCATCCGCTTCATCGCTCGGGTCATTTTTTTCGTGTCTTGACTCGTCATGGCGATAACTATTGAAGCAAGATCTCGTTGCATCTCCTTTGAGAGTCGTCCTACCAACCCGAAATCCATGAAGGCGATACCTTCTTCTTCAGGTAACGCAAAAAAGTTGCCGATATGAGGGTCGGCATGAAAATAGCCATCTTCGAACATTTGATAGAATATGGCTTGAACGAGCTTCTCAGCAAGCCACTCATTGTCACATTGAGCTTCGAATAAACTTTCCTGATCATCAAGCTTAATACCTTCTATATACTCCATCGTTAGGATCTTTTTCGTCGTATAATCCCAGTATATCTCGGGGATATATACAGTCGGATCGTTCTCGAATTGCTTGGCCATTAAATCCGCATTTCGACCTTCATGCTCATAATCCAACTCATCTTTAATCGCCTTTTTAAACTCGGCAACAACATCAACAACTTGATAACGACGTGCCCAATCCAACCGTTTCTCTGCTCGCTCTGCCATTTCATGAAGGATTTCCAAGTCGATATGTACTTGTTTACCGACATTGGGACGTTGGACTTTCACTGCTACTTTTTCACCGGTCGACAGAACAGCTTCATGGACTTGTCCAATTGAAGCAACTCCTAATGGTGACTGCTCAAATGAAGAGAACATTTCTTCCATCTTGCCATCCAACTCTTCCTCAACAATTTCTTTCACTTGTTCAAAGGGAACAGGAGATATATGGTCTTGAAGTTTTGATAATTCTTTTCTTATATCTTTTGGAATCAGATCTGGTCGTGTGCTCGCAAGCTGTCCCACTTTGATGAATGTCGGTCCAAGATCTTCTAAAAAATGACGAATTCGTTCACCTGTTGTTTTATCCTCTGAATTTTGTTCACGATTGACTAACAGGCGACGGGGCAATGAAAAAACACGGTCCAAACCTAATTCCTTTACGAAAAATCCGAAGCCATTTCTCGTAAATGCTGTAGCTATATCACGATATCTAGCCATATGGCGCATCTGCTTTCGAATAATTCCTATCCCCTCCTTTTCATCATCTACGGTATTTACTGTTCTTTATTCAGCTGGCGTTCAAGTTGATGGATGCGGTTTTCCAATCGTTCATAATCTTTTCTCGTTGGCACATCTAAATCCTCAAGCTTCTTTCTTAGCCTCGCTTGTGCCTTCTGGTTCCACTCTTCTTGACTTTGCTCACCTTTCGCTTCGATTTCTGATAATAAGCTATTCGATTCCTGTTGGGAAAGCTCCCCTTTTTCACGTAGTTCCTTTAAAATTTTTTCAGCTTGCTCTTTTCCAACTGCCGCTAATCCTGCACCGATTGATAAACCTTTCTTGAATAAATCGCTCATGTTAATAAGCTCCTTCCGGTCATCCTTTTCTTTAAGTTATCAATACCCTGAACAAAACAAACGAAAACTTAATAAATAGCAAGGGCGTTCTCGATGACAAATTGAACTGCCTGAGTGCGAGAAATGGTATCGAGACGTGCTCTCAATGACAAATTCAACTGCTTGAGTGCGAGAAATGGTATCGAGATATGCTCTCAATGACAAATCGAACTGCATAATGCATGAAAATGTCATCGAGACGTGCTCTCGATGACAAATCGAACTGCCTTATACACGAAAAGTGCATCGAGATAGGTTCTCGATGACAAATCGAACTGCCTTATACATGAAAAGTGTATCGAGATACGCTCTCGACGACAAATTGAACTGCACTTTACATGAAAAGTGCATCGAGATAGGTTCTCAATGACAAATTGAACTGCATAATGCACGAAAATGTCATCGAGACGTGCTCTCGACGACAAATTGAACTGCACTATACATGAAAAGTGCATCGAGATA
>NZ_VMHE01000040.1 GCF_007559425.1 Allobacillus salarius | reverse complement strand
TTGACTATGTGCTTACCGCTACCAGGTCACACTCGGGACTTTCACCCGTTAGAATTCACCCATGCCGGGCAAACTAAGAAGAGACCAAATCATATGCGATTTGGTCTGTTAAAAGATATGCTATTTCGTATGTTTCTCCACCGAAACGGAACTACTTACTTTTGGAGAACGGTCTCTTTTTTTGTAGAAAAACGAATTGATTCACTTTAATTGATTAACTGAGCGTTAACATGTAACTCCCTTTCTTGAATCCAAGCAATAAGATCTTCTGGATTTTGTGGGCGAGAAAAATAATACCCCTGAATATACATGGACTCTGACAACGAAGTAATAAAATCAAATTGTTCCTTTACTTCTACTCCCTCAATGACTACCTGTAATTTTAAAGAGTTACACAGTTTAACAATTGCACTTAATACCGAAGAATCTTTTTCTGATTGCGGAACACCATCCACAAAGGACTTATCAATTTTAATCGTTGAAATAGGAATTCTTTTTAAATACGACAACGAAGATAGCCCTGTGCCAAAATCATCTAATGCAACGGAGAAACCAAGTTTTCTAAACTCTTTTACAGCCTTAATCGCATTTTCAATATCGTGTATGACGCTTGTCTCAGTAATTTCTAGTTCAAGATGATGACTATTCATTCTATACGCTAATAAACGGTGACTTGACACTCAACTACTTGAGTAGACAAGTTACATAAAAATAAAAGCGCTTTCAGATTAATAGTATATCTAATATTGTTGGTTTGTCAATTCGATGTTTGGTGTATTACATGGGACTAGCAAATCGTTATAATATTGCCATTACTTACTAGCACCAGAAACTATCTCTGATAATCTATGTAGTTATTTTTCTCCCAATTTCCTCTCTTCGAAATATTTATTTGCAAGCATCTTCTTCCTATGGCATACTGTGGATTGTAAGGCATTAATAAAAATTTCATACGTTATATGTAGGGGCGCTAGTGATGCTAGCTGAGATTGTATTCTTGAAATACTGACCCTTTGAACCTGATCTGGTTGGCACCAGCGGAGGGAACATTTCATTCGAATCATTTTTACATAAATGAGATTATTCCTGTGCGCTAAAGGACCACCCTTTAGCGCACTTTTTATTTTATGTTAAAGCGCTGGTTTGCCGTTTTTTCTAAAAGGGACCCTACTAATATAGCGAAAAACAAATGGGGGTATTCACGTGAAAAAATGGATGAGCATCATTTTGTTTGTAGGAATCATTTTCTTAGCAGCTTGTGGTCAAAGCGATGAAAGTAATGGAGGTGACGAAGAAGGCAATGCTGACCTAACACCTGTAAAATTCGCACTCGATTGGACACCGAATACGAACCACACAGGGATTTATGTCGCAAAAGAGAAGGGTTATTTCGAAGAACAAGGGCTAGATGTTGAAATCTTATTACCTGGAGAAGTTGGCGTGAATCAGCTGCTAGCCGCTGGAAAAGCAGACTTTGGAATTAGTTACCAAGAAGGTCTCACACAGGCACGTTCAGAAGGTCTTCCTCTCGTCTCGATCGCTGCAGTGATGCAACATAATACAGCCGGTTATGCTTCCCCTGTAGAAAAAGGGATTACTTCGCCAAAAGATTTTGAAGGGAAAAAGTTTGGAGCGTACGGTTCTGACCTTGAAAAAGCGATGATGAAAACAATAATGAAAAATGATCATGCCGACGTAGAAGATGTTGATTTCATTACAACGGGGGACTCTGACTTTTTTGTTGCTGTTGAACGAGATGTCGACTTCTCCCTTGTCTATTATGGTTGGACTGGAATTGAAGCAGAACTAAGAGGTGTAGATTTAAATATGGTTTATCTTGCTGACTTTTCCGATAAGCTTGATTTCTACACACCGATTCTTGCTACAAGTGAAGAAATGATTTCTTCTGACCCAGAATTGGTAAAAGCTTTCACACATGCCGCCGTTAAAGGTTATGAGTATGCCATAGAACATCCAGAAGAAGCCGCACAAATATTAATCGATGATGTTCCAGATCTTAATCCTGAATTGGTTAAGCGCAGTCAAGAATGGCTATCGCCTCGGTATAAAGATGATGCCGAACAATTTGGTATCCAAGAACAAGAAAGATGGCAGAAATTTGCTGACTTTCTATTCGAAAATGACATTATCGATGAAGCAGTAGAGATTGATCAAGCATTTACGAATGAGTTTTTGCCAGAGAAGTAGGTTCATGGATTACAGAAAAAATAGGAGTGGTTTTATGGCAAATGCGTTGCTAAGTATTCAAATAATTCCTAAGGTCGATGATCAAGATTTATATTCATATGTAGACGAAGCAATTGCTGTAATCGAGGCTACAAATGTGAAATACAGCGTACATCCACTGGAAACAACGATGGAGGGCGAACTGTCGGAGCTACTACAAATCGTGAAGAAAATGAATGAAAAAATGTCATCGTTAGGTGCTCCAAGCGTCATCTCCCAAGTTAAAATTGCTTACCGGCCAGAAGGAATAACAATGGACGAACTCGTGGAGAAATACGAATGAATACAAGTGTCCTTAAAAAAATTTGGAGACCATTCCTTGCCATCTTATTATTTATCGGGCTATGGGAAGTAGCGACACGACTTTTTTCCATTGAGGAATGGCTACTCCCTGCCCCTTCCGATATTGTGATGGAAGCTCGAAGTGTTATTCCGACATTTTTACCGCATCTACAATCAACCGTAACATTATCCGTTTCGGGCTTTCTCATCGGGACAACAGTCGGTTTAGGGGTGGCGACGATATTACATCTAATGCCGAGAGTTCGAGAAACGTTTTTTCCTTTTATTATTATTTCTCAGAACATGCCGATTATCGTTCTGGCCCCGTTACTAGTAATCTGGTTCGGATTCAATGCGTTGCCTAAGTTAATCATCATTACGTTAGCCTGTTTCTTTCCGATTGCGGTTTCTGCCTTAGGTGGATTTACACAAACGAACCGGGAGTTAGTCCACTATATGAAAATGATGGGTGCGAATAAAGCGCAGTTGTTCTGGAAATTGGAATTGCCACATGCCGTTCCGTCAATATTCTCAGGATTGAAAATCGCAGGAACATACAGCGTCATGGCAGCCGTCGTATCCGAATGGTTAGGTGCACAAAAAGGGATTGGGGTATTTATGACACTTGCCGCTTCTTCCTATCGAACATCACGTGTATTTGTAGCGATTATCGTTGCAATGATCATCAGCTTAGCCTTTTACGGACTGATTCTACTATTGGAGAAGTTTTTCATTCGCTGGCAGCAGAAGGGGGAAAACAATTAGATGTTGGAATTACGTCATGTAAGTAAGTCTTTTGGACAAAAACAAGTTCTCCAGGAAATTTCACTTCACGTATCGAATGGAGAGTTTGTTTCAGTAATCGGTCCCTCCGGAAGTGGAAAAAGTACGATGTTCAGTCTAATTGGAGGCCTTCTTGAGCCAGATGCTGGTGAAATCTATTTAAGCGGAGAAAATATAACCAATAAACGTGGATTCATAAGTTATATGCCACAGCAAGCCTCCTTATTTCCATGGCGAACGATTATGGAAAACGTGTTAGTCGGCCAGGAACTACAAGGAAAGAAAGATTACGAACGAGCTGAAGCGATGTTAGAAAGAGCAGGACTCGGTGATGTGATTCATGCGTATCCTCACGAGTTATCCGGTGGCATGAAACAACGGGTCGCTTTCATCCGTGCTTTGTTAAGTCCGCAATCCTTAATGTTGCTCGATGAACCGTTCTCTGCTCTAGATGAATTTACGCGAACAGACATGCAAAAGTGGCTCCTATCCATTTGGGAGGATGACGAACAATCGATTCTGTTTATTACACACAATATTGATGAGGCATTATTTTTGTCTGACAAAATTATTATCTTATCCGTCAATCCTGCAGAAATTAAAGAAGTCATCGAAGTCCCATTTAAGAGACCACGGGATGAAGAATTACTGCTTTCAGAAGAATTTCTTCAGTGGAAAAGAAGAATTATGGAAGTCATTCAATTTTAAACATATCGATGAGGAGGAATGATGATGCAAAATCAATCTTGTAATAACCAAAACGTAAGTGCGAGTTTTTCCATTCATCCGATGAGTGATGATTTTAAGGACATCATTCTCGGCGCGTTAGATGAAGTGGATACATCAAACGTTTGGTTGGAAACAGATGATGTTTCAACCAGTGTACGCGGCACGTCCACCCACGTTTTCGATGTAACAAAAGCGCTATTTGTCCATGCGGCAAAGACCGGGAAACATGTTGCCTTTCAAGCTACGTATATGTGTGGATGTCCAGGTGAGCCTGGCGAAGAAACCACGTTTGAAGTTGATGAAATCCCGCTGAACAAAGAAAAGGTGGAAGATACAAAGCAATATGTTGCAGCGAAGTTCTCCCTCTACCCTTTAGGTAATGGCGATTATATGGATCTTATTTTTCAACAAATCGAAGCAATGAAATCGTTTGTTTCTGTTTCTTCTGCTCCTTTAGCAACACGCTTAGAAGGCGAAGCAATCCAAGTATTCAACGGCTTAGAAAAAGTATTTACTGCGACAGTGGAAGGTGGATCCAGTCATACTGTCATGACCGTTTCCATTTCAGCGAATAGTCCGTCGCATACAGATAAAGTGTAAGCTCATCGTAATTACAAAAGAGACCAGAGACCACGAAATAGTGTAATCTAAACTGTGTAAGTAGAAGAACGTACGGCTTCTACTTGCCGGTTTAACCATTGATTAGACATGTAGTAACTATTACACTCATTATAGAATTTAAATATATAACAACTTGAAAGAGATTGTAATATACCGATCGAACTTTCACTTGACTGCAAGATTGGAGGCTTCTATGATTAGTTTACAGAATGTTACCAAACGATACGGCGCGTTTAAAGCGATTCAATCCATATCATTAAACATTAAACCTGGGGAAATCCACGGTATTATTGGCTCGAGTGGCGCAGGAAAATCTACATTATTGCGTATGATGAATTTACTTGAAAAACCTGATGATGGCGATGTCATTATTAACAATAAAAAAATCAATCATTTAAAAGGCAAAGAGATTCGAAATATACGCCAGTCGTTAGGCATGATTTTTCAAGGATTTCATTTAGTCGGCAACAAAACGGTTTTTGATAATGTCGCTGTGTCATTAGAAATTGCCAAAATAGCAAAAAAGAACCGAACAGAACGCGTGATGGAGAGCTTGCGTTTCGTCGGTCTTGAAGCCTATAAAGATAAGTATCCTAGACAACTTAGTGGGGGACAAAAACAGCGTGTCGCTATTGCACGTGCCATTGTTAATAATCCTAGCGTTTTGTTATGTGACGAGCCAACATCATCACTTGATCCAACAACGACAATGGAAATACTTGAGGTACTAAAGCAAATTAATCAGCAACTTAACGTAACCATCATCATTGTGAGTCATGAGATGGAAGTCATTAGAAGCCTCTCTGAACGAGTAACAGTGATGGAAGATGGGCAAATTTATGAGGTAGTAGAAATAGAGCCGACAGGTGTAAATAAAAGCAAGAAAGGGGCAGCAACATTTGTCGAACAGCTGAAGTCAGGAGGTGATTCCAATCCTTCCTGAAGTATTAGTGGAGTATCAATCTGAGATTTGGGAGTCAATTGTCGAATCATCTATTATGGTAGGTTTTTCAGTATTAGCGGCATTGTTAGTTGGACTACCCATTGGAACATTTTTATTTCTATGTCGTAAGGGACAATTACTAGAGAACAGACTCGTTTTTTCATCTTTAAATTTACTCGTGAACATTATTCGTTCATTCCCATTTTTACTACTCGTAATTTTTATGATCCCATTTACGCGATTTGTTATGGGAACTGCAATAGGTACAGCTGCCGCAACACTTCCTATGATGGTGATTGCCATTGCACACTACTCACGACTTGTGGAGCAATCCCTACTCGATGTACCAAAGGGGGTGATTCAAGCAGCTGTCTCGATGGGAGCATCCGTTAAAGATATTATTTTTAAGTTTTTATATGTTGAATCACGTTCTGCCCTCGTTTTAAGTATGACGACATCCACAATTAGTTTTATTTCCTATTCAACGATTATGGGGGTTGTCGGTGGTGGCGGAATTGGGGACTTTGCCATTCGATATGGTTATTTACAATATCGAACAGATTTAATGGTTTATATCATTATCATTATCGTGATATTTGTACAAATTATCCAATATTCAGGGATAACCTTAGCAAGAAAAATAGATAAAAGGTAGAAAGAAGGGAACAATCTATGAAAAAATCACTATTAGTAATCATGATCGCTCTCGTAACATTTCTAGTTGCATGTAGTGGCGATGATCAAACAGATAATAATGCAAATGAAGAAAATGACGTACAAACATTAAGAGTTGCAGCTGTTGAGTCACCAATGACAGATGTTGTAGAAATTGCAAAAGAACTTCTCGCCGAAGATGGTATTGAGGTAGAAGTTGTTGAGATGGGCGATTACATACAGCCAAATGAAGCACTAAAAAACAAAGAGATCGATGCAAACTTTTCACAACATGTACCATTCATGCAACAATTTAATGAAAATGCCGATGGTAACTTAGTTGACGTTCAACCGATTTATTTTGCTAACTTCGGCCTTTATGCAGATGGATATGAAAGTATTGATGAATTACCAGATGACATAACAATTGGTATTGCCAATGACCCATCTAATGTGGATCGTTCTTTACGCTTATTAGCATCCCATGGTTTGATTGAGCTAAATGAGATTGACGGAGAGCAATATGGATTAGATGATATTATCGATGAATCACACAACTTCAGTTTTGAACAAACAGAAATTGCTGCGTTATCACGTTTATATGAAGATGTGGATGGAGTTATTATGAACCCAACACATGCGAGCCATTTAGATTTAACACCAGCTGATGATGCACTTATCACAGAAAAAGAAGATAACAAATTTGCGATTACATTAGTAGCCCGCGAAGATAATGCGGATTCTGAATTAATTCAACAGTTAAGGGAAGCAATGACAAGTGAAGAGGTAAGAGAGTTTCTAACGGGACGTGAAGGAGAATCAGCTGTACCGGCATTTTAATAAGAAAATCTCATTTATTTAGAAGTGTACCGAGAAAGTAGGTACGCTTCTATTTTGATTCGTAGTAGAAACATACGCGGAAGTGATCATACAATTATTTCTTCAGATTATTATTTTCAATAAATTTATCAAAGTCGTTAGAGGTATTTTGAACAATGCGAAGTTGATGATACTTCCCATACTCTTCAATAGCTATTTTATCTGCTACAACCTTTTCCACTTTTACAGCATCATGTAGGATTTCACGCTCATCAAATTCCAAGAAAGCATCAAGTTTATTTTTCCAGTCCTTCATATACATAGGTCTATTTCTTTCGGCTTGATCTTCTGCATAGTCTAGATACCTAGTAACAATACGATTAAGAGCCCTCATCTCTTTTTCATTCAAGTAATTCTTTGCAATCGTTACATCTCTCTTGCGTACTTTATCACCTTTCCAAGAGGTAAGTCCCATATCTTCCTTCTCTGCATCTGCTCTATCTGAGATGAGTTTCCAGGCTTTTAAAGATATTTTTAATATGTTCATTAATAGTATTTACACCCTTTTGAAATAACTCTGCTATCGCTTTCTGTGTCATCCAAACTGTTTCATCTGCTATCTTAACTTCTACTGATGGATTCCTGCCCTCTGGTTGATAGATTAAAGGTTTTATATTATTTACCATCGCTCTACCTTCCTCTTCAATGTTCTTCCATATACTATTATACCATTTAAACATAGAATAGTTGAACAAAAACAGAACACTTATTCCCCTTTTGTGACTTTTTCAAAGACCAAATATAAAACCCCTTCAGACTTGTTATAAAATCCTTAGGGGCTGTTAATTTATTAATTAATTTGTTCTAATACAGTTTTGTGTAGACGTCAAGTAGATTTTTACACTTTTTGCTCGTATCCTTTTTACACTTCCGCTTGAAAAATGCTTTTCCTGTT